>NZ_AUKW01000002.1:0-656733 GCF_000424965.1 Streptomyces sp. TAA204
CGTGCCCGTACCGTGCGCCTCCACCACATCCACATCACCAGCGGACAGACCACCACTGGCCAACGCCTGACGGATCACCCGCTGCTGCGACGGACCGTTCGGAGCCGTCAGACCGTTCGACGCACCGTCCTGATTCACCGCACTGCCGCGCACAACAGCCAGCACCCGATGCCCATGACGCTCCGCATCCGAAAGCCGCTCCAGCACCAGCACGCCCACGCCCTCGGACCAGCCGGTGCCGTCCGCGTCGTCGGAGAATGCCCGGCACCGTCCGTCGGGCGACAGCCCGCCCTGACGTGAGAACTCCACGAAGGTGTTGGGAGTGGACATGACCGTCACGCCACCGGCCAGCGCCAGCGAGCACTCGCCCTGCCGCAGCGCCTGCGCCGCCCAGTGCATCGCCACCAGCGACGACGAACACGCCGTGTCCACCGTCACCGCCGGCCCCTCGAGCCCCAGCGTGTAAGCGATCCGTCCGGACACGACGCTGCCGGCGGTGCCGGTCGTCCAGTACCCCTCGGTTCCCTGCGGAGGGGTGGCCAGGCCGGTCCCGTAGTCGTGGTACATGACGCCGGCGAAGACGCCCGTACGGGTGCCGCGCAGCGCTGTCGGGTCGATACGCGCCCGTTCGACGGCTTCCCAGGAAGTCTCCAGCAGCAGCCGCTGCTGCGGGTCCATCGCGACCGCCTCGCGTGGCGAGATGCCGAAGAAGCCCGCGTCGAAGTCCGCGGCGTCGTACAGGAATCCGCCGTGGCGGGTGTCGCTCGTGCCTGTACGCCCCCTGGTGCCGCTGTCGAAGAGCGCATCCAGGTCCCAGTCCCGGTCGGAGGGGAAGGAGGAGATGACATCGGTGCCTTCGGACACGAGACGCCACAGGTCTTCCGGGGAGCGCACGTCGCCCGGGTAGCGGCAGGCCATGCCCACGATGGCGATCGGTTCGTCCGCTGCGGGCGCCGCATGTTCCGCCGCGTTTGCAGGTCCGGTGACGCCCGTCGAGAAAGCGCCCGCCGCCGTGCCAACGGCGCCCGTGCCGGGCGTCGCCGTCCGCTCCCCCGGCAGCTCCCCCGCCCGCTGTCCCAGCAGCTCCGCCCGCAGGTGCCGGGCGAGTGCGACAGGTGTCGGGTGGTCGAATGCCACGGGTGCGGGAAGGGCGAGGCCCGTCGCCGCGGTCAGACGGCTGCTGAGCTGGACCGCGCTCACGGACGTGAGGCCGATCTCCCTGAACGTCCGTGCTGTCGCGGCGCGTTCGACACCTGTGAGGCCGAGGACGTTCGCCATCTCGCCGCGGACCAGATCGAGCAGATGGCTGTGCTGCTCTTCGGGGGACATTCCGTCCATGCGCTGCCGCAGCGCCGACAGGTCGCGCTCATCGGGCTTGGCCAGGTGCGGTGTGACGTCGATGAGGCCGCGCAGCAGGGCGGGCACGGCGGTGGAGGGCTGTGTCTGCTCCAGCAGCTCCCCGCCGGTGACACGCATGACGAGGGCCTGTGTCAGGCCGGCGGGCACGGCCACGTCGAACATGGCGGTGATTTCCTGTGTGGACGCGGACGCCCCCGCCGACAGGCAGAGAGCGGGCAGGCCACGGGACCGACGGTGGTGTGCGAGGGCGTCCAGGAAGGCATGGGCGGCGGCCTGTTCGCCGTGTCCGGCCGCGCCGAGCGCGCCCTCCGCGGGGCCGAGCGTCACGAACGCGGCCAGGTCGGTGTCCTTGGTGAGCTGGTGGAGGCTGACCGCTCCCTCCGCGACGGCACGGAACGCCCGGTGGTGGTCGTCCGTGAGGACCGCGGGGACGGGCGGGACGTCCGTGTCCGCTTCGTCCGCGCAGTGGATCACGGCGGTCAGGGGACTCCCGGCCCGTGCGAGCGCCGCCGCCAGCTCCTGACGTTCCGTCATGTCGCCGGCGGCCACGGTGGTATTCGCGCCCAGTGCGGCAAGTTCGCTCTCCAGGGCGGCCGTTGCGTCCTCGGCTCGGCCCCCCGGGCTGATCAGCAGCACATTGCGGGTGCCGTACGCGGCGACGAGATGGCGGGCGAGGGCCGCGCCCATGGGACTGACCGTGCCCGCGAGGGCGACTGTGCCGTCGGGGTCGGGCCGCAGGACGCGGTCGCGTTCCGCGGAGACCGGCACCCGCGCCAGCCTCGGCGTGAGCGCCACTCCCGAACGTGCCGCCAGCTGCGGTTCGTCCGATGCCGCGGCGACCTCCGCGACGGCACGGGACTCCTCACGTCCGTCGAGGTCGAGCAGCGTGAACCGTCGGGGGTGCCGCGCCTGCACGGACCGCAACAGCCCCCACAGGGAGGCGTGCACGAGGTCCGTGACCTGCTCACCGGCCCCCGTGGCGACGGCGCCGCGGCTGACGATGAGCAGCCGCGTCCCGGCGAGGAGTTCGTCCTGCGCCCACGCGTGCAGGATGCCTTCGAGGCGCCGGAGTTCGGCGTCCGCCGTCGCGGCGAGGTGGCCGCCGGGGTCGGTGTCGTCGGGGCAGCTCAGTACGGCGATCTCGGGGGCGGGGGCACCTGCTTCGACCGCGGCGTGCAGGGCGTCGGTGCCGTCGTGGGCGCTGACGTCGTGTCCGGCTTCCTCGAGGGCGGTGGTGAGGCCGAAGGGGTCGGGGCCGAGGACGGTCCAGCGGGTGGGGGCGGGTTCGGCGGCGGCGCGTACGGAGGGCAGCGGGAGCCAGTCTGTGCGCAGCAGGGACTCGTGCTGGCTGCCGCCCGCGGCGCGCAGGCGGGCGGGGCGGTCGAGCAGCACATGCCGGGTGATCTTGCCGGAGGAGGTTCGGGGGATGTCTTCGGTCTCGTACACCTCCTCGGGGACCTTGAAGTTGGACAGTTGCTCGCGGCAGGCGGCGTAGAGCTGTTCGGGATCGACGCCGCCGGGGCCGGGCACGACGAAGGCGACGGGCACTTCGCCGAGGACGTCGTGGGGGCGGCCGGCGACGGCGGCGTCGGCGACGCCCTCGACCTGGAGGAGGACGTTCTCGACCTCGCCGGGGTGGATGTTCTCCCCACTGCGGATGATCAGTTCCTTGACGCGGCCGGTGATGCTCACGTAGCCGTACGCGTCACGCCGGGCGAGGTCGCCGGTGCGGTACCAGCCCCCGGGAAGGGCGGCGGCGGTGGCTTCGGGCTGATTGTGGTAGCCGGCCATGAGGTTGGGGCCCTGGACCCAGACTTCACCCTCGTGGCCGGTGGGGACGTCGGCGCCGCTGTCGGGGTCGACCAGCCGCAGCGACAGACCTGGTACGGGGAGTCCGCAGGAGCCGTCGACGCGGGCGCCCTCGGGCCAGTTGACGGTCATCAGGCCGCAGGTCTCGGTGCTGCCGTAGCCGTCGAGCAGCGGGACCTGGAAGGTCCCCTCGAAGCCCTGGCGCAGTGAGGCCGGGCAGACGGAGCCCGCGGTGAGGCAGCGCTGAAGCTGTCCGGTGTGTACGCCTTCCTCGCGTGCCGCGGTCAGGAGGCGGTGGTACATGGCGGGAACGCCGGTGAGGAAGGTGAAGGACTCCTCGCGCATGACCTGGAGCACTTCGTTGGGTGAGAAGCCGTCGAGGATGCGTGCGGTGGCGCCGACGGCGGTGACACCGATGACGCACAGGACGTGGGCGAGGCTGTGGTGGAGAGGGAGGGGCCACAGGACGTGGTCGTCCTCGCTGAGTCCGACGATGGGCGCGTAGCAGGCTGCGACGGACCACAGGCAGCTGCGCTGCGTGGAGAGCACGCCCTTGGGTTTGCCTGTGGTGCCGGAGGTGTAGAGCATCCAGGCCACGTCGTCGAGGCTCTGGTCGTCGCGTGCGGGGGCGGCGGGCTCGGTGGTGACGAGGTCCTGGTAGGAGACGACGGTGCCGCCCGCGTCCCAGGGCAGGGGCTCCTCCCCCGTCACGACGATGCGCAGGTAGGGGCGTTCGGGGAGCATCGTGCGGACCTGGTCGAGGTGTGCCGGGTCGGTGATGACGACCCTGGCTCCGCTGTCGTCGAGGACGTAGGCGAGTTCGGCGTCGGCGGAGTGCGGGTTGAGGGGGACGCCGACAGCGCTGGCGCGGACGACGGCGAGGTAACTCTCCACGGTCTCGACGCAGTTGCCGAGGTAGATCATGGCGCGGTCGCCGGGCTGGATGCGCAGGTCGGCGAGGTGGCCCGCGAGGTGGCGGGTGCGGCGTTCGAAGTCCGTGTAGGTGAGGGTCTGCCTGCGGTCGCGGAAGGCGGGTTTGTCCCCCCGTAGGTCGGCGTGTTCACGCAGCAGCTCGGACAAGGGGCGGATCAGCTCGATACGAAACATCCCGACGGCGCTCCCTGGTTCAGGCTCCGGTCATCCGCAACAGCGTGCTACCGGCGCAGCCTCCCACCGCCGTCACTAGGAAATCACCTAACAAACCCCTGCCACCCCCCTATCTTCTCCCCCTGGGCCGGTCGGGCCGGGCACGGAGGAAAAAGCGTGCGCGAGCGCTGCTAACGTCGCCGGGGACGCGGATAAGAAAGATCCGTCCTTCGGACCTCCGGTTCCCCGGGCTCACCTTTTTCCTGTGGCCGGGAGCGCGGCGGGCACTCAGGAAGGGATGACGATGGAACACAGCAAGCCGCCGGATTGCCTGCCCTCTTCGAAGTTCGTGAGCCTCAAGGAAATCGACGCCGAACCGCCCCTGGGTACCGCTCTGGGTGTCGTGCGGTACACGTCGGAATGTTCCGGGCCGCGCGTGGCGGACGGGACGGCGGAGTTGAGCCTCCACATGACGGGACCGCGGGAGAGCGGGTTCGCCGAGGTCTGGACCGCGGGGCGCCCTGTGGAGTCGGGGCGGCGCGAGGGAATCGTGTACGCGCATGACGGCGAGTATCTGTTCTGCGCGGGCCACATACCCGAGGGTGCGCGTTACGCGGAGGAAACAAGGGCCGCGTACGTCGAGGCGCTGGACCTGATGGACACCCTCGGCTTCAAGAACTGTTTCCGCATGTGGAATTTCGTCAACGACATCAACGGGGAGAACGCCGACGGCCTCGAGGTCTACCGTGACTTCTGCCGCGGCAGGGCCGAGGCTTTCGAGCAGTTCCGGTTCAGCGGGACCGAATTGCCTGCCGCGACCGGAATAGGATCACTGGGCGGCGGAATAGCGTTCTACTTTCTTGCGAGCCGGTCGGGGGCGATCGCTTCGGTGGAGAACACCAAGCAGATACCGCCGTACCACTATCCGGTGCGCTACGGTCCCCGGCCGCCGAAGTTCTCCAGGGCGACGTGTCTGGCCAGGGACCACACCGGTCTGGCGTCGGGCCAGATCTACGTCTCCGGGACGGCGAGCATCCGGGGCCACGAGACGCTGCACCAGGGGGACATCGACCGGCAGTGCCGTCTCACGCTGGAGAACATCGCCCATGTCGTCGGGGCGGAGAACCTGGCGGAGCACGGGCTCGCCGAGGGCCGTGAGCTCTCGGATCTGCGCAACATCAAGGTCTACGTCCGGCACCCGGAGCACGTGCCGGCGGTGCGGGACCTGTGCGAGCAGGCCTTCGCCCCGGACGCCGACATCGAGTTCCTGAACGTGGACATCTGCCGTTCCGATCTCCTCGTGGAAATCGAGGGAATCGTCGCCTGACGCCCGCTTGAGACCGCCGCCTGAGACCAATGGGAGATCTGGCCGAATGCAGCTCGCCGGCAGACTGACACAGCGCGAACCGGCCGGACGTGAGTCCCCGCCGGCTTCGCAGCAGCCCGACTGGCACACCCATCCCGACTTCGGTCGTGTTCACGGCGCTCTGCTCTCGGCCCGGCCGCTGGTGAGCGCCGCGGAAACGGAGGCGGCGCGGGAGGCGTTGGCCGCGGTGGCGTCCGGTTTCGCGCGGGTGCTCCAGGCCGGGGACTGCGCAGAGAGCTTCGCCGACAGCGGTCCCGCCCGTACGCGTGAGAAGGTCGCGGTGCTCGGCCGCCTCGCGGAGCAGCTGGGGCGCCGCACCTCGCAGGACGTGGTGCGGTTCGGACGGATGGCGGGCCAGTACGCCAAGCCGCGTTCGCGTCCCACGGAGACGGTCGGCGGTGCGGAGATCCCGGTGTACCGGGGCGACTCGGTCAACTCCGCCGCGCCGGACGTCCACGCCCGCCGGCACGATCCGCACCGGATGCTGCGGGCGTACGGGGCCAGCGCGAAGGTCATGGGCGCGCTGCGCGGGCACCGGTGGGACGCGGCGCAGGACCCGGGAAGCGGCGAGGGGTGGCGGGGGCCGTGGTCGAGTCACGAGGCGCTGGTCCTGGACTACGAGAACGCGCTGGTGCGCAGGGATCCCGCCACGGGCCGGCGGTTCCTCGGGTCCACGCACTTCCCGTGGGCCGGTGCGCGAACTCGGCAGCCCGGAGGGGCGCATGTGCGGCTGCTGTCGTCGGTCAGCAACCCCGTCGGATGCAAGATCGAGCCGTCCGCGACCCCGCGGGAAGTGGTGCGGCTGTGCGAGGTGCTCGACCCGGACCGCGTCCCCGGCAGGCTGACTCTGATCGTCCGGATGGGAAAGGCGTCCGTGGCCGAGGCTCTGCCCCCGATCGTCCGTGCCGTACGGCGCTCCGGTCACCCCGTGGTGTGGCTCAGCGACCCCATGCACGGCAACACCTTCCGTACGGGCTCCGGGATCAAGACCCGGCATCTGGGGGACCTGATCGAGGAGGCCCGCTGTTTCCGGCAGGTCGTCGAGGACGCCGGAATGCACGCGGGCGGCCTGCATCTGGAGGTGGCGTCGGGGGAGGTGACCGAGTGCCTCGGCGGGCCGGTGCGTGACGAGGCGGCGCTGGAGGAGCGCTATGAGTCCCTCTGCGATCCGCGGCTGAATCCAGTACAAGCCCTCGAACTCATCGACACCGTCTTCTGATCCGCACCTGCGGCCTTCTAGGGTGACAGCGCGCGGTCGCCACGGGCGTCCGCTTGTCGGATCCACACCGAGCGAGAAGTGAGCGGGAAGAGAGATGCCAACCTCTGCTGAGCCCTCCGGTTCCGGCCGGGAGACCGATACGGACGTGGCGGTCGTCGGCTGCGGGCCCGTCGGACTGGTCCTGTCCATCCTGCTCGCGCAGCAGGGGTGGCGGGTCACCATTCTGGAGCAGTACAGCGACCAGTACCCCTTCCCGCGTGTGGTCGCCTTCGACGGGGAGACCGCGCGGAGCTTCGCCGCCGCCGGAATCGGCGGCTCGCTGAACGAACTCGGCGAGCCCCTAGGGGAGTACGCCTTCCAGAACGCCGCCGGCCGGACGCTGCTCAGCTTCGAGGCGCCCTACGAGGCCGACCGCGACGGCTGGCCGAAGGCCACCGTGATGCACCAGCCGACGTTCGAGACGGCGCTGCGGGCACACGCGGCGACCCTTCCCGGACTGACGCTGCTGAGCGGGCACAAGGCCGAGGACATCACCGACCACGGGGATCATGCCGAAGTAAGGGCGTCCGGGCCCCGGTTGGGGGACCGTCCGCTGACGGCGTCGTGGGTGGTGGGCTGCGACGGCGCGAACAGTTTCGTGCGTGAACGTATGGGCGCCGAGGTCACCGATCTGGGCTTCCGGCACGACTGGCTGCTGTGCGACGTCGTCTTCCACGAACCCCGCGAGTTCACGCCGAACGACGTGCAGATATGCGACCCGGCCCGCCCGACCACCATCGTCGCCAGCGGACGCGGCCACCGGCGCTGGGAGTTCATGCGGCTGCCGGGCGAGAGCGTCGAGGAACTCAGCACGGTCGAGACCATGTGGAAACTCCTCGAACCGCACGGTGTCACGCCCGACAACGCGACACTGACACGCAACATCGTCTACACCTTCCAGGCCAGCATGACCGAGAAGTGGCGGGCCGGGCGGATGCTGCTGGCGGGGGACTCGGCCCACCAGATGCCGCCGTTCGCCGGGCAGGGCATGTGCTCCGGCATCCGGGACTCGGCCAACCTGGCGTGGAAACTCGACCTCGTCCTGCGCGGCGTCGCGGGAGAGAGGCTGCTCGACACCTACCCGGCCGAACGCGGCAAGCAGGTGCGGCACACCATCGACATGTCCATCGAGGTCGGAAAGATCGTCTCCGAGCTGGACCCGGCCGCGGCGGAGCGGCGCGACGCGTACCTGGGCGCCATGCGCGACGATCCCCAGCGGCCCGATGTGGCACCCTCGTTCTTCCCCCTGGAGTGCGGCATCGTACGGCGCGACCCACGCAGCGGGGGTGCCGGACCGACCGGAGACCTCTCTCCCCAGGGCAAGGTGGCCCGCGGCGAGCAGCGGGGCCTGTTCGACGACGTCGTGGGACGCGGCTTCACACTCCTCACCACCCTCGACCCCTACGAGGCACTGGACGCGAACGGCCTCGCGTTCCTGGAGAAGATCGGCGCGCACCTGGTGCGGGTGCTGCCCGTCGGCACTCCGCCGAAGCAGATACGGCCGCACGAGGTCGTCGACGTGGACAACCTCTACCTCCCCTATCTCTCGGAGAGCGGGCAGGTCGGGGCGCTGGTGCGTCCGGACTTCTACATCTTCGGCACCGCGCGGGACCGCGCGGACCTCTCCCGTCTGGTCCGTGACCTGCGCAGGCAGCTCACCGCTTCCGCCGGCCTGTCGAGGCCGAAGGCCGCTGTCGCGAGGTGATCTGATCCGGCCGGCCGCCGGAACCCGGGGCCGGGGTCGGCGCAGCGGGAGGGAGGTCCCCGCGGCGCACGGGCCGCTTCAGGCGGTGTCCGGCAGGTATGTCTGGAGGTCGGGGGGCAGGTCCCGCCGGTACTTGATGCGGAGTTTGCGGTAGACGCGGGTGAGGTGCTGCTCGATCGTGCTGGGGGTGATGCACAGCTTCCCCGCGATCTCACGGTTGGTGTGCCCGGCGGCCGCCAGCGCGGCGACCCTGCGTTCCGCGTCGGTGAGCGACTCGGCCAAGCCCGCCTGCGGGACGCCGCGTTCGGGGCCGCGCCGCTCCCGCGCGCCGCGTTCCGGACTCTCGCCCCGGGTACGGCTGGGAAGCAACTCCTCGCACAGCGCGGTCGCGTCGCACGTGTGCGCCACGTGCCAGGCTCTGCGGGCCACGCTCCACGCACGCCGGTGTGCGCGCAGTTCCCGGTGTGCCGAGCTGAGATCCGCGAGCGAACGGGCCAGTTCGTACTGGTCGCCGTGCTCCTCGAGGATCGCCACCGCCTCGGCGAGCAGCGGGGGCCGGTGGTGTGCCTTGGTGAGGGCGGCCAGCAGCCGCAGCGCCGCTCCCCTGGTGCGGGAGCTGCCCGGGCCCAGCTTGGCGAGCTGTTCGTTGACCAGCCGCTTGGCCTCCTCATTGTTGCCGCCGCGGCGCAGCCACGCCTCCGCCGTGCTGGTCCGCCACGATACGAGGCCCGGCGTGTCCAGGCCCCAGTCCGTCATCAGTTCGCGGCAGGAGAGGAAGTCGGCGACGGCCGCGTAGTGGCGGTCGGCGGCGAGGTAATGCTGTCCCCGGGCGTGCAGGTAGTGAAGTCCGTAGCGGGTCTGGAACATCGCCTCGGGGACGGGCTGTTCGAGGTGTGCGGCGGCTTCGGCGTGCCTGCCCCTGCGTGTCTCGGCGGCGATCAGACAGCCCAGCGGCAGTCCGAGCGCGACTCCCCACGCCGCCGGGGGCATGAGCGTCAGGGCTTCGTGCGCCATGTCGGCGGCGAGAGCCAACTCGCCGCGCCGCAGGGCGATTTCCGCGCGGGCGGCGGCGAAGAGGGCCTGGCCCGGGGCCGTACCCCTGTCCTTGGTCTCCTCCAGGAGGCGTTCGCACCACGGCTGCGCGATGTCGAGCCGGTCCGCGTAGATGAGGGCGTGCAGGGCCAGCAGGGCCGGTTCCGTCCCCCAGGAGGTGGTGTCGCTGTGCCGGACGGTTTGCAGGACGTGTTCGGCGTCGGTGACGGCATGCTCGGCGGCGCCCTGTGTGAGTACCTGGGCCAGCGCGGTGGCGGCGTTGAGAAGGGGCCCGGTGGCTGGACTGACCAGTTCGCCCTGGCGCCTGTCCGGCCGGTGGGGAAGCTGTGCGCGGTGAGCGAGGCGTGGGTACGAGCAGGCCAGCCACATCTCAGCGGCCCGCAGTTCGGCCGCCGCACGGGTGTCCGCTGCCTGACCGTCCGCCCCCGGGCCGTCTGTGTGGCCGCCGGCGTTGTCCGCCCGGCGTACCCGGTCCAGGGCGTCTGCGGCGTCCTCGACGCGGCCGTGAGTGAGCAGCGGCACGATCAGCGCCGTGACGTCCCGGCCGGTGAGGGTGCCCGCGCGGACGGCGTCGGCCAGAGCGGGCAGACGGCGGGCGGCGGCGGCCGGATTGGTGCGGGACTCGGCGCAGACCAGCTTGACCTCTGTCGCGGCCCGTTGGCGCTCGTCCTCACATCCGCGGTGGATCAGCTCCAGGTAGCGTACGGCCACCTCGGTCCGCTCGTGGCGCAGCGCGTGCTCGGCCGCCTCTGCCAGGACGGGCGCGAGGGTGGGATCCCCGCACTCCCCGGCCCGGTCGAGGTAGGGCGCGACGTCGGCCGCGGGCGCGCCCTCGCTGTGCAGCAGTGCGGCCGCGGCGAGGTGGAGCGCGTCGCGTTCCGGCGGGGGGATGCTCTCCAGCACCGCGTCCCGGGCCGCCGGATGCCGGAACCGTCCGCCGTCGAGCAGTCCGGCGTCGTTCATGGTGCTCAGCGCCCTGTCGACCGTGCCGGTGTCCGCGCGGAGGAGCCCCGCGAGGCCCGCCGGCCGCGCATGATCGCCGAGGACGGCGAGTGCGCGTGCCGCGGACCGTACGCCCGGTTCGCAGCGGTCGAGGCAACTCAGCAGCGCCCTTTGGAAGTTGGCTCCCGCACTGGTCTCGGCGTTGTGCGGCACGACGAGCGCGGCACTGCCCCGCGAAACGCGTGACATCCCCGGCGCGGCGGCCTCCTGGTCCTCCAGCAGCGCCTGTACGAGCAGCGGGTTGCCACCGCTGAAGCGGTGGGCCGCGGCAGCGGTCCTCCGGGCCGCCGGAGAGGTCAGCCTGCTCCCCAGGACGCTCGCCACGCCCTGTTCGGACAGCGGGCCCACCGTGACGCGGTGGCAGTGCGGATGCCGGAGGAACTCCGTGTGCAGGGGGGAGGGTGCGGGCCGCGGACCCGGCGTCTCGGTGAGCACCAGCAGCGCGCCGGCCGGGGCGAGCCGGCGGATGAGGTAGAGCAGCCAGTGCAGCGAGGGGAGGTCGGCGTGCTGGACGTCCTCGACGCCGATCAGCAGCGTCCCCGTGCGCGCGTGGTCGAGCAACTCCAGACACAGCTCGTGCAGGACTCGGGCCGTGGCCGGGTCGGAAGGGTCGCCGTTCCCGGCGTCCGGCACAGCGCCGGCCGGGGAAGTGGCGCTCCGCAGAAGGCCGGTGACCTCCTCGGCACGGGCACCGGGCAGTGCGAGCGCGCGGAAGACCTGGGCGGCGACACCGAAGGGCAGGGCGCTCTCGGAGCGCGAGCAGACCGCTTTGACGAACTCGGCGCCGGAGCGTTCCGCGTGACGTGCGAATGCGTGCAGGAGTTTCGTCTTGCCGCCGGCGACGGGCCCCGTCACCAGGGCCACCCGTCCGTGTCCGGATGTGGCGTCCGCGAGGAGGGACGTCAGGCAGGACCACTGCTCGTCGCGCTCGGCAAGGCCACCGGGCCGAACCCTCCCGTCGTCGGTCGTCCCGGTCATGATCCAGAACCTCTCGCCCGGTGCCAGTTCTGACGTTCGGCCATCGTTCCAGGTCACCGTGTACTGCCGGCACTGCCGAAGGCGTGAACTAGGGGTTCTCCTCAACTTTCCGGACGGACGAGGACAGCGGCCGTCCCCTGCGGGCAGGCTGTGCCCCGGAATGGAAAAGCGTGCACGGAAGCGGTTCGGGCTGGAGGGCCTCACCCGGCACCGGCCGCGTCAGCCGCTACTCCTGAGGGGTGTTGCCGATGAGCACGAGCCGACGGCCGGTCCTGTTCGTGACGCTTCCGGAGAGCGGCCTGCTGAACTCGATGCTGGTCCTGGCCGAGGAGCTCTCCCGCCAGGGCGTGGACGATCTGTTTTTCGCCACGGACGAGCACCGGCGGTCCGATGTCGAGTCGGCGGGCGTGGACACGCCGCTCCGGTTCGTCTCGCTCGGAGACGTGGTGCCGGAGATGAGTTCGGTCACCTGGGACGACGAGACCTACCGACGGGTGACCCAGCGGTCGCGGTTCAAGGCGCGCCGCGCCGTCATCGAGCAGACCTTCGCCCCGGAGCTGCGGGTGGCGAAGTACCAGAGGCTCGAGGAGGCGGTGGAGAAGATCCAGCCGGCCCTCATGGTCATCGAGTGCCTGTGCCAGTACGGGTACGAGCTGGCCATCACCAAGAAGATCCCGTACGTGCTGAGCGTCCCCAACGTCGCCAGCAACGTGCTCGCTTCGACGGTGCCGGTGGGCAGGTCCTACGTGCCCGCGGACTTCCCGGTGCCCAGTTCGGGCCTTGGATACGACAAGAGCTTCACGCAGCGGATGGCGAACCGGCTGTTCAAGTGGCGCACGATGGCGATGTTCCTCTCCTCCTCCCTTCGGAAGCGCAACGCGCGAGACGCCCGGGTCCGCGAGGAGCTGGGCATCGACCCTGCCTCCAACGGCCTGCTGGCCAGGGTCGAGCACGCGGAGACGGTGCTGTGCTATTCGGTTCCCGAGCTGGACTACTCCTTCGACATCCCGGACATGATGCACATGGTCGGCGCGATGATTCCGCCGCTTCCGCAGGCGGCGGCGAGCGACCTCACCGAATGGCTCGATGCCCGCGAATCCGTGGTCTACATGGGCTTCGGGACGATCACGCGGCTGACCGAGGAGCAGGTGGGCGCCCTGGTGGAGGTGGCCCGGCGCCTGGAGGGCCGCCATGACGTGCTGTGGAAGCTGCCCGAGGAGCAGCAGAAATGGCTGCCGCCCCTGGAGACGCTGCCCGGGAATCTGCGTGTGGAGGGCTGGGTGCCCTCGCAGCTGGACGTACTGGCGCACCCCGCCGTCAAGGCGTTCTTCACGCACGGCGGCGGCAACGCCTACCACGAGAGCCTCTACTTCGGTAAGCCGATGGTTCTGCGCCCGCTGTGGGTGGACTGCTACGACCAGGCCGTCCGTGCCCAGGACTTCGGTGTCGGCCTGCGGCTCGACCGGTCGGCGACCGTCGATCCGGACGATGTCGTGGACAAGCTCACCCGGGTGCTGGAGGACAGCTCGTTCCGTGAACGTGCCGAGGCGCTCGCGAAACTCCAGCAGGCGGCGGGCGGCAGGCCCGCCGCGGCCGAACTGATCCGCGGTCTGCCGGCGCTGGCGGACTGAGCCGGGGCCCCATGACTCCGGCTCCAACGTGACTGCGACACCCTGCGTACGCCGCACCGAGGGGAAGACCACATGACGAGCACTGACGCCGGCACCGGCACCGAACCGGTCCCGTTCATACTGCGGCGCCCCGGCGAGCCGTTCCCGCCGACGGAGTACGAGGACTTCCGCCGCCGTGCGGGACTGGTCCGCTCGGAGCTGCCCACCGGGGACGTCGTCTGGCTGGTCACCCGGCACGAGGAGGTCCGTTCGGTCCTCACCGACTCCCGCATCAGCTCCAATCCGTCTCACGAGGGGTTTCCCAGCCCGGGGCGCACCGGCGGCGTGCCGACCGCGGACAAGGTGCCCGGCTGGTTCGTGGCGCTGGATCCGCCGGACCACACCAAGTACCGCAAGGCGCTCATCCAGGAGTTCACGGTCCGCCGCATCAGGGCGATGCGTCCCGCGATCCAGGAGATCGTCGACGGCTGCGTCGACGACCTCCTCGCGGGTGGCGACTCCGCGGACCTTATGGCCGACTTCGCACTGTCGGTGCCGTCTTTGGTGATCTCCTCGCTGCTGGGCGTGCCGAAGGTGGACCGGGACTTCTTCGAGGCCAAGACCCGCGTCCTGGTCACCATCCACTCGACGGACCAGGAGCGCGAGGCCGCCAGCAAGCAGCTTCTGCGTTACCTGACGAGGCTCATCGCGATCAAGGAGAAGCGGCCCGGCGACGACCTGTTGAGCAGGCTGCTGGCGAACGGCGTGATGACGTCCCAGGAACTGTCGGGCGTCGCGATGCTGTTGCTGATCGCGGGTCACGAGACCACGGCGAACAACATCGCGCTCGGTGCGGTGACCCTGCTGGCCAACCCGGAGTGGATCGGCGACGAACGCACCGTCGAGGAGCTGCTGCGTCTGCATTCGGTGGCGGATCTGGTCGCCCTGCGGGTGGCCGTCGAGGACATCGAGATCGGCGGCCAGCTCGTGAAGGCGGGCGAGGGCGTCGTCCCGCTGGTCGCCGCGGCCAACCACGACCCGTCGGTCTTCGACCATCCCGACGGGTTCGACCCGGCCCGCTCGGCTCATCAGCACGTGGCCTTCGGCTACGGCGTGCACCAGTGCCTCGGGCAGAACCTCGTCCGGGTCGAGATGGAGATCGCCTACCGCACGCTCTTCGAGCGCATCCCGACGCTCGAGGTCGCGGTACCGCTGGAAGAGCTGCCCTTCAAGTACGACGGCGTGCTCTTCGGACTGCACGCGCTGCCGGTGCGCTGGTAGCGACCCACCAAGGAGGAACGATGGTTCACATCAGCGTGGTCCCCGACCGCTGCATCGGAGCGGCGCAGTGCGTGCTGACCGCACCGGACGTCTTCGACCAGGACGACGACGGTTTCGTCGAGGTGCTGGACGAGCGGCCGGAGGGGGCGCAGGGCGAGAAGGCCCGCATGGCGAGCAAGATCTGCCCCTCTCAGTCCATCGTCGTCGAAGACGCCCCGGACTCCTGACCGCTGCGGGGGCCGGGGCCGCGCCGCGGGGCTCCGGCTCTCCCGCCGCGCGTCGTGTGACTCATGCGCCGCGCGCCGCGCTCCGGCCCAGCACCACCGGCAGCTTCTCGGGGGAACTCTCCGAGGCGTGCGTGCGCAGCGTCACCTCTCCGGGCGGTACGGCCAGACGCATCCCGGGGAAGCACGTCACGAGGCGTTCCATCGCCACGCCCAGTTCCACGCGGGCCAGTTCGGACGCCGGGCAGCGGCGCACGCCGTGTCCGAACGCCAGGTGGCGCGGCTGCCTACGGCCGGGAGCGAACCGGTCCGGGTCGGTGAAGGCGCGTTCGTCCCTGTTGACGGAGGCGAGCGAGACGAGAACGACGTCGCCCTTGCGCACCAGCACCTCCCCGATGCGTACGTCGGCCAGGGCGCGGCGCGAGCGCAGCGCGTCCCCGAAGGTGCTCAGCCGAAGCAGCTCCTCGACCGTGGCGCCGGCATCGCTCGGCCAGGGAGCGGGCATGCCGTGTCCGCAGGCGAGGAGGAAGAGCACGGAGTTGGCGACGGAGGCGACCATCGTCTCGTAGCCCGCGGACATCAGGGTGGCGACGAGGGAGACCGCCGCTGCCACGTCGCCGTCGTGGCCGAGCAGCGCGGAGATCAGGTCGCCGCCAGGCTGCGCGCCGTCGGACTCCGCCTTGCGTTCGAGTACCAGCTCCGTGGTGCGGGCGAGCAGTTCGTCCTGGGCCCGCTCGACCTCGCTTCCGCCGGCCGGTCCAGCGGTGAGGACCGTGCCGGCCCACGAGGCGAAGCGGCCCGCGTCCTCCTCCGGCACTCCCAGCAGTCCGCACATGACCCGCATCGCCAGCGGACGGGCGAAGTCCCGTACGAGATCGGCGTCCTGACCCTCCTCCGCCGCGCTCATCGCTTCCGTCAGTTCCGCCGCGATCCGCTCCATCACCGGGCGGAAGGCAGCGATCCGGTCCTTTGACAGGGCGGACTTGACCATGCCGCTCAGCCTGGTGTGTTCGGGCGGGTCGGTGGTGAAGAGCGTCCCCGGGGGCAGGGCGCCCGGCCGGGTGCGCGGAGAGTCGGGCTCCAGGAGTGCGGCCTTGCTGAAGCGGGGGTCGGCCAGCACGAACCGCGCGTCGTCGAATCGGGTGATGAGCCAGGCCGGGTCGCCCGTCGCCATCCGCACCCGGCACACGGGACGTTCGCGCCGCAGGCGCCGGTAGACGGAGGAGGGCTGGGCCGGTGTGTCGTTCGGGGCGGGCAGCCGCATCGGTGCCGCGGGCGAGGTGCCCGGAGAGCAGGCGTTCGCGGCCGCGGGGACGTTCGTCCGTTCCGCGACGGACCAGCCCGTACGCTCCAGCCGTCCGGCCGCCTGCTCGATGATCGTGTTGAGGTCCCCGGCGAAGAGGACCACCTTCCTGGCCTGCGGGCCGAGGGACACCGGCGGGGCCACGGGAGTGGCGCCGAAGACGGGTCCGGGACGTTCGGGCGTCCCTCCCGCGATGGTCGTGAACAGCACACGCCGCACCGGGGAATGTGCCCGCCAGTACAGGCAGGCGGCGTGAGCGAGCACCGTGGAGACGTCGGTGCCGCGGCAGGAGGGGTGCACCAGCTGGCGCGCGAACACCAGGAAGTCCCCGTCGTCGCCGACGACGTCCCTCAGGCGTGCGAAGTCCTCATACAGGTCGCCGCTTCCGGCTCCGTTCACGGTGACCCGCATTCCGCCCACAGCGCCGGTGGCGGGGGCGGCACCGCCCGGACCGGCGCCGGTCTGTTCCGAGCACAGGAGGTGCACCGCGCTCTCGTCGTGCAGGTCCCAGACGGGTACGCCCATCGTCGCGAGCGTGGGTTCGTAGTGTTCCCTGCGCAAGTGCAGGATTTCCGCCTTGGAGGGTGTGCTGCCGGCGAGGCGTACCGTTCTGGTGAGGCCGCCGCAGGCGTAGTCCGCGATCGGCGAGTCCCTCGCCTCGAGCAGGGCGGTCATCTCCTCCGCCCGGGAACGACGGCGCGGCCGCAGCGTGTTCCCACCGTGACCACGCCGCTGGGTTGCCCCGTCGGGCGACGTCACTTGACGAAGTCTTCGACGACCTTCGGTGGCCACGTACCCACGTTGAGGACACCCATCGAGTACGCGCGGGAGACCAGAGCCGCCCTGTTGGGTACGCGCAGTTTCCGCAGCAGACCCGTGACGTGGTACTCGACTCCCTGTCTGCTCAGGTAGAGCCGCGAAGCGAGGTGGATCGTGGAGAGGCCGGCCGCGATGCCCTCGAGTATCCGTGCGTCGATGTCGCTCAGCAGTTTCTTGCGCACCGGGAGCACATCCGCGTCCTCGGACTCCTCGGAGGAACGCATGAAGATCAGGACCGCGGAGACCTCGGGTGAGTCGTCCGAGACGGCCGCCGCCGTGAGGGAGCCCACGAAGGCCGACTCCTCGGGACGTACCGCGACCACATGGGTGTCGAAGAGCTGGCGCTTTCCTTCGATCAGCCGTGAGAACTGCCGCATCAGGGGCGTCTTGACGCTGGGATGCACCAGATCGCGGAAGTTGAGACCGCACACCTCCGCGGAGGAGGCACCGAACTGGCGTGAGAACTCGCGGTTCGTCTGCTGGATGACCAGTCCGGGGTCCAGCGAGGCCATGCACAGCCCCGGCTGGTGGAAGCTTTGCCGGGGAATGCCGTGGATGTCTCCGCCCGACCTGATTTCGCCCGGGGTCACCCGCGCCGGGCCCACAGATGCAGTAGCCGCCATCGAACTGCCATCCTTTCTTACCCCCCGCCTTAAGAAGCTTTCTCGAAACATCGGGAAAATTTCCCGCCGCCTTTTGAGCGGCCGCTTTTCCGTCTTCCGAAAAGGAGGCTATGCAGCGGCGCTACGGCGGTCAACGAAAACTCTGTGGTCCCGGCTAATCCCGTGGGCCGAAGAGGGTTCGGTTCGGTCGGGGCTCCGGCTTCGGTGGTGTGGTGCGGTGCGGAGAAACCTCAACTCCGGCTTAAATACAACCTCAAGTGCAGCTCAAGTGGATGCTCAGGCGCGCGACCACCCCTCATAAGGTTCTGAAACACCCCATGAGGGGACTCTTCCCAATCAAGTGCGAAGGTGTGCGAACTCGGGCGCGCGCAGTGCCTGCGCGAGTTCCGCCCGCCCCGAGACGCCTATCTTTCGATAGGAATTCGTCAGGTGTTTCTCGACGGCCCGGGAACTCACGCCGAGCCTTTCCGCGATTTCCTGGTTCGTGAGTCCGTCCCCCGCGAGTGACACCACTCTGCGTTCACTGGGTGTCAGCACCTGCTTCCTCTGGTGCGGAACCGTTCCCAGCCCGCTTTCCGCACGTTCCACGAGCCATGGCGCGCCGCACGCGGAAGCCAGATCGCCTCCTTCACGCAGCGCCGCCTCCGCCTCCGCCCCACTGCTGAGCCGGTTGCCCAGGAGCACCAGGCTGCGCGCCAGTTCGAGCTCGTTGTTCGAAGAGCGCAGGACCTCGACGGCCTGCCGCAGCATGGGGATGCCCCGGTCCCCGTGCAGCTGGCCCTTCAGCCGCAGCGCCCGTCCCAGAACGGCGGGCGCTCCCCAGGCAGCCGCCCACGAGTGCTCTTCGTCCGCGAGCACCATCGCCGAGAGGTCGTCACCGAGCCGCTGGTAGAGGCCGATCGCCCGCGGACGCCACGGGAAGACGGCCGAGTTGTGCCACCCGCGTGACTCCAGCTGCCGGCCGCAGGCCAGCAGATTCTCCAGCGCCCGTACCCGCATGCCGCGCTGGGCGTGAACCGATGCCTGGAGTATCCGCAGCATGGAGGTGAGGGCCAGGCCCGTGGGTCTGCGTGAGCCCGCACCCGCCAGGATCTCCTCCCCCAGCGCCGTGTCACCCAGTTCGAGCGCCACCGCGGCCAGCACCAGGCTGGGTGCCTCGTACCAGTACGGTGCCGTCAGCCGCACCGCGCTCTCCGCGTGCTCCCGCGCCCACGCGGGGCGGCCGCAGGAGACGCGAACCATCGCGCGCTGGGCCAGCAGCAGGGCGTCGTCCGCCGCGCTCGCGGGACGCCGGGGGTGCTCCTGGGGCGTCAGCCAGGCTTCGATGCCCCGGGCGGAGTCCGCGGCGAGCAGGGAGACCACCGCCAGCGGCACCGTCGTGTGCGCCCGCGCCTGGTCCGCCGGTTCGCGTTCGAGGACCCGCCGGGCCGTCTCCGCCACCGCGCTGGCGGAGAGCCGTCCGGCGAAGGTCGCCGAGCACAGCAGCACGGCGGTCAGTTCGCGCTCGGCACCGCACTCCAGCGGCGGTTCGCCGCCCATCTCCCGCAGCCGCTCCAACGCCGAGGACAGCGCGTCGGGGTCCTCCTGCGCGTAGTGCCGCAGTCTGGCCTCCAGACGCAGCGCCGTCTCCCGTGTCGTTCCGCCCAGTCCCCCCGGCTCGCCCAGCTCCTCGAATATCCCGCGCACGAGCTCGACCATCGCGGAGGAGGGACGCGCGAAGAGCGCGGGCGGCATGCGCTGAACCGCCGCTGCCCGGTCCTTGACCTGGAACAGCATCGGCAGCGCCTGCGCGATGTGCCGCTCGGACGCGCCCGAGTCGAAGGTGCGTTCAGCGGTGGCGAGGTCGATCAGCAGGCGCGCCCGCTCCTCGTTCTGCTCCGTGCTGTCCAGCAGCGCCCGGCGCAGATAGCGTGCCGCGATCTCCGGTGCCCCCCTGCGCAGGGCGGTGGCGGCGGCCGAACGCAGCACCGCCGTCGACCATTCGGGCCCCTGCCCCGTGACGGCCATGAGCTGGGCCGCCACCTGCTCGGCGGGGCGGCCGCCCTCGTAGAGCAGCGCCGCGGCGCTGTTGTGCAGATCCTCGCGCTCCGTGACCGTCAGGGACGACTCCACGGCGTCCTGCACGACGCGGTGCATGAAGCAGGGCGTGTGCTCGTCGGTGAGGAGTCCCAGCTGGTGCAGCGCCCGGAGCGCCGAGGTGAGGCCGATGTCGTCGAGGCCCGCGAGCTGGGCGATCAGAGCGGGGTCGGCCTGATCACCGAGGACGGCGATGGCGGCGGCCAGGTCCCTTACGGACTCGGTCTGGACGCGTATGCAGCCGGCCAGGCGCTCACGCAGTTCGGAGGGGCGCAGGGAACGCGCGGTCTCCGCGTACTCCTCCGTGGGGCGGTGGCCGCTGACGACCATGCCCAGCAGCACGGACAGCAGGAAGAGCGGATTGCCCGCGGAGACCTCGTAGCAGGCGCGTGCGTATGCCTCGTCCCCGGGCTCCCCGAACTGCTCCTCGATCATCGCCCTGGTGGCGTCCAGGGACAGCGGGGCGGGGCTGACGGTGAGATGGGCACAGTCCGTCACTTCCCGCACGAGGGAGTACCGGGACCACGGGTCGCCCTCCCGCAGGGTGCACACGAGCACGATCCGCAGGCCGTGCAGCCGCTTCACCAGATAGGCCAGCCATCTCAGCGAAGGGACGTCCGTCCACTGCAGGTCGTCGACGAGGAGCAGCAGCGGTGTCTCGTCGCTGAGTCCGGCCAGAAGCGACCGGAGACCGTAGAGCGCCGCTTCGGAGGTGTCGATGTCCGGGTCCACACCCGTCGTGGCGTCGTCCCCGGTGAAGACGAGCCGCGCGAACTTGTCCGGCTCCTCGCTCGGGCACGGGAGTGACTCCTGCGCCGCGCCCGTCATCAGGGAGTCGAAGAGCTGGCGGACGACGCCGAACGCGAAGTCCTGCTCCATCAGGGCGGCGTTCGCGGTGAGCACCCGAACGTCGCTGCCCTCGGCACAGCCCGCGAGCTGCCGCAGCAGGGCGGACCTTCCGATGCCGAGCGGTCCGGTCAGCAGGATCAGGGAGGAGTGACCCTCCCGGGCGGCGCGCAGCGCGCCGTCCACCTGAGCCATCTCCTTGTTCCGCTCAAGCAACATCCGGAGGCCGCTCCTCTCTTGTCCGCATCATCGCGCGCAGCTCCTCGCGCCCGGTGATGTGCAGCTTCTTGTACACGCTGCTCAGCCGCAGCTCCACGGCACGCCTGCCGACCGACAGCAGATCGGCGATCTCACGGTTCCCGTGTCCGCGCACTGCCAGTACGGCCGTCTCCCGCTCGGCCTCGGTCAGTGGGGCCGAGGCCGGCAACAGCTCCGCGGCCGGGGTCGCCGGCCTCTCCAGCTCCTCGGTGAGCCGGCGGACGGCCTCAGCCGGACAGCTGGAGGGATATGTGGTGGTGAGCCTGGTCAGACGGGCCACCCGCGTCGCAGCGGCCGGGTGGTCGCCCGACCTCAGCTCGGCTTCGGCGAGTTGCACCAGACTCCAGGCGTGCAGGAGCCGCTCCGGTGAACCGTCGAACATCCGGGCTGCTTCCCGGAGCCTGACCATGGGCGCATACCCCGTCAGTGGCCCGGCAGTCACAGTCGCCAGACCGATCGCCGCAGCCGTCCCCCACTCGCGGGCGAGCGCGATCTCCTCCCGGGCCAGAGACTCTGCCTCCTCGTGGCTGCCGAGCGCGTTCAGGCAGCGGGCCGCCATCGAACGCCACGGCACCAGGGCGGGGTTGAGCCACCCGCGGCGCAGCAGTCCGCTGCCGCACTCCCTGGCCAGCTGAAGTCCGTGCGTCCACTGCCCGTCCAGGCATGCCACCCGGGCACGGGCGAAGAGCAGCCGCCACCAGGCAGCACCGCTCTCGGCCCCCTCGGGCATCTCGTCCTGTGCGAGACTCCCGGCCAGTTCGTACTGGCCGCTCTCGACGGCGACGCAGATGCTCACGGCAGCGAGGTCGGGCGCGGCCCTGGGGTGCCAGCTCTGCGGGGGAAGGGCCTCCCGCGCGGCACGGACATCGGATTCGGCCGCTTCCAGGCGTCCGCAGCGCAGATTGATCTCCGCTCGCAGTGTCAGCGCACGTGCGGCCGCGGCCCGGGCGTGGCCGCGGCGCGCCTCCCTGATGAGGACGTCGAGCCCGGCCCGTGCCGCTTCGACGTCATCGGCCACGAGGAGGGCTCTGCACGCGGCCAGGCGCGGCATCACGGCTGAAGCGGTGCCTGCCGCCTCCAGGCAGTGCCGGGCCAGGGACCGGGTCGCCCGCAGCTCTTCGGCTCTCACTGCCAGCCGCCACGCCAGTACCCCGCCCTGCAGGGGAGTTGCCGGCCGCTCCGGCAGTGCCGGTACGACGGGAAGCGTCAGCTCGGCCTCGTCCTGGTGGTCGCGGTGGGCCAGCCAGTAGAGGGCGGTCAGGTCGTGGTGAGCACCGTCAGTGGCGGAGGCAGTCGCGGAGGCCGTGGCGGAAGGAAACGCTTCGGCAGCCGCCCGCGCGGCCCAGTCCTCGTTTCCGCGGGCCAGGCCGAGGTCGATCGCCCGCACCAGCGTATCGGCCGTCCAGCCGCTCTCGTTCCTGGCGAGGTTGCCCAGACGGCGGTCGGCCACCTCCGGTGCGCCGACGATCTCGGCTCCGGCCAGTTCCAGGTTGAACCGCGCACGCCGCGCCGGCTCCAGCGGTTCCAGCAGTATGCGGGAGAGGCAGGCCGTGGCATGGTTCAGATCGTCCCTGGCGAGGGCTTGGGAGCAGCTGCGGTGCAGGGTCTCGACGACCCACGGTGCGCCGATCGCGGTCGCCCGGAAGAGGAGCGAGGCGATGTCCTCGTCGGGGGCGGCCACCCGGTGCGCCAGGGCGGCCGCGCGGACGTGCAGATCGGCCCGCTCCTCCGCCGGCATCTGCTCCAGGACGCGGATGCGTGCCGCGGGATTGGGGATGCAGTCCGATTCGCCCTGCGTCTCGGTCAGCCCCACCGACCGCAGCATGGCCAGCAGTTCGGGCTCGGGCAGTTCACGAGGCCCGGCGAGAGTCCGGACGAGGGGAAAGTCGAGCACGTCCCCGCACACTGCCAGTGCGCGCATCGCCGCCCGTGCCTCGGGCGGAAGTCCGTCCAGGGCGCGGACGGCCCGTTCACCGACGATGTCGTCGCTGATCGCGCGGAATTCGGGCAGAAGGGCCGGCACGGGCTCGTGCCCCCGCTCGTGGAAGCGCCACAGCGACTCGCACAGCACGGCCGGGTTGCCCATCGTTGCCTGCTCGGCCCCGGAGTTGAAGGCCCCCTCCCCGCGGGTGCCGCAGATGCGCTGCACAGCCGTCGCCACCGACCGGGAACTCAGCGGCCGCATGACGAGGTTCCGGACGGGGACCTCGGCCGGTGAGGCGGGCGTCAGCCGGCCCCAGGCGCCGGCCGCCCGGCAGCTGCTGACGGCCATCCCGACCGGTACGTCCGCGTGCATCCGCCGCGCCAGTGCCTGGAGCCATCCCCGGGAGGCCGCATCCAGCCACTGCACGTCCTCGACGACCAGCAGGGTCGGTGTGCCGGGTGCGGAGCGCAGCAACTCGGCCAGGCCCGGGAGGGTTCCCGACCGGTGCTCCCCGGACATGGAGCGCAGGGACTCCTCCATCATTCCGCTCAACGGCGTCAGAAGCTGGAGAACCGCTCCGTAGCGCAACTCCTGCTCGACGGGCGTGGCCTGTGCGTACAGCACCCGCAGGCCGTGCTTCTGTGCCCGCCGGGCGACCCAGCGCAGCAGCGCGTTCTGTCCTTCACCGGGCCTGCCCTCGAGCGTGAACAGGAAGGGCGTCCCCCCGCTCAGGCGTTCCAGGGCGCAGGACAGCTGCTGCTGCTCCCGCGCCCTCTCCAGCAGAGGAAGCGCGGGCCTGGGTGTGCCCCGGCGGTTCGGCCCCGTGCAGTGCGGTTTCGGACGGTCGCCGGTTTCGCTGGTCACATGTGCCACCTCTGTCACATTCAGGGTCGCACATGCGGATACGCGGGCCTGAAGGGCAGCTGCTTGACGAGGTCCTCCCGGGCGGTGAGCACAGGCGCGAGATCGGCCCGCCTGCTCACGCCCAGCTTCCGGTACACGCTCGTCAGATGCGTCTCGACGGTGCGTACGGTCACGAAGAGCGCTTCGGCGATGGCCCTGTTGCTCGTCCCGGAGGCCGCGAGATCGGCGACCTTGCGCTCCATGCCGGTGAGCATGTCCAGCGGAGAGACGCTCATCTTCCGCATCCGGCCGCCCGCTTGGATCAGCAGAGTCCGGGCGAGCTCACCGAGCTTGAGGGTGCCGCAGCGTTGCGCGAGGTCGGCCGCGGTACGCAGATGATCGCGCGCGGAACGCCGGTCGCCCTCGGCCAGCAGCGCGCGTCCCACGAGGAATTCGGCGCGGGCGTGCTCCCCTCGTGCGGGTGAGCCGGCGAACAGCTCGACCGACTTCTCCAGCAGCTCGACACCTTCCCTGCCCGGTGTCGTCAGACCCAGGCCGAGGGCCGCGAGCGCCTTCGAACGGGGCGTCGCCCAGCGCTGCGCCATCTCACCGCCGTGCTCGGCGAGCCGGCGTGCCTCCTGCGTCCCGCCCAGATCCATCAGCATGCCGGCCGCGTCCAGCCACCACGGGAGGAAGACGGGGTTGGCGACGCCGGCCTGCTCGAGCGACGCGCCGCACTCGTACAGCATCTCGATTCCCCCGTCCACGTCACCGAGGGACCACCGGGTGCGGGCCCTCACCTGGGTGTACCAGGGGTACTCCATGACGATTCCGTCCAGGTTCGGGCGCTTGATCGCGTCGAGTACGGCCTCGGCCCGCTGCGGCTCACCGAGGTCCGTGAGCACCATGGCGAGGGCGATCTGCGGCATCGCCGAGGTGTGCTCCCACCGTTCGTCTCCGACGATGTCCACGGAGGTCTGCGCGTCCGCCAGTGCCTCGGGCAGGGCTCCGATGCCGTGGAGCACGAAGGCGCGGCCGGCCAGCACGAGCGCGCAGGTCCATGCCGCGGCGTTCTGCCGGCTCGCCCGCAGCAGCTCGTCGAAGGTCCCCAGCGCCTCCTCGACCTCGTCGGCCAGGCTGAGGGTGAAGGACGCCGCGAACAGCGAGGCGTCCTCGGTGAGAGGGTCGGCGGAGCGCCTTGCCCGGTGCGCCTTGTCGATGCACTCCGCCGATGTGCCGCTGCCCAACGCCCCCAGAAGTGCCTGCATCGACAGCATCTGCCGCTGGGCCGGTGTGTCGCCCGGCGGGACGGGCATCGCAGCGGACCGTTCTCGCACCGGGCCGATGGTCAGCTTCCCGTCCGCCCCGACCATCAGCAGCGCGGCCTGCACGCCGGTGCGCAGCTCCAGGTCGGCCGGGCCGGGCCCCGGCCCCAACTCGGCGTCGAGTTCGTCCAGTACCTCCTCCAGTATCCGCACCGCCTCGGTCGACTGCTGAGCGGCAACGCACACTCGCGCGAGCTGCAGCGCGACCCCCGCCCGGCGGCGGGCGTCCATGGGCGCCTCCAACGCGCCCCTGAGCAACCGGAACGCCTCACCGGGCTCGGTCTCCGAGACGCATTCGGCCAGTTGCAGGCACAGCTCCAGGCTGCCGGGGTCGGCTTCCCGCGCTCTGCGGAGGTAACGGGCGGCGGCTTCGGGCGCGGCGCGCCTCTCTGCCTGTGCCGCGGCGTCGCGCAGTACCGCGGTCATCCATGGGGCGGTCAGTTCGGGCAGCAGGAGCAGCTGGTTGGCGACCTCCTCCGAGGGCAGCCCCTCGTCGCTGAGCAACTGGGCGGCGCTGGTGCGCAGTCGGGCCAGCTCCTCGACGTCCACCTCCTCCAGCACGGCCGATCGCACCAGTTCGTGTACGAGGTCCACGCGGTCCGCGGCGACGATCTCGGCCTGGCGGAGCACGTGTGTCCCCTCCTCGACAAGCGCGAGGGACAGACCGGCCAGCGCGCCCACCCGCTGGGCGGGGGCCTGACCCAGCACGGCGATCGCACGTGCCAGCGTGCTGATCCACTCCGGCTGAGCGGAGAGTATGGCCCGCACGGAGTCGGACACGACGTGCCAGCCGACCTCGGTGACGCGCTGCACGCCCTCTTCGTCCGGGCGCACACCGGCGCTCTTCAGCTCCATCAGCAGCCTGTTGAGCAGCATCGGGTTGCCGCCCGGCAGAGCGGCGACGCTCTCGGCGAAGGCGGGTGCGACCGGCCCGCTGTACGCGTGGCCGACCAGCTCCACGATGTCCCGCCGGTCCAGCGGCGAGAGGTGCAGGGTGGCCGACGAACTCCGCGCGGCGATGTCGGCCAGCGCGGAGGAGGCCACCGGAACGACCTCGGTGCGCTGCGCGAACACGACGAGCAGGGGCAGTGCCTCCGACCGCCGCAGCAGGAAGTCGATCCAGGCCAGGGACCGTTCGTCGCACCAGTGGACGTCATCGAGCGCGAGCACCAGGGGGCGCTCCGCCATCAGATTCACCGCGAGCCAGTACAGGCCGTGCATGACCGGGTACGCCGCGGAGGACTCGTGGGCGACGGGGCCGTCGGCGAGTGCGGGCAGCGCCCGGCGGGCGCCCCCGCGCAGCCACGGCGACGCGGCCCATTCCTGCGCGGAGAGGCCGAGCGAACCGAACAGGGCCCGTACGCCTCCGTATCCGGTCCCCGCGTCGATCTCGCTGCACACGCCGTGCAGCACGGTCATCCCCCGGCACGCGTCGCCCGCGGTGAAGGAGTGCAGCAGACTCGTCTTGCCGATACCGGGCGGACCCAGCAGCGTGACCAGCCCGGCACGTCCGCGCCGAGCTGCCTCCGCGCTGCTGTTCAGCACCGCCTTCTCTGCGGTCCGGCCCACCAGGTAGCTGGAGGAACCGGTAGGAGGCACCCGATCCGGCACCATGCCACTCCTCGCAGCCTTGTCACTTCGCAGGC
Organism: Streptomyces sp. TAA204; assembly: GCF_000424965.1. Classification (NCBI taxonomy): domain Bacteria; kingdom Bacillati; phylum Actinomycetota; class Actinomycetes; order Kitasatosporales; family Streptomycetaceae; genus Streptomyces; species Streptomyces sp. TAA204. The sequence continues at coordinate 26,395 of NZ_AUKW01000002.1, forward strand.
GCGACGGGGATGTCGGCGCCCGCCACAACTTGCGCGTGCAACGACTTGGTGATCGTTTACGCTAGCGGACCCGCCCCCGTCCGGCCAAGACGTGTCTCACACAACGGTGTGCAGGTGTTCCTTCAGCAGCGCTATCACGTCGGCCGCTCTGGCACCGAGGTAGAAGTGCCCGCCGGGGAAGACCTCGAGGTCGAAATCGCCCTTGGTGTGGTGGCGCCAGTCCTCGGCTTCGTCCAGAGACGTCTTCGGGTCGCTGTCGCCGGTGAGTGCGGTGATCGGAGCCTGAAGGGCGGCTCCCGGTGCGCAGCGGTAGGTCTCGATGGCCGTGTAGTCGCTGCGCAGGGCCGGGAGGATCATCCGGAGGATCTCCTCGTCACCGAGCAGGGAACTGTCCGTACCGGCGAGCCGCTTCAGCTCGGTCACGACGCCGTCGTCCCCCATGAGGTGCACCTTCTCGTCACGATACCGGGAGGGGGCGCGACGTCCCGAAGCGAACAGCCGCGAGAGCTCTCCGCCCTCCTCCTCGAACCGGAGCGCGACTTCGAACGCGAGCGTCGCACCCATGCTGTGCCCGAAGAAGGCCGTCCGACGGGAGCGGAGCTGGTCGCGCAACGCTCCGTAGACCTCGTCCGCCATGGTGCCGAGGTCGCTCGGGCTGGTCTCCCCCCGGCGGTCCTGACGTCCCGGGTACTGGACGGAGAGCACCTCGGCCACGGACGACAACTGCGCGGACACCGGGTGGAAGAACGACGCCGAGCCGCCGGCGTGCGGAAAGCACACGAGCTGCCGTGGAGAGTCCGGGGCGGGGTGGTAGCGCCGGACCCACAGTCCCTCGTCCTCGGACACCGTCATCGCGTTGCACCTCTTTCGCGGCAAGGCGGGCGGACCGGTTCCCCACCCGACCTGACTCGACCACTCGTGTCACCTTCACTTTCGCAGAGAGAGGAGTGGAAGATTCCCTAGTCCCTGCCGCCCGGGCCGCCCAGGCACACCGCACGCCGGGCCCGGCCGCCGGCTGATACCGGACGATTCCGGCACACAGGAAGCTTCACGGCACCGAGTGGCCGCCGATCACCGACCGTCCGGCAAAGTCGAGTGATTTCCCCTCCGTCCGCGGGGTGTACTTGCCACGCGGTGTGTTCCTCACCCGCGCAGGCGACTCCGAGCAGGCAGGGGGAGAACGTTTCCATGGTGGGCAAGTTGTTCGCGATCAGCGACCTGCACGTCGCCTACGAGGAGAACCGGACGATCACCGAGGAACTGCGGCCGGAGACCGGCGAGGACTGGCTCGTCGTGGCGGGAGACGTGGCCGAACGCTACGAGGACATCGCGTGGGCGCTTCGGAAACTGTCCGAACGCTTCGCCAAAGTCATCTGGACTCCGGGCAACCACGAACTGTGGACGCACCCCCAGGACTCGTGCGACCTGAGAGGCGAGAAGCGCTACCTGCATCTGGTCGAACTCTGCCGCAGCCTGGGGATCGCGACACCCGAGGATCCATATCCGGTGTGGCGGGGCGAGGGAGGGCCGGTGACCGTGGTCCCGCTCTTCGTGCTCTACGACTACTCCTTCCGCGTCCCCGGCGCCTCGACCAAGGAGGAGTCGCTGCGCAGGGCCCATGAGGCGGGCGTGGTGTGCAGCGACGAGTTCCTCCTCCATCCGGACCCCTACCCGGGGCGGGACGACTGGTGCAGGGCACGCGTCCGGGAGACGGAGGAGCGGCTCGGCGCCCTCGCACCGTCCGAACGCACCGTGCTGGTGAACCACTACCCCCTCGTGCGCGCTCCCACGAGAGTGCTGCGGTACCCCGACTTCGCCCAGTGGTGCGGGACGGAGCTGACGGCGGACTGGCACAAGCGGTTCAACGCCGTCACAGCTGTCTACGGCCACCTGCACATCCCCAGGGTCACCTGGTACGACGGCGTGCGCTTCGAGGAGGTCTCCGTCGGCTATCCCCGTGAGTGGCGCAGCCGTCCGCCTCGCGGACGGCTGCGCCAGATCCTTCCCGCACCCTCCACCGCCGCCCGGCCGGCACCCGGGAGCGGGCGGTGATCGGCGGACTGCTCCCCGGCCGGGTGTGCGCGGAGGAATCCTTCGGGGACGTGGGCGGGGACGCGGCCGGCGATCTCTTCGCCGAGGAGGCGGCCGCGGTGGCCCAGGCGGTTCCCAAGCGGCAGCGGGAGTTCGCGCAGGTGAGGGTGTGCGCGCGGAGCGCGCTCCGGCGGCTGGGCATCGAGCCCGTACCGCTGGTGCCCGGCCGCCGCGGGGCGCCGCGGTGGCCGCGTGGCGTCGTCGGCAGTATGACCCACTGCGCCGGATACCGGGCGGCGGCCGTCGCCCGCTCGGCCGACGCGGCCGGCATCGGCATCGACGCCGAACCGAACGGGCCTCTGCCGGACGGAGTCCTCGACGCCGTCTCCCTGCCCGCTGAACGGGAGGTGCTGCGCTCCCTGTCCGCGGCGCATCCCGAAGTGAGCTGGGACCGTGTGCTGTTCAGCGCCAAGGAGAGCGTCTTCAAGACCTGGTACCCCCTGACCTCCCGTGAACTCGACTTCTGCGAGGCCGAGATCACGATCGACGCGGACACCGGCACGTTCCGCGCGCGGCTGCTGGTCGAGGGGCCGGTGCTGGGCGGCACCCGGTTGCGCTCCCTCACCGGGCGGTGGGCAACGCACGCGGGAGTGCTCGCCACCGCCGTCCATCTCGCCCCCGGGCACTGACCGGCTCGTCCGGCGCGACGCCTGTTCACGGCACTTGCCGCAGGGCTCACTCAGGTTCAGCCCAGGGCCCTGCGCTCCTGCTCCTCCCCCTGCCTCTTTCTCCGGGGGCTGCCCGTCCCCGCGGGCGCCGGAGGTACTAAGCTGGGCGAGGCGTACTGCACGTCGACGCAGCCGACTGACGGTGCAGATCATCGGTGCACAGGAGGCTGCGTCCACCACCGAATGAGAACGCACATCGTGGGAGCCTCGTCAGCAGGCGGCCCCTGTGCCCCGGACTTGTGAAAGCTCAGGGCTACGACGCTCAACCAGGAAGCCCGGCAAGAGACGGACAACAGTGGCCAGTGAGCGCATGACGGCAGTCCTGGCACAGGTCACTTCGGACGGCGACCTGTCCGCGGCGCTCGCCGACCAGGCAGCAACCGCGGCGGGTGTCAGTGGTCTCGGCGCGGTAGTGACCTCCACGGCGGGAACCGCCGAGAGCGTCTGGTCCAGTGGCGCGACCGACGCCGCTTTGGCAGCGCTCCAGCTGACGCTGGGAGAGGGCCCCTCCGTCGACGCCGCACGCCACGGCGTGATGGTGCTCGAACCGGATCTGACGGAGATGCCGATACCCCGCTGGTCGGCGTTCGCCGGTGCGGCCGGCGAGCTGGGGGTGCGCGCGGTCTTCGCGTTCCCGCTGCGGATCGGCGCCATCGATCTCGGTGTACTGGAGCTGCACCGTGGTACGCCGGGTTCGATGAGAACAAGCCAGATCGGTGACGTACTGGTTCTCGCCGACACGCTGACCTCACGTCTGCTGCGGCTGGGCCTCGGCGGCGAGTTCGTCGTCCTGCGCAGCTCAGTACACCAGGCCACCGGGGTGATCGCCGCACAGTTGGGAGTCGGCCTGGACGAGGCACTGCTCCGTTTGCGGGGCCACGCCTTCGGCAGCAACCGTCCCATCGACGAAGTCGCGGCGGATGTCGTGGCAAACCGGCTGGACTTCAACGACTGCCTATGACGAACCTGGCCCACACCGGCCGATCTGACAGAGACGGCCATTCCTACCGCCCGGCGGTAGCGTGCAACTGGAGGAAGACTCACGATGCGTGAACAACAACTGGTCACGGTGTTCGTGGAGTTGGCTGACACTCTTGTCGACGACTTCGACGTCATGGATCTCCTGCACACCCTGGCCCACCGCTGCGTCGAACTGCTCGACGTGCAGGCCGCCGGAATTCTGCTCGGCGACCACCACGGCCGGCTGCGCTCGGCCGCTTCCTCTTCGGAGCATGCCCGGCTGCTGGACCTGTTCGAGTCACAGACCGAGGCCGGGCCCAGCGTGGAGTGCTTCCGCACGGGGCAACCGGTCATCAACGCCGACCTGGACAGCCCGCGCTGGCCGCGCCTCAGGGAGGCGGCACACGAAGCAGGCTTTGCCTCGCTCCACGCGCTCCCGCTGCGTCTTCGGGGCGAGATCATCGGAACCCTGAACTTCTTCCACAGCGAGACCCGCGCGCTGAGCGACGCCGACATGCACGTCGGACAGGCCCTGGCGGACATCTCCACCCTCAGCGTCCTGTCCCAGCGCAGCCTCCGCGAGGGCGAGATCCTCGCAGGCCAGTTGCAGAGCGCCCTGACCAGCAGAGTCACTGTCGAGCAGGCCAAGGGCGTACTGTCCGCGCGGCTGCGGATCCCGATGGACGAGGCGTTCGCGGTCATGCGGGACCACGCACGCGCCCACGACGAGCGGCTGTCCGTCGTCGCACGACGGATCGCCGACGGCGACGAAGCGCTGTTCTCCGCACTGGCGGGCGATTCTCCATGAGCGTCAGCGTGACCCGCCCGGACGGTCACGCTTTCGGTGCCGCCCTCTTCCTCTGCCGGTAGTCGGCGGCCTTGCGCTTGTTGCCGCATTCGGCCATCCCGCACCACCTGCGTGCGCCGGAACGGGAAACGTCCACGAAGAGACGGGTGCAGCCCGAACCCGCGCACTCCTTCATGCGGGAGATCTGGGGAGAACTCAGCAGGTCGATGGTGTCGCGGGCCACGGCACCGAGCACTTCGTCGATGCCGCCGAGGCGCGTGAGGACGCCCTGAGCGTTCATCTGCCCCGAGACCTTCGGCCGGCGGAAGACCTGGTGCCGTACGTCCTCCGGCACGGCGGAGTGCTCCTCGACGGCGGGGAACCGTTCGGCCCACAGGCAGGCGGATACCTCCGGCTCAACTTCGCCACCTCCGCCGATGTGCTGGAGGAGATCCTCGACGGCGTCGTCGGTGCGCTGACCTCGTCTCCGGAGCGCTGAGAGCACCGGGCCACCGGGCCACCCGGCCCGCCGGCCCGCCGGCCGGGCCGCGCGGGAGTCCGCGCGGCCCGTGGTCCGCCCGCCGCGAGCGCGCTTCGGCGCGATAGGACGAACCCTGCCGGGAGGAGGGGCACTCAGCCCCGGTCCGGGCCGCCTGTGCCGTCCATGGGCGTCAGCGTCCCGTTCAGCCTCGGCATCAGCTGCGCCGTGAGCAGTGTCGAGAGCGCCGTGGTGTCTCCGCCGTTGCCGTCGGTGCGGACCACTACGGGCTGTGGGGCACGTCCGGCGAGGATCGCGCCCACCTCCAGACGCCTGCGCGCCAGTTCGTACTTCAGCACCGCCCGGTTGTCACGGTAGGCCTGTGCCAGCCGGCGCTGGGCGCGTGCCTCGTTCTCGGCGGAGATCAGGCCGCTGCGTCCGCGGGTCTCGATCTCGAAGCGGACCTTCTGCGCGTTGGTCTCCTGCTCCTCCAGAAGCTGGGCGACATCCTCACGTGCCTTGTTCAGTGCGGCCTTCACCTCGACGATGCGGGCGTCGCGCACCTTCTTCGCCCGTTCGATGTCCATCTGGAGGCTGTCGATGCGGCGCTTGCGGGTCAGGCCCCATTCCTGATCGTACGCGGTGCGTTCCTTGGCGACGCGTTCCCGTGTGGCCAGGTGCTGCTGGTACTGGGCGGGCAGCTGGACGTCGGGGATGTTGGAGCCGGTGATGCGCACCCCGTAGCGGGAGAGCTGGCGGTTGAGCAGGTCCTGCATGTCCGCGACGTCGGAACCGCGCAGGTCGTACGCCCGTTCCGTCTGCACCAGGCGGGCGCGCTGACGGATGGCGTCCTGCACCGCCTGCGAGAGCACCAGATCGAAGTTGCCCGCGCCGATGGTCCGTACGAACAGGACAGCGTCGCTGATACGGAACTTCAGGAAGAACTCGATGGAGCGCAGCGGCACGTTCTCCCGGGTCGGGCAGGCCATCACCGGTGCCGAGTAGGGGATTTCGGTGGCCGTGTCGACCACGAAGTCCACGCGCGACCAGGGGTGCCAGAGGTAGTGGCGCCCGGGGTCGAGCGTGCGGGTCACGGCGCCGTAGCGGGTGAGGACACCGGCGGTGCCCTGCTCGATCTCGGCGATGGAGGAGCGCCACCACCACAGCGCCCCTGCCATCAGCAGGAAGGCGCCACCGGTGTAACTCGTCGTGGCCAGCACGCCGTAGGCCACGTCCCCGGCGCCGCCGTCGCCGGACTCCTCAAGCGAGAGCATCAGGCCGGTCAGCAGTGCGAACAGCCCGAGCCAGATCAGCAGCAGCCACCACAGCCTGCGGGTGTGCTTGGGGATGATGACGGGGATCAGCTTGTCCGTCTCGCCACCGCGCAGCAGTTGACGGATCTCGCTCCAGGGAGCGACTTCTTCGGAGATGACCGACCTGCGGGTGCGTGTGGCGCTCATTCTGCGGCCTCCTCGGATGCGGCCGTGGCCGGTGCTTCCCCGGTTGCCTTTCCGGGTGTCGTGCCGGGTGTCTCTCCGGGGCCGTCCCCGGCCGGCTCCTCCGTCGGGGAGTCCGTGTCCGTGTCCGCGCCGGCGGCACCGGCAGCCGCCGGTACGGTCGGACGCTCCGCCTCGAGCAGCGCGCTGATCTCTTCCTCGCGTGCGCGGATGCGGTCCGAGACCTCCTCCAGGCGGGTGCGCACGTGGGCCATGTCCTCCTCGGAGAACAGCTCCGTGCCCCGCTCCCCCACCAGTTCCTGTGCCAGCGCGAGGAAATCGACACCCACGCCGTCGCCGTCGGACTCCGAGCCGCCGCCGATGCGCAGCAGACGCGGAAGGTGGTCGGCGACCTCCTCCAGTGTGTCCAGGACCTGCTGCTGGTAGCGGTACTGCAGGATCTCGGGGGCCTCGGCGGCGGTCACCGCGCGGATGTCCAGGGCCTGCGCCTCCAGCAGCGCCGCGTTGGCCTTCGCCTCCGACTCCGCCTGTACATAGCGCTGACGGGCCGTGGCCTCGGCGCGGTTGGTCTCACGTTCCACCGCGGTGTCCATCTGCGCCTGGTACTGGGCGACGTCCGCCATGATCGCCGAGAGTGTCTCCCGGCGGGAGGCCAGTTCCTTCGTCAGGTCGCCCTCGTCCTGCTCCTTGCGCAGGTGGAGTGCGTATTCGTGGGTGTAGGCGTCTTTGGCGACGCGCACCATCTCCGGCGAGGCCAGGTCCATGCGGTAGCCGCGGTCGGACGGTTCGGCGTGGGTGATGTTGGCGTTGGTCAGCTCCACCGCGGGACGGAACTGCTGGTTGAGCTGCTCCAGCAGACGGCCGGTGTCCTCACCGACCATGTCGTAGATCTCCGCGGCCGTCTGGTCGTAGATGAGGCTGCGGATGGTCTCGCTGACGGCGTTGCTCAGCTTCTCCTCGAAGCCTCGTACGGCGCCGAGCGTGTAGACGAACTCGACCGGGTCGCTGATGCGGAACTGGATGAACAGATCGATCGACGCCTTGACGCCGCCCTTGGTGGGGGCTTCGCGCACCGGCGCGTTGAACGGGTACTCGCGGGTGGTGTTGATGATGTACGACGCCCGCTTCCACGGGTTGAGCAGAACCACCCGGCCGGGACCGACGACCTGCTCCAGCTTCCCGAAACGGGTGATCAGCGCCTGACATCCGTCCGGCACCATCACCATGCCCTGACGCCACCACACGAAGGCGACGGCGGCCAGGGAGAGCACCCAGTAGTGGACGCCGAAGAGCGGGTGGGTCAGCAGCGAACTGCCCGCTGCCGCCGCGACGGCGCTGCCGAGAACGCCCAGTACCAGCAGCAGCAGTACCGGCAGCATGCTCATGAACGAACGGCCGCGCGGCAGGGCCATCGGGCAGATCGCGTGGACACTGCGTCCGTCCTCACGGCGCTGCTCGCTGCGGTTGAGCACCTCGCGTGCCTCGTCCATGGGCACGGTCTGCTGCGTCATGACGGTGGCGATGCTGCCGCCCTGCTCGCGGGCGGCCGGGAAGTCGGCGGGATCGAGCCCGTCCTCGCCGCGCGGCTCGCCCGAACCGCCGCGGTCACGCCCGTCCTTGGAACGCTGCTGCGCCGCGGCACCGCCGCGGCTGCGCAACTCGCCCTCGGCCGCTTCCCGCAGCTCGGGGTTCTCCGAGACCGCCCTGGCGGCCCTCTTCACAGTCTGGCTCACGCAATCCCCCTTGTCATGTGCCTGTCGGCCGGTACTGAGCCGGCCGGTACCGGTGCCCGGGGCCGGTCCGTGGGCCGGCTGCGGCCCTCACACGCCGGGCGCGGCCACCGGTGCGAGTGACGGGCACGGACTGCGCGCAGACAAGGACGAAACCGGTGCGCCCCGGACCGTGGACCGTGTCGCACCCGCCTGCCGGCCGGATTCTCCGGTACACCGCCCGCAAACTTACACAAGCGCGGCACCACTCCCACAGGGGGCTGCGCCGTTCGACCGCAGTGGTCCGCGTGCCGCGTCACCCCCGCTCCGTGGCACCTCGCGCCGCGCCGGCTGCCCGCCTCTACGAGCGGCCTTCCGGGATCCGGGCCCAGAAGTGCTCGATGATGTCCTCGAGGTAGCGCCGCCCCTCCTCACCGGAGGCGACACTGCCGCTGGCCCGGCTGAGGGTGGCGGCCAGGAGGGTCTGGTACTCGTGGTGCATGGCGCTCAGCGGTTCCTTCAACTCGCGGCGGTCCATGGCCACGAGCCGGGCGATGGCGCGGACATGGGCCTGCCAGCGCGTGGAGACCGCTTCGGTGAGCAGCCGGGCGAGCTCGTCCTCCAGGCCGGTGATGGCGACGAAGTCGCGCGGGGGAAGGCTGAGGACGCTGCCGAGGTTGGCGGACTGCCGCTTGTCGCCGGTCCAGTGGCCGGTCTCCTCCATGTGGCGGTAGGCGTCGAGGTCGATGCCGATGAGCCGGGCGACGTCCTCGGCGGAGATGCCCCGGGACAGCCGGTGTGCGAGCAAGGTGCGGGGGGCGCCCATGAGTTCGTCGGGAGCGCACCACAGAGCCCCGGCCAGGGCGGTGAGTTCGCCGGGGGTGGGCACGGCGGCACCGCGTTCCCACGCGGCGACGGTGTCGGGGGTGATGTGGTTCATGCCGTACGAGGCACGGATGCCGTAGGCGACGTGACCGGGGGCCATCCCGAGCTTCTCGCGCAGCGTGCGGGCAGCACGCGCGTTGAAGGGGATCGGTGAATGCACGGGCAGAGAGTAAGCAGTTACCTACGGCAACCGCATTCGCCGCTGTCACCTGCATCCCGGTTTGCGGGATAGGTCGGGGCTGATTCTGTAGGAACCGACAGGAGCGAGCGGGGCCGCCTGACGCCGGATGCCGCCACACGATTGTGCAACCCGCCTTGCCGCGTATGATCCGCTCGGCAAGGCGCCGCACGCGTGTTTGCGCACCGCCTCTCACACGCTGCCGGCGGCGCACCACCTTCTTCTTCCCCCCATACCTGTAGGTCCAGGAGACGCAGTCATGCAGACCAGCGCGACGAGCCCGCCCGACACGCCACCCACCAGAAACGGCGACGGTCCCCTCGACCGGTTCTTCCGCATCCGTGAACGCGGCTCGACGGTCAGTCGGGAGATACGCGGTGGGTTCGCCACATTCTTCACCATGGCGTACATCCTCGTACTCAACCCCATCATCCTGGGCAGTGCGGAGGACAAATTCGGCCAGCAGCTGGACGCCACTCAGCTGGCGACCGCCACGGCTCTGGTGGCCGCGGTGATGACCGTGATCATGGGCGTGGGCGGCAATCTGCCGCTCGCTCTGGCCGCCGGTCTCGGCATCAACGCCATCGTCGCCGTCCAGGTCGCGCCCCTCATGGCGTGGGACGACGCGATGGGCCTCATCGTGCTCGAGGGCCTGCTGATCTGCGTGCTGGTCTTGACGGGTCTGCGCGAGGCCGTCATGCACGCCATCCCGCAGCCCCTCAAGCAGGCCATCAGCGTCGGCATCGGTCTGTTCATCGCCCTGATCGGCTTCGTGGACGCCGGGTTCGTCACCCGTATTCCGGACGCGGCTCAGACCACTGTGCCCGTGCAGCTCGGCACCGGCACCCTCACCGGCTGGCCCATGCTCGTCTTCTGCCTCGGCGTGCTCTTGACGGTCGTCCTCCTGGCCCGCAAGGTCAAGGGCGCCATCCTCATCAGCATCGTTGTGATGACCGTCGTCGCGGTCGTCATCAACAAGCTCGCCGACATCAAGTCCTGGGGCCTGACCTCCCCCTCGGTGCCGGACAACCCCGTCGCCGCCCCCGACTTCGGGCTCCTGGGCAAGTTCGACCTGCTCGGGGCGTTCGGTCAGGTCAGCGTCCTGACCGTCGTACTGCTCGTCTTCACCCTCATCCTGTCCGACTTCTTCGACACGATGGGCACCGTCGTCGGCGTCACCGCCGAGGCCGGACTCCTCGACGAGCGCGGCCAGGTTCCCGGTCTGGGCCGCGTCCTGCTCATCGACGGCGCGGCGGCCGTCGCGGGCGGCGCCGCCTCCTCCTCGTCGGCCACCGCCTACATCGAGTCCGCGGCGGGTGTCGGTGAGGGCGCCCGTACCGGCTTCGCCAACCTGATCACCGGCGGCCTGTTCACTCTCGCCCTCTTCTTCACCCCCGTCCTGACGATCGTGCCCATGCAGGCGGCCTCCCCCGCGCTGGTCGTCGTCGGATTCCTGATGATGACCCAGGTCAGGCACATCGACTGGGACCGCTACGAGTTGGCCATCCCCGCGTTCCTGACCATCTCCGTCATGCCGTTCACCTACTCCATCACCAACGGCATCGGCGCCGGCTTCATCTCCTACGTGGTCATCAAGGCGTGCCTGGGCAAGGCCCGCGAGGTCCACTGGCTGCTGTGGAGCACCGCGGCGCTCTTCCTCGTCTACTTCGCCATCGACCCGGTGGAGCAGCTCCTCGGAATGAAGTAGCCGCACGGACACCCACCACCGGGGTGGCTCCGGCAGCCACCCCGGTGCGGGCCCGCGCCCGTCGGCGCGGCGTGCGTCCGGTGCGGCGGCCGGGCGCAGACAGCTTCGACCCGGCCTGAGTGCGATGTCGGAATCCCGCCAGTGTTCCGGCCCGGGTCGCGCTTCTCTCGGTAGGGCATGCGATACGTGCCCGTCCCGGAGGAGACAAGCGTTGCCGGTCTTTGCCCAGTTCATCCTGCTCGCCCTGGCATGGGGCTCCAGCTTCCTGTGCATCAAGATCGGACTGGAGGAGCTGTCTCCGCTGCAAGTGGTGTGGGGCCGCATGGTGTTCGGCGCCGGAGCCCTCTGGCTGACCGTCCTCGTCACACGCCGCCGGCTGCCACGCGACCCGGTGCTCTGGGGTCACCTCAGCATCGTGGCCGTGCTGCTCTGCGTCGTGCCGTTCACGCTCTTCGCATGGGCAGAACAGCGCATCCCCTCCGGTCTCGCCAGCACGTACAACGCCACCACCCCGCTGATGACCGTGGCGTGGTCTGCCGCATTGCTGCCGGCCGAACGCCTCACCCGCCACGGCACCGCTGGACTGCTGCTCGGCTTCGCCGGCGTGCTCGTGATCCTCGACCCACTCGCAGTCGACCTCGGCGGGAACCTCGCGGCACAGCTCGCCTGCCTGACCGCTACGGCCTGCTACGGCATCGCCTTCGTCCACCTGCGGCGTTTCGTCTCGCCGCGCGAGCTGCCCGCACTCTCTGTCGCCGTCATCCAGGTCACCACGGGCGCATTGCTGATGCTGGCCGCAACGCCCTTCCTCACCCCGGCACCGGCGATGGCTCCGGTCGGTCCGGCGCTGTTCGCCACCCTCGCCCTCGGTGTCTTCGGCACGGGTCTTGCCTATGTCTGGAACACCAACGTCGTCGCAGCCTGGGGCGCCGCCGACGCCGCCGCTGTCACCTATCTGACTCCGGTCGTCGGCGTCACTCTCGGCGTGATTCTCCTGGGCGAGCCGGTCGCCTGGACACAGACGGCCGGCGCGGCCCTGGTCATCCTCGGCATCCTCGCCACCCATCGCCGTCTCCCCGGTCAGCGGCGCCCGAAGCCCGACGGCGACGAGCCGCAGCCGCCCGTGAACATCCCCGGTCGCCCGGGGTCGCCGACCGCCTCCGAAACCGGTGGACAAGCGCTGTCCCGCTTCACGGACGAAGCCGCCCCCTGATTGCCGGGCCGCCACGGGTGATGCCGCCGGTGCCGCCGTCCGTCAGGATGCCGCCGTACCGGTCGTCCACAGCGTTGTGCCGTCGGGGCGCGGCCAGTACGGCGGCATCCCACGCGGGCGACCTCAGGCGAGCTCGATGAGGAGGTCGCCTCCCTCCACCTGCTGGATGGTGTTGACGGCGAGGCGTGAGACCGTCCCGCTCTTCGGCGCGGTGATGGCTGCTTCCATCTTCATCGCCTCGATCGTGGCCACGGTCGCACCGGACTCGACGGAGTCGCCCTCGGCGACCGTGAGTGTGACGACTCCCGCGAAGGGCGCGGCGACGTGGGACGGATCGGCCTTGTCCGCCTTCTCCGTCGGCGGGACGTCGGATGCCGCGGAGGCGTCCCGCACCTGGATCGGCCGCAGTTGACCGTTCAGGGTCGACATCACGGTGCGCATGCCCCGCTCGTCCGCCTCTCCGACGGCTTCCAGTTCGATGAGCAGCCGCACCCCCGGTTCGAGGTCCACCGCGTACTCCTTGCCCGGGCGGAGGCCGTAGAAGAAGTCGCGGCTCTCGAGCACGCTGGTGTCGCCGTACGTCTCACGGTGCGTCTCGAAGTCCTCGGTGGGGCCGGGGAAGAGCAGCCGGTTCAGCGTCGCCTGCCGGTCCTCCGCCAGCCCCCGGCGGTCCTCGCCGGACAGTTCCCGCACCGGTTTCGGCGCGGCGCGGCCCTCCAGCGCCTTGCTGCGGAACGGCTCCGGCCAGCCGCCGGGCGGGTCGCCCAGTTCGCCGCGCAGGAAACCGATGACGGAGTCCGGGATGTCGTAGGTGTTCGGCTCGGCCTCGAATGCCTCCGGCGAGACCCCGGAGCCGACCAGGTGCAGCGCGAGATCGCCGACCACCTTCGAGGAGGGGGTGACCTTCACCAGGCGTCCGAGGATCTTGTCGGCGGCGGCGTACATCGCCTCGATGTCTTCGAAGCGGTCGCCCAGGCCGAGGGCGACGGCCTGCGTACGCAGGTTGGACAACTGCCCGCCGGGGATCTCGTGGTGGTAGACGCGTCCGGTCGGTGACGCCAGACCTGCCTCGAAGGGCGCGTAGATCTTGCGGACGCCCTCCCAGTACGGCTCCAGGTCGCCGATCGCCCCCAGGTCGAGCCCTGTCGGCCGGTCGGAGTGGTCGGTGGCGGCCACGATCGCCGACAGCGACGGCTGGGATGTGGTGCCCGCCATGGAGGCCACCGCCCCGTCGACGGCGTCCGCGCCCGCCTGGATCGCCGCGAGACAGGTGGCGAGCTGACCGCCCGCGGTGTCGTGGGTGTGAAGGTGGACCGGCAGGTCGAACTCCCTGCGCAGCGCGGAGACGAGGCGGGTGGCCGCGGGTGCGCGCAGCAGTCCGGCCATGTCCTTGACCGCCAGCACGTGCGCACCGGCCTCCACGGCCTGTTCGGCCAGCCCGAGGTAGTAGTCCAGGGTGTAGAGCTTCTCCGCGGGGTCGCTGAGGTCGGAGGTGTAGCACAGCGCGACCTCGGCGACCGCGGAACCTGTCTCGCGGACGGCTTCGATCGCGGGCCGCATCTGTCCGACGTCGTTCAGGGCATCGAAGATGCGGAAGATGTCGATGCCGGTGGCCGTGGCCTCCTCGACGAAGGCGCTGGTGACTTCGGCCGGATAGGGCGTGTAGCCGACGGTGTTGCGTCCGCGCAGCAGCATCTGGAGACAGATGTTGGGCACGGCCTCACGCAACTGGGCCAGGCGCTCCCACGGGTCCTCGGCGAGGAAACGCAGAGCGACGTCGTACGTGGCGCCTCCCCAGCATTCCAGGGACAGCAGCTGCGGCACGGTGTGCGCCATCAGCGGCGCCACGGCGAGCATGTCCTTCGTACGGACACGGGTGGCGAGCAGCGACTGATGCGCGTCCCGGAAGGTGGTGTCGGTGACTGCGACGGTGGGTGACTCGCGCAGCCAGCGGGCGAATCCCTCCGGACCGAGTTCGGTGAGCTTCTGCCTGGAGCCGGCGGGCGGCTCGGCCTCGGGCGGCTGAGGCAGTTTGGCGGTCGGCGAAGCCAGCCGGGGCCGCTCGCCGTTGGGCTTGTTCACCGTGACGTCGGCGAGGTAGGTGAGCAGCTTCGAGCCGCGGTCGGCGGAGTGCCGTGCGGTCAGCAGATGCGGCCGCTGCTCGATGAAGGACGTGGTGACCCGGCCTGCGCTGAAGTCCGGATCGTCGAGCACGGCCTGCAGGAAGGGGATGTTCGTGGCCACTCCGCGGATGCGGAACTCCGCCGCGGCACGCCGGGCACGGCCGATCGCGGTGGGGAAGTCCCGGCCCCGGCAGGTGAGTTTGACCAGCATCGAGTCGAAGTGGGCGCTGATCGCCGTACCGGCGTGGGTGGTGCCGCCGTCGAGCCGGATTCCGGAGCCGCCCGGCGAGCGGTATGCGCTGATCATTCCGGTGTCGGGGCGGAAGTCGTTGGCCGGGTCCTCGGTGGTGATGCGGCACTGCAGTGCGGCGCCGTGCAGGGCGACGGTCTCCTGCGACAGCCCGAGACCGGCGAGCGTCTCGCCGGCGGCGATGCGCAACTGGGCCTGCACGAGGTCGACATCGGTGACCTCCTCGGTCACCGTGTGCTCGACCTGGATGCGCGGGTTCATCTCGATGAACACGTGCTTCCCGTCGCGGTCGAGGAGGAACTCCACCGTCCCCGCGTTGCGGTAGCCGATGTGCCGGGCGAAATTCACCGCGTCCTCGCAGATCCTCTCGCGCACATCGGGATCGAGGTGCGGGGCGGGTGCCATCTCGACCACCTTCTGGTGGCGGCGCTGCACCGAGCAGTCACGTTCGAAGAGATGGATCACCTCGCCGGAGCCGTCGGCGAGGATCTGCACCTCGATGTGCCGGGGTTCGACCACGGCCTGCTCGAGGAAGACGGTCGGGTCACCGAATGCGGACTCGGCCTCACGCGCGGCCGTCTCGATCGACTCGCGCAGCGTCCCCGCGTCCTCGACCCGCCGCATTCCTCGCCCTCCGCCACCGGCGACGGCCTTGACGAACACCGGGAAGCCGAGACCGTCCGCCGCGCGGACCAGTTCGTCCACGTCGGTCGACGGCTCGGAGGAGCCGAGCACCGGTACACCGGCCGCGCGGGCGGCGGCAACGGCGCGGGCCTTGTTGCCGGTCAGCTCGAGGATCTCCGCGGAGGGGCCGACGAAGGTGACACCCTCCTCCTCGCAGGCGTGAGCCAGATCCGGGTTCTCGGAGAGGAACCCGTACCCGGGGTACACGGCGTCCGCGCCTGCCGTGCGCGCCGCCCGGACGATCGCCTCGACGGAGAGGTACGCCCGCACCGGGTGTCCGGGCTCACCGATCTCATAGGCTTCGTCGGCCTTCAGCCGGTGCAGGGAGTTGCGGTCCTCGTGCGGGAAGACCGCGACTGTACGTGCGCCGAGCTCGAAGCCCGCGCGGAACGCGCGAATGGCGATCTCACCTCGGTTGGCGACCAACACCTTGCGGAACATGAACGATCCTCTTCCGTCTCGCCGGTACGAACGCGACCTGTCCGCGAGGTTACTGCCGCACCGAGCGCGGGCCCGACGGGGACCACCGTTCCGCCTGACGATGACGACACCCGTCCCGCCGCGTCGACACCGCTTCACCTCACGGCGGCCGCAGCCGCTTCCCTTGCCTCCCGGCTTACCCCCGTCCCGGCTTGCCCGCGTCCCGGCGGGCCGGAGGCCTGTTCGTGCCGCGTGCGTCCTCCCGGTAGAGGTCCATGGCCAGGGCGACGGCCGCGTGCGTGGCGGGGTGCGGGTCGTGCCGCCGCCAGATGAGATGGACGGGAACGGGGTCGGCGTTGCGCAGGGGACGGTAGACGATGCCGTCCCGGCGGTACTGAGCGGCGGTGGACTGCGGAGTGACCCCTACGCAGCGGCCGGTGGCGATGGCGGCGAGCCAGTCGTCGATGTCGCGGGTGTACTCCACGGCCGGACGTTCCGCTTCGGGCCACAGGCCGAGAGTGGTGGTGCCGGTGCGGCGGTCGATCACCAGGGTGCGGGAGGGGATCTCGTCCAGCCGCACGGATCGCCGGCCGGCCCAGGGGTCGTCGGAGGCCAGTGCGACGACGCGCCGTTCGTGGCCGATCAGCGCGTGCGACCAGGCCCGCAGGTCGAGCGTGGCGCGGACGACCGCCAGGTCGCACATGCCCTCGGCGAGTCCGCCGGTGGCGGTGTTCTGGCGGATCAGCTGCACCTCCACGTCCGGGTAGCGCTCGTGCCAGCGGCGCTGGAACTCGGCGGTGCGGCGGCCGAAGGCGGACCAGGCATGGCCGACGCGCAGCCGGGCGTGGCCGCTCACCGCCTCACGCACCAGCTCTTCGGCACCGGCCAGCAGCACCCGGGCACGGGCCAGGACGCGTACCCCGGCCGTCGTCGGCTCCACCGAACGGCTCGTGCGGTGCAGAAGACGGACGCCGAGCAGACGTTCCAGGGCCAGGACGCCCCGGGAGACGGCGGCCTGGGAGATCCCCAGTTCCAGGGCGGCGTCGGTGAAGCCGCCCTGGTCCACGACCGCCACCAGGCAGCGCAGATGCTTGAACTCCAGGCCGGTGAGGCCGTCCCGATCCATGCGCACAGCGTATCAACGGCATGCTGGATGCATTTTGCGTATCTGTCAGCCGGCCGCACCGTGGTCGGCATGGTGATGGAGATATCGCGGGGCGGCCCCGGTCAGCCGGCCGCCACCGGCCCCGAAGGCCCCTCCGCCCAGGGCGGGGTGAGTCCCGGTGGCGTGGGATTGATGCTCGGCAGTGGGCTGTCGAACCAGATCGGGGCCTCGGTGGGGGCGCTGGCCTTCCCGGTGATCGGACCGGCCGGCGTGGTCGCGGTACGGCAGTGGGTGGCGGCCGTGCTGCTGTGTGCGCTCGGCAGGCCGAGTTTCAGGAGCTTCACCGCGGCACAGTGGCGGCCCGTCCTCGGGCTGGCCCTGGTGTTCGGCGCCATGAATCTCTCGCTGTACACGGCGATCGACCGCATCGGCCTGGGACTCGCCGTCACCCTGGAGTTCCTCGGCCCCCTGGCCGTCGCGCTGGCCGGCTCACGCCGCCGCAAGGACGCCGTCTGCGCGCTGGCCGCCGCGGGTGCCGTCGCCGTCCTCGTCCGTCCTCAGCCCTCCACCGACTACGCGGGCATCGGGCTGGGGCTGCTGGCCGCCGCCTGCTGGGCCTCCTACATCCTGCTCAACCGCACCGTGGCCCGTCGGGTGCCCGGCATCCAGGGATCGGCGGCCGGGGCCTTCGTCTCGGCGGCGGCCTGCGTCCCCCTCGGCGCAGTGGTGCTGTGGCAGCATCCGCCCACCCCGGCTTCCCTGCTCTGCGCACTGACCGCCGGGGTACTCTCCTCCGCCGTCCCGTTCCTTGCCGACCTGCTGGCGCTGCGGCGGGTTCCCGCCTGCTTCTTCGGCGCCTTCATGAGCGTCAACCCGGTCTTCGCCGCCCTGGTCGGCCGGGTGGTACTGGACCAGCGCCTCGATGCGCTCGCCTGGTGGGCGATCCTCGTGATCGTCTGCGCCAACACCGCCGCGGTCGCCTCCTCCTCAGGCCGGCCGGCGAGCTGACCTGGCCCCTGGACGGGCGGCCGGGGACCTCGCCGCTCAGGTCGAGCGGTGCTACCTCAACATCGGCAAGGCACTGAGCGGAATCGGAGGCTCCTTCGACGACGTGGCCAAGCTGACCGTCCACGTGGTCGACCGGACCCCTGACAAGATGCCCCTGTTCCTGGAGGGGGTCGGCCGGGCGGCCGGGCCGAGCCCCGCCCCGGCCCTGCCGTTCGTCACCGGTCGCCGTCACCGCCGAGGAGACCACCGAAGAGGCCGCCCAGCAGCCCGCCGGACCCGTCGTCGCCGTCGCCGTTGTCACCGCCGCCGTGGCTGTTCCCGCCGTCCGACGAGCCGCCCTCGTCTCCGCCCGGTTCTCCCCCGGAACCGCCATTCGAGGACCCGCCACCGTTCGGGGTGCCGC
Source organism: Streptomyces sp. TAA204 (assembly GCF_000424965.1). Lineage (NCBI taxonomy): Bacteria > Bacillati > Actinomycetota > Actinomycetes > Kitasatosporales > Streptomycetaceae > Streptomyces > Streptomyces sp. TAA204. The sequence continues at coordinate 44,522 of NZ_AUKW01000002.1, forward strand.
CAGACGCGTCACCAGGCGACGACGGGGAGGGAGCCTCGCCGTCCGGCGGCGCCGGGGACTTCGGGCCGTGGCGCTCCGCACCGCCCCCCGCGTTTCCGCCCTGCTCGGACATACCGCTGTCCGGGGAGCCCGAAGAGCCGGATGTACCACGCGGTTCGCCCGGTGCGGAGGGGGAGCCGGAGCCCTCCGCCGCCTCCGGCGGGGTGACTTCCCGGCCGGACGGGGAAGGAGCGGATGCCCTGCCGCTGCTCTGCACTCCGGGCCCGGTACTCGCCTTCTCCGCGATGAGCACTCCGGCCCCGAGCGTCACGGCTGCGGCGAGGCCGACGACGGCGCCCCTGCCGCGCAGGCCCATGCGGGGACGGCCGGGCGCCCCGCCCTCATCGGTCTCGACGCCCTCACCGGGCTGCAGGCTCTCCCCGGTCCTGCCGCCCTCACTGCCCTCACCGGTCTCGCCGGCGCCCCCGGTCCCGTCCTCAGCCGGTTGGGGCATGCGCTCCCCGGCAGGGCGGGAGGGGACGGCCGCCTGACGCGGCCTGGCCGCGTCGAAGATCGCGTCGGCTTCCTCAACGGCGGTCAGCCCGCACGAGCAGGGCGACGAGCCCTCCATCCGGACAGGCTCCCCGCACGTGGGGCACTCCTGTGCTGCCATCGGCGGTCCCTCCTCGATGGAACTGCCGGCACTCGTCCCTGCAGGCCCACGTTCCTTGCCCTGCCGCTCGTTCGCGGCCCCCGGCACACTTCAGTCCGGACCAAAGCTAGCCGAACATTCGGCCATACGTACGATGATTCTTGAGTACTGCGGCGTCACGGTCCGACGGCACCTCGCGGCCAGCGAAGCTCGCACGCGCCCGCCGGGGGCACGCACGCGCGGGAGCGGCGCTCACCGCTGTGACGTTTCCCGCTCACGTTCCTCCGGAACGCGGCCGTGGGCGTGCCTGGTGTGCCGAGACGGTTCGCGCCCGCAGGGCCCGGTCCGCTAGCGGACGGTGGTCGCTGAGCCGCGGTCTTCCCCGTGGACCGTCGCCTCGGTTCCGGGCGGGACCGGGCACTCGTCCGCGACCGAAAGCCGGCGCAGGGCCGCCTCGAGCAGGAGCAGAACCGATGCGACGGCGACCAACGGCTGCACAGGCGCCCAGTAACTGAGAGCACCTGACGTGCCGAGCAGCAGGATCACGAGTTTGTTGCACACCGGGCAGCCCACGGCGAGGAACGACAGGACACCGCCCACCGATCCGAGGCGGTCAGCCGGCCGCCGGCTCACGGGGGCCTCCGGCCCGCGGACGTACGTCGCCAGTACGAGACCTCCCAGGACCGCGGTCAGGGCGAGCGCGGGATAGTTCCACCACTGCACCGGGACGGCCCGGGAGAAGAGCGGGTTCGGCACCACGGCGGTGGGAAGTCCGACGGCCAGCGCGGTACCGGCGGCCGCGCAGAAGGCGATCGTCCAGCGTCGCGGCGACCAGTCGGCCAGAGCCCGTGCCGCCCGGCGGGGAGACCTGGAGGGAGAAGGCATGGTGTCGGCTCCGATCGACGGAAGAGCAGCAGCCGTACGGACGGCGTCGGTCCCGGTCGGTCCCGTGCAGTGGACCCGTGCCGAGGGCGGCGCCGTTCCACGGCCACGATGACGCACGGCCGGCCGCGGCACCCGGCAGTGTAGCCGCGGCCGGATGCGGTGGTCCCGGCCTCACCCGTGGTCCGGCGCCACCCTCGCACGGGGGCGCGAACGCGACGGTCGTGACGCCCGGATCAGGCGCCCCGTCCGCGTGCGTCTTCCGGGGAGCCGGCCAGAACCTCCGTCAGGCGCCTCAGGATTTCGGGCTGCTGACGGTGCAGGAAGAAGTGATCGCCCTCGAGGACCTTCAGGCTGAATGCCGTGCTGGTGTGCCGGCTCCACTGGGCCACCGACGCCACATCGACCTCGCCGTCCTCGCTGCCGGCGAAGGCGGTGATGGGGCAGCTGAGCGGCCCTTCCTCGCTGAAGCGGTAGGTGTCGGCGACGGCGAGGTCTGCCCGGAGGATCGGGATCATCAGCTCCATGAGGGAATCGTCGGCCAGTACTGCCGCCGGAGTGCCGTTGAAGGACCGCAGCCGTTCCCGGAAGACCGGCTCGGGCAGGTTGTAGTCGGGAACCGCCGTACGCCGAAGATGCGGGGCCCGGAACGCACCGACGCAGAGGTGGACGGGAGGACGGCCGTAGCGCTGCTCCATCGTCCGGGCGAGTTCGAAGGCGACGAGTGCTCCGAGGCTGTATCCGAAGAGCGCGTAAGGAGCGTCCCCCACGGCGACGACGTCGGGCAGCAGATCCGCGACCAGCGGCCCCAGCCGGTCGTGCGGCGCCTCCCTGAAGCGCGTGCCCCGGCCTGGGGGCTCGACGGGCCGTACCTCGACGTGAGCGGGGAGCCCGCCCTGCCAGTCGGCGTAGAGGCGCGAGGAACCCCCGGCGTAGGGAAGGCAGAACAGCTGCAGCGGGGTCGCCGGGCCGGGGGCGGCCACCGGGTCCCGTCCCGGCTTGGTGTCGTGCTCCATTGCCGTTCAGTCCTCTCTCGGGGTGGCGCTGCGGTCCGTGTGTTCCGCCGGGTCCTCTGCACGGCGGGTCAGCAGGGAGGCGATGGTCTTGAACTGGATGTTCGAGGTGCCCTCGTAGATCGAGCCGATCTTCGCGTCGCGGTAGAGCTTCTCCACCGGGTGCCGCCCCGCGAACCCGGCGCCGCCCAGTGTCTCCACCGCTTGTGAGGCGGCCCGTTCGGCGACGGCGGAGGCGACGTACTTGGCCATGGAGGTGGCCTTGATGCGCTCCGCCTGCGGCGCCCCGTGCTGGAGCAGCCGGGCGGTGTTGTACAACAGGACGCGGGCGGCCTCGAGTTCCGCGGCGATGCGGGCGAGCGGGAACTGCACTCCCTGGAAGTCCGCGATCCTGGTGCCGAACTGCTCCCGCTCCTCCGCGTGCCGCAGCGCGTGACTCAGGGCTCCGTCCGCGAGGCCGACGAGCTGGGCCGCGATGCCGAGCTTGCCGATGTCGAGCGTCTCCACCATCAGGACGCCCCCGTCGCCGGGGCGGCCCATCAGGCTGCCCCGTTCGACGCGGACCTCGTCGAAGACCACCTCGCAGGTCGAGCTCGCACGGATGCCCATCTTCGGCACCGGTTCGCCCACGGCGAGGCCCGGTGTCTCCCGGTCCACGAGAAAGGCGCTGAGCCCGGGTACCGACGGCGAGGGCTCCTCCCCGGTCCGGGCGAAGACCAGGAACAGCCCGGCTTCCGCGGCGCTGGTGATCCAGCGCTTGCGGCCGTTGATCACGAAGCCGTCGCCCCGCCGCTCGGCCCGGGTCTCCAGCGCGAAGGCGTCACTGCCCGCGTGCTCCTCCGATATGGCGTAGGCGCCGACCTGGCCGCCCGCGAGACGGGGCAGGTGACGCCGCTTCTGGTCGCCGCTGCCGTGCCGGAGGAGTGCGCTGATGACGAGGGCGTTCTGCACGTCGACGAAGACGGCGGCGGCGGGATCGTGCCGGGCGGTCTCCTCGATGGCCAGTACGACGTCGAACAGGTCGCCGCCGCTTCCTCCGTAGACCTCGGGGATCTCGATGCCCATCAGGCCCTCGCCGAAGAGCTCCTTGACGAGAGCGTCGTCGAGCCTGCCGGATTCGTCCATCGCGCGGGCGCGGGGGGCGACGGAGTCCTGGCAGAAGCGCCGGACCTTCTCCTGCCAGGCCCGGGCCGGTTCCGGCAGTGTGGTCAGAGCTTGGGGAGCATCCCCGGCAGCGCGTGCTGTCATCTCGGGTCCTCTCGCGTTCGCGGGGGCAGGTGGCCGGGACGGCCGGTGACGGCTTTCAGGGGCGGCCGGCCGAGGCGTCCACCGCCGGTGTGCGGCGCAGACGGGGCGGCTCCATCAGGCCGCGCCACATGGCCTCCTGGTTGCGGTGGGCGAAGAAGGTGGTCAGCCGGAGGAACAGCGGCCGCAGGAGCGGGTTGTTCACCTGCGGGGCGCCTGCGACTTTGAAGATCGTCTCGCGCACCCGGCGGACGCGTTCCTGCCGGGCCCGCTCGTAGGCCCGTATCGCCGCCACGGGGTCGCCGGGGGCGGCGGCCATCTCGTCGGCGAGGACCGCGCCGTCCTCGATGGCCTGGCACGCTCCCTGCCCGAGGACGGTCGTCACGGCGTGTGCGGCGTCGCCGAGGAGGGTGACGCGCCCTTCGCTCCACCGCTCCCGCCATGGGCTGTAGTACAGGTCGGTACGCAGGAGCCGCTCCTCGGGGGTGTTCTCCACCAGGCAGCGGGGCGGCCCCTGGAAGCGGTCGGCCAGGTCCATCGCGCGTGCCCGCCTCGTGCCGGGCTCGTCCTGGCCGTCCGCCGGGGCCGGGTGCCCGATGGTCCACGTCACGCGGCCGTGAGCGATGTGCCAGGCGCCGCCGTTGACGCCGTGGCGTCCCTGGAAGAGGTGCACCGTGCCCCGGGGGACGCCGCAGTCGCTGTCGCTGACGCCCCTGTACGTCGTGACGCCGGTGTAGACGGGATCGGATTCGCCCAGGAGCCCGGTCGCGATGCCGGACCTCAGACCGTCCGCTCCGACCAGCACGTCGCCCTCGGTCTGCGAACCGTCCTCGAAACTCACGACGACCCGCTCGTCGTCGGCCGTGAAGTCCGTGATGCGGGCCCCGAAGCGGATGTCGACGTCGAGGCTCTCGCACGCGTCGGTCAGGACGCGGGCGAGGTCTCCGCGGGCGACGGTGACGCCGGGGGTGCTGCCCGGCGCGGTGAAGCTCTGCACCGGGGTGCGGATGACGGGCACGTCGGCTTCCGTCATCACCCGGCTCCGCTCGATCGGGATGCCGACCTCGAACAGCTGCTTCTCCACGCCCAGGGCCGAGAGCGCCGTGGTGGCGTTGCTCCAGATCGTCACGCCGGTTCCGCTGGTCTCCACGCGCAGGCTCGTGCGCCGTTCGAAGACGCGTACCGGAAAGCCCTGGCGGCCCAGAGCCAGTGCCGCCGTCAGTCCTCCGATGCCTGCGCCGACGACGAGCACGGTGGGTTTGGCTGTCATGTCATGCCTTTCGGTGACGGGGGACTGGGACGGGGGGGCGGAGAACGGGGGGACGGTGGCCGGGGCCGGCCGCACGTGGCCGCCCCCGGGATTCGGTGAGCGCGGCGCCTCAGCCGCCGGCGGGCGGGGCGCCGGGCGGCGGCGGCAGGAAGCCGATGGCCGTCAGTTCGCGCAGGTACCGCTCCAGCAGCGCGTCGTCCACCGTCGGGGGACGCCGGTCCCCTGTCGCCCGCCGCGTGTTGGTGGTGTCGAAGACCGGCTCCCGCAGGCCGTGCCTGTCGTCCTCGACACGCTTCCCGAACAGGGAAAGAGTGGGACCCAGTCCGCTGTCGGGATGCTTCTCGGCGTAGAGGCGGCACGCCTCGTACCAGTCCTCGAAGGTGTCCCAGCGCGTACGGTGCCCGGCGCGGCACAGCGCGCGGTGCACCGTCTCGAAGCGCAGCCGCCCGGTGCCGCCGAACTGGTAGGTCCTGCCGAGGTGTTCCTTCTGACGGGCCACAGTCCCCACGACGTGCGCGATGTGGTCGACGGGGACGATGTCCGTACTGAAGTCCAGTGCCGGTACGGAGCCCACGAGGGCGCAGGCGCGCAGGATGTGGCAGAAGACGTCGTCGGCGCGCCACACCCCGGAGGCGCTGTCTCCGGCGATGCGGCCGGGGCGGTAGACCGAGACCGGCAGGCCGCGCTCCCGGGCCACGGCGACGAGTTGTTCCGCGGCCCACTTGCTCTGGTTGTAGCCGTTCTCGGCGGGCGGCGCGGCGGAGGGCAGTTCGTCCTCGCGTGCGGCCGGGTCGCCGTCGTGCCGCAGCGTGAACACCGAGAGGGTGGAGATGTGGTGGACGGGCTTGACGCGGCCCGTGCACGCCAGCCTCAGGATCTGCTGCGTGCCGCCGACGTTGGTCTCGCGCAGCGCCGCGTAGGGCTTGGCGAAGTTGACGGCGGCCCCGCTGTGGTGGATCTCCTCGACGTGGTGTGCCAGTTCGCGGAAGCCGTCCGGGCCGAGCCCGAGATGCGGCTCGGTCAGATCGCCGGGCAGGGCACGCACGCGGTCCCGGGCGTCCCGGTCCCACCTGTCCCACAGCCGCAGGTCGCGCAGATGACCGACGAGCTTGGCGCGGGCCTCTCCGGAGGTCTCCGCGCGGACGAGGCAGACGATCTCGGCCCCGGTGCTCGACAGGAGTGTGTCGAGGAGGAAGGCGCCGAGGAAGCCCGTGGCCCCGGTCAGCAGGACCGCGCGCGGAGCGGGGTTCCACTCCCACTCCCCCTCCACCCGGATCGCCGGGTCCAGGGCCACGTCGTCCGCCGGGTCCGGGCCGTCACCGCCGGCGTCGTCCCGTGTGACGGCCTGTGCCAGCGCGTGCGGCGTCGGCCTCTCGAACAGCAGCCGCAGGGGTATGCCGGCCCCGGGCCAGGTGTCCCGTATCGCGGCGTGGAGGCGTGTGGCGGACAGGGAGTTGCCCCCGCGGTGGAAGAAGTCGTCGTGCACGCCGACGTCGTGGGTCCCGAGCACCTCGGCGAAGAGCGCCGCGACGCGCGCCTCGGCCGGGGTGGAGGGCGCCGCGTGACCGCCGTCGGCGGGGTTCCGCCGCGCGTCGGGGGCGGGCAGGGCGGCGCGGTCGGTCTTCCCGCTGGGGGTGCGCGGGAAGTCCGCGAGCACCTGCAGGTGGGCGGGAACCATGTGGCCGGGCAGCCGGTCCCGCGCCGACGCGAGGAGTTCCCGGGCGAGTTCGCCGCCGCCGTCCGCCGCGGTGTTCCCGCCTGCCCTGACGTAGGCGGCGATCCGGGGGTCGCCGGGCACGTCCTCGCGGACGAGTACGACGACGTCCCGCACCGCCGCGTGTGCGCGCAGCACCTCCTCGATCTCGCCGAGTTCGATGCGGAATCCGCGGATCTTGACCTGGTCGTCCTCGCGGCCGATGTACTCCAGTTCACCGCTGGGCAGCCAGCGCACGAGGTCGCCCGTGCGGTAGAGGTGCCGCCCGGGCCGGCCGGGGTCGGGGACGAAGCGCTCGGCGGTCAGTCCGGGCCTGCCCAGGTAGCCGGTTCCCACCCCCGGGCCCCCCACGTGGAGCTCACCGGGGACGCCGACCGGGACTGGGCGTCCCCCGGTGTCCAGGACCTCCAGGACCGCGTTGGGCACCGGCCGGCCGATGGGCGGGTGGCGGTCGCCGGACAGGGCGCCGGACAGAGTGGCGTAGACCGTGATCTCCGTGGGGCCGTACGCGTTGAGAAGCCGGACGCGTCCCGCCCAGCGTGCGGCCACCGCAGCGGAACAGTCCTCTCCGCCGGAGACGACGGTACGCAGCGAGGGGACCTCGTCCGGGTCCACGAGGGCCAGCAGGGACGGAGGGAAGAGAGCGACCGTCGGGCGCTCCGCCCGCACCGCGGCCGCGAGGTCCTCACCCGCCAGGGCTCCCTCGCCGCCGGGTATCACCAGGGTGGCTCCGCCGAGCAGCGCCATCACCCACTCCCACACCGAGGCGTCGAAGCTGGTGGAGGCGAAGGCCAGCATCCGGTCCTCGCGGCCGACGCCGGCCAGGTCGCGGGTCAGGTGCAGGTCCGCCACTCCCCGGTGGGTGATCATCGTGCCCTTGGGGCGGCCCGTGGAGCCGGAGGTGTAGATGACGTACGCCAAGTCGTCCGGTCCCGCGAGCGGTTCGGGGTTGTCCTCGTCCTGGGGCCGGTCCATCTCTCCGGCGGCGGGCTCCTGGTCGAGGAGGACGGTGACCGCCCGGTGGGGCTCCGGGAAGCGCTCGCGCAGCCCGGTCTGTGTCAGGACGACGGGAGCCGCACAGTCGTCGAGCATGAATCGGATGCGCTCGGAGGGGTGGTCCGGGTCGATCGGCACGTAGGCGCCGCCCGCCTTGAGCACTCCGAGAATCCCGGCGTAGGTCTCCACGGAGCGGCGGGTGAGGAGTGCGACGAGGGTGCCGGGGCCGACACCCAGACCGCGCAGCAGCCGGGCGAGGCGGTTGGCACGGGCGTTGAGCTCCGCATAGGTGACGGTGGTGCCGCCGCTGCTGAGCGCCGTCGCGTCCGGGTGTGCGCGGGCCTGCTCCTCGAAGAGGGTGTGTGCCGGCACCTCGGGAACGGTGCGTTCCTCGCCGCGGCTCCAGGACTCCAGGGCCGCACGGTCGCACTCCGGGAGGGCGGGGAGCCCGGACAGGCGTCCCTGCGGTGCGCCGGCGACGGCCTGGAGGACTTCGAGGTAGTGGTCGAAGATCCTCTCGACCGTGGCGGGTTCGAAGAGGTCGGTGTTGAACTCCATCGCCGCCCGCCACCCGTCCCCGCGCGGCACGATCTCCAGCACGAGATCGAACTTGGAGGTGCCGGAGTGGACGTCGAAGGGCCGCACGTCCGCCTGTCCCATGCGGGACTGCGGCACTTCGACGTTGCCGAAGGAGAACACCGTCTGGAACAGCGGTGTCCGGGACAGGTCGCGCGCCGCGCCTGCCTCGTCGACGAGCCGTTCGAAGGGGACGTCCGGGCGTGCGTACGCCTCGACGCACGTCTCGCGTACGCGGGCGAGCAGTTCCGTGAAGGAGGGGTCGCCGGTCAGGTCGGTGCGCAGGACGATGTTGTTGACGAAGAACCCGATGAGGTTCTCCGCTTCGGGACGCCCACGCCCCGCGACGGGCGACCCGACGGCGATGTCCTGCCGGCCGCTGTAGCGGTGCAGCAGGACGTCGAACGCGGCGAGGAGCACCATGAAAAGCGTCGCGCTGTGACGGCTGCCCAGGTCCTCCAGGGTCCGCATGAGCTCCGCCGGGACGGGGCGGTAGCGGATGTCGCCGCGGAAGGTCTGCACCGGGGGCCGCGGGTGGTCCGTGGGCAGGTCGAGAGCAGTCAGGTCCCGGAGCTGCTCCTTCCAGTAGGCAAGCTGGCGTTCCGTCTCGGGCGCGGTCAGCTGCTCCCGCTGCCAGGCGGCGTAGTCGCCGTACTGGACCGGCAGCTCCGGCAGGGCGGCCTCCCGCCCCTCGTGGAGTGCCTCGTACAGCGCCACGAGTTCACGGACGAAGACGGCGACGGACCACCGGTCGCACACCGCGTGGTGGAAGACGAGCGAGAGGACGCGGCGCTCGTCCCCGGTGCGCAGCAGCGTCACGCGCATCAGGGGCGGCCGGGTGAGCTCGAACGGGCGGGTCGCGGCGTCCCGCAGGACGCGTTCGGCCTCCGCTTCCCTCGCCCCGTCCTCGACGCCGCGAAGGTCGACGCGGTCGAGGGGGACGGCCACACGCGGGAGGACGGCCTGCCGCAGCTCCCCCTCGCTCTCGACCAGGGCCGTGCGCAGGCTCTCGTGCCGGCCGGTGAGCCGCCCGAGAGCTTCCTCCAGGAGGTCCTCCTCGACGGGGCCGCTCAGTTCGACCTGTCCGGACATCAGGTACGCCCGCGCGCTTCCGGGGTCGAGCCTGTGCAGGAACCACAGCCGTGACTGTCCGAGGGAGCTGGGCAGCAGCGAGCGCCCGGCCGACCCGTCGGGCGCGGTGGCACGGGGCAGCGGTGACGGGCCGCCGGGCTCGGCGTGGACCGCCGTACCGTTGGGCTGCGGCTGCTGTGCGGCGGCCGGCGTCCCCCGCTCCCGCGCGGCGGGATGCTCCTGCTCGTCCGGGCCGTCGAGCTCCTCGGCGAGCGAGGCGACGGTGGGCCTGTCGAAGAGCATCCGGACGGGGATCCGGCGCCCGTAGCGCTTGGTGAGTTTCCCGGCCACCCGTCCGGCGAGCAGGGAGTGCCCGCCCAGGGCGAAGAAGTCGTCGTCGGCGCCGACCTCGTCGACGGCGAGCACCTCCGCCCACAGGCGGGCGAGATACTCCTCCGTCCCGGTACGGGGCGGGGTGAAGCCGTCCGCCGGCGCGCGGGAGTCCGTGCCGTCCGGCGCGGGCAGGGCTGCCTTGTCGACCTTGCCGTTGGGGGTCCTGGGCATCGCGGGCAGCACGACCACGGCGGCCGGAACCATGTACTCGGGCAGCCGGGCCAGAGCCGTCCCGCGCAGCTCACCGACCAGTTCGCGCGGCTGCGAGGGCATGGCGCCGGGGACGACGTAGCCGGTGAGCCGCCGGTCGCCGGGAGTGTCCTCGCGTACGGTCACGACCGCCTCGCGTACCTCCGGGTGCTCACGCAGGACGGCAGCGATCTCACCCGGCTCGACGCGGAACCCCCGGATCTTCACCTGGGAGTCCGTCCGCCCGGCGAACTCCAGCCGTCCGTCGCCGCGGTAGCGCACCAGGTCACCGGTCCGGTACATGGACCTGTCCGGATCGGAGGGCTCCGGCAGGAAGTGCCTCTCCGTCAGCTCGGGCTGCCCGTGGTAGCCGCGTGCGACGCCGGGACCGCTGATGTGGAGTTCCCCGGCGACGGTGACGGGCACCGGCTGCCCCGTACGGTCCAGCACGCGGAAGCGGGTGTGGGCGAGCGGCCGTCCGAGCGGCACGGGGGACTCCCCCTCCCCGGCCCGGTGGCAACTCGCCCATACGGTCGTCTCCGTGGGCCCGTAGACCTGCCATGCCTCGACCCCCGCGGCAGCCATCCGCGCCGCCAGCCCCGGGGTCAGCGGCTCCGCGCCGCACAGGCCGCGGAAGGGGTGGCCGGCCTGCCAGCCGGTGTCGAGCAGCAACTGCCAGGCGGCGGGGGTGGCTTGCCAGTACGTCGCCCCGGTGGCCGTCATCCGGGCGGCGAGCCGGTCCCCGTCGACGACGTCGCCGCGGGGGAAGAGCGCGACGGTCGCACCGGTGGTGAGGGGCAGGAAGAAGTCGATCACGGACATGTCGAAGGCGTGCGTGATCGTGGCGGCCACGACGTCGCTCTCGTCGAGCCCCGGTTCGGTGCGCATGGAGTCCAGGAGGTTCGGCAGCCGGCCGTGGGGGATCATCACGCCCTTGGGGCGGCCGGTGGAGCCGGAGGTGTAGATGACGTACGCCAAGTCCTCCGCTCCCGCGACGGGTTCGGGATCGCTGGAGGGCTCGTCGGCCGCGGGGTCCGGGGCGGCGTCGAGGTGGATGGTCTCGGCGTCGTGCCGGGGCAGCCGGCCGGCGAGGGTGCGGTGGGTCAGCAGCACGGCCACGTCGGAGTCCTGGAGGAGGTACCGGACGCGTTCGGGCGGGTATTCGGGGTCGACCGGCACGTAGGCGCCCCCCGACTTGAGCACGGCGAGCAGCGCGACGAGCAGGTCGGGCGTGCGCTCGGTGCAGACGCCCACGCGGGTGCCCGGGCCCACGCCGCGCCGGCGCAGGAGATGAGCGAGGCGGTTGGCACGTTCGTTGAGTTCGCGGTAGCCGAGGGACTGTTCGTCGAGGAGCACGGCGCACTTGTCGCCGAGGCGCGCGGCCTGCTCCTCCACCATCTGGTGCACGGGCACCTCGCGCAGCGGGGCGGTGAGGTCGCCCGTGCCCCAGGCACGCAGCTGCTCCTCTTCCCGCTCGGGCAGCGGCGGCAGCTGGGACAGCCTCCGCTCGCCCGCCGCGGGTGCCTCCCGCAGGAGCATGAGGAAGTGTTCGAGCATCCGGTCGGCGGTGTCCGCGGTGAACAGAGCCGCGTCGTACTCGAGTTCGGCGCGCAGGCCGTCGCCGTCGGGGACGAGCGCGAGGAAGAGGTCGACCTTGGCGGTGCCGGGGTCGACGGGCACGGGCTCGACGGTCAGTCCGGCGATGCGCAGGTCGTCGTCGGGGGTGTTGCCCAGCATGAGTATCGCTTGCGCGAGCGGGGCCCGGGACAGGTCCCGCTCCGGCCGCAGCTCCTTCACCAGCGCTTCGAAGGGCACCTCGGCGTGCGCGTAGGCGCCGAGGCACACTTCGCGTGAACGGTCGACCAGTTCGCCGAAGGTCGGGTCGCCCGACAGGTCCGTGCGCAGGAGAAGGGTGTTGATGAACATCCCGATGAGGTTCTCCAGCTCCGGCCTGTCGCGGCCGGCCACGGAGGTGCCCACCGGGATGTCCTCCTGCCCGGAGTAGCGCGAGAGCAGCACGCAGTAGGCGGCGTGCAGAACCATGAACAGGCTTGCCCGGCGCCCGTTCGCGAACCGCTGCAACTCGCCGACCACACCCGCCGGTACGTGCGCGACGCGGGTGGCTCCCTGGAAGGACTGCACCGCGGGGCGCGGCCGGTCGGTCGCCGGTTCCAGCGCGGGCACGCCCTCGAGCGTCATCCGCCACCAGGCGAGCTGGCCCAGCAGCTCGCCGCCGTCGAGCCGTTCACGCTGCCAGGCGGCGTAGTCGCCGTACTGGACGGGGAGTTCGGGAAGGTCCGCCTCGCCTCCGGTCAGTGCGGCCTCGTAACAGGCGGCGAGCTCCCGCACGAAGACGGCTCCGGACCACATGTCGCCGATGCCGTGGTGGAAGGTGACGACGAGGACGTGCTCCTGCGGTGCGAGCCTGATCAGCGAAACCCTCGCCAGCGGCGCCCCGCCGACGGCGAAGGGCGTGGACGTCTCCTGGCGGAGCGCCTCCCGCAGGGCCAGTTCGGGGTCGGCGCCCGCCGGCAGGTCCCGTTCGGTCACGGGCAGCCGGCAGGTCTCATGGACGAACTGCACCGGATCGCCCTCGTACAGCCCGAAGGACGTACGCAGCGTCTCGTGGCGGCGTACCAGCGCGTCGACGGCGCTCTGCAGCGCCCCCCGGTCAAGCCTGCCCCGCAGTCGGGCCGCGCCGTAGCCCAGGTAGGCGGCGGCGCTGCCGGGGTCGAGCTGGGCGAGGAACCACAACCGCTGCTGCCCCGAGGACATCGGCAGGACGCTCGGCGCGCTCGTTGCTCCCGCCGTGAGGACTTCCGGCTCAGCCCGCTCCGTCGTCACGTCACTCCTCCTCGCTGTTCCTGGTTTCCCCGTCTGCCTCGCGCTGCGGACGTGGGGTACGCGGCGCCGCCCGCAGCTGCGGGCCGCCGGAGGCGAGGGACGCGGCGTTCGAGACCTCCTCCGCGAACGCGCGGAGCACCGGCTGCTCGAAGAGAGTCCGCACCCGCACGTCCTTGCGCAGAGCGGCCTTGAGCCGGCCGGTCACGCGCGTGGCGAGCAGGGAGTGGCCGCCCAGCGCGAAGAAGTCGTCGTGGGCGCCGACCTGTTCGACGCCGAGCAGTTCGCTCCACACCCGGGCGACCTGCTCCTCCAGATCGCCGCGGGGGGCCACGTACTCCCCCGCCGCGGCCGAACGGCCCGTGCCGGGGGCCGGGAGGGCCCGCCTGTCCACCTTGCCGTTGGCCGTCAGGGGCAGTTCGTCGAGGAGGACCACGGACGAGGGCACCATGTACTCGGGCAGTCCGGCGCGGGCGAGTGCGGTCAGTTCGGCGGCCGTCCCGCCGGTCGCGTCCGCGTCGTCTCCTCGGTCCGCGTCCGCGTCGTCCCCTCGCGGGTCGGCCCGTACGGCGTAGGCGACGAGCCGCACATCGCCCGGCCCCTCCTCACGTGGCACGACGAGGACGTCACGCACCGAGGGATGGCCGCAGAGCACCTGTGCGATCTCACCCGGCTCCACGCGGAAGCCGCGGATCTTCACCTGGTCGTCGGCCCGCCCCAGCACCTCCAGTTCCCCGTTGTCCAGGAGCCGCGCGAGGTCGCCGGACCGGTACATCCGCTCGCCTCCCCCGGGGAACGGGTCGGGCAGGAAGCGTTCCCCGGTCAGCTCCGGCAGGTTCCGGTAGCCGAGGGCGACGCCCGGTCCCGAGACGTACATCTCGCCGGGCACACCCCGGGGAACGGGGCGGAGGTGCTCGTCGAGGAGCCGGATGCTCAGGTCGGGCAGCGGACGCCCGATGTTGCTGCGGACGCCGGAGTGAAGGTCCTGCCTGGTCACCCGGTGGAAGGTGGCGTGCACGGTGACCTCGGTGATGCCGTACATGTTGACCAGCCAGGGCTCGTCGTCGCCGAAGTGGTCGAACCAGGGCGCCAGCGACGGCACGTCCAGGTATTCGCCCGCGAACAGCACGCGGCGCAGCGGCGGCTGCTTCCCCTCGCTCTCGATCGCGTGCCGGAGATACGGACGGAACGCCGAGGGCGTCTGGCTGAAGACCGTGACGCCTTCCTCGGCGAGCAGCGTGTGCAGCGCTTCGGGATCGCGCACCGCCTCGTGCGGCACCACCACCAGCCGTGCGCCGCTCGCGAAGGCACCCCACATCTCGTAGACCGACACGTCGAAGGCGTAGGAGTGGCACATGCTCCACACGTCCTCGGGCCCGGTCTCCAGGAGCCGGCCGGCGCCGTGCACCAGGCGCACCACATTGGAGTGGGTCAGCTCCACGCCCTTGGGACGTCCCGTGGAGCCCGAGGTGTAGATGACGTACGCGAGGCCCGGGGGCTTTGTGCCCGGCGAGGGCGGCGAGGTGTCGCGGGCCGTGAGCGCTTCCGCGTCCCGGTCCAGGTCCACGACACCGCCCTCGAAGGCGGGGGCCCTCTCCGCGGCGGCGGCGTGCGTGACCAGCAGCGAGGCGCCGGCGTCCGTGAGGACGTAGGCCATGCGCTCCTGCGGCTGGGCCAGGTCGAGCGGCACGTAGGCCGCTCCGCTCCTGAGCACCCCGAGGATGCCCACGACCATGTCGGTGGAGCGCTCCAGGCAGAGGCCGACGCGTCCTCCGTCTCCCGCACCGAGATCGCGCAGGTGGTGGGCGAGGCGGTTCGCCCGCTCCTCCAGGTCCCGGTAGGTGACGCTCTCCGTGCCGCTGACGACGGCGACGGCGTCCGGCGTACGGGCGGCCCGGCGGCTGAAGATCTCGTGGAGGCAGACGTCGGCGTCCTCCTCGACGGGCTCCCGGCCGGCTCCCGCCTCCAGCAGCGTGACGCGCTCCTCGGGGGTGTAGGGCTCGATCTCGCCGAGGGTGCGTCCGGGGTCGCCGGCCATGCCGCCCAGCACCTGGTGGAAGTGGTGCAGCAGCCTCTCCGCGACCGGTTCGGGGAAGCGGCGGCGGTCGTGCACCAGGCGGGGCGGCAGGTCCTCCTGCGGGAAGACGACCATGGTCAGCGGGTAGTGCGGCCTGCCGTCGTAGGAGAAGCCGGTGATCTCCAGTCCGTGCAGTGCCATCTCGGGGGGCGGTGTGTTCTCGAAGGCGAGATCCGTCTCGAACAGCGGCTGCCCGCCGGGCAGTTCGGCCCACCGGGGGAAGAGGTGCAGGGGGACGTCGGCGTGTTCGCGGGCCGCGGTCATCGCGTCCTGGAGGCGCCGCAGCCACGGGAGCAGTTTCTCGGCGGGGTCGAGGTGCGCCCGTACGGGTGTGGTCGTGATCATCGGGCCCACGATGGTCTCGGCGCCGGGGAGATCGGTGGGACGGTGGGTGGAGGTGGCACCGCTGACGACGTCGTCACGGCCGGTGTACCGGCCCAGCAGGAGCAGCCAGGCGCCCTGGACGAGGGTGTTGAGGGTGAGGCGGTTGCCGCGGGCGAGCTCGTCCAGGTCGCGGACGAGCGAGCCCAGTGACCGGTCGGGGACGAAGCCGTGGGTGGGGCCTTGCGGCTCCGGCGCCGGCGGGCCGATCTCCAGGGCGGGTGCGGGGATGTGGCCCGCCAGTTCACGGCGCCAGAACGCCTCCGCATCCCCCGTCTCCCGCTGCTTCCACCAGGCGACGTAGTCCCTGTAGGAGCGCGCGGGTGCCAGGGCGGACGGCTCCGCCCGGCAGTGGGCGGCGTAGAGGGCGGCGAACTCCTGGAGCACGAGGCCGAAGGACCAGCCGTCCATGATCAGGTGGGGGAAGCTCCAGAAGAGACGGTGCAGACCGTCCTCGAAGCGGATCAGGGCCAGTTTCATCAGCGGCGGCCGCCGCAGGTCGAAGCCGAGGCGGCGCTGTTCGGCGCGGAACGCCTCGTAGCGCTCCTCCCGCCGGCCGGCGGGCACGTCCCGCCAGTCGTGCTCCTCGACGGGGACGTCGACGTGGCGGTGCACGGCCTGCAGGGACTTGCCCACCTCCTCCCAGTGGAAGCCGGTGCGCAGGATCGGGTGCCGTGCGGCGACGTCCTGCCAGGCCTTGCGGAAGGCTGCGGCGTCGACGCGTCCGCTGAGTGTGAAGGAGAGCTGCTCCAGGTAGACGCCGGACTCCGGTGCGAAGAGGCTGTGGAAGAGCATCCCTTCCTGGATGGGCGTCAGCTCGTAGACGTCCTGGAGATTTTCGGGCTTCACAGGGCCTCCTCGGCGTGTGCGGTCGGGGCGGCTCCGGACGGGGACGTGCCGGGGGTCTCGCCGTTCCCGTTGGGGGTCTCGCCGTTCCCGGTGAAGGCGCCGAGGAACGTGTCGAGGGTGTTCTGGTCAAGTCCGGCCAGCGGGAAGTCGCCGGGGTCGAGCACCGCTTCGTCGGTGTCGCGGCAGTGCGCGGCGATCCGCCGGAACGCCCCCGGGAGTGCCTCGCTCAGGGCTGTCAGCTCCGGGGCGGCCCGCTCATCGGCGCGGCAGGCGAGCGTTGCCCGCAGCCGTCCCTGTTCCACGAAGGTCGTGAGCGTGAGTGGCCGGCCGCCGCCCTCCAGCGCCGGCGGCCCCGTCGGCCGCAGGTGCCCCCCGGCCGGGAGGTCCAGGTCACCGAGGTGACGTACCAGCACCTGGGAGGGGGCTGGGGAGCCGCTGGAAGGTCCGCGCCTGCGGAGGTCCTTGACGGTGCGCAGCAGCGCCCCGGCATCGGTGCCCTCCCCGTGGGGGCCGCCGGTCGTGAGTGTCAGGGGGAGAGGGGCGTCGAAGCTGCCGGAGGTCAACTCGGCCCCGGCACCGGCCTCCTGGCGGCCGCGCACGTCGTCCTCGATGTCGCAGCACACAGGGCCCGTGCCGCCGGTGGCGAAAACGGCCAGGGCGAAGGCCGCCGCCACCATCTCGGCGGCCGTGAGCCGGTAGGTGGCCGCGGCCCCCTCCAGCAGGTCGGCCGTCTCCTCCTCGGAGAGCGCGGCGTGCAGGGTGTGCCGGATGCCTCCGTCGCCGAGGTCCACGACTGCGGGCGGTGCCGCCCCGGTCGTCCCGTCGGCCGCCGCGCCGTCGCCGGAGCGGCCTCCCGGGGCCGTGGGACTGTCGGCCGCGGTCTCCTCCGCTCCGGCGAGGACGGCCAGAGCACGTGCCTGCTGGGGGTCCTCACCGGGCAGCGCCGGGTCCTCCCCGCGCGCGACGGCCTCGACGGCGCGGCACAGGTCGTCCAGGAGCGCCCGCCAGGAGCTGCCGTCGACGAACAGGTCGTGCACGAGCCAGACCATGCGCCGCTCGGTCTCCCCCAGGCGGAACAGCGCCGCCTTCACGGTAGGACCGGACCGCGGGCACAGCTCGTCGCACATCTCCTCGACCATGCTCGCGAAGGCCCGGTCCCGGCGGCCGTCGGGCAGCGCGGTCAGGTCGATGTCGGGTACTGCCGTGTCTCCGGTCTCCTCGGCGGCGCGGGCGATCCGGGGGCCGTCTTCCGATTCGACGAGCAGACTGCGCAGCGCCGTATGACGTGCCGTCACCGCGGCCAGAGCCGACTCCAGCCACGCGGGCTCGACTTCGGCGGAGACTTCCAGCTCGGCGCGGTGGACCCCCATGGGTGTCTGAGCAGAGGCCGCCTCGATGAGCCGCCTCTGCCTCAGGGTCGGCGGCTCCGTGGACGCCGCACCCGTCACGGTGGCACCTCGCGCCTCCAGTTCGGCCGCCAGTTCCTGGAGTGTCTCGTGCTGGAAGAGGTCGGCCGCCGTGAACTGGAGCCCCTCGGCGTTGGCGCGGGAGACGATCTGGATGCCCATGATGGAGTTGCCGCCGACGGAGAAGAAGTTGTCCCGGGGGCCGAGTCCCGGCACTCCGACGACTTCCCCGACGATCTCCACCAGCCGGGCCGCGACGGGGCCGGCCGCGGCGTCCCCGGAACCGCCCGCGGCACGCGCCGGATCGGGAAGCGCCGCGCGGTCGACCTTGCCGTTGGCACTGAGCGGCAGCCGGTCCAGTACGAGGAAGGCAGCGGGCACCATGTAGCCCGGCAGTGCCTGTTGCGCGAGGGCCTTGACCTCTTCGAGCAGCGCCTCCTCCGACTCGGGTGTGCGCTGATCCGCCGGCGCGCCGGGGACGACGTAGGCGACCAGACGCCGGTCGTGCCGGTCGCCCGGTGCGGCCGCCAGGGCGGTGCGTACGCCCTCGTGGCGCGTCAGCACCGATTCGATCTCGCCGAGTTCGATGCGGAAACCGCCGACCTTGACCTGGAAGTCCTCACGGCCGAGGAACTCCAGTGAGCCGTCGGGCAGGCGCCGTCCCAGGTCGCCGGTGCGGTAGAGCCGTTCGCCGGTCTCCGGCCAGGTGACGAAGGACGCCCGTGTGCGCTCCTCGTCCCGCCAGTAGCCCAGCGCGAGGCCGGAGCCCCCGATGTAGAGCTCCCCGGTGACCCAGACCGGGCAGGGCTCCATCCGGTCGTTGAGGACGTGGAAGGTCTGGTTGCGCAGGGGTGTGCCGTAGGGGATGGAGTCACGGGCGCCGTCGGCGACGGGATCGACCGGGTGCCAGATGGACCACACGGCGGCCTCGGTGGCGCCGCCGAGGCTGACCGGCTCCGCCTTCGGCGCCACCTCCCGCAGCCGGGCGGGGAGTTCGACGGGAATCCAGTCACCGGACATCAGGGCCAGCCGGAGCGGGTGTGCGGCTCCGCCGCCGTGCGCCCCTCCCCCGCCGCCGGCCGCCGGCGCGCCTCCGGCCTGCGGCCCGGAGAGGTGTTCGACGTACATGCGCAGAAGGGCGGGCACGCTGTTCCACAGGGTGATCCCGTGCCGCCGCACCAGCTCGTCCCAGTGGCCGGGGTCACGGCTGGTTCCGGGGAGGGGAAGGACGAGCCTGCCGCCTGCGCCCAGGACGCCGAAGATGTCGTAGACCGACAGGTCGAAACTCAGCGAGGACAGTCCGAGCACCGCGTCGCCGGGGCCGACGCCGAAGCGTTCGTTGATGTCCTCCAGGGTGTTGAGCGCGGCCCGGTGGGAGAGCATGACGCCCTTGGGCTCGCCGGTCGAACCCGAGGTGAAGATGGTGTAGGCCAGGTCGGACGGTGTCTGCACCGCCTCGGGCGGGGTGCCGTCGGCTCCCGGACCGCGCGGGTCCGCCTCCAGGTCCACCTCGATCTCGCGGATGCCCTCGGGCCACGCGTGCGCCGCTCCGCCCAGCGGTGTCAGGACGAGCCGCACCTCGCCGCGCTCGCACAGATGGTCCTGCCGCTCCGCGGGAAGGTCGGGGTCGATCGGCAGGTAGGCGGCGCCGGCGAGCTGGACGGCGAGCGCGGCGACGATCTGTTCGCAGCTCTTCTCCACGGCCACGGCGACGAGGCGGCCGGGGCCGGCTCCCAGGCCGCGCAGCCGGTGTGCCAGTGCGCACGCGTGACGGCGCAGCTGACCGTAGGTCAGTTCGGCCCCGGGGGCGAGAACGGCGACGCGGTCGGGGTCCTGCGCGGCCCGGGTCATCAGCGGCGCGTAGAGGAAGTCCTCGCTCAGCGGTCCCTCGGTCGCGTTGGCGCTCCGGGCGAGTTCACGCTGCGCCTGGGGCAGGGGGCACCTCGCGGTGCTGCGCCACGTCTCGTCCGAGGTCGCGAGATCCTCGACCAGCCGGTGGAAGCCGTCGAAGACGTCCTCGATCACCCCCTGCGGGAACAGCTGCCTGACCCAGTGCCAGCTCAGCTGTACGCCCTCGGCGTTCTCCATGACGGCGAAGTCGAGCCACACCTGCGGCGTCTGGGCGATCTCATGGAGCATCTCGCCCAGCCAGCCGAACATGGAGGCGTCCTCGGCCTCGTTCTCCTGCACCAGGGTGCTGGTGAAGACGACGGGCATGACCGAACCGCTGGTCCCGCCACGCCGGCGGGCCAGCTCACGGAGGATCTCCACCCCGTTGAGGTAGCGGTGCTCCAGGTCGGCCCAGCTCTGCCTCTGGAGTGCGGCGGCGAGTTCGCCGAAGCCGGCTCCCTCCGCGAGGTCGACCGGCAGCAGGTCGAAGGAGGCGAACTCCCCGACGAGGTCGCGGACGTCCTCGTGCACCTGGAGCCGGTTGATCACGGTGACGTTGAGAGTGAAGGAGGCCGACCGTGACCAGGTGCCCAGTGCGGCGGCGTAGGCGGTCAGCAGCGCCGCCGACGGTGTCACTCCCGCGGCCGCCGCGCGGTCCTTGAAGGCGTTCCACAGCCCGGTCGGCAACAGCGCCTCCCGAGCGGTGAATTCAGGGTCGGCCAGGGAGCCGGGGTTGAGCGCCAGCGGAAGACCGGGGCCCGGCGGCAGTTCGGTCACGCGCCCCCGCCAGTACTCCAGGGCCCGCTCGTAGAGCGCGGTGCCGCGCAGCTCCTCGGAGGCGAGGACGTAGTCGCGGTAGGAGACGCGCAGCGGCCGGATCTCCTCCTCGCGGCCCTGGTAGTACCTGCGCCAGTCCCGTACCAGGAGCCGGATGCTGCCGATGTCGGCGATCAGCAGGTCGAAGCTGAAGTGCAGGCGGGCGCGGCCGTCGGGGAGCAGCGTGACCCGTACGTCGAACAGGGGCCACTCGTCCGCGGGGCGGACCTCGCGGGAGACCTTCTCACGCAGCGCGGTCAGCCGGCGCTCCCCTTCCTCGGCGGTGGCGTCGCGCAGGTCGAGCAGTCCGAAACGGTAGGGCTCGGTGGAGGCGAGGATGTGCTGGCGGCCGTCACGGCCGATGACGGCACGCAGCATGTGATGACGGTCGACGACCCGCTGCCAGGCCGCCTCCAGCCGCGGGAGGTCGAAGTCGGTGCCCAGGTCCACCTCCCAGTAGACGTGCGCCGCGACGTTCCCGCCGTCGAAGCTGTCCATGCGGCCGATCCACTGGGCCTGCTGCATCTCGGACAGCGGGAAGGGCTCGTGGAGTGCCTCCGTGTCGGGTACGGCGACCGGCAGTTCGCCGCCCTCGGCCCCCTCCGGTCCGGTGCTCGCTCCGGCACCGGCGGCCTCCTCCCGCACGTCTCCGCCCGCGTCCTGGCCCAGCAGACCGGCGAGCCCGGCCACGGTGGGGTCGGCGAGGAGATCGCCGAGCTTCACCCCGGTTCCGAGGTCGGCCTTGACGCGTTCGACCATGCGCGCGGCCAGAAGCGAATGGCCGCCCAGCTCCATGAAGTTGTCCCGGACTCCGACGGGGGCCACCCCGAGCAGTTCCTGCCAGACGCCCACGAGGCGGCGCTCGCGCTCGTCGCGGGGTTCGGCGTACTCGGTCGTCAGGACGGGCCTGGGGTCGAAGGCGCCGGTGGGCAGGGCCGTCGCCGTCGTGCCCGGGTCCGCTTCGTCTTCCGGCTCGTCCGCCCCGAGCCGGTGCCCTCCGGGTTCCCCGGCCGGGTGCCCGCCGGGAGCCGGCTCGATCCAGTACCGGCGCCGCTCGAACGGGTAGGTGGGCAGGCTCGTACGCCTGGCCGTGCCGCCCTGGACGCGGTCCCAGTCGACCGCGCCGCCGGCCGTCCACACACGGCCCAGGCCCTGGGTGAAGTGCCGCATCTCGTCACCGTCCTCGCCCGCGGACGGCAGGAGCGGGACGGCGGTGGCACCCCGGCCGCGCGCCGTGGAACGGGCCAGCGTGCACAGGGTGGACCCGGGCCCGACCTCCAGCAGGACGCTCGGCCCGCCTTCTGTGAGCAGGGTGACGCCGTCGGCGAAGCGGACCGGTTCCCGGATGTGCCGGACCCAGTGGTCCGGGTCCGTCGCCCGTTCCGCAGTGATCCAGTCACCTGTGCGGTTGTCGACGTAGGGGACCGCCGGCTCCTGGAGGCCGACGTTCGCCAGCGCCGCGGCGAAGTCGCTCATCATGGGCTCGACCATGGCCGAGTGGAAGGCGTGCGAGGTGTGCAACTCCCGGACGGGCGTGCCCTGTTCCTCAAGGAGCCGGGCGAAGGAACTCAGTTGTGCCCCGGGGCCGGAGACCGCGCAGACATCCGGTGCGTTGACCGCCGCCAGGGAGAGCCCTGCGGGCAGCAGCTCCCGCACGCGCTCCTCCGGCAGCGCGACGGACAGCATGCCGCCGGCCGGCAGCTCCTGCATCAGCCGTCCGCGGACCGCCACCGTGCGCAGCGCGTCCGCGAGCGGGAGCACGCCCGAACGGCAGCCTGCGACGATCTCACCGACGCTGTGTCCGACCATGGAGTCGGGGCGGATGCCCACACTCTCGAGGAGTTCGGCGAGGGCGTAGCTCACGACGAAAAGCGCGGGCTGGGCGAAGGCCGTGCTGCGCAGCAGGGCCGCCGCCGCCTCCGGGTCCGTGCCGGACGCCGGATGGATCAACTCGCGCAGGTCACGCCCGAGTTCGTCGTACAGCAGCTCGGCGCAGGTGTCCACGCACTCCCGGAAGACGGGCTCCCGCCCGTAGAGGTGCCGGCCCATGCCGGGGTACTGGCTGCCCTGGCCGGGGAACATGAAGGCGATGCGCGGCTCCGGGGCGGACCGCGAGGTGACGACCGTGCCGGGGTCCCGGTCGCGCAGCGACTCCCGCGCCTCCGACGCGCCGGCGGCCACGACGAGCCTGCGGTGTTCGTGTGCCACGCGTCCCTGCTGCAGCGTCGTCGCCGTGGCCGCCAGGTCCCCGGCCGCCGGGCCCTCCAGGGCAGCGGCCAGGTCGTCGGTGGCCGCCTCCAGCGATGCCGGTGTGCGTGCCGAGAGGGGCAGCAGGAACAAGTCGCGTGTGAAAGGCGCCGAGGGGGCGGCCTCGGGCCCCTCCTCCAGGACGACGTGGGCGTTGGTGCCGCCCATGCCGAAGGAGCTGACGCCGATACGCCGCGGCATCGCGTCGGTCTTCCACTCCTCCAGCTCCGTGATGACCCTGAACGGCGTCTCGTCCAGGCGGAGTTCGGGGTTGGCGGTGTCGAAGTTGAGGCTGGGTGCCAGTTCGCGGTGCCTGAGCTGGAGGACGGCCTTGATGAAGCCTGTGATGCCGGCGGCCTCCGCCAGGTGGCCGACGTTGGACTTCACCGAGCTGAGCGCACAGCGCGCGGAGGAGGGGGCACGCCGCCCGAACGCCCGGCTGAGCGCGGTCACTTCGATCGGATCGCCCAGCGGCGTGGCGGTGCCGTGCCCCTCGACGGCCGAGACGGTGTCCGGCTCGATGCCTCCGACTCCGAGCGCCCCCGCGACGGCACGGGTCTGGCCGTCCACTCCGGGAGCGGTGTAACCCACCTTCGCCGCGCCGTCGTTGGTGACGGCGGAACCCTTCACCACGGCATCCACCCTGTCGCCGTCGGCCAGCGCGTCCACGAGCCGTTTGAGGACGACGGCACCGACGCCGCTGCCGAACATGGTGCCGCTGCCGGCCGCGTCGAAGGAGCGGGTGTGCCCGTCGGCGGAGAAGATCATCCCCTGGCGGTGCAGGTAGCCGCGGCCCTGGGGCAGCCGCAGGGACGCACCGCCCACGAGTGCGACGTCGCACTCGTGGCCGAGCAGTCCCTGTACGGCCGTGTGCAGGGCCACCAGGGACGAGGAACACGCCGTCTGCACGGACAC
Organism: Streptomyces sp. TAA204; assembly: GCF_000424965.1. Lineage (NCBI taxonomy): Bacteria > Bacillati > Actinomycetota > Actinomycetes > Kitasatosporales > Streptomycetaceae > Streptomyces > Streptomyces sp. TAA204. Next base: position 67,924 of record NZ_AUKW01000002.1, read on the forward strand.
TGCGGGCCCGTCGAGGTCGAGGCCGTAGCTGATCCTGGTGGCCAGGTAGTCCTTGTCGTTCGTCGTGAGCAGTTCGGTGACGTCGGCGACGTCACCGAATCCCGGCCCGGCGCTGAGCAGATGGGAGATGAGGTACGTGGACAGGCTGCTGCCCGCGTACACGCCGACGGAGCCGGGGAAGAGCGCGGGCACGCACCCGGCGTCCTCGAGTGCGGCGTGCGCCGTCTCCAGCAGCATCCGCTGCTGGGGGTCCACCATGGAGGCGTCACGGGCGTTGTAGCCGAAGTAGGCGGCGTCGAAGAACTCGGGGCCCTCGAGGACGGAGCCCGCCTTCACGAACGCGGGATCGGCCAGCAACTCCCGCGGAATCCCCTTCTCCAGCAGCTCACCGTCGTCGAAGAAGGTGACCGACTCCCTCCCGCCGCGCAGGTTCTGCCAGAACCGCGGGACGTCGGCCGCGCCCGGGAACCGGCCGGCCATGCCGATGACCGCGATGTCGTCCTCGTCCGCCGCCGGCTGGGAGGGGACGCTGTTGTGGGGTGTGGTCATTCCCGGGCTCCTCCTGATCTGTGCGCGTGGTCGCCCCTGGTGGTGGGAGAGTCTGGCCACACAGCGAGGATGCAGAGGTGGCCGGGAAGAGTCCCACCTCGTTCAGAGAGGTCCTTCGTGCCGCCGGGAGAGGCCCGTCGGACAGTCACGCGTGCGGCGGGTCATGGAGGCGCCCCAGGGGGCCCTCAGCGGTAGCCGTCGGGGCCGCCCGTCCGGGCACCCCGTGCGGGGCACCCCGTGCGGGTCCCCGGGCCTGCCCCCGCGGGCAGGGCCCGGCTCTGCGCGGTCCCTCCGTCAGGGACCGGACGCGGCGACCGCGCATGAGACGGCATCAGACGCGTGAAAGGGCCCTCCGCAGCGACGGGCCGGTGAGTCCCGGCCCCCGGAGTGGCAATCCGGGTACGTCGGTCGACCGCCTGGGAAGCGGTTGTGCGCTGTTCTGCCGCGTTCCACCGTGGAGCGCGGATCCAAGGGCGCAAACCGAAGCTAAGGAGGGCTGATGAACGGCTCGAGCGCCGGCCCCGAGACGGTGGGCGTGAACGGATGTCCCGTGGCACACCGGACCTCCGCCGAAGACGGTGACGCCGGCCCCGGCTACAGCGACCTTCTCCGCCTGGACGACCTTCTCGCACTCCCTCCCAAGCACACGGATCTCCACGACGAGCAGTTGTTCTACGTCGCGCACATGATCTACGAGCTGTGGTTCAAGGTGATCCTGGAGGAGTTGGGGTGCGCCCGGGACAGCATGTTCAGCGACGACGTCCCGCGCTCGCTCTACTGTCTTCGCCGGGTCGCGGCAATCGAGCGTGTGCTGATCGGGCAGGTCGACACCCTGGAGACGATCAGCCCCGGAAGTTTCGCCAAGCTCAGGCCGTTCCTGTACCAGGCGAGCGGCATCCAGTCCGCGCAGTTCCGGGAGATCGAGTTCCTCTCCGGACTGAAGGAGCGCCGCCACCTCTCCCGCGGAGACCTCCGACCCGGCGACCGCGAACGTCTCGAGCGCCGCCTGGCGGAACCGAGCCTGGGAGACGCGTTCCAGGCGCTGTGCGGAAAGCGCGGTGATCCGGACCTGGCCGAACTGCTCCGCGTCGAGATTCCCGACTCCGATCTGCTTTCCGTCGCCGAGGCGCTGACGGACCACGACGAGCTGTTCAGCGTCTGGCGCTCCCGGCACGTGCACATGGTGGAACGCGTCATCGGCGCGAAGTCCGGAACCGGGGGATCGAGTGGAGCGCACTACCTGCGCTCGACGCTGGAGAAGAGGTTCTTCCCCGAACTGTGGGAGCTGCGCACCCGGTTGTAGGCTCCCGGGCGGCGAGGATGTCCCGGTTCCTCCGCCCGCGCCGAGGCGGCACGGGCACCGGACACCCTCACTCCGCCCTCATGTGCGCCGCGGTGTCCGTCAGTTCCGCGGCTCGGCCGTCACTTCCGCGGCTCGGCCGTGATGCCGTGGCCGGCCGTCATTTGCGGACCATGAGAAAGCACGCGAGCTTCGAATCGGCCGGCGGCTCGGGAAGACGCTCGATGGTGAAGTCGTCGCCGAACAGTTCATGTTCCTCACCCGGCCGTATGCCGCTGAGGAACCGGGACACTCCCTCGAACCGGAAGCGCGGCAGTTCCTCGTCCTCCTTCTCCGTGTAGAAGCACCACAGGACGACCATCGACCCGGGATGCGAGAACCGCTTGAAGTTCGCGGCCATGTCCAGCCGGTCCTGCCCCGTCAGGTCGTCCAGGGTTCCGAAGTCGAGCAGCAGGTCGTAGGTTCCCTCGACTCCCGGGACGGACGGCTGGGTGAGGTCTCCCCGTACGAACCGGACCCGGTCGGTGACCCCTGCCTCGGCTGCCGCCTTCCTGGCCTTGCGGAGGGCGACGGGGGTGAAGTCCACGCCTGTCACGTCCTTGAAGCCCTGCTCGGCGAGGTACACCGAGCACGTGCCGCCGCCACAGCCGAGATCCAGTACGGTCTTCTGCTCGGTGGGCGAGATGCGGTTCTCCCTCACCAGATCCACGAGATTCTCGCGGACTCCGCCTTCCCAGGGCGCGCCGATCCGGTACAGCACGTTGTACATCCAGCGTTTGACGGTCACGGGTTCTCCCTCTGGTGACGTGCGGGTTCGGAGCAGTGGTCCCACCGGCGGCATTGTTCGCCGCGGTCCGGGAGGGTGGACAGCCCCCATGAGCGCGCAGAACGACCATGGGGGCGGGTAGCTGATCGTCCCCCTCGGGCGAGGAGTGCCCACATGGCCACGCCCCCGCCACGTCCCCGGGCGCCCCTTCTCCGGGCGCGGCCCGCCCTCTGCCTACGCGGGCGGCCCGCGCCTGCGGTCACGACGGCCGGGACGGACCGCCGCCGTCCCCGCGCCCGCTTGTCGATCTCCGCCGGCACGACCGGACCCGCCCCGGCCGCACGCCACTTGAGGTGGGGAGGGACTGGAAGTGCATGGCATTCGGGGGCGGCGTGCATACCCGTTCGGTCACCTCGCCCGGGGCTTTGGCTGGGCCCTCGCTGCCCCCATGCTCCTGCCGGGAGGCGTACGTGCCGCTTTCCTCACGCACGCCCACGAGACCGTCGAGATTGGGGACCAGTCATGACTGTCAGCATCCCGGCCGGCACCGGGCTTTCCGCCCGGAGCCTCCTCGACATCCTCCGCGTACGGGCCGAGGCCGCACCGGAAGCGTCCGCCTTCCGCTTCCCCGCCTTCGACGAGCGCACCGGCCGCGAGCTGAAGGCCGCCTCTCTCACACGGGAACAGCTCGACACACGGGCGCGTGCGACGGCGGCCACGCTCCAGCAGAGCGGCGCGGGAGGGAAGCGTGTCCTGCTGCTGCTCCCTCCGGGAGAGGACTTCGTGGCGGGCCAGTTCGGCTGCTACTACGCGGGCTCCTGCGTCGTGGCCTGCGCGCCGCCCAAGGGCGCGCCCGAGACCGCGCAGGGCGAGCGCTACATCCAGATCGGGCTCGACGCCGACGTCGCCGCCGTGGTCTGCAGGCGTGCGCAGCGCGAGGAGTTGCGAGCCGCCTGGCGGGAGGCGGGCGTGGCGGACGTACCGTGGATCGAGATCGACGGCGAGTGCGCCGACGCGGACCTGTGGACCCCGCCGAGGACAACGGGCGGCGACCTGGCACTGATGCAGTACACCTCGGGCTCCACCGGTTCCCCCAAAGGCGTGATGGTCTCGCAGGACAACCTGCTGGAGCAGCTGCGGGTCTTCCGCGACCTCGCCGAACTTCCCGACGGCGCCGAGGTCGTGACCTGGATGCCCGTCTACCACGCGCTGGGCATCGCGGGGACCGTGACGATGTCCCAGTTCATCGGGGGCAGTTGCACACTGCTGAAGCCCGAGGACTTCGTCGCCGAGCCCTTCCGGTGGCTCAAGGCGATCTCCGGCGCCTCGGCACCGGTCTTCAGCTGCGGTCCCAACTTCGCCTACGACCGGTGCGTCGAGCATGTGACCCCGGAGCAGCGCGAGCAGCTCGAACTCGGCCGCTGGCATTCCGCGTTCAACGCGGCGGAGCGCATCCAGCGCCGCACCGTGGACGCCTTCACCCGCACCTTCGCCCCGCACGGCTTCCGCCGGGAGGCGTGGTTCCCCGGCTACGGACTCACCGAGGTGACGCTGGGCATCAGCGGCCGCCGCAGCGCGGACCCGCTCACCCTCACCGTGGACGCCGCCGAGCTGGAGAAGGGACACGCCAGCCCCCTTCAGGAGGGCACCGCCGCCCGCTCCGCCGGGCTCGTCGGCTGCGGCCCCGCCCACCCCCGGGTCCGCATGCTGATCGTCGACCCGGCGACCCGTTCCGAGTGCGGCTCCGGCGACGTCGGCGAGATCTGGGTTCGCGGCGACGTCGTCAACCAGGGCTACTGGCGGCGCCCCGAACAGACGGAGGAGACCTTCGCCGGCCACCTCGCCGACGGCACGGGGCCCTTCCTGCGCACCGGCGACCTCGCCTTCCGGCACGACGAGGAGATCGTGGTCTGCGGACGGCTCAAGGAACTCATCATCATCCGGGGGCGCAACATCCACCCCCAGGACGTGGAGGCCGCCGCACGCCGGGCACACCCGGCCCTGGCGAGCGCGCCGGGCGCCGCGTTCTCCGTGGACGCCGAGGAAGGCGAACACCTCGTCCTCGTACAGGCGTTGGAGAGTACCGAGGACGCACCGGACCTGGCGGCGCTGGCCGCCCGGGTCCGTACCGCCGTCGCCGCGGACGAGGAGGTCGAGCCGCACGCCGTGGTGTTCGTCGGGCCCGGCGGCATCCCGATGACCGGCAGCGGCAAGATACGCCGCACCACCTGCCGGCAGTCCTACATCGACGGCGGGATCGACGCCCTGCACACCGACACCGCTTCCGCACGGCCCGCCGCGGACGAGGCCGCCCAGGAGCAGCCGGCAGCCGCTCCGCTGCGGGACATGACCCTCGCCCTGCCCGGTGAGCTGCGCGGACAGGTGGTGACCGCCGAGGTGCGCCGCCGCGTCGCCGGGGCGCTGGGAACCGAGCCGGAGGAACTGCCCGCGGACGTCCCCCTCATCGCACTCGGCCTGGAGTCGCTGCGCATCGTGGAGCTGCGCTACGCCCTGGGCCGCGACTTCGACGTCACGCTTCCCATGGCCGACTTCGTGCGCGGCAGCGTGACGGACGTGGTGACGCGCATCCTGCGCGGCCTGGAGGGCGACAGCCCGCAGAGCATCGCCTGGCCCGAGCTGGTCGCCGACCCGGCAGGCCGCCACGAGCCCTTCCCGCTGACCGAGATCCAGCACGGCTACCTCGTCGGCCGCAGCAGCGCCTACGACCTGGGCGGCTCCTCGATCCACCTCTACACGGAGTACGACTGCCGGGATCTGGACCTTGGGCGGCTGCGCCGGGCGCTGAACACCCTCGTCGGGAGGCAGGAGATGCTCCGGGCGGTGATCTGCGCGGACGGACACCAGCGCATCCTGCCCGAGGTGGGCGAGGTGCCCGTCACCGTCTACGACCACCGCGGCAGCGAGGAAGAGGTCCTCGACGCCCACCTGGAGAAGGTCCGTGACGAACTGGGCCACCAGGTCCTGCCGTTGGACCAATGGCCGATGTTCGACATCCGCGTCACCCGGACCGGCGACGCCGGCGGCACACGCGCCCGCGTACACGTCAGTCTGGACCTGCTCGTGGCCGACGTCGCGAGCGTCCGGCTGTTCTTCCTCGAACTGGGCGACCTGTACGCCGACCCGGAGGCGCAACTCCCGCCCCTGGAGGTCTCCTTCCGTGACTACGTGATCGCCGCCCAGAAGCTCCGGGAGACCGAGGCGTACGCCCGCTCCAGGACGTACTGGCTCGACCGGGCCGCGACCCTGCCGCCCAACCCGCAGCTTCCGCTCGTCCACGGTGCTCTGCCCGAGGGCACCCGCCCGGAACGCAGGCGCCGTCTGGCCAGGCTGGACGCCGACCGCTGGAGGCGGGTGAAGGAACGCGCGGCGGAGCACGGGATCACGCCCTCCGCCGTTCAACTGGCCGCCTACGCGGCCGTTCTGGGCACCTGGAGCCGCACCGGCCACTTCACGGTCGACGTCCCCCTCTTCAACAGGCATCCCCTGCATCCCGGCATCGACCGCATCATCGGTGACTTCACCTCGGTGACGCTGCTGGAGGTCGACCTGCGGCCCGGCGGCGGCTTCCTCGCCCTCGCCCGGCGCATCCAGCAGCAGTTGTGGCGGGACCTGGACCACCGCTTCTTCAGCGGCGTGGAAGTGATGCGCGAGATCACCCGGCAGCACGGTGTCCCCGCCGGCTCCTACGCCGGCATCGTCTTCGCCAGCGCCCGCGAGCAGGGGCGCGACCAGGACTTCCAGCAGGGCGAGTTGGGCGCGGACTGGCTGGGTGAGACGGTGTGCGCGGTCTCCCAGACCCCGCAGGTCCTCCTCGACCACCAGGTCTACGAGGACAACGGCGCCCTCACGTACAAGTGGGACGCCGTGGAGGCGATGTTCCCACCGGGCGTGATGGATGAGATGTTCGGCGCCTACGACCGTCTCGTCCACGCGCTCGCCGACGACGAGGACACCTGGGGTCCGGACGGCACGGACCTGCTGCCGCCCGCACAGCGGCAACTCACCCGGGCGGCCAACGACACCGCCGGCGAGACCCCCGACGAACTGCTCTGCACCGCCGTCGTCGAACAGGCCGTCCGACACCCCGGCCGCTCCGCCGTCATCACCCCCGCGCGCACCCTCACCTACGGCGAGATGTACCGGCACGCCTGCCGCCTGGGACGGCGCCTGCGCGAACTCGGCGCGGTACCGGGCGCCCTGGTGGCCGTCTGTCTACCCAAGTGCGCCGAGCAGATCACCGCGGTGCTCGCGGTGCACCTTTCCGGCGCCGCCTACGTGCCGCTGGACCCCGATCTGCCGCAGGAGCGGCAGGACCGGCTGCTGGCCCACTCCGGCGCGCGGCTCGTGCTCACCCCCCGGGGCGGCTCCGGGCTCCCGCGGCCCCCGGAGGTGACCGAGGTGCCCGTCGACCTCGACGACACCGGCGACGACTCCCCGCTGCCCACCGTCCAGAACCCCGGCGAACTCGCCTACGTCCTCTACACCTCCGGTTCCACGGGCGAGCCCAAAGGTGTCGCCCAGTCGCACCGCTCGGTGCTCAACACCGTCGCGGACTTCGCCGACCGCTGCGCGCTCACGGCCGACGACCGTGCCCTGGGCCTTTCCGCGCTCAGCTTCGACCTCTCCGTCGGCGATCTCTTCGCCACGCTGCGCAGCGGCGGGGCGCTGGTGCTGCCGGAGCCCGAAGCGCTCAAGGACCCGGCCCGCTGGCTGGAGCTGATGGCCGAACACCGCGTCACCGTCTGGAACTCCGTCCCGGCGCTGATGCGGATGCTCGTCGATCACGTCGGAATCCCGGAGGGGTGGGGAGGGGCCGCCCACCCCGGCCTGGAGGCGCTGCGCCTGGTCTGGTTCTCCGGCGACTGGATCCCCGTCGACCTGCCGGCCCGCGTACGTTCGGTCGCGCCCCACACCCGTGTCGTGGCCTCCGGAGGCCCCACGGAGACCGCCATCTGGTGCGTAGCCCACGAGGTGACCGACGCCGACAGCGACCGCGTCTCCATTCCCTACGGCCGGCCGATGCGCAACCACACCATCGACGTCTTCAACGACCGCATGGAGCCGTGCCCCGTGTGGGTTCCGGGTGAGATGTACATCGGCGGCGGCGGACTGGCCGACGGCTACTGGCGGGACACGGAGCGCACCGCGGAGTCCTTCGTGGTCCACCCACGCTCCGGACGCCGTCTGTACCGCTCCGGCGACCTGGGCCGGCGCCTGCCCGACGGGGAGATCGAGATCCTCGGACGGGAAGACTTCCAGGTGAAGATCCGCGGCCACCGCATCGAACTGGGCGAGGTCGAAGCCGCGCTGCTGCGCCGTGACGACATCCGCGCGGCGGCCGTCACACCCGTCGGCGACAGCCACGAGAACCAGCGCCTCGCCGCCGTCTTCGTCCGTGAGCACTCCGGGCTCGCGGCCGGTCACGGCGGCGGGAAGGCGGAGCAGGCTGACAGGCCGGAGCCGTCCGCGTCCGCCCGGCACGAGGTGTACGACGAAGCTCTCGGCGAGGTCCTGACCGATCCGATGGATCGGCTGGAATTCAAGGCACGCCGCCCCGGTCTGCGTACGGACCTGCACGGAACCGCACATCCGCTGGCAGCAACTCCCCCGGGCGCCGGGCGCCTTCAGCGGCCCGACGCACCGGCGCGCAGGAGCCGCCGTACCTACGGCGCGGAACCGCTGCCGCTCTCCGCTCTCGGACGGCTTCTGGAACCGCTGCGCACAGAGACCGGATCCGGGACCGGGACCGCGGGGGCGCTGCCCGGCCGCCGATACGCCTCGGCCGGCGCCCTCTACCCCGTCCAGACATACCTCTACGTCGCACACGGCCGCGTCGGGGGACTTCCCGCAGGCACCTACTACCACGACCCCGACGGGCACCGGCTGATCGAGGTCCGGCCCGGCGCCTCGCTCGACGCCGGCATCCACGCGCCCGACAACAGGCAGACGCACGAGGGCGCCGCGTTCGCGGTCTTCCTCGTCGCCCGGCGCGAGGCCATCGAGCCGCTGTACGGCAGGCGGGCCCGGGACTTCTGTCTGCTGGAGGCCGGTCTGATGACCCAGCTCCTGGAGACCACCGCACCGGAGCAGGGCGTCGGGCTGTGCCAGGTCGGCTACTTCCAGGACACGGAGGCGCTGCACACCGCGCTGGCGCTGGAGGGCTCCGCGGAGGTCCTGCACGGTCTGCTCGGGGGCGTACTGGCCGGCGAGCCCGAAGGCGGCACCGGCGAAGGGGACTTCGCCGAGGTCCTCTCCCGCCACCTCTCCGCCGCTCTGCCCGGCTACATGGTTCCCGCCGGCTACGTCGAGGTGCCGCAGCTCCCGCTCACGCCCCGGGGCAAGCTCGACCGCGTGGCGCTGCGGCGGCTCGCCGAGGAGGCCGGCGGCGCCGGGGGCGAGAGCGAGGGGAGGGACGAGGGCGACGGCGGGGCGCAGAACGAGACCGAAGCGCTGATCCTCTCCGTCTTCCGTGCCGAGCTGAGGACGAAGGCGGGGACGAGCGTCCGCGACCGCTTCTTCGACATGGGGGCCGATTCCGTCACCGTCGTCCGCATCCACCGGGCGCTCCAGACAGCGCTGGGCCGGGAGTTCCCGCTGATGACCATGTTCGAGCACTCCACGGTCCGGCGCCTCGCCGAGTTCCTGTCCGGGGCCGGCCCCGGACAGAACACCGTGGACGAGGCGCTGGAACGTGCACGCGCCAGGTCCCGGCACCGCCGTCCGTCGCGGCGTCGCGGATGAGCGGGACCGCCGTGCACACCCTTCGCGGCGCGCCGCTGCACCGCCTACCGGACCTGGCAGCGGAGTCGCACGGTGATCTGCCCTTCGGCAGTGACGTGCGCTGGAGGGCCGGGCGGGGACTCGTGGACTCGGTGGCGGGGTTCGCCTCGGCGGTCTCCGGACTCGCCGGCGGTCTGCGAGCGGGTGGTGTACGACCGGGCAGCGTCGTCGCGGTGGTCAAGCACAACCATCCCGATGTGCAGGCGCTGCTGTACGCCGCGCTGCGGGTCGGCGCGGTTCCGGCGATGCTGCCCCTGGAGCTGGGACGAGAGCAACTCCTGGGTCTCCTGGGCCGGCTGGACCGCCCGCACCTGCTCTTGGACGTCGCGGGCGTGGTCCGGCTCCACGGTGTGGAGGAGGAGGTCAGGAGCCGGTGCGAGCGGGTCTTCACTCTCGGAGAGATCGACGAGTCCACAGCGTGGTGGGCGCCGCCGCTGCCGTCCGCAAGCAGCACGGCACCCCGCGACCGTACGTCAGGACACCCGGTCGAAGTCATCACCTGCGATCCCGGCACCCCTTCTCTGCGTCCGCTCGGCGCCCGCCAACTGTGGGAAGCGGCACAACGGTTGGCAAAGGGCCGTCCGGAAGGGGACTCCGGCACCGACGCGGCACACCTGGACTTCGGCCACGCCCACGCCTGCGCGACTGTGCTGGACGCCCTCGTGCACGCCGTGCCCTTCCTCGCCCTCACCCGCACCGAACTGCCCGCGGTGGACGCGCTGCTGCGGGAGCACCGGCCCTCCTCGGTCGAGGCACCGGCTCAAACCCTCGCCGCCTGGTCGCCGTTGACCTCGGCGCCGACGATGCCGTTCTCCTCGGTGCGGCGCTTCGTCGCGAGCTCCGGTCGGCTGACCGCGCAGGCGGTCCGGTCGCTGCTGGAAGCCTCCGCCGCGCCCGACGCGACGTTCGTGCAGCGGGGCGTCTCCCCGCCGCACGAAGGGGGCAACCCGGCTATGCGCTCCGGCCGTTCGACATGAAGTAGGCGACGACGGGGTCCGAGTCACCGCCGGAGCGCAGGTGGGTCTCGAACCGCTCCTCGTGCACACGGTGGGCGAAGTTCCAGGTGAGGGAGACGCTGTCCTCGAGCGCGATGGCCGTGTGGTACCAGCCCGAGGGGATGAAGATGGCGTCGCCGGGTGAGAGGACTTCGTCGAGCACGGGGACGGCCCGTTCCCACTCGGGGAACCTGGTGCCGTCCGGCCGGTCGAGATCCACGGTGCCGCCGTCGCCGTCGCTGAGGAACTCACCTGCTTCCGGCGGGAACATGATGAAGCGTTTGCTGCCGGTCACCTGGCACAGGCACGCGTCGCTGGCCCACGGATCGACGTGCAGGCGCGTACGTCCCCCCGTGCCGCAGACGAACAGGCCCCTGGCCGGGAACGCGTCCCTGGTGGCGTCCAGCCGGCCGGCGGCGGGAGGGAAGACGTAGTCCTCCTCGGGCAGCCACGACGGCACCGACCAGTCGTCGGCCATCTCCTCGAACGCGTCGTCCGCGCAGATCATCTGGTCATGGCTCTGCCGGGTGAACCAGCGCAGATAGGGCGGTATCCCGGTGCTGTCCTGCCGGCCGGTGAAGTCGTCCACGTAGTCGGCGAAGGTCGTCACCTCCTCCAGCGCGAAGAGGGTGTCGAACAGCGAGACTTCGCAGTCGCCGAAGCGCTCCTTGAGATACGCCAGGCCCCAGGGAGGAGGGACTTTCCAGCCGTTCAGAGCGCCCCGGACCACGACAGGCCGGCCGGGCTCGAGGTAGCTGTGCAGGAAATCCGTCGCGCTGAGCGACTCGACCACCTGAGAGCGTGACATGGGCTCCTCCGTCCGTGTTCTGGGCCGAGGGCTTGGTGCGTCCGCGGTCTTGTCCGTTCCTCGCACGCGGCACGGGACACCCCTGCGCGAGAACCTAAGGCCGAAGACCGGTCTCTCCTGTAGCCGCCGGGGGCGTCTTTTCTGCTTGCCCACAGTGCGATACCCGTCCCGCCACGCCAGGGGTGACCGATCGGGCACCGCGACCGGTCGGCTCATTCGTGACTGTCGTCAGCGCTGTCGGCCAGTACGGTCCTTCGCACGGATGGCGGACTCGGCGTCGCACCACGTCACGGAGAGACATTGGGACAAGCGCGCGGCACGGAACGGTCCTGGGCGCTCGCAGCGCTCTGCGCAGCCCAGTTCATGTCCATGCTCGACAGCACAGTGGTCAACCTCGCCATGCAGAGCATCCGCGAGGACCTGGACGCCGGGGTCTCAGGACTCCAGTGGGTCGTGGGGTCCTACGTGCTGGCCTTCGCCTGCCTGCTGCTGACCGGAGGCTCACTGAGCGACCGGTTCGGGCGCAGGCGGATGTTCCTGTCGGGCCTCTCGGTCTTCACCGCCGGGTCCCTGGTGTGCGGGGCGGCACAGTCGTTGGAGGCGCTCGTCCTGGGCCGGGTCGTCCAGGGTCTCGGAGCGGCCCTGTTCGTGCCGACGACGCTCGCCATCCTGACGCACCTCTTCCCCGAACAGAAGGAACGGGCCCGCGCGATAGGTCTCTGGGCAGGTGTCTCCGCGCTGGCTCTGCCTCTCGGCCCCGTCGCCGGCGGCTTCCTCGTGGACGGGTTCGGCTGGCCCAGCGTGTTCCTGATCAACGGGCCGGTCGGCGTCGCGGCGTTGCTGGTGTCCGGCCGGGTGCTGAAGGAGACGCCTCTGACGCCACGGACCCTGGACATGCCCGGCCAGTTCCTCGGGATCGGCTGGCTGGGCTGCATGACCTACGCGCTGATCGAGGCGGAGCAGGCCGGCTGGTCCTCACCCCGCATCACGGCTCTGCTCGTCGTCGCGGCGGTGGCGCTGGTGTCCTTCCTCTTCGCCGAGGCACGCGCGGCCCAGCCGATGATTCCCCTGTCCCTCTTCCGCAACCGGCGCTTCGCCGCCTGCAACGGCGTCCTGTTCGTGGTGGCCTTCGGCCTGCTCAGCTCCTTCCTCTTCCTCTCGCTCTTCCTCCAGCAGGTGCAGGACCACACACCCGTCCAGGCCGGGTTGCGCATGCTTCCGCTGCTGCTGCCGGCCGCTGCGGCAGCTCCGGTGGCGGGCAGGCTGGCGGGGCGCTACGGCCCGGCACTGCCGATGGTGTGCGGGCTTGTGAGCGCGGGCGGCGGGCTGCTGTCACTGGCCGCGGCGGGAGCCGCGACTCCGTATGCCCACTGGTGGCCGGCTCTGGTGCCGGTGGGCGCGGGAATCGGCCTGACGGTGACGCCGACCAACGCGGCGCTGATGGCGAGCGTGGACCAGGCGAAGGCGGGGATCGCTTCCGCCACGTCCATCGCGAGTCAGCAGGTCGGCAACGTGCTCGGCGTCGCGGTGGTGGGCGCCGTGGTGAGCGCGGGCTTCTCCGCCTCGCTGGCCGAACGGGCGGATCAGCTCGAGATGTCCCCGGCCGCCGCCGGCCGGCTGGCGCACGCCGCGGTCAACAGCAGCCTCGGTGTGGGGCGGTCGGGGGACGGTGCGCGTGAGGAGGCGATCGACCGCTCCTTCGCCGACGGCATCCGGCGCGGGCTCACGGTGAGCGGCACGGCCTACTTGTTCGGAGCGGTCCTCACCGTCTCCTTCGTGGCCGACAGGAGGCGCTCACAGGAGGCCGAGACCGCCGACACCTGAGACTCCTCCGGGACCGGCACGGGCGCGGGCGTCGGACCGACGAATTCCATCAGGGCACGTCCCGACGCTGACCAGCGTCATCACAGTTGCTCCGATTATCACGCCGCCCGGGGCGACGGAATTCGTGTTTCTTGCCGTTCAGAGGTAGTCTTCTTGATGTTCCACCGGAGTGATGCGGGCAAATTCGACATTCCCACCGGACCGCCCAGCGGACATCATTACCGATCGTGCGGGCGAAGAGCGCAATATGCCGCCCCGCTCAATCGGTACCCTATCGGTCCGCTTTACGGGATTCGTCGGCCACCCCGGTTCTGCGACCGGCGGGACGCGCGGCGGAACATGCGACGGAAGGCGTAACCAGCTGGTCAGAGGGCATCTCTCGACCCGGTCGCCGCCTCGGCGCTCTTGACGGCGCGAGTCGAAAACACGCGAACACCGCCGATAGTACGGAATAGCCGGTGCCGTAAACCAGTTCACTCGATCATCGCGTGCGAGAACGATACCGTTGGCCGGTCCACTGACGTACCATGCCCATGACCGAGGCCGACTTCGCGCTGCAGCGAATTCCAGTTCCCAGAATCCCGCACACTCCTGCGGACGGAGTCCGAGCCGAAACCCGTTGATCAATGACGCGCTGACATGAACCGGAATCCTGGGGGAATCCGAATGCATGACACCGGCAAACAGCGGTACCGGCACACCGGCTCTCTACCCGCGTCGATACCACGGCTGAGAACCGCGGGCGTGCCGGCACCCGGCGAGGCAGACGGCCTGGGCTCCGCGGACCCGCAGGGCCTGCGCGTGTTCGTCGTGCATCCGCACGAGATGGTCAGGTGCGGGCTCGAGGCCATGATGAACGAGCTGGACCTCGTGCGACACGTACGGGTGTTCGAGGATGTCGGGACGGCCGTGCGGCGGCTCGGGCTCGCCTACCCCGATGTGCTCATCTGCCGGGGCGCCGCCACCGACGAGGTCCGGGACCTGGCTCTGACCTGCCAGGAGCACGGGACGAAGCTGCTGTCGCTGCTGGAAGGGCCTCAGGAGCAGCAGCTCGCGCTCGCCTCCGCGGTTCCGGCTGACGGGTTCCTCCTCGCCGCGGACCTGACGGTCCAGTCGCTCGGCGAGTCGCTGACCCGCCTGACCTGTGGCGAGATCCCCCTTCCGGCATCGCTGTCGCGATGGCTGCTGGGGCAGTTGAGGGAGGGGCAGCCCAACCGCACCAAACGCTCCTACTCGCTGACCCCCCGTGAGAACGAGACCCTCAATCTCCTCGCGCAGGGCCTGAGCAACAAGCAGATCGCGAGATCGCTGCGCATCTCCCAGCACGGGGCGAAACGGCACGTCGCCAACGTCATCGCCAAGCTCAACTGTTCCAACCGGACACTGGCGGTCGCCCTCGCCCTGCGGGAGGGCCTCATCGACGATCCGGGCGACGAATGCGTGTGATCCACGGTGAACTCGGCGGTTGTGAGGCTTTCTGACACATGCGTAGGACCGATGAGACCCGTGCGGCCCCCCTCCCCCGGCGTCCCCTCGACCGGGTCCGCCGCATTCCACCGGCGCTGACGACCGACCTGCCGGTGCTGGTCATGCTCGTGGCCTGCTGGATGCTGGTGCCCGTCGCCTGGGCGCATCTGGCGACTGGCTTCGCGCTGGCCGCCCTGATCCTGCTTCACCTGTGGACGCGCCGGGGGAAGATCGCGGGGCTGTTCCGGGGCGACCGCCGTGAGAGGCGGCAGAGGTGGAGCCGGCGGACCGCGTACGTGCTCTTCTTCCTCGCCGCGTTCCTCATGACGGCGTCGGGCGTGATGCGCTGGGCGGGGGTTCCACCGGAGTACAGCGCGCACGCCGCCACCAGCACCCTGCTGGTTGCCGGTGCGCTGGCGCATCTCTGGTCGAGCAGGCGTGCGTTGCGCGCCCGCCTGCGCCGCGCGGTCCCGTCCGCGGCGCACGGACAGCGGCGGTCCACGGCGGCCGAGTGAGCCGCAGGCCCAGCCGGGGTGCACAGTGTGCTCTCCCTGCCGGGAGACATACCGTTCAGTCCGTCAGATCCAGCGCCGCGGTGACGATTCCGTCCGCGTCGATCCCGTGGTGCCGGTGCACGTCGGTGAGCGTGCCGCACTGTCCGAAGCTGGTCACGCCCAACGACCTGCTGCGTACGTGGTTGACGCCCGCCAGGAACGCGAGCGTGTGCGGGTGACCGTCGAGGACGGTGACCAGCGGCCGGGCCCGCTCACGGGGGAAGATCTGATCGAGGATCCAGTCGGAGCCCTCCTGGAGTCCCTGCCGTGCGCGTACGGCGCGGAAGAGGAGATCGGGACTGGTCACGCACACGACGTCCGCGCCCGTACCGAGTTCGCCGAGCCGGTCGGCAGCGGCGAGCGCCTCGGGCACCATGGCGCCGGTCACGGCGATGGTCAGGGCAGGGTCGGCGTGCCGGCGCAGCGTATAGCCTCCGGCGACCGTCTGCTTGCGCCGGCGCTCCCGGGCCGCGGCGTCACCCGGCACGGCTGCCAGGGCCTGGTCCACCGAACGCGTGGACAGCCGCAGGTAGGTCGAGTTGCCCCCGGGCCTGCCCAGGCACGCGAGGCCGGCGAGCAGACACCACTCCACGTCGACCGCGAACGCGGGTTCGTAGGCGGTGCAGCCGGGCTGCTCCAGCCCGATGGAAGGGGTGATGACCGACTGATGGGCGCCGCCCTCCGGCGCGAGACTGACCCCGGAGGGCGTTCCGACCAGGATGGACTGCCCGCCCGCGTAGATTCCGAAGGACCACGGTTCCAGGGCCCGCCCGACGAAGGGGTCGTAGACCACGCCGATCGGCAGCAGGGGTGTGCCCCACCGGCTCCATGTGGCGCCCAGTTCCCCGAGCAGACCGACCAGGTTGGTCTCCGCGATGCCCAGCTCGATGTGCTGACCGCTGGGACGTTCCCGCCAGTGCAGGATGGTCTCGGCGTCGTCGGCGAACCAGTCCGTGCGCTCGGTCGGGGACCATGTGCCGACCTTGTTCAGCCAGCCGCCGAGGTTGGTGGTCGAGGCGACGTCGGGACTGACCGTCACCACGTGCCGGGCCGCCTGCGGCGCCTCCCGGGTCAGGTCCAGCAGGGCCCTGCCCAGGGCCTGCTGGGTCGACCCGCTGCCGGAGGGCGTGCGTTTGAAGTCCGCCGGCAGGGCGGGAGGGGAGTGCGGGGGTGAGGGGCGGCGTCGCAGCCGGGCCGCCGTACGGTCGCACAGCTCCGCTTCGGCACTGCCCTGCGGGAAGCGGGCCCAGGGCCGCTCCCGGTCGGCGCCCGTACTGTCCGCGAGCTGGGCCATCTGCTCGCCCGTGAGCAGCGCCGAGTGGTTCTGCGGATGACCGGCCGTCGCGAGGCCGTGGCCTTTGACGGTGTAGGCGAAGACGACGGTCGGGCGGGTGTCGTCGATGGACGCGTAGGCGTCGGTCAGCGCGCCGAGGTCGTGCCCGCCCAGGTTGCGGACGACGGCGTCCACGGAGGCGTCGTCGAGTTCCGCGAGGAGCTGCGCGATGCGGTCGCCTCCCGCGCCCGTACCGGGCAGACGTTCGCGCAGCTGCCCGGGGGTGCAGCGCAGGAGCCGCTGATACTCGGGATTGGTCATCTCGTCGATGCGTGTGCGCAGTGCCTCGCCGCCGGGCCTGGTGAACAACTCCTCCAGCAGACGGCCGTACTTGACGTTGAGGACCTGCCAGCCCGCCGCCGCGAACATTCCCTGCAGGCGGGTCGCCGAGATGTTGGGCACGACCCGGTCCAGCGACTGCCGGTTGAAGTCAACGATCCACACGACCTCGCCGAGGTCGGCCACGCCCGGATCGAGAATGGCCTCCCAGCAGGCGCCCTCGTCGAGCTCGGCGTCCCCGATCAGCGAGTACTGGCGGCCCGAACCGGCCCCGTCGAAACGGGCGTTCACATACCGGCGGGCGACGGCTCCCCAGACCGGCGCGGTCGCTCCGATGCCGACGGAGCCGGTGGAGTAGTCGACGGGGTCGGGGTCCTTCTCACGGCTGGGGTAGCTCTGCAGGCCGCCGTAGCTGCGCAGTGTGGTCAGGTAGGTCTCGTCCAGCTCACCCAGCAGGTAGTTGATGGCGTGCAGGACGGGTGAGGCGTGCGGCTTGACGGACACGCGGTCCTCGCGGCCGAGTTCGTGGAACCACAGGGACGTCATGACGGACGTCATGGAGGCGCTCGACGCCTGATGACCGCCGACCTTCAGGCCGGTCGGGTTCGGACGGACGCGGTTGGCGTGGTCGATGATCGACGCGGAGAGCCACAGCACCCGCTGCTCGACGGCCCTGAGCACCTCCAGGTCGCTGTCCGCCGGCCCGCCGGCCGGTCCGCGCACCGGGTCGGTTCCTGCCATGTGGTCCGTCGTCTTCATGCCGTCCGCCCGAAGCGTAGAGGTCAGCAGATTGCTTCTGAATGACAGCAGGATGATGATGACCGCACAAGCAGGAGAGTTCCGACTGAGCAATCTGCTCAGTGAGGGCGCACCGACGAACAGCAAGGTTGAGCATTGTGACAGGTGAGGAGCCCCTCGACACCGTCGACGCAAGGCTGCTGCTCGCGCTGGCGGAGGAACCGCGGGCCCCGGTGATGGCGCTGTCCCAGCGGCTGGGGCTCTCCCGCAACACCGTCCAGGCAAGGCTCGGCAAGCTGGAACGGCGGGGCGTGCTGCACTCTTTCGAGCGGCGGATCGATCCGGCCGCTCTGGGATACCCCATGTCGGCCGTCATCACCACGCGCGTGACGCAGGACCGGCTCGCGGAGGTCGCCGAAGCGCTCAGCCGGGTACCCGAGGTGGTCGAGGTCGACGGCCTCAGCGGGGAGACCGACCTCCTGGTGCGGGTCGTCGCCGTCGACGCCGAGGACCTGTACCGGATCGCGGGCCGGGTCCTGGCCAGTCCGGGGGTGGAGCGCACGAGTACGGCGCTCGTCATGCACAAGCTCGTCGACCACCGTCTGACGCCGCTGCTCGAACGGTCCGCGGGGCGGCCGGAGAACCCCGCCGGCTGACCGGGCAGGCGCGTACTGGCCGTGCCCTGCAACCGGACTCCGCCGGCTGCAGGGCACTACACGCACACTCCGGTGCGGGTGTGGTCGCTCCGGGTGCCGTCAGGCCTGGCCGGAGTCCGGGTCCGCAGGGCCCGGCCAGTACGCCGGACAGGCGCCCGCGGGCTGCCGGCCGGTCTCCAGGGAAGCATCGACCGGATCGGCCGAGACCGGGAAGGCACCGTTCGGCGGGTGGGCGACGACTTCGGTGAGGTCCGGGGAGTTCGAGAGGCCGAGTGCGGTCTCCGTGTCGTCCTCCGGGAGGTGCTGCCCCTGCGGCAGGGCGGGGAACAGGTCCTGGAACGCCACCGCTCCGCCGTACTCGCCGATCATGCGCTGCGAGTTCTCCCTCGCGAACCGCACACCCGCGGCCCGCATGGACGTCCCGGTCTCCTCCGCCCGGCTCATCAGACCCCGGACGAGCGGACGGATCTGCTCGGACAGCCGGGTGCACGCACCCGCAGGACTGACCACCTCCCCGAGGATCACCCACCAGGCCCCGGCGGCGGCGCCGGTGTTGGCGATGAAGTCGGGAACCACCGTGACTCCCCGGTCCAGCAGACGCTGCTCGGCCTCCGGGGTGGTGGGCACGTTCGCCGCCTCCACCACGAGCTTGCCGCGGATCCGGTCGCAGTTGTCCGCGGTGATCGAGTAGGAGACGGCGGCAGGCACCAGCAGGTCGGCGTCCTGGCTCAGCCAGGTGTCACCGGGGCCCTCCACGTCGTCCTCGCGCAGCACGGAGCGGTCGATGAGGCCGCCCGCGCTCCGCGCCGACAGCAGGAGATCCACGTCCAGGCCGCGCGAGGTGTTGAGGATCAGGCCCTGGGCGTCCGTCACCCCGACGACCTTCACCCCGGCACGCGCCAGGTAGAGCGCCGTGGAGCCGCCCATCGCGCCGAAGCCCTGTACGACCGCACGGGCCGTCCCTGCGGGGATGCGCCGGTGCTCCAGAGCCGCCAGCGCGGCCTCCGCCACACCGAAGCCGCCGACCAGTTCGGACAGCTTCAGGCCCTCCGTGCGTGTCGTGAACGCCTGCTGAATACGCGAGAGCACCTCGGCCTGGGAAGGGGAACGCACCACTGCCGCATGGAAGGAGTTCTCACCGATACCGACCCGTGCGAAAGCCCGGTCGAGCTGCTCCTGCTGAGTGCCGAGGTCGCCCGCGGTCACCCAGAAGCGCTCCAGCAGCGGCCGGACCGCCTGCAGGAACCGCTCGCGCACCTCGTCGGCCCGCGGGTCCGTGGAGTCGAAGTCGATGCCGCCCTTGGCGCCGCCGACATGAATGCCGAACGCACCCATCTTCAGGGTCATCTCCCGGGCCAGTTCCGTCACTTCACCGATCGTGCACCCCGGCCGCATACGCAGGCCCCCCGTGGCGATGCCGGTGACCAGCTGGTCGATCACGACGTACCCGCGGGCGGGGGTGAGGGTGTCGCGCCACGTGACCTGCAGATAGGGTTCATGCTCGAAAACCTGCAATGGCGTCTCGACAGCAGTTTGCGTCACTTGGCACTCACCCTTTCCGGTCACTGATAGGCACTTACTCTCACGTGCGGGACTTTTCCCGCCCCGGTTCGGGAGAGGGACATTCGTCGCCACTTCCCGGGAACTGCGCAGAATGCTCCGCTGATTCGGGCGGCTGCTCGCAATTGTTAGCGGCCGACGACCGTACAGGCAGGCCGAATTACGCCCGCAGGGCACACTTGTGGTGGGCCCTCAACGGGCGCGAGGAAATGTATCGGAAACACGCAGAGAATGCGTCTGGTTGCGTTGTGCGCGTAGCGCCTACTGTGAGGTCGCGCTTCATCCCTTGTCAAGGCGTCTCTTGGGTCGGTTCCCGTGCCGCTTTTTCCGCTTGCCGGCGCCCAATTCGAACAGAAAGAAAATGCAGCTCAGCCCGGCCGGCCGGAAGGCCACGGGCTTCGGTGACGGGGAGTGCTTCCCCTCCGCCCGAACCGGACGGGAAGGCCCTCGGACGGCGCCCTCCGGGCCGGGTTCATCCGGGGAGTGACTGCCGTCCGTGCACGAGGGCCGAGTCGTCACCGGGTCGAACAGCACGCCCCTCCAACCGCCCCCGCTCCGCCCGTACTCGCGCGGGGGCGGCGTACGCCCTCCGGGTGCCGGAGGGCGCCAGGGACCGTCGGCGGCGGCGCGGCGGGCGGGCGTACCGGGGGCGCCGCTCCGGGTCACCCCGCCTCCGAAGTCCCTTCCTTCTTGTCCTCCCCGTCCTGCTTCTGCCCGGTTCCGGCGGACTGCCGGTCCAGGTGCGCGTCGGCGGTCGCCCGGTGGGGCAGCGGCTGTGGCGCGGCGGTGCCGAGGCGGCCGTTCTGGAAGTCCTCGACCGCCTGGATGATCTCGGCCTTGGTGTTCATGACGAACGGGCCGTAGCGGGCGACCGGTTCGCCGATCGGGAGGCCGCCGAGGAGCAGGACCTCCCAGCCGGTGCGGCTGCCGTTGTAGTCCTGGGTCTCCGCGGCACGCAGGGTGAGGGCCTCGCCGGGCCCCAGAAGGGCGAGCTGGCCTTCCTCCAGGGGCCGCCGGCCGGTGCCCGCGGTGCCGCGCCCGGCCAGTACGTAGACCAGCGCGTTGAACTCCCGGGGCCAGGGCAGGGCCAGCTGCGCACCGGGGCTGACGGTGGCGTGGACGTAGGTGATGGGGGTGCGGGTCACGCCGGGGCCCCGGTGTCCGGCGAGGTCCCCCGCGATGAGGCGCAGCAGGCTTCCGCCGTCGTCGCTGGAGAGCAGGACCGTACGGGCGGCGGTGATGTCCTGGTAGCGGGCCGGTGTCCACTTCAGGGCCCTGGGCAGGTTGACCCAGAGCTGGACGCCGTGGAAGAGACCGCCCCTGGCGACGAAGTCCTGCGGGGGCAGTTCGGAGTGCAGCACTCCGGCGCCCGCGGTCATCCACTGGGTGGCGCCCTCCGTGATGAGCCCGCCGCCGCCGGTGGAGTCGGTGTGCTCGAACGTCCCGTCGAGCATGTACGTCACCGTCTCGAAGCCGCGGTGGGGATGCCAGGGAGCGCCCTTGGCCTCGCCGGGCCCGTACTCGACGGCACCCAGATGGTCCAGCAGCAGGAACGGGTCCGCGGCCGGGAGATCCGCCCCGGGGAACGGACGGCGGACCTCGAAGCCTTCGCCTTCCAGCTGACGGTGGGCGGTGACGGTCCTGGTGACCTCGCGCCACCGGGTGTCCTCACCGGCAGGGGACGGGACACGCGGCAGGGTGAAGGTGTCCGCGGTTACGGCCGGCATGGTGACCTCCTGGACGCCGGGGAGCAGTTCACCCCGGTCAATGAAGTCAACGTTTCAATTATTCCGGGCCCTCCCCGGCTTCCCGAGGCCCGGCGCGGGCCAAATCCCTGCTGTGGGCGATGTCTTGCCTGTCCTCACCGTTCCCTACCTGGGTCCTCACCCGCTCGCGCCGTGCGGTCGCGGCGACGGCAGGGGGCACGCACAGGGTGCCGCTCGTCCGTCCGGGCTCCACGCCGCCCGGCCCTCCGTGACTCCGCCGAGCGGGACCAACCCTTGACAGTCGCCATCATGCAGCATGCAATATATTGCATGCCGATTCCGAGGAGCCGTGGGCTCGTCTCCAGATCCCTGCTGAGGGAGAACGCCTACCGGGCGATCCGCGACGCGATCGTCGACGGCACCCTCGCCCCGGGCGAGCGGCTCAACGACGGGGATCTGGTGGAGTGGCTGGGAGTCAGCCGCACCCCGGTGCGGGAGGCCCTGACGCGTCTGGAGCAGGCCGGGCTCGTGCAGACGAAACCCGGCCGCTACACCATGGTCAGTCCGCTGGACGTCCGTGCCGCGCGTGGCGCCCAGTCCGTGACGGCGGCAATGCACGAACTCGCCGTCCGTGAAGCGCTGCCCAACCTCTCCACGGCCGAACTCGATGCCATGCGGGAGGCCAACGCGCGCTTCGCCGGCGCCCTGCGGCGCAACGACGTCGACGCGGCGGTCCTCGCGGACGACGACTTCCACGGTGTCGCGGTCACCGCGTGCGCCAACCCCGCGGTGCGCAGCGTGCTGGAACAGTTCACTCCGGTGCTGCGGCGCGTGGAGAGGCTGCGCTTCTCGTCGCTGAGCGGCCGGGGCTCGGTCGCTCAGCACGAGCGCATCATCGCGCTGTGCGAGACCGGGGACGTCGAGAGCGCGGCGGCCGCCGCCCGAGCCAACTGGCAGACGCTGGCGCCCCTCCTCGACACCCACCCGCCGGACGACGACGGCGGCACCCCTCCCCCTCGGCACTGACGGCCGCGGCTCCCCCTCCGGTCACGCCCCGGGGCCGGGCACCCACCGCCCCGACAGGGGCACTCGCGAAGGAGAGTCACCATGTCCCTCGACGCGTTCGAGCGCTTCCCCCTGCTCTTCGGCCCCAGTCCAATCCACCCGCTGGACCGGCTCAGCGACAGTCTCGGCGGGGCCCGGATATGGGCCAAGCGCGAGGACTGCAACAGCGGGCTCGCCTTCGGCGGGAACAAGACCCGCAAACTCGAGTACCTGCTCCCCGAAGCCCTCGCCCAGGGCGCCGACACCCTGGTCAGCATCGGCGGGGTCCAGTCCAATCACACCCGTCAGGTGGCCGCGGCAGCCGCCCGGGCGGGACTGAAGGCCGTGCTGGTGCAGGAGAGCTGGGTGGACTGGCCGGACGCGGTCAACGACAAGGTCGGCAACATCCTGCTCTCCCGGATCATGGGCGCCGAAGTACGCCTGGTCCAGGCCGGGTTCGGCATCGGCTTCAAGGACAGCTGGCACCGGGCACTGGAGGACGTCCAGGCAGCGGGCGGCACCCCGTACGCGATCCCCGCAGGCGCCTCCGACCACCCTCTGGGCGGTCTCGGCTTCGCCGGCTGGGCGCGGGAGGTGGAGCGCCAGGAGCGCGAACTGGGCGTGTTCTTCGACACGGTCGTCGTGTGCAGCGTCACCGGCAGCACGCACGCGGGCATGATCGCCGGATTCGCGGGCCAGGACCGGCCCCGGCGTGTCATCGGGATCGACGCCTCGGCGAAGATCGACCAGACCCGTGCCCAGGTCGAGAAGATCGCCCGTGGCACCGCCGACCTCATCGGTCTGGGACGGGACCTGCGCGACGACGAGATCACCGTACTGGAGGGGTGGGCGGGCGACCTCTACGGCATCCCCGTGCAGTCCACCGTGGACGCCATCCGCCTCACCGGCAGCCTGGAAGGCATGATCATCGACCCGGTCTACGAGGGGAAATCCATGGCCGGACTGATCGACCTCGTCCGGGAGGGAGACATCCCCCGCGACTCCGACGTCCTCTACGCCCACCTCGGCGGCCAGCCCGCCCTCAACGCCTACAGCGGCATCTTCCACTGACCGGGTGGAGCCGGGCGGGCGGGCCGGCTCCAGGGCCCCCGGCCCCCGCCCGGCGCGCCCTCCCACGCCCGCCCACGCAGCGGAGTCCGTGGGCCGTCAGGACCGGCGAGCGGGAAGCTTGATCACTCCATAGAATGGCTTTCACTGCATTCTGTGCATATTGAGGTGATATGCCTATCTCCCTCGCCCTGAACCACAGCGGGCACATCACAGCGTGGAGCGCCGACGCCGCCGCATGGTTCGGCCGCCCGGCCGAGGAGGTACTGGGCACGCACTGCCGCTCCCTGTTCAAGGGCAGCGCACGGGATGCCCTGCGCGCCGCGCTCAGCGACGCCGCCGCAGGGCAGTACTACAGCGGTGTCACGACGGTCGCGCGCAGTGACGACATCCCGCGTGAGGTGCTTCTGAACTGCTCCCCGCTGAGGGAAGCAGACGGCGGCGTGGGCCTGCTCTGCCAGATCACGGACCTGGCGGAGGCTTCCTGGTGGGAGGGACAGACGGCGTTCGTCGACGCTCTCATGCGGGCCTCCCCCTTCGGCCTGGGAATGATCGACAGCCAGCTCCGGTACGTGTTCGTCAACGACGCGCTCGCCGAGTTCAACGGGGTGCCCGCGAAGGACCACATCGGACGCCGCGTCGGAGAACTGGTGAACGCCGCTGACGGCGGCGAGTACGAGAAGCACCTGCGCAACGTGCTGGAGTCCGGGGAGCCGCTCTCCAACGTGCTGATCGGCACCAGGAGCCGCGGCCAGCGGGACCGTGACAAGGTCTGGTCGGTCTCCTTCTTCCGCCTGACGGACCGCGAGGGGAAGGTGCTGGGTCTGGGCGGTCTGGTCGTGGAGGTGACGGAGCGGGAGACGGCTCTGCTGGAGGCATCCGCCTTCCGTCACCGGCTCACCCTGGTCAACCGGGCCACCAGCAGGCTCGGTACGACGCTGGAGATGGGCCAGACCGCACGTGAGCTGACCGACTTCGTCGTTCCGGACTTCGCCGACGCCGCGTCGGTGGAGATACGCAAGGACTTCCTCGACGGTGTCCGCTCCCCCTCCGCCGACGATCCGGTGACCACCGTGCGCCTCGCGGGGAGGAGCCTGCTGACGGGCGGCGCAGCGGACCGGATGCTCTTCTCCGGCTCCCGGACCGAGCACGTCCACGAGGTGGGCTCACACTCGCACGGGAGCCTGACCAGCGGACGGCCGTGGCGCAGGGAACGGATCGACGAGACCGCCCTGGCCGAACTGACCCATCTCGAAGGAGAGGCCCGCCCGCCGCGGGAGACCGCCCTGGGCTCCGTGATCGTCGCGCCGCTGGTGGCCCGCGGCAAGGCCCTCGGCCTCGTGGAGTTCGCCCGCTCCGCCGAACGGGCACCGCTCGACGAGGAGGACCTGAAGGTCGCCGAGGAGCTGGCTGCCCGCGCGGCACTCAGCCTGGACAACGCCCGGCTGTACGACGAGGAGCGCCGCGTGGCGGTCGCGCTCCAGCGCAACATGCTCCCCGACGGCAAGGACCTCCCCCGGCGGCCGGGGCTGGAGATCGCCTATCACTACCGGGCCAGCAGCCGCTCCGCCAAGGTCGGCGGGGACTGGTTCGACGTCATCCCGCTCTCCGGCCACCGCATCGCCCTCGTCGTCGGCGACATGATGGGCCACGACATCCAGGCGGCAGCCGGCATGGGGCAGATGCGCACCGCGATGCACACCCTGGCCAGGCTCGATCTGGAACCGGTGGACCTGCTCAGCAGGCTCGACAAGATCGTGGAGATCTCTCCCGCGATGCAGTACGCCACATGCGTGTACGCCGTGTACAACACGGTGACCCGCGAGTGCGGCATCGCCAACGCGGGACATCCGGCGCCCGTGCTGTGGCACCCGGACAGGAGCACCCGGATGGTCCCGGTGGGCAGCGGCGTGCCGCTCGGTATCGGTCTCGGCAGCTCCGAGTTCACCGTCGTCGACCTGCTGCTGCCGGAGAACAGCGCTCTGGTGCTCTACACGGACGGCCTGATCGAGCGCCGGCACCAGGACATCGATGTGGGCATCGGGACGATGCGTGAGGTGCTCGCGTCATCGAACCCCTCGGGTTCGCTGCAGCAGCAGTGCGACGACGTGATCGCGCAGTTGAAGGAACCCACCGACGACGACGACCTCGCGGTGCTCATGGCCTCGGCGCATGCCATGCCGGACCACCGGTCGGTCCGCTGGCGGGTGTCACCGGACCCCAGGTCCGCGTCGCACGCGAGGTCGCTGGTGGGCCGTGAACTGCGGGCCTGGGGTCTGGAAGCCCTGGAGGACACGGCGCAGCTGCTGACGAGTGAGCTGATCACGAACGCCCTCGGACACGCGCGTGGGGAGATCCTCCTGCAGATGGCCAAGGGAGGGACCTTGGTGATCGAGGTGGCCGACGACGACGAGCGCCTGCCCCACCGGACCCGGATGAGCCTCGACGACGACAGCGGGAGGGGGCTGACTCTGGTCAGCGAGTGCGCGAAGGAGTGGGGGGCGCGGTCGGTCACGGACGGCAAGGTCGTCTGGTTCGAGCTGCCGCTCCCCGGCGGGGGCAGCAGCACGAGCGGCAGCCCAGGCGACCGGACGGGCGGTGCGGTCCGTGGCCGGGGCTGAGAGCTCCGCCGCCGCATGGAGTCACACTCAGCGGGTAAGCGACTTTTCACAGGATTTCGCACCGCGGACGGAATCGTCCTCCGGGGGCCGTGCGGAAGAGCAGACACGGCAAGTCGTGCGAGATGTCCGATATGACAGATCCACTCTCCGCAGAACAGCCAGGCACCCTGTTGCGCCGCTTCGACACCGCGGCGGAGCGGGATCCCGAGGCGACAGCCGTGCGGACGGACCGTTCGGCCGTGACCTACGGGACGCTGGCCGCCGCGTCGCGCATGCTGGCCGACAGACTGCGCCCCCTCGCGGCGGACCGTACGGGACCGGTCGCCGTTCTCCTCGAGCCCGGACCGGGGCAGGTGGCCGCCGCTCTCGCAGCGATGCGCTGCGGCAAGCCGTATCTGCCCGTCGACCCCGCCTACCCCGACGACCGCGTGGAGCGGATTCTCACGGACGCCGCTCCCGCCGCGCTGTTCAGCGCCGGGGCTGCCGGGCCCGGTGACGCCTCCACCCCTGCCGCCGTCGCACAGCCCGAAGACGGACTTCCCGCTCTCGGCAGCGCCGCGGATCTCGCCTCGGCCGCGCATCTCCGTGCCGGCCGGTGGGGCGGTACGACGCAGGTCACCGGGGACGACGCGTACGTGATCTACACCTCGGGCTCGACCGGGCAGCCCAAGGGCATCGTGATCCAGCACCGCGGCATCGTGAACCTCCTCGACGAGTTCGCGGCCCGGCGCGCCGTTCCCGCCCGCTGCCGGTACAGCACATGCGCGAGCCCGGGGTTCGACGCGGCGGTCCTGGAGACGTGGACCGCGCTGGCCGCGGGCGGCGAACTCGTCGTCACCCCGGACGCCTGCCGCTGGCATCCCGGGGAGTTCGCCGGCTGGCTGGCCGGGGAGCACATCGCCCACGCCTACATCCCGGCGGCGTTCCTCCCCGCAGTCGCGGAGGGCCTGCGCGACGGCCTCGACCTGCGGTCGCTGAGGCGGGTCATCGTCGCCGTCGAGCCGATACCTCGCGGCCTCCTCGGCGGGATCAAGAGGGCGCTGCCCGGCCTGACCCTGCTCAACGGCTACGGCCCGACCGAGGCGGCGGTGTGCGTATCGCTGTACGAGGTCGGCGAAGAGGACCACGGACCCGAGCGGACCCCCATCGGCACCGCGATCCGCGCGACCGACCTGCTGGTGGAGCCGCCGGAGCGGGACGGCGGGCCGGCGGCGGCCGCGCCGGGCACCGCGGGTGACCGGCGGGGCGAGCTCCACATCGGCGGGGCCGGGGTCGGCAGGTACATCCGGCCGGAGCCCGGCGAGCGGCCGGCCTTCTACACGCGAACGGACGAGGACGGGACGCGGCGGCCCTACTTCCGTACCGGGGATCTGGTCCGGGTGGACTGCGACGGCGTCCACACCTTCCTCGGCCGCGTCGACCACATGATCAAGGTCCGCGGTTACCGGGTCGAGCCGGGCGACGTCGAGCACGTCCTGATCGGCCACCCCGGCATCGGACAGGCCGTCGTGCTCAAGAGCCCGGCGCCCGAGGGCGTCTTCGAGCCGGGCACCGAGCAGCTCGTCGCACATGTGACACCGGAGTCCGGCGACGCCCGGATCGATCCGGGCGAGGTGCACAAGCTCCTGCGGGCGAGGCTTCCGTGGTACGCGGTGCCGCACCGGATCGTGGTGCGTGACGCGTTCCCGCTGACCGCCCACGGAAAGACCGACAGAGAGGCCCTCGTCCGGGACGCACCCCCGCCGGCGGCGCTCGAGACGCCCGGCGGAGACCCCGGCGCACCCCGGGCCGAGCCCGGACTGCTGGATCTGTGGCACGAGGTGTTCGGGACGGGCAACCCCGATCCCCGGATCTCCTTCCTCGCGAACGGGGGTGACTCCCTGGCGGCCGGCCGGATGGCGGCCGGCGTCTCACGCCGCCTCGGCAAGCACGTCCAGGTACTCGACGTCCTGCTGGCCGAGGACCTGGACGCTCTGCAGACCGTGGTGGCAGAGGCACCCGCCGAGCCCGAGCCGTACGGGGGGCAGGCCGCTCCCCCGCCGGCGCCGCCGGGCGAACCCGTGCCCGCGACCTACGGGCAGCGCGGATTGTGGTTCCACGACGCGCTGCACCCCGGTTCCGTGGTCTACAGCGAACCGCTCGCTCTGCGCCTTCGCGGGCCCCTGGACGTGACCGCCCTCTCCCGTGCCCTCGACGCCGTCGTCGAACGGCACGAGGCCCTGCGTACCGGCCTCGTCATGAGCGGCGGCGAACTCAGGCAGGAGGTGCGCCCGTTCACCCCGCACGGGCTGACCGTGCGGAGTCTGCGCGATGTTCCCGCCTCCGAACGCCCCGCGGAGGAGGAACGGGCGGTACGCGAAGCCGTCCGGCAGCCCTTCGACCTGGCGAGCGGGCCGCACCTGCGCGCGGCCCTGCTGCGGTGCGGCGACGAGGAGCACCTGCTGGTGCTGTCCATGCACCACAGCGTCTTCGACGGCGGGTCGGCGGACACTCTCCTCGCAGAGCTGTCCGCGCTCTACACCGCGTACGCGGCACACGAGGAGCCCGCTCTCGGTCCACCGCCCGGCCAGTACGCAGGCCACGCGCTCCGGCAGCACGCCCTGATCACCGGCGGGCATCTCGAGGAGGACCTGGCGTACTGGCGCGGACAACTCGCGGGGCTGCCCGACAGCCTGAACCTGCCCACCGACTTCCCCCGCCCGCAGACCCCCTCCGGCGAGGGCGCACTCGTCCGCGGGCACCTGCCGCGCGAGCTGACCGAACGTATCGACGAGCTCGCCCACTCGGCCGGAGCGACCCGCTACACCGCGTTGCTGGCCGCCTTCCACACGCTCGTCTCGCGGTACTGCGGCACCGATGAGGTCGCCGTGGGCGCGCCGTTCTCCGGCCGCGACCGGCCCGGGGACGAGCGGACCGTCGGCTACTACCTCAACACGCTGCCGCTCCGCGCGGACCTGAGCGGTGCGCCGGACTTCCGCGAACTGCTCGCCCGCACGCGGCGGACCGTCACGGACGCCTACACCCACCAGCGGGCCCCCTACGGTCTCCTGCTGGAGGAGCTGGGCCGCTCCTCGGCCGAGGAGAGCCCCTACCTCCAGGTGTGCCTGGTGCCGGAGGACGTCTACCGGCACGAGATGACCTTCGCGGGGATCGAGGCGGACTTCGAGTACTTCGACACCGGCATCGCCAAGTTCGACCTGACGGTCAATCTGATACCCGACGCCGGGGGCGGCCTGCGGCTGACCGTGGAGTACCGCACCGACCTGTTCCGGGCCTCCACCGCCCGCCGGCTGCTCGGCCACTTCCGCACGCTGCTGGAGTCGGCCGTCTGCGAACCGGACGTCCCGGTCACCCGGCTGCGGATGCTGACGGACGCGGAACGCGCCCAGATCCTCGGCGCCTTCGCCGGCGGCACCGTGCAGGAGCCTCCGCACCTGGCCGGCAGGGGAGTTCACGAACTCGTGGACCGCTGGGCCGCGCGGACTCCGCACGCCCCCGCCCTTGCCGGGGGCGGAAGGCGGCTCAGCTACCGGGAACTGGTGGAGCGGGCCGACCGGCTCGCGCACCATCTCGCCGAACGCGGCGCCGAGCCCGGCTCCCGGGTCGGAGTCCGCCTGCCCCGGGGCCCTGACGCGGTCGTCGCCCTCCTCGCGGTCCTCAAGACAGGCAGCGCCTACGTCCCCCTCGACCCCGCCCAGCCGCGGCACCGGACCTCCTTCATGGCGCAGGACGCCGGTCTCGTGCTGGAGCTGACCCCGGAGGTCCTCCGCGACGACCATGACGCGATCGCGGGCTGCCCGGCACGCGCGCCCGCCGTCGCCGTCACGGGAGAGGACACCGCGTACGTCATCTACACCTCGGGCTCGACCGGGCAGCCCAAGGGTGTCGAGATCCCCCACCGGGCCGTCACGGACCTCGCTGTGCACGCGCCCCGCTGGACGGGAATCGGTCCCGCCTCCCGGCTGCTCCTCGTGGCCTCGCTCTCCTTCGACATGGTCACGTTCGACATCTGGGGGGCGCTCGCCAACGGCGCGCAGCTCGTCCTCGCCCCGCCGGACACTCCGACGCCCGGGGAGATCGCCTCGCTCATCGCCGGGCAGGGCATCACACACGGCGACATGCCCACGGCGCTCTTCCACCGTCAGGTCCAGGACGACCCCGCTTCCCTGGCCGGCCTGCGCACCCTCCTCGTCGGCGGTGAGGTCCTCAGTCCGGCACTCGCCGCCACCGCCCTCGAAGCCAACCCGCGGCTGTGCCTTATCAACGGCTACGGTCCGACCGAGGCCACCACCTACGCCACGTATCACGCCCTGACGAGCGCTCAGGACGTCACCGAGCCCGTGCCCGTCGGCATTCCCACGCCGAACACCCGGGCCCGCATCCTCGACGGCCACAGGCAGCCGGTCCCCGTCGGCGTCGTGGGGGAACTTCACCTCGGCGGGCCCGGCCTCGCCCGTGGCTATCTCCACCACCCCGGTGCGACCGCCGAGCGCTTCACCGCCGACCCGTTCGGCGCACCCGGCGAACTGCTCCACTCCACCGGCGACCTCGCACGCTGGAGGCCCGACGGCACCATCGACTACGCGGGCCGCAGGGACGAACAGTTCAAGCTGCACGGCTACCGCGTCGAGCCCGGTGAGATCGAGGCGGCGCTGCGTACGCACCCCGACGTCACCCACGCTGTCGTCATCCGGCGCGAGGACCGGCCCGGCAGTCCGCATCTCGCCGCCTACTACACCACCGCGAGCGGAGAACCGGTCCCCTCACGTGAGTTGACGGATCTGGCGGCCGCCCGCCTGCCGGCGTACATGGTGCCCCGGATGTTCACGGCGCTGGAGCGCTTCCCGGTCACCGCGGGCGGCAAGACGGACCGCGGCGCTCTGCCGGTTCCGGAGGCCGTAAGGGCCGCGCGGGGAGACGCCCCCGCCGACATCGGCGGGGACGGGCACCCGGTCGGCGGCACGGACACGCAGCGGGACGGCCACGACGGGCGCCTCCCGCAGCGCGGTGTGGACGCCCCCGCGGAAGCGCCCGCCGACGCCGCTTCCGTCCAGGACGAGATCGCCCGGATCTGGCGCGACGTCGTCCCGGTCGACACCCTCGGCCCGGACGAGCGGCTCTTCGACATAGGGGGCGCGTCGCTGCACGTCACCCTGATCCACCAGCGCGTCGCCGAACACTTCGGACTGTCGCGGCTGCGCATGGTCGACCTCTTCAGCCATCCCACGCTCCGTACGTACGCAGCCCTGGTGCAGCGTCTGTGCGACGAGGAGAAGGCGGGTGGGCAGCAGTGAGCGGCACGGGCCCCGGAGGCAACGGACAGATGGCGGTCACCGGCATGGCCGGACGCTTCCCCGGGGCGGGGGACGTCGACGCGCTGTGGTCGATGCTGTCGGCGGGCACGGAGGCGGTGCGCCGGTTCTCGGCCGCCGAACTGCACTCGGCCGGGGTGCCGGACGACCTCGCCGCCGACCCGGACTACGTGCCCTACGGCGCCGACCTGCCGGACATCGAGGACTTCGACGCTGCGTTCTTCGGGATGACGCCCGGCGAGGCCCGGCTCGTCGACCCGCAGCACCGGATCTTCCTCGAATGCGTATGGGCGGCGCTCCAGGACGCGGGCGCTGCGCCCGCCGCGTACGGCGGAAGGGTGGGTGTCTTCGGCAGCACGAGCCTGAGCTCGTACATGCTGCACCACGTGCTCCCCTCCGCCGAGTTCCGCGACCAGGCGTTCACCTATCCGGTGCTGCTGGGCAACGACAAGGACTTCCTCACCACACGCGTCTCGTACGCGCTGGACCTGCGCGGCCCGAGTGTCAGCGTGCAGTCGGCCTGCTCCAGTTCGCTGGTGGCCATCGACCAGGCGTGCGCCGCGCTGCGCTCCGGGCGGTGCGATGTCGCCGTGGCGGGCGGGGTCAGCGTGTTCACTCCGCAGACCGTGGGCCACCGGTACCGCACGGGCGGCACGTACTCGCGTGACGGGCACTGCCGGCCCTTCGACGCGCGGGCCACGGGCCTGGTGCGCGGCAGCGGATGCGGGGTGGTCGTCCTCAAGCGCCTCGACGACGCGGTCGCCGACCGCGACCACGTCTACGCGGCCGTCGCGGGCACTGCCGTCAACAACGACGGCTCCCTGAAGGCGGGTTACAGCGCGCCGAGCGCCGCCGGCCAGGAGGAGGTCGTCCGCGCCTGTCTGGACGCCTCCGGAGTCCGGGCGTCCTCGGTCGGCTACGTCGAAGCCCACGGCACGGGCACCTACCTCGGTGACCCGATCGAAGTCAGCGCCCTCGACCTCGCCTACGGGGCGAGGGGTGATCCGCCTTCTGAATGCGCGCTGGGCAGCGTCAAGGCCAACATCGGGCACCTCGACGCGGCGGCGGGCGTCACCGGACTGATCAAGACGGTCCTGGTACTGCACCACCAGACCATCCCGCCACAGGCCAACTTCGGCGAACCCAATCCCGAACTGCGCCTGGCGGAAACACCGTTCGTCGTGAACACCGAGCTGCGCAGGCCCGAGCGGCCGATCCGCGCCGCCGCTGTCACCTCGCTGGGCATCGGCGGCACCAACGCGCACTGCGTACTGACCCCTGCCCCCGAGCCGCCCGTTCGTGACCCCGCCCCCGCGGGCGACTTCGTACTGATGCTCTCGGCACCCGACGAGGAACGTGTGCGCGGGACGGCCGCCGATCTCATCACCCATCTTGAGAGGAACCCGGGAACGAGACTGGACGACCTCGCCCACACCCTCTCCCGCGGCCGGCCCACGCTTGAGCACCGGGCCACGCTGACCGTCTCGACACGCGAGCAGGCACTCACGGGCCTGCGCGACGTGCGCGAGGGACGGTACGAGGCAGCAGCGCCCGGCGGCACGGACGACGCCGGGTGGACGGGCGATGTGAGCCGGGCGCGGATGCTCCGGCTGCCGCGGACGCGGCTGCGCCGGGTCCGCCACTGGATCGAACCGGAGGCGGCGGCGGGCCGGTCGCCGGAGAGCGCAGGAGCGCCGAACGGAGAAGGGGGCCTAGGAGGAACTCCTCACCACGCCCACCGTCGCGCCGGTGATCCCGTCGAGGCCGCGGCCGAGGTCTTCCGCACCCGCCTTGGCCTCGACTCCGTCCACCCGGACGACGACTACTTCGCGCTCGGCGGGGAGTCGCTGCACGCGATCGAGGTCGTCGACGCGCTGCGCGAGCGGCTGGACACGCAGCTGAGCCTGGAGCAGTTCACCAGACTCAGGACACCGAGACGGGTGGCGGAGTGGTGCGGCGGCGCCGACGGCCACGAGACGATGACGCTCATCAAGGAGGGCCGTCCCGGCGGGACACCGGTCTTCCTCATCCATCCCTCGGGCGGCACGATCTCCTTCGCCCTGGCCCTGGCCGGGCACAGCACCCACCCGGGGCCTCTGTACGGCATCGGATACCCGCGCGAGCTGGCCGGGACGCTGACCACGGTGTCCCGGATCGCCCGGCATCATGCCCGGCTCGTCCGCCGGGCGAGGCCGCACGGCCCGTACCGGATCGGCGGTTACTCGTTCGGCGGGGCGGTAGCCCTGGAAGTGGCCCGCCTCCTCGGCGACATGGGGGAACGGGTCGAGCAGGTGCTGCTGTGGGACACTCCCCCGCCTCACGCGGAGACCGTCCGCCCGCACAGCGACCAGGAGTCCCTGGACCTCTTCCCCGGCCTGCTGCGGCTGATGTTCGGCCTGCCCCGGCCGGAAGCGGCCGAAGCCCCGAGCCGGCCCCGGACGGTGGACGAGGCGATCGAGTCCGTCCGTCCGCCCGACTGGACCCCGGCCACGGTCCGCGAACTGAAAGCCATGTACACGGTCTGGCGCGTGTGCGACCGCGCGCTCGCCGAGCACCGTCCCCGCCCGTACAGCGGTCCGGTCCATCTCTTCACCGCGGAAGACCCTCTTCCGCCGGGAACGCCGGACGGGATCAGGGACGCGGTGGACGCCACCCGTGACGCCGCCGAAGAGGAACGCCTCCGGCGCGAACACCTCACGGGCGACCTGCGGACGACACCCGTACCGGGGCACCACTTCAGCATGTTCGACGCCGTCCACCTGCCGAGCCTGGGCGCCGCGTACGACCGGGCGCTCGACCCCGGGCCCGCGGGGCAGATGCCCCCGCCGCCACCGGGGCCGGGCCACCGGCTCCCCGTCGCACTGGTCTTCGCCGGGCAGGGCACCCAGTACGCCGGTATGGGGCGGGAGTTGATGACCCGGTACCCCGAACTCGTCGCGGAGGCGGACCAGGTGCTCGGCTACTCGATCGCGGACGTGTGCGCGGGCGATCCGGACCGTCCGCTCCGGGACACCTCCTACACCCAGCCCGCCGTCTACACCGTCAACGCCCTCGCGCTGCGCGCCCACTTGGAGGAGACCGGGGAGCAACCCGCGGCCGCGCTCGGCCACAGCGTGGGCGAGTACAACGCGCTGGAGGCCGCCGGCGTCTTCTCCTTCGCCGAAGGTCTGCGACTGGTCGCCGAGCGCGGCGCAGCGATGGCCCGTGTACGAGGCGGCGGAATGATCGCCGTCAACGGGCTCTCGGAGGAGCAGATCGGGGAGGTCCTGCACGACGTGGCCACGGGGCCGGCCCCCGGCCCCGTGCGGGTCCACCTCGCGGCCGCGAACGCCCCGCGCTCCCATGCCCTCGCCGGGCCCGGTCCGGACCTCGACGCACTCACACCCGTGCTGCTCGGACGCGGCGCCCGTTCGGTGCGCAGACTGGAGGTCAGCGGCCCGTTCCACTCACGGCTCATGCGGCCCGCGGCACGGGAGTTCCGCGCCGTCCTCGGGAGTCCGGCACACGCACGGGACTGGGCACCGCCGTCCGTCCCCGTCATCGCCAACACCACCGCCCGGCCGCACGAGCCGGACGGCGTCCGGCAGCAGCTCATCGCCCAGATCGAGAACACCGTCCTGTGGTGGCGCTCGGTCGAACGGGCCATCGCCGATCACGACCCGGAGTTCCGGGAGATCGGCGACCGGCGCCTCCTCACGCCCCTGATCTCCCAGGTACGGGCATCGCTGTAGGTCCCGGCGCTCCCCGCAGCGGCGGTCGCCGCCGGCTTCTTCACGGGGTCAGGTGGTTGCCCGGAGCAATATTTACCAGAGCGTAACTTACCAGTGGGTTACTTGCGGTAAGCGTCGCTGCTGTGCTGTGGCCAGGAAGGTTCGCCGGGTGGCTCGCGGCGTCCGTGCCGGGCGCCGCGAGCCGGTGGACCCTCCCGGCCACAGCACCCGCGCACCCGCATCGCAGCAGCCCGAGGAGTGAACCGTGAGCCGCAACAGCCCCCGTACGCGTTCCGCTTCCAGCACCGCAGACCCGGAGCCCCGCACCCGCACCCGCGCCCGCGCCCGCGCCCGGCAACGGCCCCGCGGGATGCGTGTGCTGGCCGTCGCGGTGGCCGCCGCGGCCTGTGCGGGCACACACGCCGTGCCAGCCTCCGCCGACGACGGTTCCCCGGAGTCCGTCGTCTCCCGGGGAGTGACCATCCCCGCCTTCTACGATCCGCCCGCCGAACTGCCCTCCGCCGACGGCGAGATGATCCGCACCGAACCCCTGCCTCTCGGACTGGCCCTTCCCGGCCTCGACGGCCGTCCGATGCCGGGCACCGCGACCCGGCTGATGTACAAGTCCACCGACTCGGGCGGGAAGCCCGTAGCGGTGACCGGCGCCTACATCGAGCCGTCCGCGGCATGGAAGGGCGACGGACCCCGGCCTCTGGTCGCGGTCGCGTCGGGCACCATGGGGCAGGGCGACCAGTGCGCGCCCTCGATGGCACTGCAGCACCCGCTGACCCTGAACGGCCAGACCGTCTCGGTCGCCTACGAGGACCTCGCGATCTACCGTCTTCTCTCCTCCGGCGCGGCCGTGGTCGTCACCGACTACGTCGGCCTCGGCGCGACCGACCGGCTCCACACCTACGTCAACCGCCTCGACCAGGGCCGGGCTCTGCTGGACGCGGTCCGCGCCGCGCGCGCCGTGCCCGGAGCGTCGGTGACCCCCGGCTCGCGCGTCGGCCTGTACGGCTACAGCCAGGGCGGCGGCGCGAGCGCGGCCGCCGCCGAACTGCAGCCCTCCTACGCACCGGAGGTCGAGTTGGCCGGCACCTACTCCGGTGCGCCGCCCGCCGACCTGACCGCGGTCATGGAGGGAATCGACGGGAGCGCCCTGGCGGGTGCGCTGGGCTGGTCGGTCAACGGATTCGCCCAGGCCGATCCGTATCTGCGCGAGGTCGTGGAGGCCAATGTCAACTCCACCGGCAGGGCCGCGCTGAAGGACATGTCGACCATGTGCGTCGGCGACGCGATCTTCGGCTACGGGTTCACCCGGAGCACCGGGTGGACCACCAGCGGCAGGTCCATCGGTGACATCATCGCCGCCGACCCCCGGGCACAGGCAGCTCTCGACGAGCAGCGCATCGGAAAGCTCAAGCCCGCCGGCCCGGTGCGCCTCGCGACCGGCGTCCAGGACGACATCGTGCCCCACGACCAGGCCCGCCGGCTGGCAGAGGACTGGTGCCGCAAGGGCGGCGACGTCACCTACAAGGCCATCGACCTGCCCAACCTCGGCGACAAGCTGCTCACCAACCACCTCGTCCCCCTCATCACCGACCAGGGCGAGGCGGTGTCCTGGATGACCGCCCGGCTCTCGGGCAAGGCGGCCGTCTCCAACTGCCCGGCGCAGTCTCCGGCGGACTGACCCGGTCTCCCGTCCCCGGAGCCCCACGGTGCCCGGGGACGGGGCGATGTGCCCGTCCAGGTCCCCGGCGGGCACAGGGAGACCCGGTTCGAGGGACTACCTTCCGCTCGAACCCGCGCTCGGTCCCCAGCGCGTCGCCTCCGTCCTGGCCGGCGCGTGCGCACCGGCCGGCGGCGGCCATCGGCGACCGGCGAGGGGCCGCCTCAGCCGAGGTGGTCCCCGAGGAACTCCAGCGCCGCCGGGAGGCCCGTGGTCCAGTAGGACCAGTCGTGCGTCCCTTCGCGGGACATGAACCGGTGGGGGACGTTCTTGCGGGTCAGCGCGAGGTGCAGTTCCGCGTTGCCCGCGAAGAGGTCGTCGTAGGCGCCGCAGTCCAGGAACCAGCCCGTACGGGAGAGGGCGACGGCGCTCGTACGGTCGATGGCCTCGCGGAGATTCCACTGGCGGCTCAGGTCGTTCAGCCGCGCCCGCCCGGCCAGGTCCTCCCCCCACGCGCGTCCGTATCGGTTGTTGTAGTGCTCCATGTCCAGCTCGGCGATCTGTTCGTCCGTGCGGTGCGCGCCGCTCAGTGCGAACGCCGCCGCGAACATGTCCTGTTCGCGCAGTGCGTAGGACAGCGCCCCGAAGCCGCCCATCGACAGTCCGCCGATGGCGCGCCTGCCCGCGCTGCCGCCCACGTGGTACGCCGACTCGATGCAGGGGACGAACTCGTCGACGAACATGTCGGCGTAACGGTGGGAACCGTCGGCGTCGTTCATGTTGAACGTCGACTGCTGCGCGGGCTGGGGACGTGACGCGTCGCGGCGGGCGTCCGGCATCGCCACCACCACCGGAGGAATACGGCGCCGCGCTATCGCCTCGTCCAGAACCCGCTGGGCGTCGCCCTTGCGCAGCCATGAGGTGTTGTCGTCGTCCCCGCCGCCGTGCAGCAGGAAGAGCACCGGGAAGCGCCGCACGGTCCGGGACCGGGAGGAGCCGTAACCCGGGGGCAGGTAGAGGGAGTAGCGCACGTCCGTGCCGAGTGTCCGGCTGGGCATCCGCAGGTTCTCCCGGACGCTTCCCCTGCCGCCCGCCGTGCGGGCGACTGCCGCTGCGGCAACCGCGAGCGCCGCTGCCGCAGCGGTGACCTGGCTGCCGCGTTTCATGCCGACCTCACCACACCTCTCGTCACACCGGTGACCGTCCGGTCCTCCGTCCGGCCCTCCGTGCTGTCACGCCCTCGTCCTTACGGCGCCGATCCTATGGGGCACCGGTCCTGCCCGGTACGGCCGCGCAGCACGCCGTTCGCAGCGTGCGGGGCTCAGCGCTCCAGCTCCGCGGCGTAGAGGGACAAGAAGCGCCGCATGGCCCGGTCGACGTCCTCCCGCGCCCCGGTGGCCAACAGGTCGAGCAGCAGGCCGCGTACGACCGCCAGACCCAGACGGGCGTCCGTCCGTGCGCTGTCGGGATCCGCGCCCTGCGTCCGCAGCCACTCGGTGAGCGGCGCGAGCCAGGCGTCGACGACCCCGTCGAGGAGGGCCGTGGTGCCCGGACGGCCTTGCAGGGCCTGTCCGTACAGCTCGAAGAACAGCCTCTCCCGGGGCCACATCCCGGGGTCGGCCAGCGTCTCCCAGAACCGCCGGGCGGTCTGTGCGGGGGAGTCGCCGGGCCCGACGGTGAGGTCGAGCTCGGCGAAGTCGGCGCGCCGGCGTTCCTCCACCGCACGCACCACCTCGACGAGCAGACCCTCCTTCGAGCCGAAGTGGTAGATGAGCATGCGGTGGCTGGTGCCCAGCGACGAGGCGAGCTGCCGCAGGCTCATCCCACCCAGGCCGTCCGCCGCGATGCGCTCCACGGCGGCCTCCAGCAGCCGCTGCTTCGCCGGCGTACTTCTCGGCCCGTCCGTATCGTGCGAGGATTCTCTGTGTACCACTTGGTACAAGTATCACGGCGCGGGCGCCCCGCACCACGCGCCTCACACAGAAGAGGGAGAGCCGTGCGACGCCGACGCCGGTACATCGATGTGCGCATCCGGACCGCGGCCGGACCGGCAGTGCTCTACGGACTGCTGAGGAACGGCGCGAGCTGGCCGAACTGGTCGCCCATCGGCTCCTTCACGCTCGAGAGACCCGGGGAAGGCGAGAGGGAAGGGCCCAGCGCGGTACGCGTCTTCCGTACAGGGCGGATCACCAGCCGCGAGGAGGTCGTGGCGCTGGAGCCCGGCCTGCACTTCGGCTACACCCTGCTCTCCGGGCTCCCCGTGCGCGACTACCGCGCGGACGTACACCTGGACACCGCGGCAGCGGGCACCACGATCCGCTGGCAGTCGTCCTTCACCGCCCGGGTCCCGGGGACGGGAATCCTCCTGCGCGGCGTTCTCGCCCGCTTCATCCGCCGGTGCGCCGAAGGGCTGGCAGCCCACGCAGAGAAGGAGACGGAGGAACGGGGCGGGCAGGCCGGTTGAGGGACACGGCGGCGGCTCCCCGTGCTCAGCCCCGCAGCCCGGCGGTGGGTGTGTCGCCCCCCTCCGCCTCCCGGGCACGCTCGGAGAGCATCTCGGCGAGCTCCCGCACGAGGCCGTCGTCGAAGGCGCCCTCGGCCTCGCCCCGCAGCTCCACCCAGGCCAGGGTCGTCCCCACGCGCATCTGGACGACGGCGCCCAGTTCGTTCCTGAAGCCGGCGACGCCCAGCCGGGCGTCGCTCCTGTCACCGGCCTTCAGGTCCAGTTTCGAGGACTTCGCACCGGCGGCGCGCTCGTGCTGCTTCCACAGCACGTCGTAGGCGGCCGCCGCGGCCTTCCCGTTCCTGTACGCGACGAGCGAGAAGCCGACGGTGGCTGTGCCGTCCTCCCTGGTGAAGCTCGAGACGTTGTGGAAGCGTGAGCCCTCACATCCCTCACCCTCCACACACGCCTGTTCCTCACGTGCGCTGTTCATGGGCACGGCCGAGGGCATCACGGACATCTTCCAGCCGGGCATGGCTTCCCTGCCGGGCAGAACCGCCCCGACATCCTTCCGGGGCAGCGCCGCGGCCCTGTCCTCACTGCCGGCCCCGGATCCGCCTGCGCACCCCGCCAGCAGCAGTACCGCCGTCCCGGCCGCCCAGGCCGCCGGGAACCGGACGAATCCAGATGTCGTCACGCCATCACCCCTCCGGCGCCGATCATATGAGGACACCGGCAACTTCCGGATACATCTACGGACACGGGTTCGATCACTGCACGCGGCACCGCTCCCGCGCGTCCGCCTCACCGCCGCGGGCCACGGGCCGCCCCCGTCCTACCGCCACCCGCCCGGTGTCCGGCTCCTTTTGCGAGGAGCCGGACACCGGGAGATGCTCGGCACAGACCGGCACAGCCGGTGCCCCGGGTGAGGCGGCACGCGTGCCGCTCGAGGAGGAAGCCCCATGGGGACGCCTGAGGAGCCGACGCAGGACATCACCGAGAAGGCCGTGTGGCGGGAGCGCGGCGCGCCGCTGGTCGCCGGGGCGGACGGCGGCCCGCTCAAGGGCCTGCGCCTCGCCGTCAAGGACGTCTTCGGCGTCGCCGGGCACCGCATCGGAGCGGGCATTCCCGCATGGCTGAGCGAGGCGGAGCCGGAGACCTCCTCCGCGTGGGCAGTCGCCGCCCTGCTGGACGCGGGCGCCGAGGTGACCGGCATCGCCCAGACCGATGAGCTCACCTACAGCCTGAACGGTACGAACGTCCACTACGGGACCCCTCCCAACCCGGCCGCACCGGGCCGCATCCCCGGCGGCTCCTCCAGCGGCCCGGCCTCCGCCGTCGCGCTCGGCCAGGCGGACGTGGGCCTGGGCACGGACACCGCCGGGTCGATCCGTGTCCCGGCGTCCTACTGCGGGCTGTACGGCATGCGGCCCACCCATGGAGCGGTCTCCGCCGAGGGCGTCCTGCCGCTGGCACCGGCCTTCGACACCGTCGGATGGCTGGCCCGGGACGCGGTGACGCTGGCGCGGGTGGGCCGTGTGCTCCTGCCGGAGCGGGGTGAGGACGAAGGGCACCGCACCTTCCGGACCGCCCTGGTGTCGACGGACATCGTCGCGCTCGCCGACCCGGAGGTACGCGACGCGTTCGGCACAGCCGCCGCCGGACTGGCCGAACGGGTGGGTCTGGAGATCGTTGAGGTCCCGACCGTCGGCGGTGACCCCCGGGCGCGGGCCGATGCCTTCTCCACCGCGCAGGGAGCGCAGGTGTGGGAGTGCGACGGCCCGTGGGTGAGCCGGCACCCCGGAGCGCTCGGCCCCGGGATCGGCGAGCGGTTCGGCCGGGCCTCCAAGATCACGGCCCAGGAACGCGAGGCCGCCGACGCGGTGGTGGAGGAGACCGTACGCGCGGCTCACGAGGCCCTTCCCCGGGGCACGGTGCTGCTGCTGCCCGCGACGAGCGGCCCCGCACCACTTCCCCACTCGGACGGGGCGGGCCCGCCACCCACCCGGAACGCCACCATCCCGCTGAACTGCCTGGCGAGCATGGCGGGCCTCCCCGCCCTCGTCCTCCCCGCGATGGCGGTGGGCGGCCGGCCTCTCGGCCTGTGCGTGGTGGCGGCCCCCGGAAGCGACGAGGAACTGCTCGAACTCGGCGTCCTGTGCGGCGGATGAGCCCGCGGAGACCTCCCGCGTCCTGACGCGTCGCCGGCACACCGCTCAACACGGGTCAGAAAAGCACGCGTTGACCCCGGTCGTATTGCGCGATGAACAGTACTTCGCGAATACGCCGTGCACACGCCCGGATTTCACCCCTGAGCGCTCGCCCGGGAGGGTCAATCAGCGCCCTTTTGATTGCCATCGCCACCACGCTGATGGACTACTTCAGATGTGAGCGTACGAATTCTCAGCAGATGAAGGAGAAGCACCCGGGGGGAAGTTCAGCCCGCCGGGAGCCGGAGCCCTTCATCGCTGACCCCGGGTCAGCGGGCCGACGGTCCACACCGCCGGCCCCGCGGCCCCGGGGCCGAAGTGGATGCGAGAGGCACCTCGCCTCCACCGGGACGTACGCGAGATCCGAACGCCCCACACACTGCCCGGCAATGTACCGCATTCCGGGCTGGGAGGAATCCGCCATGCCCATCAGCCCGAATCAGGGTTCCACCGGAGGCGGCACCGCCGTCACCATCACCGGCACCAATCTCACGGGAACGACCGCGGTCCGCTTCGGCAACAAGCCGGCCACCGCAGTCACAGTCGTTTCGGCCACCGAGGTCACCGCCACCTCACCCTCCGGCAGCGGAGCGGTGGGCGTCACGGTGACGACACCGGGCGGGACGAGCAATCCGATCCCGTTCTTCTACGTCGGAGCGCCGTTCAAGCAGACGCTGAGCCCCACCTCCGGCGGAACCGCCGGCGGTGACACCGTCACCATCAACGGCACCGGTCTCTCCACCGCCACCAACGTCGCTTTCGGCGCCGCCAACGCCGTACCGACGGTGGTGTCGGACAGCCAGCTCACCGTCGCGACTCCGGCGGGCGCCGCGGGCCCCGTCGGCGTCACCGTCACCACGGCAGGAGGCACCAACAACGGTCTGTCGTTCACCTACGTCGCCGACCCGACGGTGGGCGTGCTCAGCCCCGCCTCGGGACCCACCTCGGGCGGCACCGCGGTGACCATCCCGGGCACCGGGCTCACCTCCACCACCGAGGTCACCTTCGACGCGACCCCGGCGCCCTTCACCGTCATCTCGGACACCTCCGTCTCAGCGGTCACCCCGCCGGGGGCCGCGGGTGCGGTGGACGTGGTCGTCACCAACGCCGCGGGCAGCGCGACCGCGACGGACGGGTTCACCTACCTCGCCGGGCCGGGCATCTGACCCGCCCGGGGCGCCCGGCCGCCCGGAGCGTGTGACCAGGAGCGGTGCGCGGCAGGACCGCAGCGCACCGCTCCGCCTCCTCGAACGCCCCGCGCCTCACCAGCCGCCGGCAACGGGACCGCTGAGCCGGAATCAGGCTCCCGGAGCCCCTGCGTACGGCGCCATTGCGCCCCTGCCCCCGGGCATGTCCGGGTATCCGGCACGGCCCCCGACTCCGGTTCCCGGCCGGGGCCTTCGCGACAACATGTGGAGACGAAGTGGACAATCGCGATTTCACGGCGGGACCGGCCCGGGTGGCCGCGCTTGCGGCCGCGCCCGCTCTCACCTCGGTCGTGCCCAACACCGGCCCGGCGGCCGGGAACAACAACGTCACGCTGAACGGCACCGGCTTCTCGGGGATCACCGCTGTCCAGTTCGGCAGCCGTCCCTCCCCGGGCTTCACCGTCAACTCCCCTACGCAGATCACCGCTTCGGTCCCCGCGGGAACGGGAACCGTGGGCGTCACCGTCAGGACGCCCGTGACGATCAGCAACTCCGTCAGCTACACCTACGCGGCACCACCGGCGCCGCCGGCGCTCTCGGCGATCTCCCCCGCACAGGGCCCCACCTCCGGCGGCACCACCGTCACCCTCACCGGCACCGGCCTCACCGGAGCCACAGCCGTCAACTTCGGCAGCACCCCCGCAAGCTTCACCGTCAACTCCTCCACCCAGATCACCGCCCTCACCCCCGGAGGGGCGGGTTCCACCCCCGTCACCGTCGTCACACCGGGCGGGGTCTCCGGCC
This sequence comes from Streptomyces sp. TAA204, assembly GCF_000424965.1. NCBI lineage: Bacteria > Bacillati > Actinomycetota > Actinomycetes > Kitasatosporales > Streptomycetaceae > Streptomyces > Streptomyces sp. TAA204. The sequence continues at coordinate 111,292 of NZ_AUKW01000002.1, forward strand.
CGGTCCACTTCGTCTACGTGGGGCCGCCGGCGCTCTCGGCGATCTCCCCCGCACAGGGCCCCACCTCCGGCGGCACCACCGTCACCCTCACCGGCACCGGCCTCACCGGAGCCACAGCCGTCAACTTCGGCAGCACCCCCGCAAGCTTCACCATCGACTCCTCCACCCAGATCACCGCCCTCACCCCCGCGGGGACAGCCGGCTCCGTCGCGGTCACCGTCACCGGGCCGGGCGGCACCAGCAACCCTCTGACCTGGTCCTACGTCGCGGCACCGGTGCTCACCTCGCTCACCCCGTCCCAGGGGCCGGTCAGTTCCGGAGCCTCGGTCACCCTCACCGGAAGCGGACTGACCACCGCCTCCGCCGTGCGCTTCGGTTCCGCACTCGCCGCGTTCTCCGTCGCGTCGGACTCCGTGGTCGCGGCAGTCGCTCCGGCCGGGGCGGCAGGCACGGTGCCGGTCACCGTCACCACCTCCGGCGGGACCAGCAACTCGCTGCCCTACACCCGCGTACCACCGCCGATGGTTTAGCCACCGCCCTCTCCCCCAGCCCGGCCATTTCATCATCCCGGCAATCAACTTCGGCGTGCCGTTGATCCGTTGTCCGGGATGCGACGGGACTCCGCGCACGCCGGCCGATGCCGGCCTCTCCTCGGCCTCCCGTTCGAGTGAGGTCCGTAGACCATGTGGATCGATCACACCGGCTCCTCCCCGGATCACCAACGATGCGACGTAGAAAGTGCTCCGGAACCACCCGGCCAGAACAGCCGCCCAAGGCGGCCGACAAGGAGGAACCGTGGAGCGTTGGCGAGTATGGAGAGCATGGTGGACGGCGGCCCTCGCGGCGATGGCCGCGGTCGTCGCGCTCGCGTCACCGGCTGCGGCACAGGACCAGTCGACGACCACGGTCCAGGCGACGCCCTCGAGCGTGGCCGTGGGAGAGCCCGTGGAACTGGTGGCCAACGTGACGTGCGCCAACGACCCTTCCGGTGGCCTGGGGATGACCTTCTTCGCCGGAGGTGACCTCCTGGACACCGTGCCGGTCGACGCGAACGGAGTGGCGACGTACACGGCCACCTTCGACACCCCCGGTTCGTACACCATCACCGCGGCGTACAACGGCAACCCCGAGTGCTTCGCCTCGAACAACACGACCACCGTCGAGGTGAGCGAGACGCCGACGCCGCCGACACCTCCGACGCCGTCTCCGGAAACCTGCGCGTGCGGCAGGTCGATCACCGTCAGCGGCGGCGACATGGTGACCACGAACAACTGATCACCGGCAGGGTGACCGGACGCTCCGGTCACCGCGCACGAACGACTGTGGGCGCCACCTCAGGTGGCGCCCACAGTCGTGTCCCGGGCTGTCCCGGCTCTCCCTGATGTCTCTATGTGACGACCCAGAGAGCCGAGGCCAGAACGAACGCCGAGAGGCCCAGAGTCGTCTCCATCACGGTCCAGGTCTTCAGGGTCGTCTTCTCGTCCATCCCGAAGAAGCGGCTGACCAGCCAGAAGCCGGAGTCGTTGACATGGGAGAGGACGGTGGCGCCCGCGGCGACCGCGACGACCAGAAGCGCGATCTGGAAGTCGCCCAGGTTCGCGTCGGCGACCGCGCCGCCGATCAGCCCGGCCGTGGTGGTCAGAGCCACCGTCGCGGAGCCCTGAGCGACGCGCAGCAGCGTGGCGATGATGAACGCCTGAAGGATCAGCGGCAGTCCCAGGTCGGCGAGGGATCCGCTCAGGGCGTCCCCGATACCGCTGAGTTCGAGTACGCCGCCGAACATGCCGCCCGCGCCGGTGATGAGGATGATGGAACAGACGGGCCCCAGGGCGCTGTCCAGCAACTTGGTGACCTGGGCGAGGGACTTGTGGGGACGGCCGAGCACGACGATCGCGACGAGGACCGTGATCATCAGGGCCACCGGCGTGTTGCCCAGAAGCCGCAGGAAGGCCGCCCAGCCCGCGTCCTCGGCGACGGCCCCGGCCGTGATGAGGGTGTCCAGGACCGTACCGAGCGAGATCAGCACCAGCGGCAGGAGCAGCATCGCCAGGACGGTGCCGAAGGACGGGGAGCGCCGGACGGCGGGGCCCTCTTCCTTCTCCTCCGCTCCCCCGTGCCCGTCGTTGACCTCACCGAACAGTGCTTCGGGCACGGAGACTTCGATCCTCGCCGCGAGGTAGCGGGAGATCGGCATGACACCGACGTACCAGGCCACCACGGCGAGCGGAATGCCCACCAGCATCGTGACGGCGATGCTGCCGTCCAGGGCTTCGGCCGCCGCGACCGGTCCCGGGTGCGGCGGGACGATCGCGTGCATCGAGGCGAACGCACCCGCTGCCGGCAGGGCGTAGAGGAGAAGTGAGCCGCCGAAGCGGCGGGCCACCGTGAGGATGATCGGCAGGAAGATGACCAGACCGGCGTCGAAGAAGATCGGGAAGCCGAACAGCAGGGAGGCCACACCGAGAGCGAGCGGTGCCCGCTTCTCCCCGAACCGGTTGATCAGAGTGTCGGCCAGAGTCTGCGCGCCTCCGGTGACTTCCAGCAGCCGCCCCAGCATGACGCCGAAGGCGACCAGCAGTGCGACTGATCCGATCGTGTCCGCGAAGCCGAACATCAGGACGTCGGGTATGTCCCCGAGCGGGAACCCGACGGCCATCGCCGTCACCACGCTCACCAGAACCAACGCCACGAAGGCGTGCAGCTTCACCTTCATGATCAGGAACAGGAGCAGGGCGACAGCGCCCGCTGCTATGAGCAGCAGCGTGGCGGTGCCGTAAACCGGCTCAATTGCTTCCATGGGGGCGCTCCATCGTTATCTCCAGGCCTTCGGCTTCCTGGTGCGGCTCGTGACTCTCACGGAGGGCTGCCCGCCGTCCGGGCGGGGTCTTCCGGTTCTGCTGTGACGGGCACTGTGGTGCATGGCCCGCCGTCTTTGAAGGGGTCGCGCGGACGGACGTCCCCAGGCCCGGCGGTGTGCGGGGCGGGCGCGCTGCCCGGCTCCCTGCCGGGAGCCCGGCGTCCGGGAGGCCCCGGGTACCGGCGCGGTGGCCGACGAGGGCGGCGAGCGTGGCTCGGAGGAGCCCGGCGCTGCGGCCGTGAACGTCCCCTGGTCTGCCCGAACCGGCTGTCACCGGGACGGCCGCGGGGTGGGAAGGGGACATCGTGCTCTCGCTGTCTTCGTCGGCCTCGTTGCCGAGAGCACACTCAAGCCCATACGTACGACTTATTCAATAGGTCGGCGTCCCTTGGTCATACTTAAGCGACCCACGGGGGCGACGCACTCCGCCGCCCTCGACACAGGGCAGCGGAACGGACACGGAGGGCCACCACAGAGGCCGCCGCCGAGCCACGCAGGACCGGCGGACGGAGACAGAGCGGACCGCCCTCGCGGACCTGCCCACCCCGGTCCACGACGTCAGCACGTCCGCCCGCCGGACGTGTCGGGCGGCAGGCAGAAACTCTTTCCGCGATCTCAAAAATCTGTCGTGGCGAGAGTAGACATGCCCCATGCGCCGGAGTAGCGTTCTTCTCGTCACCAAGGAAGCCGAATTGGCGCGACAGAGGACGAACTGGCGCGCGCGCAGGACGGTACGGCAGCGTGACGACAGGGCCGGGAAGGACGTCGAAGGTCCTGTCACCGACTGCCGGACCGGGCGGCCCCAGGGGCCGCCTCCGTAACACCGCAGAGAAGGAACAACCGCCGCATCAAAGATCACAGGAGAGGAGTCAGACGCCATCGGGATCGCCCGGGTCGCACCAGTGGTCGCCCGGGTACCGCAGACCCCGGATTGGAAGGTGGTCCCCGGTCCAGCAACCGCGATCCCCGCATTCCGGCCCGTCAGGCCGCTTGCGGTAACCAAGGAGCCGGCGCCCGGCGTCGGCAGATGGTGTTGAAACCCCTCGGGGCCCCGGTGCCGTTCGGCACCGGGGCCCCTCGACGCGTCCCGGAAGTTCCGCCGGACCCGAAAACAGCAGAAGACAGCCGAGGACAGAGGTGAAAGTGCCCGCAGAGAGCCAGTCGGAAGCCCTCGACCGTCTCGATGACGACGACTATCCCGCCTACACCATGGGCCGCGCCGCGGAGATGATCGGCGCGACCCCCGCTTTCCTCCGCGCCGTCGGCGACGCCCGGCTGATAGTCCCCCTCCGCTCCGACGGCGGCCATCGCCGCTACTCCCGCTACCAGTTGCGCGTCGCTGCCCGCGCCCGTGAACTCGTCGACGAGGGAATGCCCGTCGAGGCCGCCTGCCGCATCGTCATCCTCGAGGACCAGCTCGAGGAGGCACGGCGCATCAACGAGGAGCTGCGCCGGCCGGGAAGCGGCCCGGCCGGCGATTCCTGAGGCACGCACCGGCCGGCCGTGACACGTCCCGTTCCCGTCCCGTACCTGCCGGACGGTGTGCAGCGGGGGCGCTGCGCGTGGATGATGCGCGGCAGGCCCCCCGGAGTCGAACCGGCACTCGAGACAGGGGGCGGTGTCCGAAACGGACGGCGACGAGATATCTTGACATCGAGACGATGTAGACGTGGAAGCGGAGTACCGGTGACTGACTCGACCATCATCTATACGCAGACCGACGAGGCCCCGGCCCTGGCCACGTTCTCGTTCCTGCCCGTCATCCGGGCCTACGGCTCGACGGCCGGCGTCCGTGTCGAAAGCCGCGACATCTCCCTGGCGGGGCGGATCATCGCCGGGTTCCCCGAACGTCTCGAGGAGGGGCAGCGCACCGAGGACACGCTCGCGGCCCTCGGTGAGCTCGCGAAGACGCCCGAGGCGAACATCATCAAGCTGCCGAACATCTCTGCGTCGATCCCCCAGCTCAAGGCGGCCGTCGCCGAGCTGCAGGAGCAGGGCTACGCGCTGCCGGACTACCCGGACGACCCGAAGACCGACGAGGAGCGGGACGTCCGAGCGCGCTACGACAAGGTCAAGGGCAGCGCCGTCAACCCGGTCCTGCGCGAGGGCAATTCCGACCGCCGCGCGCCCGCCTCGGTCAAGAACTACGCGCGGGCCTACCCGCACCGCATGGGCGCCTGGACGCCGGAGTCGAAGACCAACGTCGCGCACATGGACGGCGACGACTTCCGCTCCACGGAGAAGTCCGCGGTCGTCCCCGAGGACGGCACGCTGCGCATCGAACTGGCCGGCGACGACGGCAGCACGACGGTTCTGCGCGAGTCGGTGCCGGTGCTGGCGGGCGAGGTCGTGGACGCCTCCGTGATGCGCGTCGCGGCGCTGCGCGAGTTCCTCAAGGCGCAGGTCGCGCGCGCCAAGGCCGAAGGGGTGCTCTTCTCGGTGCACCTGAAGGCCACGATGATGAAGGTCTCCGACCCGATCATCTTCGGTCATGTCGTGCGTGCGTTCTTCCCCGGGACCTTCGCCAAGCACGGCGAGACGCTCGCGGCGGCCGGACTGAGCCCGAACGACGGTCTCGGCGGCATCTACAAGGGGCTGGAGTCCCTGCCCGAGGGCGCGACGATCAAGGCGTCCTTCGAGGCCGAGCTCGCCGAGGGCCCCGACCTGGCCATGGTCGACTCCCACCGGGGCATCAGCAACCTGCACGTGCCGAGCGACGTCATCGTCGACGCCTCCATGCCCGCCATGATCCGCACCTCGGGTCACATGTGGAACGCCGACGACCAGGAGGCCGACACCCTCGCCGTCATCCCCGACAGCAGCTACGCGGGCATCTACCAGGCGGTCATCGAGGACTGCCGCGCGAACGGCGCGTACGACCCCGCAACGATGGGGTCGGTGCCCAACGTCGGTCTCATGGCGCAGAAGGCCGAGGAGTACGGCAGCCACGACAAGACCTTCGAGGTGCCGGCCACCGGCACCGTGCGGGTGGTCGACAGCGCCGGCGCCGTGGTGCTCGAACAGGACGTGAGCACCGGTGACATCTTCCGGATGTGCCAGACGAAGGACGCACCTGTCCGGGACTGGGTCAAGCTCGCCGTGACCCGCGCCCGCGCGACGGGCGACCCGGCCGTGTTCTGGCTCGACGCGGAGCGCGCGCACGACGCGAACCTGATCGCGAAGGTCGAGCGGTACCTCCCCGAGCACGACACCGAGGGGCTGCGGATCGAGGTCATGTCCCCGGTCGAGGCGATGGCGTTCTCCCTCGGGCGTATCCGCCGCGGCGAGAACACCATCTCCGTCACGGGCAACGTCCTGCGTGACTACCTCACCGACCTCTTCCCGATCCTGGAGCTGGGCACCAGCGCGAAGATGCTCTCCGTCGTACCGCTCATGAACGGCGGCGGCCTCTTCGAGACGGGAGCCGGCGGTTCCGCGCCCAAGCACGTCCAGCAGCTGGTCAAGGAGAACTACCTGCGCTGGGACAGCCTGGGTGAGTTCCTCGCACTCGCGGTGAGCTTCGAGCACCTCGCCCAGACGACGGACAACGCCCGTGCCCAGATCCTCGCCGACACCCTGGACCGTGCGACGGCGACCTTCCTGGAGGAGAACAAGTCGCCGACCCGTAAGCTCGGCGGGATCGACAACCGCGGCAGCCACTTCTACCTGGCGCTGTACTGGGCGCAGGAGCTGGCCCGGCAGACCGAGGACGCCCCGCTGGCCGAGGCGTTCGCGTCACTCGCCTCGACGCTGACGGAGCAGGAGCAGACCATCGTCGGGGAACTGGCCGGTGTCCAGGGCTCGCCTGCCGACATCGGCGGCTACTACCAGCCCGACGATGCCAAGGCCGAGGCCGTCATGCGTCCGTCGAAGACCTTCAACGAGGCTCTCGCCACGCTCGGTTGAGACATGCGCAGGGGGTGTCCGCGAGGCACGCCCGACGCGCGAGGGCCGTGCTCCACATGATGTGGGGCACGGCCCTCGCGCGTTGCGGGCCACGTCGTCCGCCGGTGCTTCCCTTGTCCTCAACTCGCCGCGTGTGCAGCGGAGTCCGGATCAGCCGAGCAGTCCGTCGAGGTGCGGGAGACTGTGATCGAGCCGTTCCCGCTTGGTCCACAGATAATTATAGTTCTCCTTGTTGGGCGGGATCAGCAGCGGGATGCGCTCATCGATTTTGATTCCGTTCGCCTCCAGGGCCGCCCGCTTTCTCGGGTTGTTCGACAGGAGGCGTACGGATTCCACGCCCAGATCGTTCAGGATATCGACGGCCACACTGTATTCGCGGGCGTCGACGGGGAGTCCGAGTGCCAGATTGGCCTCGACGGTGTCGAGACCTTCGGCCTGTTGCAGCTTGAGCGCCTTCAACTTCGCCAGCAGCCCGATACCGCGGCCTTCATGACCCTGTATGTAGATCAGGACGCCCGCACCCTCGGCGACCATCATCTGCAGAGCCGTGCCCAGTTGGTCTCCGCACTCGCAGTGCGTGGACCCGAAGACCTCCCCCGTCAGACACTCCGAATGAACCCGGGTCAGTGCCCCGTGAGCGGCTATTTCTCCGTGCACGAGGGCTATTTGCTCATGTCCGCAGCTGCGGTCCATGTACCCGACGGCAAGAAAATCTCCGTACACCGTGGGCAGCCGAACCTCGACCACCCGATCGACAGCAGATCGCTGCGGCGCAGCGTTCGCAGAGATATCAGGGTCTGCCATGCGCTGAGCATACCTCCCGGACAACCATCATCGGACTCTTGCGGAGAGAACACCTGGGCCGCGACCGCGTACACCGCTTTCGAATGCGCGCTCGCGTCCTGCGTGTGCTGTTTTCCCAGGTGACCCCGCTCACGGACCTCCGCGATCGGCAATTCACCGCTCAGCGGACGGTATACACGATCAATCCAGTCGCTCCGGAATCTTGTCAACAATCATCAAAACGCGGCCGGTTGGATACCGCGAATCCGGAGCGGGGTCAAGGCGTCTCATCTCCCGTGCACGCCGGCCACTTCGGAAGCGTGTGCTCTCAGCGGCGGACGCGTCTGCCGGAGCCAGAGCACATCGCGCCCGAACGACCACACGAGCGCGCCCAGGGCGAAGGCCACGAGAGAGACGGAGACGGGGTGGGGGAAGAGTTCCGAGGCCGCGGCGACGAGCAGGACGCCCTGGATGGCCGCGACGGTCTTGCGTGCCATGCTCGGCGGCAACGGCTCCCGCAGCCAGGGCAGGACCTGCGCCGCCGCCACGAACACGTACCGCATGGCGCCGATGGCCAGCACCCACGCTCCGGCGGTGAAGGCGACGAATATGCTCAGTACGAGCAGCAGGAACGCGTCGACCTCCATGTCGAAGCGCGCGCCCAGCGAGGACTCCGTCCCCGTGCGTCTGGCCACGATGCCGTCGACCGCGTCGAGAACGAGCGCGGCCGTGGCCAGCACCACGACGAGCGTGACGGGCGCCTGCCCGCCCGCGTCCGCCACCAGCGCGGCCGTCCCTCCGGTGAGGACGGCCCGGCTCAGGGTGACTTGGTCGGCCGGCCCCAGGGACGGCTTCCGCGAGCGGACCAGTACGGCCCCGACGGCGAGCCCGCACAGTGCCCCCGTCAGCCAGCCCGCGGGCCCCAGCCCGCTGATCGCCCACAGCACTCCCAGGAGGAGGAACTGAGCGGCCACTCCCAGGGCCGTCTGGCGCTCCAACTGGCCTGTGACCCGCCCGTATTCGGTGATCATCGCACCTCCAGGTGCAGGTGTGGCGGAGTCGGACGGGGCTGATTATGGTACGTGTGGCCTCTGAGATGTGGAGGAATTGCGATTGCCACTTGGAGGCACTGATGGAGCGCACTGCGAGCGCGTACTGGCTCCGCTCACCGGGGCACGGCGAGATCCGCTCCGTCGGCCTGCCCTCCCCCGGCCCCGGTGAACTGCTCGTCCGCACGCTGTTCTCAGGGATCAGCCGGGGTACGGAGGCACTGGTCTTCCACGGTCTGGTGCCCGCAAGCCAGCACGGTCTGATGCGGGCGCCCTTCCAGGAGGGCGAATTCCCTGGGCCCGTGAAATACGGCTATCTCAACGTGGGCGTCGTCGAGGAGGGCGATCCGAAGCTCGTCGGCCGAACCGTCTTCTGCCTCTACCCGCACCAGACCCGCTACGTCGTGCCGGCCGACGCCGTGACGCCCCTCCCCGAGGCGGTGCCCGCCGAACGGGCCGTGCTGGCGGGGACGATGGAGACCGCCGTCAACGCGGTGTGGGACGCGGCACCGATGCTCGGCGACCGGATCGCCGTCGTCGGTGCCGGGATGGTCGGCTCCTGCGTCGCCGCCGTACTCGCCCGCTTCCCCGCCGCCCGCGTCCAGTTGATCGACTCCGACCCCTCCCGGGCCCGTACGGCCGCGGCTCTCGGCGTCGGCTTCGCCCTGCCCGGCGAGGCAACCGGGGGCTGTGACCTGGTCGTTCACGCCAGCGCCACGCAGGAGGGACTGCTCACCTCGCTGGAGCTGCTTGCCCCGGACGGCGAGGTCGTCGAACTGAGCTGGTACGGCGAGCAGAAGATCAGCGTCCCGCTCGGGGAGTCCTTCCACTCCCGCAGGCTGGCGCTCCGCAGCAGCCAGGTGGGTTCGCTGCCGCCGGCCCGGCGGGCGAGCCGGACGTTCGCCGACCGGATGGCTCTCGCGCTCGACCTGCTCGCCGACCCGGCACTCGGAACACTGATCACCGGCACGTCCGAATTCGGCGAACTGCCCCGGGTCATGCCCCGTATCGCCGACGGGGAGCTCCCCGCGCTGTGCCACCTCATCACCTACGGCGACGATCCGCTCGGCGCCGGAGCAACAGGAACCACCCGTACCGGAGAGTGAGCAGATGTTCAGCATCACCGTTCGTGACCACATGATGATCGCCCACAGCTTCCGCGGTGATGTCTTCGGACCCGCACAGCGCCTGCACGGCGCGACGTTCGTGGTGGACGCGACCTTCCGCCGGCGCGAACTCGACGCCGACGGCATCGTCGTGGACATCGGCGCCGCGACGAACGAGCTGGGCGAGGTCCTCGCCGCGCTCAACTACCGCAATCTGGACGACGAACCGCAGTTCGCCGGAGTCAACACCTCCACGGAGACGCTCGCCAGGCACGTGGCAGACCGCCTCGCCGACCGGGTCCACGAGGGGGCACTCGGCGAAGGAGCACGCGGCCTGGAAGGGCTGATGGTGACGCTGCACGAGTCGCACGTCGCATGGGCGAGCTACGAGCGCGCACTGTGAACGCGGCGGACAGCGCTCCGGCCGCCGCCACGGAGCCGGAGCCGCTGTTCGTCCTGATGCCCGGCGACGTCGGCGACCCGGGTGCCCCCAGCGGGGGCAACGCCTACGACCTGCGCATGTGCCGCGAGCTGGCCGCGTCGGGACGGCCGGTGCACGAGGTGGCCCTGCCCGGCGGCTGGCCCCGCCCGTCCGCCGCCGACCGGGCCGGGCTGGAGCAGGCGCTGACCGGACTGCCCGACGGCGCCCTCGTCCTCGTCGACGGGCTCGTCGCCTGCGGAGTGCCCGAGATCGTCGTACCGCAGACGGGACGGCTGCGACTCGCCGTGCTGGTGCATCTGCCGCTGGCGGACGAGACCGGGCTGGACGCGACGGTCGCGGCGGAGCTCGAGGCGCGTGAGCGGGAGACGCTGCGCGCCGCGGACGCGGTGATCGTCACCAGCGGCTGGGCGGGCCGGGACGCGGCGGAACGGCACGCCCTGGACGAGGCGAAGGTCCACACCGTCTGCCCCGGTACGGACCCGGCGCCGCTCGCCCGCGGCAGCAGGGGCGGGGCTGGGGACGGGGGCGGGCACGGGGGCGCGGAAGCGGGCGCACCGCGGCTGCTGTGCGTCGCCGCGGTCACCCCGCGCAAGGGGCAGGACCTGCTGGCCGAGGCCCTCTCGCAGGTCAAGGACGCGCCCTGGACCTGCGAGTTCGTGGGAGCACTGGACCGCGACCCGGACTTCACCGCGCATCTGCGCCGCGTGCTCGACCGGAACGGCCTGAGCGACCGCGTCCGGCTGAGGGGGCCGCTGACGGGAGAGCCGCTGGCCGCCGCCTACGACGCCGCGGATCTGTTCGTGCTGGCCTCGCACGCCGAGACGTACGGCATGGTGCTCACCGAGGCGCTGGCACGCGGTGTTCCCGTGGTGGCCACGGCCGTCGGGGCTGTCCCCGACACCGTGGGACGCACGCCGGACGGAGATGTTCCGGGCATCCTGGTGCGTCCGGGTGACTCCGGCGAACTCGCCGCCGCTATACGCAGCTGGCTCACCGAGTCCTCGATTCATCGTCTTGTGACAACAACCGCGCGCACCCGGCGCTCCGGGCTGCAAGGTTGGCCGGAAGCCGCACGTCGGCTGGACGAGGTGCTGGCCCGTCTTCGCAGATGAACCACGCGGGCCGGACGAACCAGGCGAACCACGGAGGACCATGTGAACACCGTCGGCGCATCCCGTTACGCCCCCGAGTGGCTGGCGTTGCGTGAGCGCGCCGACGCCCCGGCCCGCGCGGGCGAACTGCTCGGCCCGCTGCGGGCGTTCCTCGCGGACTCCCCGCCCCCCGGCGGGTCGACGACGGTCCGCGACCTGGGCTGCGGCACCGGTTCGATGGGGCGCTGGCTGGCCGGGCGGCTCGGCGGGGCGCAGCGCTGGATCATGAACGACAGCGACCCCGCGCTGCTGGACGGTATCGCCGCGCGCATGCCGCGGCAGACCGGCGACGGCAGCCGGCTCGACGTGGTGCCCGAGCAGTGCGACATCACCGGCCTCCAGGCCGCCGACCTCGCCGGCACGTCGCTGGTGACGGCCTCCGCTCTGCTCGACCTGCTGACCGCCGAGGAGATCGAAGGCATGGCCGCCGCCTGTACCGGGGCGGGATGCGCGGTGCTGCTGGCGCTCTCGGTCGAGGGACGGGTGGAGTTCGACCCGCCCGAGCCCCTGGACGCGAAGTTCGAGGCGGCCTTCAACGCTCATCAGCGCCGCTCCACCGGCGGACGCAGGCTGCTGGGGCCGGACGCCGTCGAAGCCGCCACCGCCGCCTTCGAACGCCATGGCGCCACCGTGGTCACCCGTCCCAGCCCCTGGCAACTCGGCTCCGGCGAGCGGGAACTGACCGCGCAGTGGCTGCGCGGCTGGGTCGCGGCGGCGTGCGCCCAGCAGCCGGAGCTCGAAGCGGCGAGCGAGGACTATCTGCGCCGCAGACTCGACGCCTGTGATGCCGGAGCGCTCAGAGCCGTGGTGCACCACCGCGACCTGCTCGCGCTACCCGGCAGGGCAGGGGCTGCGCCCGCATGACGCGCACCATATGGCGCCGTCTGCGCGTACCGGTCGCGCTGGGCATCCTCGTCGCCGTGGTGCACCGGCTGGGAACCTCGGCGCTGCTGGGTGCCCTCGGCCGCATCGACACCGAGGCCGTCCTGGTCACCTTCGCCCTCAGCGTCCCGGCCACGGTCTTCAGCGCCTGGCGCTGGCGTCTGGTGGCCGGACGGCTGGGCATCCCGCTGCGGCTGCGCACGGCGGTCGCCGACTACTACCAGGCCCTGTTCCTCAACGCGACGCTGCCCTCGGGCGTCCTGGGCGACGTGCACCGCGCGGTGCGCAACGGCCGGGACACCGGAGACCTCGGGCGGGGCGTGCGCGCGGTGATCCTGGAACGCACCGCAGGCCAGGTCGTCCTCGTGACCGTCGCGGTCGTGTCGCTGGTCGCGGGCTCCCGCTATCTGCCGGTCCTGGACGCCTTCCACGTGCCCCTGACGGCGCTCGCCCTGACCGGCTGCCTCGCCGCCGTCGCCGCATGGGCCGGTCTCGGTACGGGCAGGCACGCACGGAAGCTGCGGCGGTCCCTGGAGACCTTCGCCGGTGATGCGCGCTGCGCGCTGCTGGCACGTGAGAGCTGGCCCGGTGTCCTCGGCCTGTCCGTCCTGGCGCTCGGCGGGCACCTCGGGCTCTTCCTCGCCGCCGCGCGCGTGGCGGGAACCCCGGCGCCGTTCACGATGCTGATCCCGCCGCTGCTGCTGGCGCTGCTGGTGATGGCGCTGCCCGTGAACGTCGGCGGCTGGGGCCCGCGCGAGGGCGTGTGCGCGCTGGCGTTCGGGGCCGCGGGGCTGGGAGCGGCGCAGGGCCTGGCCACCGCCGTGGTCTACGGGGCGCTGGCGCTGCTCTCCAGCCTGCCGGGGGCGGGGGTGCTGGCCGTACGTCTGCTCGCGGCGCGCCGTTCAGCTCCGGCGCAGGTCGAGTTCGAAGAGCACGTCCGGGCCGAGCGGGAAGACTCGGGTCGGGGGGCGCAGGGCCTCCCCCATCCGTACGGGCCCGGGGAAGCGCAGCCCTGGCACGCCGTCGCCCACGAGGACCGGCGCGACCGTGACGTAGAGCCGGTGCAGCACGTCCGCGCGCAGGAATCCGGACACGGTCGCGCCCCCGCCTTCCACCATCACCCGGCGCAGGCCGCGCCCCGAGAGAGCCTCCAGCACTAGCCGCGGGTCGAACCCCTTCTCGTCGCGGGGCACTTCGAGGACCTCGACCTGGCTGCCGGAGTTGTCCGGGCCGCAGGCGGCGGCGCCGGAGCCGACGACCCGGAGGGTGGGTGCCCGTCCGTCGGTGAAGACCTGCGAGCGGGGCGAGTGCTCCCAGGTCCGCCCGCGCGGATCGAGCACTACGCGCACCGGGTTGGCGCCGGTGCAGGCCCGCACCGTCAGCCGTGGGTCGTCGGCGATCGTGGTGCCCGCTCCGACGAGGACGGCGTCCGCCAGTGCGCGCATCCGGTGCAGATGGAGCCGGTCCTCCTCGCCGGTGACGTAGTTGGCGTGGCCGGTCCGGGTCGCGATGAAGCCGTCGAGGCTCTGTCCGAGCTGTGCGAAGGCGCAGTGGGCACCGGCGAGGCAGAGCGGTGTGTAGAGGGAGGCGAGGCGTGCGGCCTCGTCGGTGGCCTGCTGCCGCCACCGCCACGTGCCGTCCTGCGCCCTGCTCAGCCCGGCCCTGTCCGCCTCCTGCGCGGTGCGCACGTGCAGCAGCCGCTGCCATGCCCCCTCGGCACACAGCGTGCCGTCCGTGCTCTCCCCGGCGCGGCCGGCGGAGGGTATCCCCGTGGGCTCCGCGGACATCGTCACACCTGTCCCAGAGCGCGCAGGTGCCCCTCGAAGGAGCCGGCGAGCGCGGTGAGCACGTCCTCGCCCTTGCGTGCGGAGGCCAGGGAGGGACGGCCGACGACACCCGAGTCCGTATAGGGGCCGAGTCCGAGGGTGTGCAGGTGCCTGCGGTCGTCGTGCAGCCAGTCCGCCGACTCGTACCCCTCGCGCACGGCGCCCGGCCGGGTGTGCAGCAGGATGGACGTCTCCAGCTCACCGGCGTGCATGTCGCTGCGGGCCGGTGTCTCCACGCCCGCCCCGGCGGCGGCCTCCTCCCAGTCGGCGCCGGTGGGGAAGAGCGCCATGCGGTACCCGTCGGCGGAGGCCTCCTGCACCACGTTCCGCAGCGCGTAGTTGCCGCCGTGGCCGTTCACAAGGACGAGCCCCTCGACGCCGGAGCGCCGCAGCGACGACGCGACGTCCCGCACGACGGCCATGAGGGTGCTCGCGGTGATGCTGACCGTTCCGGGCCAGCGCGCGTGCTCCTGCGAGCAGGAGATCGTCAGGGGAGGAAGCGGCTGCACCGGGTACGCGGCGGCGAGCCGGTCCACGACGGCGCAGGCGACGAGCGTGTCGGTCGCCAGCGGCATGTACGGCCCGTGCTGTTCGTAGCTGCCGACGGGCAGCACGGCGACGGTCGCCCCGCGCCGTTCCACTTCGGTGGTCGTCTCCTGCGGCAGCGCGTGGGAGGCGATGCGGTCCATGGATGTCCTGTTCCTTCGTGCGGGGCGCGGACACGGCGCCGCAGACGTCCGGTACGCGGTGAACCGCTCCTGCTCAGCGGCACGGTCACGCTCGCACAGAAAGACCACGGCCACCAGTCCCGCACGTCACGGCGGACGGCCGCCGAAGGCGCCGCGCACACGTACCCCAGGTCAGGGTCGGGTCAGGTCGGGTCAGGTCACGACGGGCGTACGCCTGCTCATCAACCGCACGTGCTCCGGGCCGAGTTCACCGACGGAGGTGACTCCGAGCAGCTTCATGGTGCGTTCCGTCTCGGCGGCGAGGATCTCGACGGCACGTGCCACTCCCGCCTCGCCGCCGGCCATCAGCCCGTAGAGATAGGCGCGTCCGACGAGCGCGAAGTCCGCTCCGAGGGCGAGCGCGGCGACGATGTCGCCGCCGTTCATGATCCCGGTGTCCAGCATCACCGTGCCCCGGTCGCCGACCGCGTCGACGATCCCGGGCAGCAGGTGCAGCGGAACGGGCGCGCGGTCGAGCTGGCGGCCGCCGTGGTTGGAGACGATCACGCCGTCCGCGCCGTGGGACATGACGAGTTCGGCGTCCTGGACGGTCTGGATGCCCTTGACGAGCATCGGCCCGTCCCACGTCTCACGTATCCACGCCAGGTCCTCGAAGGTGGCCGTCGGGTCGTAGAGCTTGCTCACCAGATCGGTGAGCGCGCCTTCGCCGCGTTTGTCGAAGGCGAACGAGTACGGCTCGGTGGTCAGGAAGTTCAGCCACCACTCCCAGCGGTAGGAGGCGTCGAGGAACGTCTTGAGCGTGAGCTGCGGCGGGATGGTCATGCCGTTGCGCAGGTCCCGCAGGCGGTTGCCGTTCACCGGCACGTCGACGGTGACGACGAGCGCCTCGTAGCCCGCCGCCTTGGCGTTGGCGACCAGTTCGCGGGAGAGTTCGCGGTCCTTCCAGAGGTAGAGCTGGAACCACTTGCGTGCCGAGGGCCCGCTCCTGGCGACGTCCTCGATGGAGGTGGTGCCCATCGTCGAGAGCGCGTAGGGGATACCGGCGCGCTGTGCGGCGGCGACCACGGCGCGTTCGCCCGCCGTGTGCATCATGCGTGTGAAGCCGGTGGGCGCCAGGCCGAACGGGAGGGCCGAGTGTGCTCCGAGCACGGTCGTGGAGGTGTCGGCGTGCTCGACGTCCCGCAGGATGCCCGGCCGGAACTCCAGGTCCTCGAAGGCTTCGCGCGCGCGGCGCACGCCGACCTCCCCGTCCGCGGCGCCGTCCGTGTAGTCGAACGGCCCGGCAGGGGTGCGGCGTCTGGCGATGCGCCGCAGGTCCTGGATGGTGTGGGCCGAGGCCAGCCTCCGCGCGGTGGCGTCCTTGTGCCGCGGTTTCATCTTCAGCAGGGGGGCGAGGTCCTTGGGGCGGGGAAGCCGCCGTGCGGGTGTCGTCATGGGGAAGCCCTCCGTGTGGCGCTGGTCGTGCCCGGACCGGCACGGGCTGCTCGTGCTGGGCGGTCTACCGTGTCGCCTCCAGCGCCGCGGTGACGCCCGAGTCCTCCAGCAGGGCGAGGAGTTCGGCGACGGCGTCCACGAACTCCTGCCGCTCGCCGAGCTGCTGTCCCAGGAACGCCTCGTCCTGCAGACAGGCGCGTGCCAGGTGACGTGCCCGCTGCGCCGGGCCGCCGGCTGCGGCGGCCTCGCCCAGCTCGCGCAGGCGGGCGGCTGCGGGGTCGGGGGGCAGGTCCGCCGAGCCGCCTGCCGTGGCACCGGGACGGGCCGCACAGGTCAACCACGCGGCGACCGTCAGGGCGAGCATGACGGGCACCCGCCCGCGGTCCAGGTGCCACAGGGCGGCGTCGGGCACGCGCTGAGCGAGCTTGAGGGAGCCGTCGCTGCCGACCTGCACGGTGCCGTGGGCCAGGCGGTGGTTGGCGAAGCGCTCGTCGAGCTCCTTGCGGTAGGCGGGGACGTCGAACCCCTCGGGGAGGGTGAGGGTGGGGACGTACTCGTCGCCGAGCCGCGCGGCCGCCGCGGCGATGCCGGGGTCGGCCGCTGCTTCGGCGATCAGGCCGCGGCCGGTGAGCATGCCCAGGTATGCCAGCAGCGAGTGGCAGCCGTTGAGCAGCCGCACCTTGACCGTCTCGTAGTCGTGCACGCGGTCGGTCAGGACGGCGCCCGCAGACTCCCAGGCGGGCCGTCCGGCGGCGAAGCTGTCGCTCATCACCCACATCGAGAACGGCTCGGCGGGCACCGGCACCTGGTCGGACAGGCCCGCCTCGGCGGCCAGCCGGCGGTGCGCGTCCGAGGTGGCCGGGACGATGCGGTCGACCATGGTGTCGGGGCAGCTGACGCTTCCGTCGAGGAAGGCCAGCAGTTCGGCACCGTCGCGCGGCGGCATGGCCTCGGCGAAGTCCCGCAGCAGGCCCGCCAGGGTGGTGCCGTTGGCCGTGATGTTGTCGCAGCTGAGCAGGGTGAGGGGGGCGCCGTCCCCGCGGGACCGGCGCAGCAGTCCGGCTGCCAGGCGGCCGACCGTGCTGTGCGGCGGGTGCCCCTCCAGGTCGTGGCGGATGCCGGGGGCGCTCGTGTCCAGGCGCCGGGTGCCGGCGGCGATGCCGTAGCCCTTCTCGGTGACTGTCAGGGAGACGATGCGGGTGGCGGGGTCGGCGATCTCCTCCACGACGCGCGAGGGTTCGTCCGCCGCGACGAACGCGTCGGTGATGGAGGCGACCTGGCGTACGTCCGTCTGCTCGGGGCCGAGCGTGACGACGCTGTAGCGCATGTCCTGACGGTGCAGGGCCTCCACGACGCCGCGGGTGCTGCCGGCGACGCCCGTGATCTGCCAGGTCTCCCCGGCGCGGGCGGCGTCCTCGGTGTAGACGGCCTGGTGGGCGCGGTGGAAGTTGCCCAGTCCGAGGTGGAGGACGCGGGGGTGGCTGTTCTCTGCCGTCAACGGCGCTCCTCGGCAGGGGACTTCACGGGTGCCGCATCTCCGTGGGGACCGGGATCGCTGCGGCTGCCGCGGGTCGGCACCTCCGCCTGGGCGGTCATCGGGACTCCTCGCGCGTGCTGTGCTGGTTGGTACTGGTCGTGCATTCCGACTCCCGGAACATGATTCCGTCAACTAGAATCCTCTGCAACCTATGAAGAGTCCCTGGTGGTGTCAATGACTTCTGCGCGGCCGTCTTCCGGCGCGACGGGCGACGGGGCCGGCCCCCGGCGCCTGCTCCGGCTGATCGACGCACTCTGCTCGTCGCAGGGACCGGCCGCGCTCGCCGGGCTCGCCGCCTCGGCCGGTCTGTCCAAGCCGACCGCACACCGCCTGCTGCGCGTGCTGACTGAGGAGGGCTGGGCGGTCGCGCACGACGGGGGCCGCTACAGCATCGGTCCCGCCGTACGGGCGCTGGGCGCGGCGGTGACCGGCTCGGGCAGCCGGGACAGCATCGAGCGCGTGATCGTCGAACTCCAGAAGGACGTACGGCAGACCGTCCACGTCGGCGTACGCAGCGGCGACCGCATCATCTACACCCACAAGGTGGAGGGTGACCAGCCCTTCGCCATGTCCTCCAGAGTGGGCATGTACCAGCCGCTGCACTCGACGGCGATCGGCAAGTGCATCCTCGCCGACCTCGACGAGGACGCGCTGAGCGAACTGGCCGGGCGCACGGGCCTGCCCGGACGTACGGACGCGACCATCACCACCCTCCCCGCTCTCCGCGAGGAGCTGGCGAAGGTGCGGGCCGAGGGCTATGCGCTGGACGAGCAGGAGAACGAGGCCAACGTCCGGTGCGTCGCCGTGCCGGTGCGCGCCGCGGAGAACCGGGTGATCGGTGCGGTCAGCATCTCGACGGTGACGTTCGTGGTGGCACGGGAGGAAGTGCTGGAGCTGTGCGAGGCGTTGAAGCGGACGGCCCGCAAGCTGGAGCCGCTCTTCGGGCACTGACGGCCGGAGCCCGGGGCACACCCCGGGCGGGCTCCGGCACGCGGGCGCCGGGCACGCTCAGGCCGCCCCCGGGCCGGACGGCCCCGGCTCCTGCTCCCGCAGTTCGACCTTGCGCACCTTGCCGCTGACCGTCATCGGGAACTCCGTCAGCACCCGCAGGGAACGCGGGATCTTGTAGTGCGCGAGCCGGCCCTCGCAGAAGGCGGCGATCTCCTCCCGCGTGGGAGGGTCGCCGTGGTCACGGGGTATGACGCAGGCCAGGATCTCCTCGCCGTACCGCTCGTCCGGCACCCCGACGACCTGCACGTCGGAGATCTTGGGGTGGGTGTGCAGGAACTCCTCGATCTCACGCGGATACACGTTCTCCCCACCGCGGATGATCATGTCCTTGATGCGGCCGGTGATGGCGAGGTAGCCGTCCTCGCGCATCACCGCGAGGTCGCCGGTGTGCATCCAGCGGCTCGCGTCGATGACTTCCGCCGTCCGCTCCGGCTCCTCCCAGTAGCCCAGCATCACCGAGTAGCCGCGCGTGCACAGCTCCCCCGGCTCGCCGCGCGGCACCGTCACACCGGTGGCGGGATCCACCACCTTCACCTCCAGATGCGGCAGCACCCGGCCGACGGTCGCCGTGCGCCGCTCCACATCGTCGTCCCGGCGCGTCTGCGTGGAGACCGGTGACGTCTCGGTCATGCCGTAGCAGATCGCCACCTCCTCCATGTGCATCTCGGCGACGACCCGCTTCATCACCTCCACCGGGCACGGCGACCCGGCCATGATCCCGGTACGGAGCGTGCTCAGGTCGTAGGAGGCGAAGTCGGCCAGCCCCAGCTCCGCGATGAACATGGTGGGCACCCCGTACAGGGAGGTGCAGCGCTCCTCCTGGACGGCCCGCAGCGTGGCCTCGGGCTCGAAGGAGGGCGCCGGGATGACCACACACGCGCCGTGACTGGTGGCCGCCAGGTTGCCCATGACCATGCCGAAGCAGTGGTAGAAGGGCACGGGCAGACACACCCGGTCCCGCTCGGTGTAGCTGAGCAACTCCCCCACGAAGAAGCCGTTGTTGAGGATGTTGTGGTGGGAGAGGGTCGCGCCCTTGGGAAATCCGGTCGTGCCGGAGGTGTACTGGATGTTGACCGGGTCGTCGCAGCTCAACAGAGCCTCCGCGGCCCTGAGCTGGTCGTCCGGGACGTCCTCGCCCGCGTGCGTCAGCACCTCCCAGTAGGGGGTGCCGATGTGCACGGTCTCCAGCAGCTGGGGGCATTCGCCGGCCACCTCCCGCGCCATCGCGCGGTAGTCGCTGGTCTTGTACGACGTGGAGGCGATGAGCATCCGCACACCCGACTGCCGGAGCACGAAGGCGAGTTCGTGCGTACGGTACGCGGGGTTGATGTTGACCATGACGGCGCCGATGCGCGCCGTCGCATACTGGACGAGCAGCCACTCCGGGCAGTTGACCGCCCAGATGCCGACCCGGTCTCCCTTGCTGATGCCGCGTGCCAGCAGCCCGCGCGCGAGCCGGTCGACGTCCGCGACGAACTGCGCGTACGTCCATCGCCTGCCCCCGTGGACGTCCACCAGAGCCTCACGGTCGGGGTGGGCCGCCGCGGTGCGGTCGAGGTTGCTGCCGATCGTCTCGCCGAGCAGGGGCGTCGTGGCGGTCCCGCTCGTGTACGAGAGCGCCGTGGAATGTCCGGTCACCGGGACCTCCTCGTCCGTGAGTGGTGGGCCTTAGCATCGTGCGAGAGTGATCGGGGTCTCACCACCCCCGAACGGGGGTGATGTGGCCGGGAGGTGGATGACATGACGGATCCGATCGAGGCCGGTGCCGTGCGGGCGGCGATGTCGCGAGTGCGCCGCACGTCGGGCCTGCCCGTGGTCTTCGCGGGAATGCTGGGCGACGGGCACGGCTTCCGTATCTCCGAGTTGACCGGCACCACGACGCACGCGCTGAGCGGTCTCGCCATCGCGCCGGGCAGCGGCCTGGGCGGCAAGGCGGTCGCACTGGGGAGACCGGCGTCGGTCTCCGACTACCGCTCCAGCCGTGTCATCAGCCACGAGTACGACGGGGCTGTGGCCAGGGAGGGCCTGCGTTCCGTGCTGGCGGTGCCCGTGGTCGTCAGGCGCCGCGTGCGCGGCGTGCTGTACGCGGCGCTCCGGGAGTCGCTCGAGCTGGGCGACCGTGCGCTGGAGAGCGCCGCCGACGCCGTACGCGAACTGGAACAGACCCTGGCCGTGCGGGAGGAGGCACAGCGGCTGGCTCAGGTGCCGCCGGCACCGGCGGAGGACACGGCCGTGTGGGAGGAGGTACGGGCGGCCCACGCTGAGCTGCGCACTCTCGCACAGCGGGTGCCGGAAGGCGCACTGCGCGAGGAACTCCTCGACGCCTGCGGCCGGTTGGCCACCGCATGCCGGACCGGACGCTCCGGGGAGCCGGGCCGCACCGTTGTGCTCACTCCGCGCGAGGTGGACGTGGTCGCATGTGTCGCGGGCGGCGGTACGAACGCGGCAGTCGCGGAACGCACGGGGCTGCGGCCGCAGACGGTGAAGGCGTATCTGCGCTCGGCCATGCGGAAGCTGGGCACCCATACACGGCTGGAGACGGTGGTGGCCGCACGCCGGGAGGGGATCATCCCCTGAACGGGGCGGCCGGGTCTCACCCGACGACCGCGTGCAGGACGAGGATGGCCAGATCGTCCTCCACCGGCTCCGGGCCGAAGTCGTGCGCCGCCTGACGCACCCGCTCCGCAACCGCCATGGCACCCATGCCCACGCACCCGGCCAGGATCCCCGCCAGGCCGTCGTCGTCATCCAACTGCCGGTGGCCGCTGCGGCGTTCGGTCACTCCGTCGGTCACACACAGCAGCGTCTGGCCGGGTTCGAGGTCGAAGGCGTACGCCGCGAACTCGGTGCCCTCGTCGATGCCGAGCAGCATCTGCGACTCCACCACCGTCTCCACACGTCCCCGGGCGGTCAGCTTCAGCGGCGCGGGATGGCCCGCGCTGGCGATGGTGCAGTGTGCACCGCCCGCCCGGAGGTCGGGTTCCAGCTCCCCGTACACCAGGCTCAGGAACCGCGGCTGGGCGGCCTCCCCTCCGACGGCCACGGCCTCGGCGCCCTCCTCGGCCATGGCGGCGTTGAGGCGGCCGAGCACCGACTCGACGCCGCGGGCCTCGCGCGCGAGCAGCCGCACCAGGTGACGGGTCAGCCCGGTGACGGACATCGCCTCGGGGTCCTTGCCCTGTACGTCGCCGAGGAGGAAGCACCAGCGCCCGTTACCCATGGGGAAGAGGTCGTAGAAGTCCCCGCCGACGGTCTGGCCGCGGGCGTGCGGCTCGTAGACGATCGCCGATTCCACTCCGGGAGGGCTGGCGAGCGACGGGGGCAGCTGTCTGCGCTGCAGCGCGCGGCTGATGCTGGTCTGCCGTGTGTACTGGCGGGCGGTGAAGACCGCCTGCGCCACCCGGCGTGCCACGTCCTCGACCGTGCGGGCGACGGAGTCGGTCGTCTCCGCCGGCCCGCTCCGGCCGATGATGAGCGACCCCAGGCATGAGCCGCCCGCGACCAGTGAGAACGCCAGGGCCGAACCGCTCGTCCCGTTCTCGTCCGCGCCCTGGGGCCAGGGCCAGGGAATGCCCGCCGTCCGCAGCGTCGCGGGCGGCGGGTCCGGCTCCAGCGCGAAGCGGAGCGCGTCCACCCGCCGCTCGTCCACGTGCCAGGCGCGGGAGAGCCGCATCCCGCCGTCCTCGGTCTTCAGCCACACGGCGCACCAGTCCGCGAGCCGCGGCACCAGCAGCTGGCCCGCCAGGGCTGCGACCATGTCCTCGTCGAGCTGCCCGGAGAGCAGTTCGCTGGCCTCGGCCAGGAAGGCGCCGCCGCGGTCGGCCCACTCGGCGGTCCGTCGGCGGTCGGCGCGGGGGGCGGTGGAGAAGATGTCCGCCGCGTTCAGCTCCCGGTGCAGGGCCTCGCTGAGCGTCCCCGCCGGCCTGGGCACGATCTCGGAGACGGCGAGGCGGAACCACACGACCTTCTCGGTGCGCCTGTAGGTCACCCCCCAGGACTCGGCGAGTGCCCCCACGATCTGGATGCCCAGGCCACGCCCGCCGCGGCGGGCGTGGGTGTGCCCGGGGATGCGGCCTCCGGGCTGCCGGTCGGCCACCTCGACCAGTACACCGGTGACCTCGCCCTCCGCGGAGGGGCGCTCGCCGTTGCCTTCGTGTTCCGCGCCGGGGCCCGGCTGCGCCGTCTCCAGGCCCACGGCGATCTCGATGTCGGTGCCCGCGTGCATGAGGGCGTTGGTGACGAGCTCGCTGACCAGGAGTGCGGCGTCCTCCGCCAGACGGTCGACCGTCCGGCGTGCGGTGGGTGTGGCGGCGGCGCGCTCCTCGATGGATGCGCGTACGAGAGTGCGGGCGCGGGACGGGGCCAGCTGGGTGGCGGGCAGACCCGTCCGCGACACCGGGTCGCTCAGGCCGGAGAACGGCAGTCTCACGGGTCTCTCCTGACTCGGATGAGATAGCACCAAAGCCACTACAATAGGATAAAGGCCGTACCTCCAGGACGCTTGTGAATGGGGTGCCATGGGAGACCAGCACAGGCAGCCGGTACGCGAGAGCGATCTGCGTCCACTGCTGGGAGCTATGAGGTCGCTGTCGGACGGGGACTTCTCCGTACGCGCGGCGACCGAGGCCGAAGGCGTACTGGGTGAGATGGCCGGGGTCTTCAACCAGATCGCGGCCCGTAACGAGCACCTGTCCTCGGAGCTGCGGCGCGTACGGCAGGAGGTCGCCAAGCGGGGACAGCTGGACGAGCGTGTCAGCGCGAGCCCGGGCCAGGGGGCCTGGGCCGTGAACGTGCAGGACGCCAACCAGCTCGTCGACGCGCTGGCCGTGCCCGTGGCAAGGGCGACACGTGTGGTGGAGGCCGTCGCCGGCGGGGACCTGACCCGGCACGTGGAGCCGCACAACGGCGACCGCCGCCCGCAGGGGGAGCTGGGGCGGCTGGGCAGCGGACTGAACCGTCTGGTCGATCAGCTCTCCATGTTCACCGGTGAGGTCACCCGCGTCGCACGCGAGGTCGGCACCGAGGGACAGCTCGGCGGACGGGCCGACGTCGGGGACCTCTCCGGCGACTGGCGGCGCGTGACCGAAGCCATCAACACGATGGCCGAACAACTGACCAAGCAGGTCAGGGACATCGCGGGGGTGACCACGGCGGTCGCCCGCGGTGACCTGACACAGAAGGTGACGGTCAAGACGGCCGGTGAGCTGCTGGAGCTGAAGCTCACCGTGAACACCATGGTCGACCAGCTCTCCGTCTTCGAGGAAGAGGTCACCCGGGTCACGCACGAGGTCGGCACCGAGGGCAACCTCGGCGGACAGGCCGAGGTCAGGGGGCTCTCGGGTGTCTGGAAGAAGCTCACCGACAACGTGAACCTGATGGCCTCGAACCTCACCTCCCAGGTCCGCAACATCGCCCAGGTCTCCACGGCCGTCGCCCGCGGCGACCTCAGCCAGAAGATCACCGTCGACGCCAAGGGCGAGATCCTCCAGCTCATGGGCACCGTGAACACCACGGTGGACAAGCTCTCCGCCTTCGCCGACGAGGTCACCCGCGTCGCACGCGAGGTCGGCACCGAGGGCAACCTCGGCGGACAGGCCGAGGTCAGGGACGTCTCGGGCGTGTGGAGAGACCTGACGGACAACGTGAACCTGATGGCTTCGAACCTCACCTCCCAGGTCCGCAGCATCGCCCAGGTGGCCACCGCCGTCGCCGAGGGCGACCTCAGCCAGAAGATCACCGTCGACGCCAAGGGCGAGATCCTCCAGCTCAAGACGACCCTCAACACGATGGTCGACCAGCTCTCCGCCTTCGCCGACGAGGTCACCCGCGTCGCACGCGAGGTCGGCACCGAGGGCAACCTCGGCAGACAGGCCCAGGTCAGAGACGTCTCGGGTGTCTGGAAGGACCTCACCGACAGCGTCAACTCCATGGCGCTGAACCTGACTTCGCAGGTCCGCAACATCGCCCAGGTGACCACCGCCGTCGCCAACGGCGACCTCTCCAAGAAAATCGACGTCGACGCCCGCGGCGAGATCCTGGAGCTGAAGGACACGGTCAACACGATGGTCCACCAGCTCCGCGCGTTCTCGGACGAGGTCACCCGCGTCTCCCGCGAGGTCGGCACCGAGGGCAACCTCGGCGGCCGGGCGCAGGTGCACGGCGTCTCCGGGGTCTGGAAGGACCTCACGGACAACGTCAACTTCATGGCCACGAACCTGACTTCGCAGGTCCGCAACATCGCCCAGGTCGCCACCGCCGTCGCCAACGGCGACCTCTCCAAGAAAATCGACGTCGACGCCCGCGGCGAGTTCCTGGAGCTGAAGACCACCCTCAACACGATGGTCGACACGCTCTCCTCCTTCTCCTCCGAGGTGACCCGCGTCGCACGTGAGGTCGGCAGCGAAGGGCAACTGGGCGGGCAGGCCCGCGTCGAAGGCGTGTACGGCACCTGGAAGGGCCTGACCACCAGCGTCAACGAGCTCGCGCTGAACCTGACCACGCAGGTCCGCGCGATCGCCGAGGTCGCCAGCGCCGTCACCCAGGGCGACATGTCCCGTTCCATCTCCGTCGACGCGCGGGGCGAGGTCGCGGAACTCAAGGACAACGTCAATCTGATGGTGGGGAATCTGCGGGAGACCACCCGCACGAAGGACTGGCTGGAGTCGAACCTGACCCGTATCGCCGGTCTGATGCAGGGTCACCGCGACCTGGTGGAGGTCGCCGACCTGATCCTGCGGGAGCTGACACCGCTGGTGAACGCGCAGGCCGGGGCGTTCTTCCTGGTCGGGCCGGCCGGAGCGCCGGGTGAGGAGCTGGAGTTCATCGCCGGGTACGGCATCAGCGGCCCGGACGAGAGCGGAGCGCAGGCCGAGTCCAGGCTTCGGGGCCTGATCGCACAGGCCGTCGCCGAGAAGAAGCGCATCCTCATCGAGGACGCGCCCCCGGACTACGTGCGCGTGGAGTCGGGGCTGGGCGCGGCGCCCGCCGCGAACATCCTCATCCTGCCGATCCTCTTCGAGGACCGTGCCCTCGGCGTGATCGAGGTGGCCTCGTTCAGCAAGTTCAACGAGATCTACCTGACCTTCATCGACCAGTTCGTGCACACCATCGGGGTCTCGATCAACACCATCATCGCCAACGCCCGCACCGAGGTGCTGCTCTCCGAATCCCAGCGGCTGACCGCCGAGTTGAGGCAGCGCTCGGACGAACTCCAGCGCACGAACGCCGAACTGGAGGAGAAGGCCGCCCTCCTGGCCACCTCCTCGCAGTACAAGTCGGAGTTCCTGGCGAACATGTCGCACGAGCTGCGCACCCCGCTCAACTCGCTGCTGATCCTGGCCCGCCTCCTGGCCGACAACCCCGACGGCCGGCTCTCGGAGCAGGAGGTGGACTTCGCCAACACCATCTACCGGTCCGGCTCGGACCTGCTCCAGCTCATCAACGACATCCTGGACCTGTCCAAGGTCGAGGCCGGACGCATGGACGTACGTCCCAAGACGCTGCCGCTGACCAAGCTGCTCGACTACGTGCACGCGACGTTCCGTCCCATGACCATCGACCGCGGCCTCGCCTTCGAGATCGCGGTCGGCGAGAACGTGCCGCGCGAGCTGTTCTCGGACGAGCAGCGGATCCAGCAGATCCTGCGCAACCTGCTCTCCAACGCCGTGAAGTTCACCCACTCCGGAGGTGTGGAGCTGCGGGTGGAGCGCGTGACGACGCGGGAGTTCGAGGAGGAGACACTGCGGGAGGCCGAATCGGTGCTCGCCTTCTCGGTCAAGGACACCGGCAGCGGCATCCCGCCGGAGAAGCTCGCGGTGATCTTCGAGGCGTTCCAGCAGTCCGACGGCACCACGAACCGCAAGTACGGAGGAACGGGGCTCGGCCTGTCCATCAGCCGCGAGATCGCGGGACTGCTCGGCGGCCGGATCGACGTCGACAGCGAGCAGGGCGTGGGCTCGCGCTTCACCCTGTACGTCCCTGCGATCTACCCCGGCACCGTCTCCACCACGCCGGAGCCGACCGCGACGGAGCCGCCGGTCGCCAGATCGGCCGAGCGGCCCGCGGTCACCACCGCTCGGGAGGACGCGCGGGCGGTCACGTCCCCGCCCGTTCCCGCCGCGCTGCCGGAGCCTGCGCACGAGCGGACCGAGCAGGCCGGGCCCGCACCCCGGGAGACGCCCCCCGCGGAGACGGAATCCGCGGGACGCACTCCCACCGCGTGGCCCGAACCCGCCGGACCCGCTGCCGGCGCACCCTCACGCCCCGCCGGGCCGCCCTCCCCCGGCTCGGCCGCCGGCGCCGCCACCGCAGCCGGGCCCTCCACGGCGGGCGAGGAGGGCCACGACGACACCTGGCCCGAGACGACGCAGCTCAAGCGGTGGCTCAGCGGGGAGCCCGGCCGGATCCTGTCGGGCAGCAACGTGCTCATCGTGGACGACGACATCCGCAACGTCTTCGCGCTCACCCACGTGCTGGGCCGCGTGGGGATCTCCGTGAAGTACGCGGAGAACGGCCGTGAGGGCCTGGACGTGCTCGACCGTTCGCCCGAGGTGTCGATCGTCCTGATGGACATCATGATGCCCGAGATGAACGGTTACGAGGCGATCCGCAGCATCCGCCGGACGCCCCGCCTGGCAGGTCTGCCGGTCATCGCGCTCACGGCGAAGGCCATGTCGGGCGACTCGCAGAAGGCCCTCGACAGCGGCGCCGACATCTACGTCCCCAAGCCGGTGGACCTCGACGAACTGCTCGGGGCGATGTACCGGCTGCTCCGGCCGCGGTCCGGCTCCGGCCCGCAGCCCGCGCCACCGGCCTCCGGGAGCGCGCAGCCGCCCGCTGCTCCCTCCCCCAACGGCGGCGGGCCGGCGGCGGAGGACGACGGGGAACGCGCGCACCACACCGGAGAGGCGTCCGGTGACGAGGGCAGCGACTCCCCCGGGGCCGCGCCATGACCGCGCTCACACCCGACAGGTCCAGCATCCTGATCGTCGACGACATGGAGGAGAACCTCATCGCGCTGGAGGCCGTACTGGGGCCTTTGGACCAGCAGCTGGTGACGGCACGTTCGGGTGAGGACGCGCTGAAGGCCATGTTGCGCCAAGACTTCGCGGTCGTACTGCTCGACGTCCTGATGCCCGGCATGGACGGGTTCGAGACCGCCAGCAACATCAAGCGGCTCGACCAGACCAAGGACGTGCCCATCATCCTGCTGACCGGCACCGATGTGGACGCGGACTACGCCTACCGTGGTTACGCCCTGGGCGCCGCGGACTTCCTCTCCAAGCCGATCGACCCGTGGGTGCTGCGCACCAAGGTCAACGTGTTTCTGGACCTGGACCGCAAGAACCGTCAACTCGCTGTTCAAGCTGAGCAGTTGCGCCGCCTGCTGGTGGCCGAGCAGTCACCCGGCAGGGCGGGCAGACCGACGGCGGAGGGCCCCTTGGAGGGCACTCTGCCCGACGCTACGGGCGAGCCCGGCACCCTGGGCGCCGGGGCGGGAGGCGCGGAACGGCTGGCGGAGATCACCGAGAAGCTCGTCCAGATCGAGCTGCTGCTGCGCGACCCGGAGACGCACAACGCGCCCGAACTGGCGGACCGTGTCGCCGAGCTGGAGCAGTTCGTGCGCACCCTGGCGGGGAACGGCGGGGCAGCGGCGTAACCGTTCGCGCACCGCCCCTGCCCCGCCGCCCTCTTCCTCAGCGGTCCCGCAGATACACGTCGGTCGAGGCCGTGGTCATGTCGCGGCCGGCGCGCGCACGGCGCCGTCCCTCACGCAGTCCGGCGGTCGCGGTCGCTTCGATGCGCAGACCGTCGGCGCTGACCTCGCCGCGGCGGCGCTCCCTGCGGACCAGAACTGCCGCCAGCCATCCGACGGCTGACGCGGCGGCAGCGAAGAGCAGCACGAAAACAGTCATCTGTCCCCCTTCATCCCCGAGGGAACCAGTATGCGACGAGTACCGGCCCCGGTCTAGAACACGTCCGCCGCGGCACAGGCCACCTGCTGCTCCGGCAGTCCGGTCACGTGCGGGCTGCCGTCTCCGTCCACGCGCACACCGAACTCCCGCTCCCCCAGCCGCAGTCCGCCGACGTCCAACGGCCGGTACGCGGCGGCCAGTCGCGGACGTACCGTGAGTTCGCCGGCGGGAGCGTCCGCCCGGAGCCCCAGCACGGACTGGAGCACCGCCACCGCGGAAGCCGCCGCCCATGCCTGCGGACGGCACGAAGCGGGATAGGGCGCGGGCCGGTTGTCGATGCGGGAGCCGTGTCCGGCGAACAGCTCCGGCAGCCTCCCGTCGAAGGCGGCCGACGCACGCACCAGTCCGGCGGCCAGCGGCTCCGCGGCGGCGTACTGTCCCGCCCGGACCAGGCCCTGCACGGCGATCGCCGTGTCGTGCGGCCAGACGGACCCGATGTGGTAACCGAGCGGGCTGTAGCCCTCGCTGTCGTCGGCGAGCGTACGCAGGCCGAAGCCGGAGTCGAGGTGCGGGGCGGCCAGGCGGGCGGCCACGAGGCTGCTCTCCTCCTCGTCCAGGAGTCCGGTGCCCAGCAGATGGCCGATGTTCGAAGTCAGCGCGTCCAGCGGCTGCTTGTCATGCCCGAGCGCGACGGCAGGATAGGGCCCTTCGGCGTCCCCGACCCAGAAACTCTCCCGGAAGCGCAGCCTCAGCCGCTGCGCCCACTCCTCCCAGCGGTCCGCGCCGGGACGGGAGAAGGCGCGCAGCAACGCGGCACCGGCCAGCGCCGCTTCGTGTGCGTACGCCTGGACCTCGCACAGCGCGACGGGGGGTTGCGCGAGCCTGCCGTCCCGGTGCCGTACGGCGTCGCCGGAGTCCTTCCAGCCCTGGTTGGCCAGTCCGCGTCCGGTGCCGTCCACGTACTCCAGGAAACCGTCGCCGTCGGCGTCGCCGTACCGCTCCATCCACTCCAGCGCCGACTCGGCGTGCGGCAGGAGGCGTCGGACCTCCTCGGGGTCCATGCCCCAGCGCCATGCGTCGTGCAGCAGCGTCACCCAGAGCGGGGTGGCGTCCACGGTGCCGTAGTAGCAGGGCGGCAGGGTCAGGTGGTCGCTCAAGTGGAGCCCGCCGCGTCGCACTTCGTGGAGTATCTTGCCGGGCTGCTCCTCCGTGGACGGGTCGCTGACGCCGCCCTGGCGGCGGGCGAGGGTGCGCAGCGTGCCGCCCGCGAGATCGGTGCCCAGCGGCAGCAGCATGCGGGCCGCCCAGATCGAGTCCCGTCCGAAGAGGGTCAGGAACCACGGTGCTCCGGCCGCCAGGAAGGTGTCGTCGCTCTCCCGCGGATCGGCGAGCAGCAGTGATCCCAGGTCGGAGGTGGAGCGGGCGAACCAGTGGTCGAGACCGCGGTCGGCGCTGCGCAGCGCGGCGCCGGCCGCCAGGGCGGCACGCGCGCCGGATGACGCGGCGGGGAAGGCGTCGCCTTCGCGGTCCTCGGCGGTGCAGCGCAGGGTGATTTGCCGGCGCTCGCCGGCGGCCAGTTCGAGACCGAAGCGCATCTCGCCCGTGCCGCCGCGCTCGGGCGCGGTGCGGTCGGGCGCGGTGCGGTCGGGCGCGGTGCGGTCGGGCACGGTGCGGTCGGGCGCGGTGCGGTCGGGTGCGGGTGAGCACGACAGCCGTACGGTCAGCGACGCATCGGACCAGGTGAACCCGTCGGGCTGGTGCGCGGGAGGCAGGCAGGCGCCCGGACGGCCGGTCTTGACGGCCTCCATGGGGGCCAGATCGCTCGCGGCGTGCAGGACCAGCTCCACGCGGGCGGTGCTGCGCCCGGCATTGGCGACGGTGAGTGTCTCGGTCAACTCCCCCGGCTGCACGCCGCGTTCGCGCTCCAGGGTGACGGCGGGGTCGGGACTGTGCTCGGCGAGCCCGCGCAGCACCGTACGGAACGAGGCACGCTCGGCGCTGTCGGGGCCCCCGCTGATGGGGGCGTTGGGCACCCCGGCGGCAGTCACGGTCAGCAGTGAGAGTCCTCTGCGGTCGCCGTGGTAGAAGCCGTCGGGTCCGCCCGTCAGCTGACCGTCCGGGCGGGAGACCACCATGCTGGGAGCACTGAGCGTGAGGCAGGCGTCGTGCAGGAAGGGCTGGAACCCTTCCTGCACGACGCCTGCGTTCGTGGCGCCGGTGCCGTCATGAGCCTTGACAGTCGTGTCCACGTGGGCGCAGCCTCTCAGTCATTGGATCGATCCAACGACCCTAACAAGGCGGTCAAGAGCCCAATTTGCCCATCTTGCCCGGGGATCGCTCCACCCCGCCCGTCTCCGTCCCACGCACCCCCGTCCCGCAGGTCCGTACGCCGCACGCCGCACGTCCAGCACACCCGTCCTGAGTCCCGCCCGGCCGGTGACCGGCACCGAAATGAGAACCCATGCCCGCACGTTCCGCCTCGCCCCAGCCCCCGCAGCCACCGGAGTCCGGCGCCCCGGGCCCGGTGACCATGGCAATGGTCGCCCGGCGTGCGGGAGTCTCCACCCAGACCGTCTCCAACGCGCTCAACACCCCTGATCTGCTGCGCCCGGAGACTCTGCAGCGGGTCCGGCAGGCGGTGGACGAGATGGGCTACCGCCCCCACCGCGCGGCCCGCTCGCTGCGCACGCGCGCCAGCAGGCTCATCGGGTACGGCGTCGAGCCGAGCGGCCCCGGCACGATCACCGTCGTCCTCGACCGTTTCCTGCACGCGCTGTCGGAGACCGCGGACGCTGCGGGTTACCGCCTGCTGCTGTTCGCCGCCGGCTCCGGTGAGCGGCGGCTCGGCGCGTACGAGGAACTGCTGAGCGAGCACGGCGTCGACGCTTTCGTCCTGACCAACACCGAGCGCGGCGACCCCCGTCAGGCGTGGCTGGACGAACGCGGCATCCCCTTCGTCGCGTTCGGCCGGATGTGGTCCCGGCAGGAGATCGGCGACTGGGTCGACGTGGACGGCGCCGCGGGTACGGAGGCCGCCGTGGAGAAGCTCGCGGCAGAGGGACACCGGAGCATCGGTTTCCTCGGCTGGCCCGCCGGCTCCGGGTCCGGCGACGACCGCGCCGAGGGCTGGCGGCGCGCCCTGCACAGGCTCGGACTTGAAGCACCGGGCCACCGCGCGTACAGCCTCGACGACGTGGGCGCCGCGGCACAGGCGGCACGGCCCCTGCTGGAGACGGGCGTCACGGCGGTGGCCGCCGCCAGCGACACGCTCGCGCTGGGCTGTTACCGGGCGATCGGCGAGCGCGGCGGCACACCTGGGCGTGAGGTGTCCGTCGTGGGTTTCGACGACTCCTCTCTCGCCCCGCTGCTGACTCCCGGCCTCGCAAGCGTCGCGCAGCCGATCGACGCCGTGGGCCGGGAGGCCATGCGGCTGCTGCTGGCCCGTATGTCCGACGCGGCGAAGCCGCCCGAGCGGGTGCTGCTGCCGCCCTCACTCGTCGTACGGGCGAGCATCGGCGCCGCTTCCGGCTGAGCCGCCGGGCCCGTGCGCAGCGCCTGTTCCACCGCTTCCCCTCCTCGTCCCACTCATCACTCACTCCCCATCACTCACTCCTCATCGCCGCTCCCTCATCAACTGCCCCAGGAGGCCCGCATGTTCCGCCGATCCACCGTGGCCGTCACCGCATGCGCGGTGCTGGCCGCCACCGCGACGGCCTGTTCTTCGGGATTCGACAAGAACGACAGCGGACCCGAACAGGACACCGGCAAGAAGCAGTCGCTGCGCGTACTGATCGCCACCTCGGGCGACGCCGAGACCAAAGCCGTGAAGAAGGCCACGACCGCGTGGGAGAGGAAGTCCGGGCACGAGGTCACCGTGCAGCTCGCCAAGGACATCGAGCAGCAGCTCGCGCAGTCCTTCGCGGGCAACCGGCCGCCCGACGCCTTCTACGTCAACTCCGACCAGTTCGCCAACTACGCCAAGGGCGGCTCGCTCCACGCCTACGGCGACGAGGTCCCGGACGCGGACGACTTCGCCCCCGAGCTGCGCGAGGCCTTCACCTATGACGGCAAGCTGGTCTGCCTCCCCAAGGACTCCTCGACGCTGGGCCTGGCGATAAACACGGACAAGTGGAAGAAGGCCGGGCTGACGGACGAGGACCACCCCACCACCTGGGAAGAGCTGGAGAAGACGGCCCGGAAGCTCACCTCCGGCAGGACGACCGGGCTGGTCATCACCCCCGAACACCAGCGGCTCGGGGCCTTCATGAAGCAGGCGGGCGGCTGGATGACCGACCGCACCGAGTCGAGGATGACCGCGGACACCGAGGAGAACGCCGAGGGACTGCGGTTCGCGAAGAAGATGCTGCGCTCCGGATCGATGAAGTACGCCAAGCAGGTCGACACCGGCTGGGCCGGTGAAGCGCTCGGCAAGGGCAGGGCGGCCATGGTCGTCGAGGGCAACTGGCTGGCCGGCGCGATGAAGCAGGACTTCCCCGACGTCGACTACGAGGTCGTGCCGCTGCCCGCGGGCCCCGCGGGGAAGGCCACGCTCGTCTTCAGCAACTGCTGGGGAGTGGCCCGGGACAGCGCCCACCGGGAGGCCGCCGTCGATCTCGTGCGCCATCTGACGTCGGCGAAGGAGCAGTTGGCCTCCTCCGACGCGATCGGCGTCATGCCCTCGCGCGAGAGCGCGATGAAGACCTTCGCGGAGCAGCACCCGGAGGCCAAGGGATGGGCCGAGGGCGCCGAGTACGCCCAGAGCCCGGTGACCGTCCCCGGCTTCACCAAGGTCCTCGACCAGTTCAACGCCGACCTGCAGTCGCTGCGTACGGGCGATCCCGCCGAGATCCTCTCCACGCTGCAGCGCAACGGCGAGCAGGCCATGAAGAAGGGCGACTGACCCGCATGTCCACCTCTGTGACCGAGCGTCCGGCGCCGCCGCCCCTTCCGCGGCGGCCCGGACGCCGGGGGCGCTCGCCGTCCCGGACGGCCCTCACGGCCCGGGGCCGTGAGGGGGCGTGGGGCTGGCTGTTCGTCAGTCCCGTCGTCGTGGGCCTGGGGCTCTTCGTCGCGCTGCCGATACTGATGGCCGCGTGGGTCAGCCTTCTCGACTGGGACGGACAGTCCAATCCGTTCACTCCCGGCGCCGACTTCGTCGGTCTTGAGAACTACCGCGGCCTCCTCGCCGAGGACTCTCTCGCCCGTTCACTGCTGGCCACGTCCCTGCGCAACAACCTCTACTACGTGCTTCTGACGGTGCCGCTGCAGACGGGGCTCGCGCTGACCCTGGCCATCGTCGTCAATCAGCGCATGCTGCGTGGCCGCAGCCTGCTGCGCACCACGTTCTACTTTCCCTCCGTCACCAGCTCCATCGCGGTGTGCACCGTCTTCCTCTTCCTCTTCCAGGGCAGCGGCGCCGTCAACCAGCTGCTGGGCTGGATCGGCGTGAAGGGACCGAACTGGTTCGACGATCCGCGCGGTGTCCTGTGGGTGCTGTGCGGCGCCCTGGGCATCATCGACGCGGAACGGCCCGGCGGGGTGCTGGCCGAGCACGAACTGATGGGACTGCCCTGGTCCGAGTGGCTCGCCGGGCCCTCCGTGGCCATGTGCACCCTCATCATGCTGGCCGTGTGGACCACTTCGGGCAGCTTCATGCTCATCTTCCTCGCGGCCCTGCAGAACATCCCCCGCGAACTGGAGGAGGCCGCCGCCCTGGACGGGGCGTCGCGACGTCACGTTCTGCGCCATGTGCTGCTTCCGGCACTGCGCCCCGTGATGTTCCTGGTGACGACGCTCGGGCTGATCGCCACCTGGCAGGTCTTCGACCAGGTGTACGTGCTGGGACAGGGCGAACCGGCCAACACCACGCTCACCCCCGCGTTCCTGTCCTACTCCTACGGGTTCGACAACGCGGAGTTCGGCCAGGGCGCCGCGATCTCCTTCATCCTGCTCGGAATCGTGCTGCTGATGACCGCGGTCCAGCGCTGGCTGCTGCGTGAGCGCGGTGCGCGCACGCCGCTCACGAAGATGCGGAAGGGAGCACGCGGTGCGCAGGAATGACCCGGGGACGACCACCGAGGAACGGCCGGTACTGGCCCGCTTCCCGCGGCCCGCTCGGCTCGCCGGGTACGCGCTGCTGCTCGGCTGCGCCCTGCTGTACGCGCTGCCCTTCCTGATCCAGGTGTCGACGAGTTTCAAGACCGACCCGGAGGCGGCCTCCAACCCGCTGTCGCTGCTGCCGCAGGTCCCGACCACCGCGGTGTTCGAGAAGCTCAGCGGGACCGGCGGAGCCGGGGACGGTGTGCCGTTCCTGCGGTGGCTCGGCAACAGCACGCTGGTCACGGTCCTGGTGACCCTGGGCCGGGTGCTCTTCGACTCCGCGGCCGGCTACGCGCTGGCCCGGCTGCGCTTCCGCGGACGTGCCGTGCTCGTCTCGCTGGTGATCGCCGTGATGGCGGTCCCGCCGGTCGTGCTGCTCATCCCGAAGTTCCTGGTGCTCAACACCCTGGGAATCTTCGACACCTACACGGGGATGATCGTCCCGCTGCTCTTCGACGCGGCCGGGATCTTCATCATGAAGCAGTTCTTCGAGTCCGTACCGCGCGAGGTGGAGGAAGCGGCACGGATCGACGGAGCGGGCGTGGGGCGCATCTTCTGGTACGTGGTACTGCCGATGTCGCGGCCCGCTCTGATAACGGTGACGCTGCTGTCCTTCCAGGGCTCCTGGAACGAGTTCACCCACTTCCTGGTGGCGACCCAGTCCAGCGACTACGAGACCCTCACCACGGGTCTCGCCCGGTTTGTCGCCGGCGGGCTGGGCTCCGGCACGCAGTACCCGCTCAAGCTCGGGGCGGCGCTGCTCTCCACGATCCCGGTGGCCGTGCTGTTCTTCTGCTTCCAGAAGTACTTCGTCCGCGGCGCGAACGCGGGCGCCGTGAAGGAGTGAGCGGCACCGTGGCGGAGCGCTCCCGCCCGAGGGGACGGGAGCGCTCCGGCAGGGGGCGACGGGCCGTCGAGCGGCCGGTGTCGCCTCAGTCGGTCAGGTTGTTGGGACGGTAGGGCTTGTACTCGCTTCCGGCGTCCAGGCCGTAGTCGAGAACCCGGTGGTCCGTGCCGTGGCCCCCGCGCTGCTCGAACGCGGAGTAGGCGGTGCGCGAGTCGTCGGTCCAGCCCTCGAAGATCACCACGTGGCGCGTGGTGTTGGAACCGTCCGCGTCGATGAGCAGGTCGCCGGGCTTGAGGTCGCCCAGCTCGATCGGGGTGGTCAGGTCCCGGTTGCCCGCCAGTTCGACGGTGTTGGGACCGGACTTCCACAGACCCAGCGTCATCGAGACGTAGCCGGAGCAGTCCTGGCGGTACCCGTCCGACCACACCTCCGTCTGGCTGTAGGGAACCTGCGCGCCGTCGTTGGCGGTGAGCCAGGTGGCGGCGCGCTCCAGCATCTGCGCCCGCGTGATCGCATCGGCCTTGACGCCCTGCTCGCTCTTGGCCGCAGCGGCCGCTGCCGGCTTCTGCGGCGGAGCCGCCGTCGCGTTGCCGGGGATGACCGCGAAGCCCAGTACGGCGGCGCTTCCGGCCGCCACACCGGCGAGCGAGAGACGCGCACGCCGGCTGAGAGACGTAAGAGACATGTTCTGTCCTTGGAGTGGGGGGAAGATCTGCCCTGCCTCCGGGACGACGCCCGAAGGCAGGCACATCCTGGTGTCGCGCTCACCGGAATCGCTCCCCCCGTGGACGGACCTTCACCTGATGGACACAAGCGGACTGGGACATCCGGACAGAAGTGCCTTCTTGTGCAGACAGCGCGACACCGCGGATTTCGCAGGTGCGCCCACTGAAGACGACCGGCCCGCAGGCCGGCGGCGACCCCCGCCGGAACGTCCGCGGGGAGGCTCCGCCGCCGAGTTCTCTCAGGAGGAGAAGGACTCCACGGAGACCTGCCAGAGACGCGCGGCGGCCTCCGGGTCGAGCGCGTGAGCCGCTACGCCCCGGCCCGATCCGCCTGTGTTCACCGCGGCCTCGTTGCAGTCCTCGAAGTACCGGCCGCCCACTCCCTCCAGCAGGGAGGAGGCCGCGACGAGCACTGACGTGGCCGCACCCTGCTCAGGCGTCTTCCACGCCGGGACGTCCGGACCGGCCGCCGCCCGCATGCGCTCGATCTCCTCCTCACCCGCATGACGCTGCAGCCGCGTGGAGACCGCCCCGGGCATCACGGAGTTGACCGCGATCCCGTCGCTCTCCCATCGCTCCCACGCCTCGACCGCGAAGAGCACGTTGGCGGTCTTGGACTGCCCGTACGCCTCCCACGGGTCGTACGGGCGCAGCCGGAAATGGATGTCCTCGAAGACGACCGGGGACTGCAGATGCGAACTGGAGCTGACCGAGACCACCCGTGCCCCGCCCGCTTCGGCGAGCACCCGGTGCAGCCCGACGGAGAGCGCGAAGTGCCCCAGATGGTTGGTGGCGAACTGCAGCTCCCACCCTTCCGGGGTGCGCAGTTCGGGAGTCGCCATGACTCCGGCGTTGTTGACCAGGATGTGCAGCGGGCCCTCCCAGGCGCCGGTGAACGCCGCCACGGACCTGCGGTCGGCGAGGTCCAGCGGGGCGACGGCGACCGGGCGGTTGCCCGTGGACCCGCCGATCTCCTCCGCCGCCCTCTTCCCCGCCGAGGTGTCGCGTACAGCGAGCGTCACCTGCGCCCCCGCCTGCGCCAGCGCACGGGCCGTCTCGGTGCCGATGCCGGAGGCCCCGCCGGTCACGACGGCCCGCCGCCCGGTCAGGTCGATTCCGGAGATGACCTCTCCGGCGGTGGACCCGTCCGTGAAGGGCGTGCTGATGGGGGCGGTGTCGGCCATGGTCTGTCCCGTCTCGCGCGGCGGAGGAGACCCTCCGGTACGAGGCGAAACGGAGGAGCCTCCACTACGTCCACTCCACCGGAGCGCCCCCCGCTCATCAAGCTGCCCCGCCGGTGAGGAGAAGCCCTGCCGACCCCTGCCCCGGCCCCGGGCGGGCAGACGCGAGGCGCAACCGCACACGGCTGCCGCCCGCGGCGGTACGGGCGTTCGCGCTGAACGGCACGCACGTGCCGCTGGCCGCTCTCGGGCCAGGGCGTCCGACGCGCGGCTCTGGAGGCGGTCGCGAAGGACGCGGGCGTGGGCATCGGCACCCTCTGCCGCCGCTTCCCCACCCGGGGGCACCCTCGTCGAAGCGGCACACCGCGACGAGCTGACCCGGCTGGGCGGACGGACAGCAGGCCTGCTGCGGGAGGTACCGCCGCACGAGGCGGCACGGAAACCTGGATGGAGCAAT
The DNA here is from genome assembly GCF_000424965.1 of Streptomyces sp. TAA204. Lineage (NCBI taxonomy): Bacteria > Bacillati > Actinomycetota > Actinomycetes > Kitasatosporales > Streptomycetaceae > Streptomyces > Streptomyces sp. TAA204. Next base: position 149,188 of record NZ_AUKW01000002.1, read on the forward strand.
TCACCGAGTGCGCGACCGCCGGACCCGGCACGGCCGAGGCCCTCCGCGCGCTCCTCGCCGCCGGAGCGCGCGTACGTCCCCAGCCTGGGCCGGCTCGACGCCGCGGTCACGGCACTGCTGCGCACCGGGACCGCCGGCAGCGCCGCGGACGGAGCGGCGGCGGGATCAGACACAAGTTGACAGAGGGTGCCCCGGTGGGAGCCTGGAAGGGCACCGCCGCCCCGGACGGGAGGCACCATGACCCAGGCAGCGAGCACGCCACGAGGCACAGCACAAGGCAGGTCGCAAAGCAGGGCACAGAGGGGGGCCACCCACTCGGTGCACATGACCGCACCGCTGGCCCTCTACCTCAACGACCACCTGCTGGGAGCGACCAGCGGCACCGAACTGGCGCGCCGCGTGGCCAAGCAGCACGCGCGGTCACCCGCAGGACAGACACTCGTCCGCCTCGCTGACGACGTCGCACAGGACCGTTCCGCGCTGCTGCGGATCATGAGGGACCTCGGCGTGCCCGCCCGGCGGTACAGGATCGCCGCCGGATGGGTGCTGGAGAAGGCGGGCCGGGCCAAGACGAACGGTTTCGTCCTGCGCCGCGCCCCGCTCAGCAGCATCGTCGAACTGGAGGCGCTGCGTGTGGGGGTGGAGGGCAAGCGGCTGATGTGGCAGGCGCTGATCGCCCTGAACGGGACGCGCAGCCGTGCCCTGGACGCGGAGCAGCTGACGGAGCTCCACCAGCGGGCGCTGACCCAGGGGGAGGTCCTGGAGGGCCTCCAACTCCAGGCGGTCACGGGCATTCTGGACCCGGACTGACTGTGGGCGAGTTCGCCGAGGCGGGGCTGGTGACGCGGGGACAGTACGGCGTCGAGGGCGCTGTCCGGCTGATGCGTGACGCTCCGTCCTGGCTGGACGGCGAGGACCGGCAGCGGCAGGTCATGGGCGCGCTGCGCCGCACCGAGTCCGTACCGTCGCTGCTCGGCGTCAGCGCGCACGTACTCACGGCCGGCTCGGTGTGACGGTCCGCGTTCAGCGCCCCTCTTCGTCCGGGGGCGGCGGCGGTGCCGGGGCACCGGGCGGTGGTGCGATCCGCTTCTGCGCCGGAATCCGCGCGTCTTCTGAGGCCGGAGAGCCCCCGGCCCCGCCCGGCGCCGTTCCGTCCGACGGCGCGTCCCCGTCCGGGGGCAGCAGGGCGTCCCGGCGCGCGCCCGGGTCCCAGCCGGGCTCGACGACGCGCTTCTGTACGACCACGGCGCCCGCCAGCACGATCCCGGCTATCAGCAGCATCAGCACGACGCCGCCCACTTCGCCCGCCTTGGCCGCGTTGCCGATGAGGGTGCCGAACCATCCGAAGTCGGCGTCGCCGAAGGTGGTGTTCTCCTCGCCGAAGGTTCCGAGCACCTTGAGCAGCAGCGCGGGCAGGAAGGTGATCAGCACGCCGTTGAGGAAGGCGCCGACGACCGCGCCGCGCCTGCCGCCCGTCGCGTTGCCGTAGACGCCCGCCGCACCGCCGGTGAAGAAGTGCGGTACGAGGCCCGGCAGCACGAGCGCGAGGCCGAAGGCGGGCCCGAGGACGTAGGTGAGGAGGCCGAGACTCACCAGCCCGCCGGTGAAGCTGGAGAGGAAGCCGATGAGCACCGCGTTCTGCGCGTAGGGGAAGACCATCGGCGCGTCCAGCGAAGGCACCGCGCCCGGCACCACCTTCGCCGCGATGCCCTGGAAGGCGGGGACGAGTTCACCCAGGATCGTGCGGACGCCGAAGAGGATGACGGCCACGGAGATCCCGAACTGCAGCCCCTGCATGACGGCGTTCATCAGATAGTCGCCGACGTCTGCGGCGGCCTCACCGCCGCCTGCCGCGAACGCCTCGAACGCGGCCTTCTCCCCCGCCTTCACCAGGTGTACGACGGCCATGACCAGGTAAATCACGAGCATGGACAGCGCGGTCGCCACCATCGAGTCACGCAGGAAGCGCAGCCCTTCCGGCAGGCGGATCTCCTCCGTGCTGCGGCTGCGCCGGCCGAAGAGCTGTCCGGCGGCGCCCGCCGCGACATAGCCGGCGGTGCCGAAGTGGCCCATGGCGATGCTGTTGTTGCCCGTGACGCGTTTCGTCCACGGGTGGGCGAAGGCGGGCATGGACACGAGCATCACGGCCATCAGCACGCCGCCGACGCTCACCACCGCCACCGACGGCAGCCCCGCGGTGGCCAGCACCATCGTCGTCAGCGTCGCCATGAACAGCATGTGATGTCCGGTCAGGAAGACGTACCGGAGCGGTGTGAAGCGGGCGAGCAGCAGGCTGAGCGCGAAGCCCACGATCATCAGCCACGCGACACGGGCACCGAACTGCTCCTGCGCGATGCCGACGATCGCCTCGTTGGTCGGGATGACCCCGTGCGCCCCGGTCGCCCCCTTGATCATCTCGCCCAGCGGGGCCAGCGCGTCGACGACGAGCCCCGCGCCGGCGCTGATCAGCAGGAATCCGAGCGTCGCCTTGATGGCTCCGCCTGCGATCTGCCCGGCCGGCTTCTTCAGCGCGGCCAGGCCCACGCCTGTCATGATGCCGATCAGGAACGCCGGCTGGCTGAGGATCTCGTTGACGAGAAACTCCGCGATGGTGATGAGCGGGCCCACTCAGCCGCCCCCTTCCCCGTCCTCAGACGTCGTAGGTGTCCCGCAGCGCACCGTCGACCTCGGCGGTGCTGGTGAAGTCCTCTATGACGCGCACCGGCACGCCCACCTCCCCGAGCGTCGCGGCGATCTCGCGTGAGGTGAGTACGGCGACGGCTTCGGACGCCCTGCCCTTCGCGGAGACGGTGTCCGTGGCCTCCACGGTGACGTGGGCACTCCAGCCCCAGCGGTCGAGGACCTGTTCCAGGGTGTTCTTCAGGAACAGGCTCGTGCCGAGGCCGTTGCCGCAGACGGTGAGGATCTTGTGCACGGACTGCCCGCTGCTTCCGGCCCGCCGCCGTGCCTGCCCGGCACTGTCACCCCGGCTGCCGGTTCCGCCACGGCTGCCCGGATCGGCCCGCCCGCCGGCCTGGTCCTGCCCGCCGCTCGCTCCGCCATCGCTCTCACCGGCGAGCAGTGCGTGCAGCGCGCGGGCGGTGGGAGCCTCGCGAAGGGCGCGTACGGTGCCGGGGTCGGCCAGCAGCCGTGCCAGTTCGGCGAGAGCGGACTGGTGGGCGCCTGAGTCCTTCGCGGCGAGACCGGCCACGAGATCCACCGGGTCGTTCGTCTCGTGCCCGAACTCGACGGGCCGCTCCAGTCGCACCCAGGACATACCGGTGCGCAGCACGGCGGAGGATGGCCGCGCGTGGGCGAGCGCGATGCCGGGGGCGATGACGATGTACGGACCGTTCTCCTCGACGTTCTCGGTCATCTCCGTGGTGTACCGGCCGGTGCAGGCGCCCGTCCGCACCATCAGCTCGCCGGCGGCCCGTACCGCCTCCCGCCAGTCGGCCGCCGGGGCGTCCAGCCGCACGGCGCCGACGGGGAGGAGTTCACTCACTGTCGCCATGGGGCGGATCGTCGCACGTGTGGCCGACAACGCGTACGCCGGGCCCGGACATGCGGAACCACAGCTTCGGCCACCGCCCGTGTGCCCGTGCCTCTGCCGTCAGGACGCGCGCCAGCCGGACCACCGCTCCACCGTGACCTCCACGACCGGCCCCGACGGCGGACGGCTGTCGTACTGCGCGCGGTACTTCTCCACGAGCAGACCGGCGTACCGCGCGGCGAGCGCCGAGCCGGCGGGAGCGTCCAGGACGCGTCCCGTGCCGTCGGCCCGCGCCCACCACAACTGGTCCCAGTCCTCGTCCCATGCGTCGGCGAGCAGGCAGACGGCGGGCTCGGCGCGGATGTTCTCCAGCCTCCTCAGCCGGCCCGTCCGCTTCGGCTTGTGGTCGACGGCGAAGACGAGGGTGTCACCGCTCAGGGCGAAGACGACGGGGACGAGGTGCGGGCGCCCCGAGGCGCCGGCGGTCCCCAGAGTGGCCACCCGCGCCCGTGCGAAGTGCTCCCGCGCCTCTTCCCGCGTCATCCCCGGCATCGCGGCAGCCGCTCAGCGCAGCCGGCCGGCGGTCGCGGCGAGCCGGTCGAGCGTCCGGAGCGACTCGTCCTCCGGGAGGGTCGGCAGATGGAGCAGCAGCCGTTCCACATCGAGTTGTGCGTACCGTTCGATCTGCTCCGGGTCGTCGCCGACGGCGTAGACCGTCACCGGTACGTCGCGTCCCGCGATGCCCCGCATCTGCTCGATCTGCTCCGCCAGCTTCTCCGGTGAGACCCTGTTGGCCAGCCAGGCGCCGCCGAACTCGGCCACCCGCGCGAAGGCCCCCTCCCCTCCGCCGACATAGATGGGCGGGTGCGGGCTCTGCACGGGCTTCGGCCACGACCAGACGGGGTCGAAGTCGACGAACTCCCCGTGGAACTCCGCCTGTTCCTTCGTCCACAGCTCCTGCATCGCCCGCAGCCGCTCGTTGACCATGCGGCCGCGGGTGGCGGGGTCGGCGCCGTGGTTCTCCATCTCCTCCCGGTTCCAGCCCACGCCGACTCCGAAGAGGGCGCGACCGCCGGAGATCAGGTCCAGGGAGGCGACCTCCTTGGCCGTGACGATGGGGTCCCGCTGCGCGACCAGCGCGATTCCCGTGCCCAGCAGCAGCCGTTCGGTGACGGCGGCCACGGCGCTCAGCGCGACGAAGGGGTCGAGGGTGCGGTAGTACATCTCGGGGAGGTCACCGCCTCCCGGGTAGGGCGAGCGGCGCTCCACGGGGATATGGGTGTGTTCGGCGATCATGAGGGAGTCGAACCCCCGTTCCTCGACTGCGCGTCCGAGGGCGGCGGGCCGGATGCCCTGGTCGGTGATGAAGGTCGATACACCGAATTTCACAGATGCTCCTTACCGGCTGTGTGCGAGCGGGCGTACGGCCGTACGGCAAGTCCTCCCGCAAAGGCGGGAGTACCCGTGACCGCGGCCTTCACTACAGCGTGTACCGGGTGCCTTTTCTTCCCCCGCCGGAGTGCACGCGAGCGGCGCGGCCCGTGCCGGTCGCGGGACCATCCGCTGGAACACCGGGAGTTCAAGGGCGTCATCCCTTCGGGTGAGTACGGGGCGGGCACCGTCATCGTCCGGGACAACGGCACCTATCGTCCCCTCTCCGACGGCTTACTTCTCCCGGGCGCTGCTGGACGGTGACGGCCGGGAGGCGTGGCTGCCGGTGAAGGAGAACGGTGCGCGTGCGGTGCGCGTGCGGTGCGAGGAGGCCGTGGGCCGGGCCGGTCTCCGCGGCGGTTTCCCGCCGGCCGGTCTCACGTTCCGCGTCCCCGCGGCGTCTTCCTGGTGCGGACCGCTTCGACGGGCCGCACCGGAGGGAAGGAGCAGGGCCATGACGGCACCCAGGCACACGGTCGTCGATTCGCCGCTGGGCGCGCTGACGCTGGTCGCGGAGGGCGACGCGCTGAGCGGACTGTACTTCGAGGGGCACCGGCGCGGGCCGTCCCCGGAGGCGCTGGGCCCCCGCGTGGACGAGGGATTCGCTGACGCGCGGCGGCAGTTGGAGGAGTACTTCGCGGGAGGGCGCAGAGACTTCGACCTTCCGCTCGCCGCACGGGGCGAGGAGTTCGCCCAGCGCGTGTGGAAACTGCTGGAGGCGATCCCCTACGGCGAGACCCGCTCGTACGGAGCGCTGGCCCGCCGGCTGGGGGACCCCGGGCTGGCACAGGCGGTGGGCGCGGCCAACGGCCGCAACCCGCTGTGCGTCATCGTCCCCTGCCACCGCGTCGTGGCGGCGGACGGCTCCCTGACCGGCTACGCGGGCGGGCTGGAGCGCAAACGGTTCCTGCTGGACCTGGAGGAGTCGGCGGCGGGAACGGGCCGTCTCTTCTGAGGAGGGGCGGTGCTGTGACGGCTCACGTTCGCGGGCCGTGATTCGTCTACAGGATGTGACCTTGAGACCTTTCGAGCAGATCGTGGCCGAGTACGGGCCGCTGGTGCTGCGCGTGTGCCGCGCCGTCGTGGGTCCGGCGGACGCGGAGGACGCCTGGTCGGAGACGTTCCTGGCGGCGCTCAAGGCGTATCCGCGCCTGCCGGAGGACGCCCGCGTGGAGGCGTGGCTGGTGACGATCGCCCACCGCAAGGCCATCGACGCGGCCCGCGCCAACGCCCGCCGTCCCATCGCGGTGGGAGAGGTTCCGGAGCCCTCGGCCGCCCCGGGCGGTGCGGCGGCGACGGACGCTGAGCCCGCCTCCGGAGAGCTGTGGGCCGGGGATCTGTGGGCCGGGGATCTGTGGGACGCCCTGAAGTCTCTGCCGCAGCGCCAGCGCTCGGCAGTGGCCTACCACTATCTGGTCGGGCTGCCCTACAAGGAGATCGCCGCGATCACGGGCGGCACCACGGACGCGGCGCGCAGAGCCGCCGCCGACGGCATCAGGTCGCTGCGCGGCAGCTACCCCGGGGGTACCGACGAGAGGGGCGAGTGATGATGACAGCCGCATCCGAGGGGGGCTGCGGGCACCTGTTCGACGCACTTCCGGTCGAGGACCCCGCGGCGCAGAGCCGGCTGCACACGCGTCTGGTCGCGGACGCGGAGCGCGAGGGACTGCTCGATGTCGCCTACCGCACGCTGGAGACGCCCGTGGGTCCGCTGCTGCTGGCCGCCACTCAGGAAGGGCTCGTACGGGTCGCCTACGACACCGTCGACCACGGCGGCCACGAGGCCGTGCTGGACGACCTCGCCGCCCGCATCAGCCCGCGTGTCCTGGAGGCCCCGGAACGGCTGGCACCGGCGGCGCGGCAGATCGAGGAGTACTTCGAGGGCAGACGCACCGGGTTCGACCTCGTCCTGGACCTGCGGCTTTCGAAGGGCTTCCGGCGCGAGGTGATCACTCGTCTTTCCTCGATCGCCTACGGCGGCACCGCCAGCTACGCCCGGGTCGCCGCAGCGGCGGGCAGCCCCGGAGCGGTCCGTGCCGTCGGGAGTGCGTGTGCCACCAATCCGCTGCCAGTCGTCATCCCATGCCACCGCGTCGTCCGTTCGGACGGTTCGGCGGGCGGCTACGTCGGGGGCGCAGCGGCCAAGCGGGCACTGCTGAGGCTGGAAGCGGCGGCCTGACGGCACGCCGCCCGTCAGGCACTTCGCCGCCGTCGGCCGCCCGCCCCTCCCCGTGCCCGCAACGGTGATCGCGGGCACTCTTGCAGCATCGGGAGCACCCGGCGGCGGCAGAACGCGCCGGGCCCGTGACAGGCGTCCGCGGACAGAGGAGCAGCCCAGCATGGACCACACGAACCGCAGCCCCGCAGGGAAGGTCGCCGTCGTCACCGGATCGGAGTCCGGGATGGGCAGAGCGACGGCTGCCGCGCTGGCCGCGCAGGGGTACGACATCGGCGTCACCTGGTTCGCGGACGAGGCGGAGGCGCGGCGCACGGCGGAGGAGGTGCACGGGCACGGGCGGCGGAGCGAGACCCGCTTCCTGGACCTGTCCGTGCTGCCCGGCGCGGAGGAGGTGGTCGAGGAGTTCGCGGACGTCTTCGGGCGGCTGGACGTCCTGGTCAACGCCGCGGGCACCAACCGCATGGCGCCGTTCACCGAGATGACCTTCGAGGACTTCCGGCACGTGGTCGCGGTGGACCTGGAGGGCCCGTTCCTGCTGAGCCAGCGCGCCGCCCGCCGGATGATCGGCCAGGGCGAGGGGGGACGCATCATCAACATCACCTCGGTCCACGAGCACACGCCGCTGCCGTCGGCGGCCGCGTACAACACGGCGAAGCACGGTCTGGGCGGACTGACCAAGTCGATGGCCCTGGAACTCGCCGCGCACGGCATCACCGTCAACGCCGTCGCCCCGGGCCTCATCGCCACGGCGATGTCGAACCTGGCGGGCGTGGACGTCCACACCGTCAGCCGGCCCGCCCTGCCCGTGGCCCGCCCCGGCGACCCACGGGAAGTCGCGTCCCTGATCGCGTGGCTCGCCTCGGACGCGGCGGCCTACACCACCGGCCAGTCCTTCGTGGTCGACGGCGGATTCACGATCGCCAACCCGCAGTTCACGACGGCCGGCCTCGGCGCGGGCGAAGAGGGCTGACCGCTCGCGCTCAGCCCCGACGCTCAGCCCCGCCCCTCCCGCTCGTCGACGATGCGGCGGATCTTCCCGACGGAGCGCTCCAGAGTGCCGGGGTCCACGATCTCGACGGCCACGCTGAGCCCGACACCCTCCTTGACGGCCCTGGTGACCGCCGAGGCCGCCGCCTCGCGCTCCCCGGCACCCGTTCCCGACCGCGCCTCCGCACGTACCGTCATGCGGTCCGTGCGGGCGCGCGTGCTCAGGTGCAGCTGGAAGTGGGGGGCGAGGCCGGACGTGCGCAGAAGTATCTCCTCGACCTGGCTGGGGAAGATGTTGACACCGCGCAGGATGATCATGTCGTCGCAGCGGCGGGTGACCTTCTCCATCCGGCGGAAGGCCGGACGGGCCGTGCCGGGCAGCAGCCGCGTCAGGTCGCGGGTGCGGTACCGCACGACGGGCATGGCCTCCTTGGTGAGCGAGGTGAAGAGCAACTCCCCCTCCTCGCCCTCCCCCCGGACCTCGTCCGTGACGGGGTCGACGATCTCGGGGAAGAAGTGGTCCTCCCAGATGTGCAGCCCGTCCTTCGTCTCCACGCACTCCTGGGCCACTCCGGGCCCGATCACCTCGGAGAGGCCGTAGATGTCGACGGCGTGGATGCCCAGGCGCTCCTCGATCTCCGCGCGCATCCCCTCCGTCCACGGCTCGGCTCCGAAGATGCCGGTCCTCAGGGATGTCGAGCGCGGGTCGACGCCCTGCCGTTCGAACTCGTCCAGCAGGGTGAGCATGTAGGACGGCGTGACCATGATGATCTCGGGCTCGAAGTCCTGGATGAGCTGGACCTGGCGGGCCGTCATGCCCCCGGAGACGGGGATGACCGTACAGCCGGCACGCTCAGCGCCGTAGTGCGCGCCGAGTCCGCCGGTGAACAGGCCGTATCCGTAGGCCACATGGACCTTGTGGCCGGGCCTGCCGCCCGCGGCGCGGATCGCGCGGGCGACCATGTCGGCCCACATCGACACATCGCCCTCGGTGTAACCCACCACGGTGGGACGGCCGGTGGTCCCGCTGGAGGCGTGGATGCGGCTCACCCGCGACATGGGGACGGCGAACATCCCGAACGGGTAGGTCTCGCGCAGGTCCGCCTTCGTGGTGAAGGGGAAGAGGGCGAGATCCTCCAGTGTGCGGCAGTCCTCCGGGCGCACTCCCGCCGCGTCGAACTTCCTGCGGTACAGCTCCACTTCGTCGTACGCCGTGCGCAGGGTCGCCTGCAGCCGCCGGAGTTGGTGTACGCGCAGCTCGTCCCGGTCCATCCGTTCGCCCGCGTCCCGCAGCCCGGACGGGAGCGGCTCGCCGGTCCCGCGCGGCGCGCCGGAGGGCACCGGGGTCGTCCCGCTCGCCGTCATGAGGACTCCTCCGTGCTGCCCACGGTGCGGCTTCGCCCGCGGAACTCCGCCACGACGTCAGCGCCTTGGCCGCCGCTGCCGTCGCCGTCACCACTGCCGTCGCGCACGACGCTCACGTCGTAGAGGCCGCTGCGGCCGTAGCGGGTCCGCTCCCGGGCCACCGCGGTGAGCACGTCCCCCTCTCTGACGGGCCGCACGAAGGAGATGTCGGCGCCGGAGGCGACCGTCACCGGGCCGTGGCTGTTGCAGGCGCAGGCGAACGCCGTGTCGGCGAAGAGGAAGAGATATCCGCCGTGTGCGATGCCGTGGCCGTTGACCATGGACGCCGTCACGGTCATCCGCAGTCTCGCGGTGCCGCCCCCGGCCTCCAGCAGGGTGATGCCCAGGTCCTGTGACGCCTGGTCCGCGGCGAACATCGTCTGCGCCGCACCGCCGCTCATGGCTTGCGTCATACCTTCCACGCCCTCGCACTTCCCGACCGACCATTCGGTTAGCCTTGTGGCGCGGTCCAGTAATCCAGCAACGGACCTGCCTGTCAAGGTCTCCGGATCACGCCCGGCCGGCCTCCCCCGTCCCGGCAGGGCGGCCGCGCCGTCACCGCCCGGTCACTGCCGTGCGGACGGACCGCCGGCCTCCGTCAGCAGACGGGCCAGCTCCTCCAGGTCCTCGGCAGCCCACACGGGCGGGGACATCACCTCCGGATAGTGGACACTCCCCCGCCGCAGCCAGGCCCCGGCGAGCCCCGCGCGCTGCGCACCGTCGACGTCCCAGGGATGCACGGCCGCCAGCAGGGCCTCCTCGGGCTCGACGCCCGCCCTGCGCACGGCGTACCGGTAGGCCTCCGGCACCGGCTTCCAGCAGCGCGGGCCGCCGACGCCGAGCACCGCGTCGAACTGGTCGCGGACACCGGCCCGTTCGAGCATTCCGGCAGTCAGCCGGGGATCTCCGTTCGTCATCGTCACCAGCCGGAACCCGGAGCGCCGGAGCGTACGCACCCCCGCGGGCACGTCCGGGTGCACGTCCAGCCCGGCAAGGCCCTCCAGGACATGCCGGGCCGCCGCCCGCGTGTCCCCGGACCAGCCCTCCACCTGTGGGAGCAGCGTACGCAGACCCTCGCGTGCGACGTCGGCGAAGTGCGCGTACGAACCGGCGGCGCTCAGCGCGAAGCCGTCCCGCAGCACGCCGGCGAACCACGTGGGCAGCAGATCGCCCGGGGCGCCGATGTCCTCGAAGCGGCGGCGCAGCGGCGTCATGTCGCTGAGCGTCTCGTTGACGTCGAGCACGACGACCTTGAGCGGGCACGCTTCGGGGGCGGCGGCCGCGTCCGCGGTCCGTGTCCGGTCTCGGGGCATGGGGCGCAAGATACCTGCGGGCGGGGCGCCTTCAGTACCTCATCAGCTTGTCGGGGGTGACGGGCAGGTCACGCACCCGGACGCCCGTCGCGTTGTGCACGGCGTTGACGACCGCGGCGGGGCTGCCGACGATGCCGAGCTCACCGATGCCCTTGGAGCCCATCGGGTTGGCGTGCGGGTCCGGTTCGTCCAGCCAGACGGCCTCGATGTCGCGGACGTCCGCGCTGGTGGGGATGTGGTACTGGGCGAGGTCGTGGTTGACGACGTGACCCGTGCCGTGGTCGAGGACGCCTTCCTCGAACAGCGCCATCGACATCCCCATGATCATGCCGCCGATCAACTGGGACCGTGCGGTACGGGGGTTGATGATCCGTCCCGCGGAGAAGACCCCGAGCATGCGCGGCACTCGGATCTCGCCGGTCTCCGCGTGGACACGTGCCTCGGCGAACTGTGCCCCGAACGAGTGCGCGGCGTACTTCTCCAGCTCCGGGTCCGCGGGCGCGGCGGAGACCGTACGCGCGCCGGCGGCGGGGTCCTGGCCGTGCTGTACGCGGAAGGCCCGGCACGCGGCCACGACCGCCGAACCCCAGCCGTTGGTGCCGGAGGACCCTCCCGCGACGCTGGCGTTCGGAAGGTCGGTGTCGCCGATCTCGAGGTGGACGGCCTCGAACGGGCGGTCGAGGGCGTCGGCGGCGATCTGGCTGAGCACCGTCCAGGTGCCGGTGCCCAGGTCGGCGGCGCCGATGCGGACGGCGTACCGGTCGGCGCCGAGGTACTCGATCTCGGCGGCCGAGCCCGGGAGCGTCCATGCCGGATAGGTGGCGGCGGCCACTCCCAGCCCGACCAGCCAGTCGCCCTCGCGCCGCACTCCCGCGGTGGTGCGCCGCTCCCAGCCGAAGCGGCGGGCTCCGGTGCGCAGGCACTCCAGCAGATGCCGGCCGGACCATGGCCTGCCGGTCTCCGGGTCCCTCCCCGGCTCGTTGCGCGCGCGCAGCTCGATGGGGTCCAGCCCGCAGGCGAGAGCGAGTTCGTCCATGGCGACCTCGGCGGCGAACATGCCCGGTGCCTCACCCGGCGCCCGCATCCAGGACGGGACGGGGACGTCGAGCGCCGCGAGCCGGTGGCTCGTACGCCGGTTGGGCGCGGCGTACACCAGCCGCGACGGCACGGCCGTCTGCTCCGCGAACTCCTTGATCCGGGAGGTGTGTTCGACGACCTCATGGCTGAGGGCGGTCAGGTGTCCGCGCGGGTCCGCGCCGAGCCGTACGCGCTGCAGCGTCGGGGTGCGGTGACCCGTGAGCGGGAACATCTGCTGCCGTGTGAGCGCCAGTTTGACGGGCCGTCCGGGAGCGAGACGCGCCGCGAGCACCGCCAGCACATTGTGCGCGTGCGGCATCCCCTTCGATCCGAAACCGCCGCCCACGTGCGGGGAGATCACCCGCACCCACTCGACGGGCAGCCCGAACAGCGGGGCGAGAGTCTGCCGGAGCAGGTGGGCCCCCTGGGTGGAGTCGTAGAGCGTCAGCCTCGGGCCCCCGGCCGCCTCCGCGTCCCAGACGGCGACGCTCGTGTGGGGCTCCATGGGGTTGTTGTGCTCCATGGGGGTGCTGTAGGTCTCGTCGACCGTGGTGTGCGCGGCGGCGAGTGCGGCCTCGACGTCGCCCTCGGCGGAGTCGGCGGGGAAACCGGCGTTGACCAGCCCAGGCCGGTACAGGTCCGGGTCGTCCGCGTCCAACTCCGTGATGTGCGGCTGCAGTTCGTACTCGATACGGATGAGTGAGGCCGCGTGCCGCGCGGTCTCGGGTGTCTCGGCGAGCACGGCACCGACGACCTGGCCGCGGAAGGCGACCTCGTCGGACTGCAGCACCGCCAGTTCGGCGTCGCCGGTCTCCGCCAGGCGCGGGGCGTTGCCCGGGGTGAGCACTGCCAGGACGCCCTCCAGCGCCTCCGCCTGAGCCGAGTCGACCGCCACGACCCTGCCGCGGGGGACGGCCGCCGTCAGGGGATGCACGTACGCGGGGTCCTCCAGCTGATGTTCCCACGCGTAGGGCGCGGTGCCGGTGACCTTGGCGTACCCGTCCAGGCGCGGCAGCGGGCTGCCGACCACACGCGGGGTGAGGGGTGCCGGCCGCTGCGAGGTCTGCGGGAGGTCGTGGGCGCGGGTCATCGCTGCTCCTGTGCGGCCAGCTCGCGCAGCAGCACGGCGAGCGTGTTGCGCGTCATGGGGATCTTGAAGGCGTTGCCGGGGAGAGGCTGCGCCGCCTCCAGTTCCGCGTCGGCCGCCTGCCGGAAGATGTCCTCGCTCGCGCGGGCACCGCGCAGGACCTCCTCCGCGCGGGTGGCGCGCCAGGGCTTGTGCGCGACCCCGCCGAACGCGACGCGCGCCTCGCGCACCCTGCCTGACTCGATCTCCAGCACGGCGGCGGCGGAGACCAGCGCGAAGGCGTACGAGGCGCGGTCACGCACCTTGCGGTAGCCCGAACGCGCGTGGGAGGGCAGCGGCGGCAGCTCGACGGCGGTGATGAGCTGCCCGTGTCCGAGGAGCGTGTCCCGTTCGGGCAGGTCGCCCGGCAGCCGGTGCAACTCCCGCAGGGGAATGCGGTGTTCGCCGTCCTCACCGAGCACGGTCACCACGGCGTCGAGGGCGCTCATGGCCACAGCCATGTCCGAGGGGTGCACGGCGAGGCAGTGTTCGGAGGCGCCCAGGACGGCGTGGTGGCGGTTCCATCCGCCGACCGCCGCGCATCCCGATCCGGGCTCGCGCTTGTTGCAGGGCGTGGTCACGTCCTGGAAGTAGCCGCACCGGGTGCGCTGCAGCAGGTTGCCGGCCGTGGTCGCCGCGTTGCGCAGCTGGCCCGAGGCGCCTGCCAGCAGCGCCTGGGAGAGGACGGGATAGCGGCGGCGCAGCACAGGGTGCGCGGCGAGGTCGCTGTTGCGGACCGTCGCGCCGATGCGCAGACCGCCGTCGGGCATTTCCTCGATCCGGTCGAGCGGCAGCCGGCTCACGTCCACCAGGAGCTCGGGCGCTGCCAGACCGAGCTTCATGTGGTCCACGAGGTTGGTGCCGCCGCCGAGGAAGGCGGCGTACGGGCGTGCCATGACGGTGGCGACGGCGGTACGGGCGTCCGGAGCGCGCCGGTAGTCGAAGGGGATCACCGGCCGCTCACCGCCTTGACCGCGGCGACGATGTTCACGTACGCGCCGCAGCGGCACAGGTTCCCGCTCATGCGTTCGCGGATCTCCTCCTCGTCCAGGCCCAGGTGGCCGTCCGGTTCTGTGACGGCGCTGGGATGCCCCGCGGCCACCTCCGCGAGCATGCCGACCGCCGAGGTGATCTGTCCGGGCGTGCAGTAGCCGCACTGGAACCCGTCGTGGTCGAGGAACGCCTGCTGTACGGGGTGCAGCTCCGCGTCCGTCCCGGCGAGTCCGTCCGCGGTGGTGACCTCGGCGCCGTCGTGTGCGACGGCGAAGGTCAGACAGCTGACCACGCGCCGCCCGTCCAGCAGCACCGTGCAGGAGCCGCACTGTCCATGGTCGCAGCCCTTCTTGGGCGAGGTGACGGACAGCCGGTCGCGCAGTGCGTCGAGCAGCGTGGTGCGGTTGTCCACGGTCAGCGACCGCTGCCGGCCGTCGACCCGGAGGCTGAGGTGAGTGTCCACCCCGCGCCAGTACCACCCGGCCTCACGGCACCAAACCTGCCGCAACAGCGGGCTGCCGCCGTGCGGACGCGGGCCGCGTGCGCACAGCCGGGCGGCGCGGCAGGCTGGAGTGACGGACCGGTGCGGGCGGACGGACAGCCGCGCCGGCGACACTGCGGAGGGACGGCGGAGATGTTCGAAGCGGGCGACATCCGTGAGTGGCGCGACCGTGACGTCGTCGATCCCGGCGGCAGCAAGATCGGCACGCTGGAGGCCGTCTATGTCGATACGCGCACCGACAAGCCCTCCTTCGCCACCGTGACCGTCGGTATGCCCACGCGGCGCCGGCTGGTGTTCGTACCGCTGACCGGCGCGACGGTCGGCCCGGAGTATCTGCGCGTCGTCCACTCCCGGCGGGACGTACGGGCCGCCCCCTCGATCCCCACCGACGGCGAGCTGCCCGCCGCGGACGAGCGCGCCGTCTTCGCGCACTACGAACTGGACTACGAGACGGGTGCGGGCGGAGAGCGGCGGCTGGCCCGCCGCTGAAGTCCGCCCGCGGCCGCCCGGGCGCACGGGGCCCGACCCGCACCGGCCGGGTGCCTCTAGAGTCGGACCCATGGCTGCAGACGGAGGAACCGTACGGGTCGACATCTGGATCTGGTCCGTACGGCTCACCAAGACCCGGGCGATGGCCGCGTCGGCGTGCCGCGCCGGACATGTGCGGGTCAACGGAGAACGCGTCAAGCCCGCCCATCCGGTGCGTGAGGGCGACCAGGTGCGGCTGCGTCACGCGGGACGGGAGCGCGTCGTGGCCGTCTCCCGCGTCATCCGCAAACGCGTCGGTGCTCCGGTGGCCGTCGAGTGCTACGTCGACAACAGCCCGCCGCCACCGCCCCGCGAGGCCGTCGCGCCCGCCGGACACCGGGACCGGGGCACGGGGCGGCCGACCAAGCGGGACCGGCGGGAGATGGAGCGCCTGCGGGGGCTGCCCGGCGGACCGCGGTGAACCCGCTCCCGGCCGGGAGGCGGCGCGGAACGTCTCAGGTCTCTGCGCGCAGTTCGCGGTCCGCGGCCCGCAGCAGTGTCAGCAGCATGCGGTTCAGCGGTACGGGGATGCCGTGCCGCTCGGCGGCGCGCACCACGGGGCCGGTGATGTGCTCGTGCTCCAGTGGGCGGCCGGCGAGCCGGTCGTAGAGCATGGACGTGCCGCCGTCGGGCGGTACCGAGGTGTTCTGCCGCAGTGCGCGGCGTACGTCCTCCCCGTCCATCCGTGCGCCCTCGGCGCGGGCGACGAGAAGCGCCTCGTTGAGGACGTCCTCGGCGAGTTTCCGCATCTCCGGGTCGCCCAGGATGTGCATGCGCTGCTTGAGGATCGCGGTGAGGGGGTTGGCCGCGACATTGGTGAACATCTTGCGCCAGGCGGCCGTACGGAAGTCGGCGGCGCCGCGGACTCTCAGACGGCTGCTGTCGAGGAGCCCGGCGAAGGCGTCCGCCTCCCCGCCCTCGGGCACGTGCAGTTCGCTGCCCGCGTGGTGGACGATCTCGCCGGGTGCGACGCGCTCGACCTGCATGTACGCGAGCGTCGGCATGAGCCGTGTCCCCGGCGGCAGCAGCGGAGCGACGCGCTCGGCGTGGTCGATGCCGTTCTGGATGACGGCGACGACGGTCCCAGGTCCGCACAGTGCCCGCAGCCAGCCTGCGGCACCCTCGGTGTCCTGGACCTTGGTGGTCAGGAACACCCAGTCGGCGGGCGCGACTTCCTCCGGGCGCCGCGCGAAACGCAGGGCGGGGCGGAGCACTTCGCCGCCCGTACGGACCGTCAGCTCATCGAGCGGCGCCCGCAGACAGAGTGTGACGTCATGGCCGGCCTCGTGCGCGAAGGCGGCGGTGAGCCCGCCGACCGCGCCGGAGCCGATCACCGCTATGTGCGCGGCCTGATCTGAAGAACGCATACGGGCGATCGTATGTGCGCACGCAAGTGACCGGGCCGGGGCATCCATTACCGCAAATCTGACATATCGGGTGTTACGCATAGACCTCTCTGCCGGTTTCATTGAGCGGGACGAGGTTCGGCCATGTACGTGCTGCCTGCGGCTCCGAGCGCGCCAGTCATCGACCGACTCAGACGCCTCCCCGAGTACGGGCCCCGCCCTCCCGGACGTCCCCTGCTCCCCCTCGGAGCCGTCGCGGCGGCCTACACGCTGGCGCAGCTTCTCCTCGTCCTGCCCGGCACCGGCCTCGGCTGGGACGAGACCGTCTACATCAGCCAGGTCGACGAGGGCCCCGCGGCCTACTTCAGCGCCCCGCGCGCACGCGGCATCTCCTATCTGGTGGCACCGGTGGCCGCCTTCACCTCCTCCACCCTCCTCCTTCGCGTCTTCCTCGCCGTGCTGTCCGGACTGAGCCTGTTCGCCGCGCTGTGGGTCTGGCGCCGCCTGCTGCCCGTGCCCGTCCTCACCTGGGGCGGCGGGCTCTTCGCAGGACTGTGGATCAGCCTTTTCTACGGGCCGCAGGCCATGCCGAACCTGTGGTGCGCCTTCGGCACGCTGGCAGCGGTGGGCTGCTTCCTGCGGTGCGTACGGAACGTGCCCGACCGAGCGGCGGCGGCCGGTCTCGTCCTCTCCGTGGGCGTCGTGGCGCTGATGCGTCCGCCCGACGCGGCCTGGCTGCTCCTGGCCCTGGGCGGCGCCGCCCTCCTGGTGCCGCACTGGCGCCGCCCGGCCCTGCTGTGGGGTCTGCCGGCCGGAGCGCTGCTCGGCGCCGGCCCCTGGATCGCGGAGGCGTACACGGCGTACGGAGGGCTGTTCGCGCGTCTGCACCGTGCAAGTGAGATCCAGGGCGGCATGGGATGGAACGTGGCGATCGGGGACCACGTGCGCAGCCTGCAGGGGCGGATGCTGTGCCGTCCGTGCGACATGGCCTGGGAGGACCCGCTGACGGCGCTGTGGTGGTTCGCGCTGCCGCTGCTGGCCGCGGCGGGGATCACCGCGGCGGTACGCGCGGGGCGCCGGGACGCCGCGGTGCTGGCCGCGGTCACCGCGGTGGTGCTGGCGCTGCCGTATCTGTTCCTCATGGAGTACGCGGCGCCGCGTTTCCTGCTGCCCTCCTACGCGCTGCTCGCCCTTCCGGTCGCCGAGTGCGTGCGCAGGGCCTTCGCCCAGAGGCCGAACGGCCGGCGCCCCCTCGTCCTGATCGCCGTGCCCGCCCTGCTGCTGGGCAGCCACTTCGGCGTGCAGTACCAGGTGCTGGGCTCCGTGCTGGACAGCAACCACCGCATGACGCGGAAGATGACCGCCGCGGCCGAGACCATGCACGGCCTCGGTCTGCGGGAGCCGTGCGTCCTGACCGGTCCGCTCGCCGTTCCCATCAGCCACTACGCGGGGTGCGCCGCGCGCCAGGACCGAGGTCACGACATCAACATCACCGCCTCCGGCCTGCGAGAACTCGCGGGCGGCAAGCAGCCGATGGCCGTGACGGTGCCGCCCCGGCAGACGCCCCCGCGCTGGGCCGGCGAGTGGCCCTCGGCGCAACTGCCCCACATGCCGGCGGGCTACCGCGTGTACGTGGCGCCGCGAGGGCGGTGACGACGGGCCGCTCGGGCAGCCCCACGGCCCGTTTCGCGGACTCAGGCCGAGGCACCCGGCCGTCCGTGTGGCTGCTGAGACCGCCCGGTGTCCACCGTCCCCAGAGCGATTCGGATCTGCTGCTCAAGGCACTCCGCCATCTCGGCCTGCCCCGAGGGGCCCGCATGCTCGACATCTGCACCGGCACCGGCGTGGTCGCTCTCGCCGGCGCCCGGTACGGCGCCGCCGAGGTGCACGCCGTCGATCTGTCCGCGCGGGCGGCGCTCGCCGCACGGTGGAACGCCCGGCTGTCCGGCTTGCCCGTGACCGTCCACCGCGGGGACTTCCCCACCCTGCGGGCGCTGCGGACGGGAGGGCTGGAGGCCCGGGTGACCGCTCGCAGCGGGCAGCCCTTCGGACCGGTACTGCGCAGCCGGGCGGCATGGCTGGAGAAGCGGGGGCTCATCGCTCCCGGACAGCGAGAAGAGGAGTTGGTGGTCGTCCGTGCCCGACGCGAACCGTCCGGAACATGACCGTCACGAGCCCGGTCGGCCTGACGCTGTCCTGCCGCAGGCCGGCCGCCCGGAGTCCGGTGCGCGGCCGGAGTCCCGCACCGGGCGGGCCGCCCGTCGCGTGGTGATCGATCCCGGCGGTCCCGTCCTCGTCGAGGGTCCGGTCGAGGTGGACCTGGGCGACGGCCGTACCGTCACCTCGGACCGTTTCATGGTGGCCCTGTGCGCCTGCCGCCGCAGCGGCGACTACCCGTGGTGCGACACCAGCCACCGGCGCCGTCCGCGTTCGCCCGGCGCGGGGACGTCCGCGGGCCCGGCGGAATCGGCCGGTCCTCCGGAAGCCGAAGGCCCCGCGGGGTCAGCGGGGCAGCGGCCGCCGCAGTGACGTCGCCCCCGCGTCCCAGGCCCGGCCGAGGTGCGCTGCCAGCCGCTCCTCCAGAAGCTGTGTGGCCTGGATGCCCAGCACGATGTCCGCGGCGAGCTCCGGCTCGTCCTCGAGCAGACCGCCGACGACGTCCCGGCGCATCACCTGTTCGTGTACGGCGTCCGCCTCGACGTGCTCGCGGTAGAAGAACACGCAGTCCGGGTGCCCGTCCATCCGCTCCAGGGCCCGCGCCAGCCGCCGCGCGCCGGGCGCCGTGGTGGTCTCCGCGGCGGCGAAGTGCCCCACGAGGGCTCCGCGCAGTCCGCGGTGCAGTCCGAACAGGGACATCATGTTGACGAGCGCGAGCGCGGGCGCCGGCACGTCCTCGAGGTGGCTCAGATAGCCGGGGTCCAGCCCCGCGCCGGCCAGCAGCCGGGCGAAGAGACGGGCGTGCACCCTCTCCGCGCGCCCGGCGCCGAACTCGTCGTACTCCACGGCCACCAGCGCCGCCTTGGCACGGCCGTGCAGACGCGGCACGACCCACACGTGCGGGTCCGCCTCCTTGAGGTGGTAGACGGAGCGGTGCACGAACAACTCCCGCATCTGCCACCACTCCCCCCGCTTCTCCAGCCGGCGGGGAATCCCCCCTCCCCCGGGCGGCTGAGTCAGCAGCGCGTCCAGCTCCGCGGAGACGTCGTCGCCACCGCCGACGCCTGTCCGCAGCCCGTGCAGAAAGGTCCGCTCCAGCACTCCGCGCAGCCGCAGCAGCTCCGGCTCCCACTCCCACCCGGCGTCGACGCCGCGGAAGCCCCGGTAGTGCAGCTCGTAGCACAGGTGCAGCGCCAGCTGGAGGTCCTCACCGAAGGGACCGCTCCCGGCCGCGGGAGGCCAGGCGGGCCCGGCAGGCCCGGGGGACGTACGAAGGGCCCGGATCACCGCGGCGGACAGGGCGCCGCGCGGCTGCGGAAGCGCCGCCGCGCCCCCCGTTTCCGGCCGCGGTGACACGACGGGGGCTTTCACGCCGCGCTCCGCGAGCCGGCCACCGGGCGCACGGACCGCCTTCCGGCACGGAGCTGCCGTGCCGGATCGCTCAGACGGGTGCGGACACCCGGGGCGGCTTCAGCCCGGGCGGTGTGGGGTTCCCCCTTCGGCTGTGTGCCGCCTACGGGGGCGAGTCCGCCCGCCGCTGCCCGGATCGTCTCCGGGCAGCGGGGTACGGGAGTGCCGGGCGCCGCGTCGGCGACCGGGAACTCCTCCTCGACACCCACCCAGGCCGCCGGAGGCCCGGGGGCCTCCGGCGCCGTGCGGGCGGAGGCTGCGTGAGGTGCACCGGCCATCTCACCCTCCAGACGAACGGGGCGGGGCGGGGACGAGGCGTGCACGCGGTGCGATGTCATGCCGGTCGGAGACGGCATGCGACGACGTGCCCGGCCAGGTCACGAGGTGCCCGGGCCCCGCCCGCGGCAAACAGCCCGCGGCCCTGGCCCCGCCCGCGCGTTACGCGGCTCTGCTGCCGGGGGCGGCGGGGCCGGAGGTGCGGCGCCCGCCCCCGGGGCGGCGGGACCTGCCGCCGGCGGCACCGCGCGCACCCGGCCCCTGCCCGTTGCCGTTGCCGGCGGTGCTCTTGCTGCTGCCGTCGGCTCGCCCTGCCGTGGCCGTCCGGCCGCCGCCTGCGCTCCGGCCGCCACCGCTCGTGCGGTTGCCGCCGCCCCCGGCACGGCCGCGGTTGCCGCCGCCGCGCTTGCCGGAGCGGCTCCGGCCTCCGCCGGCCGCCTGGGCCGTGACCGGCTCGGCGACCGTCACAGGCACGCCCGAGGGGTCCTGGGCACCGGTGAGGCGGACCAGGTCCTCCTGACGTGAGGCGGCCTTGACCGTACGCGCGGAGATCCCGGCGGTGGCCATGAGCCTGTCCATCTCTCGCCGCTCCTCGGGCAGCACGAGGGTGAGCACACTGCCCGAGGCGCCCGCACGGGCGGTGCGGCCGCCCCGGTGCAGGTAGTCCTTGTGGTCGGTGGGCGGATCGACGTTGACGACCAGGTCGAGGTCGTCGATGTGGATTCCGCGGGCGGCGACGTTCGTTGCCACCAGCACATTGACGTGTCCGCTCTTGAAGTGCTCCAGGGCACGGGTCCGCTGCGGCTGCGACTTCCCGCCGTGCAGGGCCACCGCCCGTACGCCGTTGCGCAGCAGGTCCTTGGTCAGCCGGTCCACGGAGCGCTTGGTGTCGCGGAACATCAGCACGCGCCCGTCGCGGGCAGCGATCTGCGTGGCGGTGCTCATCTTGTCCGTGCTCGCGACGTGCACTATGTGGTGTTCCATCTCGGTGACCGCTCCCGCCGAGGCATCCACGGAGTGCACCACCGGATCGGTCAGGAACATCCGCACGAGCCGGTCGACGTCCCGGTCGAGCGTGGCGGAGAACAGCATGCGCTGACCGTCCGCCGGAACCTGCCGGAGCAGGGCAGTGACCTGCGGCAGGAAGCCCATGTCGGCCATCTGGTCGGCCTCGTCCAGGACGGTGATGCGCACCTCGTCCAGGCTGCAGTCGCGGCGTTCGATGAGGTCCTTGAGGCGGCCGGGAGTGGCCACCAGCACTTCGGCGCCGCCGCGCAGCGCCGCTGCCTGGCGGGAGATGGCCATGCCGCCGACGACGGTGGCCAGCCGCAGCTGCAGCGAGCGGGCGTACGGGGTGAGGGCGGCGGTGACCTGCTGGGCCAGCTCCCTCGTGGGCACCAGGACCAGTGCCAGCGGCTTGTGCGGCTGGGCACGCCGGGGGGCGGTACGGGCGAGCAGGGCGAGGCCGAAGGCCAGGGTCTTGCCGGACCCGGTGCGTCCGCGTCCCAGCACGTCGCGGCCGGCGAGCGAGTTCGGCAGCGTGGATGCCTGGATGGGGAAGGGCACGCTCACGCCCTGCTGGGCGAGGGTCGCCAGCAGCGGGGCGGGCATGTCCAGGTCGGCGAAGGCCTCTGCCGGGGGGAGCACGGGTGTGGTGCTGACCGGTACGGCGAAGTCCTTGGGCGCGGCGGGTGAGGGCCTGCGGGCGGGTGCCGGACCGCGGGAGCGGGCGGGGCGCTGCCGGGCGGAGGCGGAGCGGGTACGGCGATTCACGGAAGAGACCTTCCTCGAGGCGGCGCGCGCCGAGGAGGGCTCCGCGGCGGGAGGCCGTGGAGAGACCACAAGAACGAGCCGGGGGAATGCGAATTGGCTGAGAGATTCAGCGGGACGCGGGTGCGTCCGGGCACGCGTCGGGGTCCGCACCCGTCAGGTGCGGACCCCAACCGTTTACTTCAAGATCAGGCAGGAACGATGTTCTCGGCCTGCGGGCCCTTCTGGCCCTGGGTGACGTTGAAGGTCACCTTCTGGCCCTCGTGGAGCTCCCGGTAGCCCTGGGCGTCGATGTTCGAGTAGTGAGCGAAGACGTCGGCGCCGCCGCCCTCCTGCTCGATGAAGCCGAAGCCCTTTTCCGAGTTGAACCACTTCACGGTGCCAGATGCCATGTCGATCTCCTTCAAAGGTAAAGCTGGAGTTCCGCACTGCGCGGAGCTCCGTCGCCGCAATGACCCCATCCGAGAGAACGGAAAACAAAAATGCGCCTGAAGGTCACAACCGTCAGGCGCACACAAGTCATGGGTACCAAAACTGCAACTCGCTCAACGTAGCACACTCCTGGGCGTCAGTGGTGACCCTCGTGCCCGGGCACGGTGCCGTCCGGCTTGGCGACGAGGAGCAGCCCGGCCATTCCCATGTCCGAATGGCTCTGCACATGACAGTGATACATCCACGCTCCGGCGCCGGCCTCCTCCCCCGCGACGATCTGGAAACCGAAGGAGTCCGCCGGACCCGTGATCTTGTTGTCGATGACCCTGCTGGGGTCTCCGGGGCCTTCGAGCAGGCCCGTGCGGTTGTCCGCCCAGCGGTGACCGTGCACATGGAAGGTGTGGTAGTACTCGCCGTGCGTGATCATGATGATCTCGAGGCGGTCGCCCACGGTGACCTTGAAGTCCGGGCCCTCCGGGAGATTGTTGATCGTCATGTCGTTGAAGACGACGGTGAATTGGGCATCGGGGAGGATGTCTCCCTCCCTGCGCACGACCACCGGCCCGTAGAGCCCGGCACGGATGCCGCCCGTGCCGTGCTCCGTGCCCACGATGTGATCGTGGTAGTGCCAGTAGCCCGCGCTGCCGGGGCGGTAGGTTCCGTCCTCGCGCTTGCCGGGGGCGTGTGTGCGCCAGGTGTAGGTGCGCTTCCCTCCGGGTTCGACGACGCTGTCGTTCATCTTGGTGCCGTCGTTCGCCCGGTCGTAGTCGACGCCGTGCGGGTGCAGGCTGACGGTGGAGTCCGTGGTGTTCTCGAACTCGATGTGCAGGGTGTCCCCTTCGACGAGTTCGATCAGCGGGCCGGGGACCGTGGCTTTGCCTTTCTCCAGTCCGTAGCCGAGCTGATCGCCCGCCAGCTTCTCGGCGTAGAGCTTCATATGGCGCACTTCGCCGCCGGGCCCGGCACGGCGCACGGCCGCGGCAGCCGCCGCCGGACGGGCGGGTGCGGGGGCGGCCGCGGCAGGGGCGGCGCCGAGGACGGCCGGGGTGAACGCGGCGGCCGCGGAGCCCGCGAACAGGCGCCTGCTGAAGCTGCGGCGGGCGGGGTTGCGGGGCGTCTCGGTCATCGGTTCCCCCTTCTGGGCCTGAACAGGCCGTGTGCGCTGAGGCGTTGAGGTGAGCCGGGAAGGACCGTAGCGCCATGACTCCTGTTTATCCATATCCAGGACAAAGTTTGTTGAATCGCGGTCATAGCCCTTGGCGTTCCGCCAAAAGAGGTCTAACTTCATCGTCGTTTCTGTGACTTAAGAGGGGTGGAGCACACATGCGGCTCGAACCGCGGCAAAAACCCTCCCGTTCACGAGGGTTGCGCACGTCACGCCACAGGTCCCGGCGCCGCCTCATCGCGGCGCTCCTCGCGGGCGCGGTCGGTGCCGCCCTGCTCGGCGGGTCCCCGGCACTCGCGGGGACCGCACCCGACGAGTCGTCCCCGAAGCTTCAACTCCCCAGCCCGCCGGGCGGGGAGAACGTACGCGTGCTCGTCTTCCACGGATCGGCGGGCGAGGAGCCCCCCACCGTGGAGGCCGGCATCGAGGCGATCGAGGCGATCGGGCGGAGCGGCCCGGCCGCGCGGCACTTCGCCGTCACGGCGACCGCCGACCCGTCGGTGTTCGCCACCGAGAAACTCGGCCGCTACAACGCGGTCGTCTTCCTCACCGGCGGCGGCGACGTACTGGACCCGGCCCAGGAAGCGGGTCTGGAGAGCTACATGGAGGCCGGCGGCGGCTTTCTCGGCATCCACGGCGCGGCCCGGGCGGAGCCCTACTCCGACTGGTTCGAGGGCCTGGTGGGCGCACGCCCCGCCTCCGGACCGGACAAGACCCAGCGCGCGACCGTCGAGGTCGGCGACCGCCGCAACCCCGCGACCCAGCACCTGCCGGCGGAGTGGAAACGTCCCGACAAGTGGCTCAACTGGGAGAAGAACCCCAGTGGTTCGGTGCACACGGTCGCGCGCGTCCGGGAGAGCACCTACGCGCCCGGCGAGGGCGCGATGGGCTGGGACCACCCCGTCTCCTGGTGCCGTGACTACGACGGCGGACGCTCCTTCTACACCGCCATGGGCGGCACGGCCGACAGCTTCCACGAGAGCGACTTCCGCAGCCATCTGCGCGGTGCCCTGATGTGGACGTCACGGCTCGCGCGGGCCGACTGCCAGGCCACCATCACCTCCAACTACAAGGCTGAACGGGTCACTTCGCCCAACCAGCCCGGCGAGTCCGACCAGATCGGCGAACCGCACGGACTGGCCACCGCAGAGGACGGCCGGGTCTTCTACATCGGGCGCGGCGGCGGCGACGCCGAGGCACCCGTGGTGACCGACTGGGACAACCCGGAGATCGGCAAGGGCCAGGGAACCGTGCACGTGTGGGACCCCGCGACGAAGAAGGCCGAACTGGCCGGTTCGCTGACGGTGTTCGGCAACAAGGGCGGCGGCGACGAACTGGTCAAGGTCGAGGAGGGCCTGCTCGGGATCGCGCTCGATCCGGACTTCGCCGACAACGGCTGGATGTACCTGCACTGGACGCCGCACTCGGGACTCGACCGGGAGACGCACATGGCCGAGCGCCGCGTCTCGCGCTTCACCGTGGACGCCGCGACCGGCAAGCTGGACAAGGCATCGGAGAAGGTACTGCTCGACTGGCCGGTGCAGGTGCACAGTTGCTGCCACGCGGGCGGCGGCATGGCCTTCGACTCGGAGCGGAACCTGTACATCGCCACCGGTGACAACAACTCCTCGCAGTTCAGCGACGGTTACTCCGGCAACAATCCCGAACCCGACTTCAAGGGCGTCTCCTTCGCCGACGCCCGCCGCACCTCCGGCAACACCAACAACCTCAACGGCAAGATCCTGCGCATCCACCCCGAGGACGACGGCACCTACACACTGCCCGAGGGGAATCTCTTCACCGGCGAGGAGAGCGACGAGGGAGGCGGCAAGACCCGCGGCGAGATCTATGTGATGGGAGTGCGCAACCCCGCGCGCATCTCCATCGACCCGGCGACCGACGCCCTGCACGCGGGCTGGGTCGGGCCGGACGCCGGTGCGCCCAGCACCACTTGGGGTCCCGCGAAGTACGACACCTTCGCCCGCATCACCGAGGCGGGCAACCACGGCTGGCCGTACTGCATGGGCAACAAGCAGCCCTACCGCGACCGCAATCTGCCCGACCCGGACAAGCCGCTGGACTGGTACGACTGCGACAACCTCAAGAACGAGTCGCCGCACAACGACGGCCTGGTGAACATCCCGCCGGCCAAGGACAACAACATCTGGTACTCGCCGCAGGGCGGAGGCCCCGACTACCCGCGTGACGAGAACGGCGTGCCCAGCTACGAGGAGGACGAGCAGGAGCTGCTGCTGCCGTGGCTCAAGGGCGGCGGCCAGGCCACGATGAACGGCCCGGTCTACCGCTTCGACAAATCCACGGCGTCGAAGGCGAAATGGCCCGCCTACTGGGACGGCAAGTGGTTCGTGGGCGACTTCTACGACGCCGAACAGCCGCGGCACGCCGTGGTGATGCCGGACGGCGGCGAGCAGGGCGCTCTGCCCGTGCACGCGGAGAGCCTTCGCAAGATCATCCCGACAGGTGAGGAGGGCATCCGCAACCTGATGGACTGGAAGTTCGCCCCCGACGGTTCGCTCTACGTCCTCGACTACGGGCGCGGGTTCTTCACCTCCGACGACAAGTCCGCGCTGTGGCGCGTGAGTTACCAGGGCGGCAAGGCCACTCCCCGGGCGGGCGACGTGGTCGGGAAGGCGGGGTTGCGATGAATCCGTTCCGACGGGTCACACCCGCCGCACGGCGGCGGCGCCAGGCACGTACGGCCGTCACGGCGCTGTGCGCGGCCGTGTTGATGGTGCTGGGCCTGGTGGCGGCACCGGCTCAGGCACAGCAGTCCCCGCCGGGGGACGGCGCCCGCGCCGAGCAGCTGCTCACCTGGACGGCGAGCGACGACATCACCCGCTACACCTCGGCGCCGGAGACAGCTGTGGCGGGCGCGGCCACGATCGTCTTCGAGAACAGCGAGGCGACCGGCAACACCACGTCCATGCCGCACACGCTGACGTTCGTCAAGGGCGACCCGGACTACAACGACGACGTCGACGTGAACATCCTCGCCAACCCCTCCGACGCACAGGGCGGAAAGCACTCCGTCGAAGTCACCCTCACCCCCGGAACATACCGCTACCACTGCACCATCCCGGGGCACGGCCAGATGCAGGGCACGCTGGTGGTCACCGACGGAGGCGGAGGCGAGGACACCACACCGCCGGAGACCTCGGCGACCGTGGCGGGAGACCAGAACTCCGACGGCGAGTACGTGGGCACGGCCACGGTCACCGTCACGGCGGCGGATGCGGGGAGCGGGGTCGACACCGTCGAGTACGCCCTCGGCGACGGCGGTTACCAGCCCTACACCGAGCCGGTGATGGTGCAGGAGACGGGCGAGCACACCCTCCGCTACCGAGCGACGGACAAGGAGGGGAACATCGCGGAGGAGAAGAGCATCGACTTCACCGTCGTCGCACCACCGACGGACGACACCACGCCGCCGGAGACGTCGGCGACGGTGGACGGTGAACAGGACGCCGACGGCGCGTACATCGGCATGGCCACCGTCACCGTGACGGCCTCGGACGCCGGCTCGGGCGTCAACACGATCGAATACGCCCTCGGTGACGGGGAGTTCCAGCCCTACACAGCACCTGTGATGGTGCACGAGACGGGGGAACACACCTTCCGCTACAAGGCCACCGACAAGGCGGGCAACGCGGCGGAGGTCAAGACCGCGGACTTCACCGTCGTCGAACAGCCCGAGGAGGACACCGCGCCGCCAGAGACGACGGCGAAGACCGAGGGAAGGCAGAACTCCGACGGCGACTACCTCGGCAAGGCCACGGTGACACTCACCGCGACCGATGAGGGTTCCGGCGTGGAGAAGGTCGAATTCTCCCTCGACGGCGGGCCGTTCCTCGCCTACACCGATCCGGTCGTGGTGGACCGGGCCGGACACCACAGCGTCGCGCACCGGGCCACCGACAAGGCGGGCAACACCTCGCAGGCTGTCTCCGAGTCCTTCGACGTGGTACCGGGCGGCGGCGTCCCCGCGCCGGACTGCCCGGAGTACGACGAGCGCGAGACCGTCTTCGTCGGCGAGATCGACACCGGCGTCCCCAACCGCATGACGCGCGAACGCTGCACTGTCGGGGAGCTGATCGAGGACGAGAAGGACTGGTCCTCGCACGCGCTCTTCCTCAAGCACGTCACGGAGGTCACCGACGCGCTGCTGAAGGACAAGGTGCTCGACAAGCGCGAGCGCCGGCTGATCAACCGCGCGGCCAAGGACTCCGGCATCGGCAAACCGGGGCAGCAGACCGGCTACAAGAAGCTGTTCGACGGCACCGAGTCCTCCTTCGAGCAGTGGCAGCACGTGGGCGGCGGCGCCTTCGGCCTCAACGACGACGGCAGCATGACCAGCAGCACGGACGTCGAGGGCATGGGCATGCTCTGGTATCCGAAGCGCAGGTGGAGCGACTACTCGCTCAAGCTGCAGTTCCGCGACGACGCTCCCGGCGAGGGCAACGCCAACGCCGGTGTCTTCGCCCGCTTCCCGAACGTCCACGACAACCCCGAGGAGTCCCGGCCCGAGTGGGTGGCCATCAAGTACGGGCACGAGCTGCAGATCCTCGACAGGCCGGACGGAGACATGTACAAGACCGGCTCCGTCTACGGGTTCGACCGGGTCGGCCTGGGCGGTGCGGGCGTCACGCCCAAGGGCACCTGGAACGACTACGAGATCAAGGTCGTCGGGCAGCACTACTCGGTCTACCGCAACGGCGAGCTGATCAACGAGTTCGACAACGACGGCGGCCAGGTCTTCGAACCCCCGCGTGACGACGACCCGGGTACGGACGGGCGCCGCTACGCCTCGGGCTACGTCGGACTCCAGGTGCACGGCGTCACGGACGTGATCTCCTACCGGGACGTGCGGATCAAGGAGCTCTGAGCACGGCACACGTGCCGCTGGGTATGGAGGGGTCCGGCCGGTGAACGGCCGGACCCCTCTGTCCGGATCCCGCCCACGGCTCCGGAACCCGTTCGAGCCGCCGACAGGGCTCGTGACATGCTCGTTCGAGTACGAGGGGGCTCAAGTCACGGGGACACGGGGGGTGTTGAGTCGTGGGTTACACGATTCCCGATGGCGTCGACACGATGCTGGACGTCGTCGGTGTGGGATGGCCGAACGTCGACGAGGACGCGTACCGCGACATGGCGGACTCGCTGCGGGAGTTCGCCGACGACGCCGATGACGACGGGCATTCGGCGCACCAGCACATCCAGCGGCTGGTCTCCTCCGGCAACAGCGAGGCCCTCACCGCCCTGAACGGGCACTGGTCGAAGGTCCAGGGAAAGCACAAGGATCTCGCCAAAGCAGCGCGGATCATCGCCGGAGCGCTGGAGAAGGTCGCGGACATCATCGTGGCCCGGAAGATGGCCGCCGTTGCCGAACTGGCGGATCTGTGCGCCACGGTGGGTCTCGCGCTGGCCGCGGCACCGGTGACGGCGGGACTCTCGTCGCTGCTCGCGGCGGGGAAGATCGCCGCGACGCGTATCGCGTTCAAACGCATACTCAAGGAGATGTCCGAGGCGGCTGTCGAGGAAGTCGTCGCCAAACTGACCGAGCCGGCGGTCGCCTCGCTGGAGAACCTGGTCGCGGATCTGGCGATCGGAGTGGCCGCAGACACGCTCGGCGTCGAAGACGGCAGCGGTAGCGGTAGCGGTAGCGGTGACCAGAGCGGTACGCAACTGGCCTCCGCCGGTGGCGGCGGAGGCACCGGCGGCGACGGCGGCAAGGGCAAACTGCACATCGACCACGGCGAGCACGACAACGCCGGCACGAAGCTCGCCGGTGTCAAGGTCTCGATGAACACCCGGGCGAGCGGGAAGCTGTCCAAGGCCAAGAACCACCACGGACGCGCCAAGGGCAAGGACAGCCTCACCGCCGTACTGGACACGACCATCGACGGCGTGACGGACAAACTCACCAAGGGCCTCAAGGACCTCGGTGACCATGTCGGTGACACCCTCCCCCGGAGCATCAAGAAGATATCCGACGACCACAAGACGAACGAGCAGAAGACGCGCGAGCGCTTCAGGAAGATCGGCGACCCGGACGGCAAGGACCCCGGCGGACGCTCCAGCGGCATGACCGGCGGCCGCAAGGGCTCCAACTCGCCTCACATGAAGCCCAATTCGACACGCGACGCCAAGAACGACCCGGGCGCCGTCTCCCGCTCCGAGCCCAACCGCGTCTGCAAGACCGATCCCGTCGACGTGGCCACCGGCGAGATGATCCTGGCCCAGACGGACCTCGCGCTGCCGGGCGTCCTGCCGCTGGTGCTGCGCCGCACGCACGTCTCCAGCTACCGCTACGGGCAGTGGTTCGGGCCGAGTTGGGCCTCCACGCTGGACGAGCGGCTGGAGCTGGACGACCGCGGCGCGACCTGGGCCCGGGAGGACGGCTCGCTGCTGGTCTACCCCGGACTGCCCCGCGGGGACGGTGAGCAGGTCTGGCCGGTCGAGGGCGACCGGCTGCCGCTGACCTGGGCGGAGGAGACGCCCCTGGGCGATGTCACCTACACGGTGACCGACCCGCACACGGGCCACACCCGCCGCTTCACCGGCAACCCGTACAAGGGCGGCCTGTACTGGCTGGCGGCGATCGAGGACCGCAACGGCAACGGCATCGAGATCACCCGCGGCGAGGACGGCCTGCCTGCCACGGTCGTCCACGACGGCGGCTACTCGGTGCGGATCACCACCGACGCCGAACTGGGCCGCGTGACCGGCATCTCGCTGCGCACGCCGGACGGTCTCGTCCGCGTGATGTCCTACGGCTACGACCTGCCGGGCAACCTGGACGCGGTCACCAACTCCAGTGACATTCCGCTTCGGTTCATCTACGACGACGAGCGCCGCGTCGTCTCCTGGACCGACCGCAACGACTCCACCTACGGCTACGTCTACGACACCTCCGGCCGTGTAGCGGAGACCGTCGGGCCCGAGGGCTTCCTCTCCTCCCGCTTCACCTACGACACCGACAACCGCGTCACCCACTACACCGACTCCACCGGTGCCGTGACCGTCCTCCACCTCAACGAGTGGCGCCAGGTCATCGCCGAGACCGACCCGGGCGGCAATACCGTCCGCCAGGAATGGGACCGCTACGACCGGCTGCTGTCCCGCACCGCCCCCCTCGGCCACACCACCCGCCTGGACTACGACGAGGCCGGCAACCTCACAGCCGTCCACCTCCCCGACGGCAGCACCTCCACCGCCACCTACAACTCCCTGAACGTTCCGGTGGAGTTGACCGGCCCCGACGGCACGGTGTGGCTGCAGGCCTGGGACGAGTGCGGCAACAACACCTCCGTCACGGCGCCCGACGGGGCCACGACCCTCTTCACGCACGACGAGACAGGCGCGGTCACCACGGTCACCGATCCGACCGGCACGGCCCGCCGCTTCGCCAACGACCAGGCAGGGCTGCCGGTCTCGGCCACGGACGCGCTGGGCAACACCGCCGAGGCGGCACGGGACGCCTTCGGCAGGCTGACGCGGATGACCGACCCGACAGGTGCGGTCACCCTCATGGAGTGGACGCCCGAGGGGAAACCTTCCCGACGCGTCGCCCCCGACGGCACGACGGAATCCTGGACCTGGGACGGCGAGGGCAACTGCCTCACGCACACCGACGCGGGCGGCGGCGTCACCGCCTTCGAGTACACCCACTTCGACAAGATCGCGGCTCGCACGACGCCCGACGGTGTGCGCTACGAGTTCGGCTACGACACCGAACTGCGCCTCACCCGCGTCCTCAACCCCCAGGGCCTCACCTGGACCTACACCTTCGACACGGCCGGACGCCTGATATCCGAGACCGACTTCGACGACCGCACGGTCGGCTACGAACGGGACGCGGCCGGACGGATCGCCGCACGCACCACCCCGCTCGGTCAGGGAATACGCCACACCTATGACGCGCTCGGCCGCCTTGTCGAGAAGGACGCCGACGGAGTCCGCACCGCCTACGTCTACGACAGCGCCGGCCAGTTGACATCCGCGGCCTCCCCCACCTCCTCGCTCAGCTTCGAACGCGACGCCGTGGGTCGGCTGCTGTCCGAGACGGCCGACGGCCGCACCACCCGCTTCACCTACGACGCGGCAGGCCGCCGCTCCTCCCGCACCACACCTACCGGCGCCGTCACCCACCTCACCTACGACGACGCGGGCAACCGCACCCGCCTCGACTCCCACAACCACGAACTGGCCTTCTCCCACGACGAACTCGGCCGTGAGATCGAGCGCGCCTTCGGCCCCGCCACCGGACCGGTCACCCTCACCACGAGCTGGGACGCCGTCGGGCGACCGACCGAACAGTCACTGGCGACACAGGCCAGGACGCTGCGCTCACGCGGGTACTCCTACCGCCCCGACAGCCACCTCACCGCCATAACCGATCAACTGACCGGCCGCACACGCTCCTTCGGCCTCGACCCGGTGGGACGTCCCCTGTCCGTCACGGCGGAGAACTGGACCGAGAGCTACGCCTACGACGCGGCCGGCAATCAGACCAGCGCCGACTGGCCCGAGCGCGCACGCCACACCGAGGCCCGCGGCGAACGCACCTACAACGGCACACGGCTGCTCAGCGCCGGAGCCGTCCGCTACGAACACGACGCCGCCGGCCGCCTCACCCTCCGTCAGAAGCAACGCCTGTCGAAGAAGCCCGACACCTGGCGCTACCAGTGGGACGCCGAGGACCGCCTCGTCTCCTGCACCACCCCGGACGGCACCGTCTGGACCTACACCTACGACCCGCTCGGCCGCCGCACCGCCAAGTACCGCCTGGCCGCCGACGGTTCAGCAGCCGAAGCGATCCACTTCACCTGGGACGGCACACGCCTCGCAGAACAGTCCACACCCGCCAACGGCGTCACCCTCACCTGGGACCACGAGGGCCACCGCCCCCTCACCCAGCTGGAGCGCCGCCTCGACCACGCAGGCACCGCAGACCAGACCGAGATCGACTCCCGTTTCTTCGCCATCGTCACCGACCTCGTCGGTACCCCCACCGAACTCGTCGACGAGACAGGCGAGATCGCCTGGCACTCCCGCACCACACTGTGGGGCACCACCACCCACAACCGAGGCGCCACCGCCCACACCCCACTCCGCTTCCCCGGCCAGTACGCCGACCCCGAAACCGGCCTCACTACAACTACTTCCGCCACTACGACCCAGACACCGCCCGCTACGCCACTCCCGACCCCCTCGGCCTGGCACCCGCCCCGAACCCGGCGACGTACGTCCACAACCCCCACACCTGGGAGGATGCTCTCGGGCTGGCGCCTGAAGGCTGCGGCACCTCGGGGAACGTACCCGTATATCGCAAGCAAACAGACCATCCGCAGAGTCAACGCGTACACATAGGCGAGAACGGGGAAGTGACCATCACGGGAAAGAATCATCTGTATGTCAACATGAGCGGTGAGATTCGACATACGCAGGAATTCCGCGGCGATGGCGGGCAGATCGTCACCTTCGACATCTCCCCGGAGTTCCGTGAACGAGTTCGCAGGGATGCCGTTCCGCAGGAGCAACCAGTGGATCTTGGTTTCACCCCCGCGGAATGGAAGGAAATCAAGAAGATCTACCCTGAGATCTCCGACCCCTCAAAGGGAAGCGATCTGTACGGGATCCCTGGCAGTATGCTCGATGAGCTGCGGAGGAACATCGTTCCCGGTTCAGGGCGAGTGATACAAGCAGAATGAGAGGTCAGCACTTCCATGATCCATGACGTTGCCAGTGTGAGTCTGGAACTCCGGAGAATTGATCGAGGGCCGCAGCTCGACGAAACTCCGCCCGTACTTTCATTTTTCGATGTCTCCACCGACGGCGATGCCTCTGCATACACAGATCGGCTGCGTGAGCCGATGCGAGTGGGCCTGACATTGGGCATGACCGTCGATTTCACTGATGACGACCTCCCAACCGAGGGGCTTCCCGACTGGTTCATCGACATCAGCGGGAATCTTTTCTCACAGGCGCCAGAGTTCGCCAAGCTTGGGAGGGAGCGTTTCTTGCAACTGCCCGGCAGTGGACCGTGGGACCTACAGAGCTGGCTTTTCAGGTTCGCCCCCGACGAAGAGTCGAGAGGGTGGGCATGGTGGGATGCGACTATCGTCGGCGATTGCAAAGTGCGTATCTGGGTTGATAGTTGGGGCGAGTCCTTCTTCGGCTGCAACGACCTTCGCTGGGTCGCTTACTGCGCGGGCGCAAAAAACGTAGACGGGCCGCATCTCGCGCAGACTGAAGAATGGGCGGCAGCCTCTGTTCGGTCGAGCGAAGGACAGTCGTGAGACAGCCCAGAGATGATGGGCCACGAATGGTCCGCGCCAAGTACACAAGCAGCACCATTACCGTGTACCAGGCCTACTCGGCAGAG
The DNA here is from genome assembly GCF_000424965.1 of Streptomyces sp. TAA204. Classification (NCBI taxonomy): domain Bacteria; kingdom Bacillati; phylum Actinomycetota; class Actinomycetes; order Kitasatosporales; family Streptomycetaceae; genus Streptomyces; species Streptomyces sp. TAA204. The sequence goes on from NZ_AUKW01000002.1 coordinate 183,182, forward strand.
ATCGCCGATACAGCTCTGCGCGCCGGCACTTTCGTCGCACCGTTCAAGCGTGACCGGATGACGTGGATCAAGCCCTCATTCCTGTGGATGATGCACAGATCCGCATGGGCAACGAACCCCCAGCAGGAAAGAGTGCTTGCCGTGGAAATTTCCCGCACTGGATTCGAGTGGGCGCTGGCGAATTCCAGCCTCACTCACTACGACATGTCAGTGCATGAAGGAATCGAGGAATGGAGACGCGAGAAAGATGCCAGTCCGGTACGCGTGCAGTGGGACCCGGGGCGATCCATCGACCTGGAGCGGGAGTCACGCAGGGCAGTCCAGGTCGGCCTGTCCGGAAAAGCCGTTGACGAATATCTTGACCGCTGGATCGTCGGCATGTTGGACGTGACCGGTCTTGCTCACTCAATTCGTGCCGACGTGGAGAGTGGCAGGTTCGAGCATGCCAGGGCCAGGCTGCCGCGCGAGTCGCCCTACCCGCTTCCGGGTTCGATCTGCCGCAGAATCGGTGCCGATTCGTAGCTCTGACACGGTCAGTTCGCAGTGGGCCGCTCATCGCCAAAGCACGCCCAGCCTGAGGAACTTCGGCCGTGGCGGTGGACTGGGAAAGCGGAACAGGGGCCGTTGACCGGCCTCTTGGGGCGCTCATTCCTCCCAGACCGGCACCAGCGGGAGGCCGCGGGCGGTGCGCTCCTGATCCACTACGCGCTGGATCAGCTCCGTCTTGCGCTTGGTGTACGCGAGTCCGGCCTCTTCCTCGGCGGCGAGGCGCCGCTTCATCTCGCCGTATTCGGCAGCCACTTGAGGATGAGCCCGAAGATGGTCGCGGAAGAGCCGCTCGTTCCGCGTGTCCCAGGTGTCGGCGGTGACGATGTGCAGGTGGTTGCTGAGCTCTCCGACGCCGCTCGGCCGGCGGTAGAACAGCCGCCCGGGCATGCCCGTCTCCTGAAGCCGGTAGCCGAGCCGTTCCAGCGCTGCCCTCCGGTCGGAGGTCACGTCCTCCAGGCTCGGCACTGACGCCATCAGGTCGATCACCGGCTTGGCGGTCAGGCCCGGCACGGACGTGCTGCCCACATGCTCGGCGTTCCGGAACAGTCCGGGCAGCGCATCGGTCAGCTCCGCCATGGCCTGTGCTGCCTGTCCGGGCCAGCGCGGGTCGTACTCCGCGATGTCGACTACCATCCGCGCATTCTATGAGCGCCGGAGCCGGTCGCCTCGCGTGGCGGGACGGTCTGCCCGTGACAACGTGATCATGGTGCGGCCCAGCCGTTGCGGGCGAGTCCGGCAGGCTGTGGCGGAGACCGTCCGGCCGGAAGGGCACCGACCGCCCTCCGGCGACCGCCGGCTGTCAGACCCGCCGGAGAGACTGGACGCCCGGAGTCGCCGAGCACGCAGAGAGCCCCCACATGATCACCACCCTCGCCGTCGAGAACTACCGGTCCCTGAGCCGGCTTGTCGTCTCCCTCGACAGGCTCAACGTCGTCACCGGCGCGAACGGCACCGGCAAGTCCAGCCTCTACCGCGCGCTGCGTCTTCTCGCCGACTCCGCGCGCGGCGGGGCCGTCGCGGCGCTCGCCCGTGAGGGCGGGCTGCGCTCCACGCTGTGGGCCGGCGCTCAGGACCCTGCGCAGGGCGGGGGCCGCAGCGGTCCCGTGGGGCTGCGGCTCGGCTTCGCCGGGGACGAGTTCGGCTACGCGGTCGACTTCGGACATCCGGTTCCGTCGGGGTCGCTCTTCGACCTCGACCCGGAGATCAAGTGCGAGTCCACGTGGGCGGGGCCTGTGCTGCGTCCGGCTGCTCTGCTCTCGGAGCGCAAGGGCCCGTTCGTGCGTACGCGCACCGCGGAGGGCGGCTGGCACCGCTCTGCGAACGAACTGCGCCCGTACGACAGCATGCTGAGCGAGTTCGCCGACCCGCAGCTCGCCCCGGACCTGCTGCGGCTGCGGGAGCACATCAGGTCCTGGCGGTTCTACGACCACGTGCGCACCGACGCCCGCGCGCCCGCCCGTGGCGCACAGATCGGTACGCGTACGCCGGTGCTGAGCCACGACGGCGCGGACCTGGCGGCGGCGCTCCAGACCGTCGTGGAGATCGGGGACGGAAAGGCGCTGGAGAGCGCCGTGGACGCCGCGTTCCCCGGCAGCCGTGTGGAGATCGGCAGCCAGGGGGGACGTGTGGAGCTGTTGCTGCACCAGCCGGGGCTGCTGCGTCCGCTCGGTGCCGCCGAGCTCTCGGACGGCACCCTGCGCTATCTGCTGTGGGCGGCTGCTCTGCTCACGCCCCGGCCGCCCGCGCTGCTGGTGCTCAACGAGCCGGAGTCCAGCCTCCATCCGGAACTGCTGGCGCCGCTGGCGGAGTTGATCCTCACCGCGGCACGTGACACGCAGATCGTGGTGGTCACCCACGCCGGGGAACTGGCCGGGCAGCTCGGCCGCGGCGCGGGCCGGCACAGGCTCGACGTCAACGCGATGGAACTGGTCAAGGACGAGCTGGGCCGCACGGAAGTGGCCGGGCGGGAAGGCTTGTTGGACCAGCCCCCGTGGCACTGGCCGAAGCGCTGAGTGGCGCCGTCCCCGGCCGGCCCGGACCGGGAGCGGAGGCCGGTACCGCTCCCGGGCCCGCAGCCGTATCCGCGCTCCCCGTTCCGGCCCTCACCTGCGCGGACGGGCGCTTGCCGGGCAGGTAACGGGGCCCAGGCAGGTGGCGGGGCCCGTCAGCCGGGCAGGGAAGCGAGCCAGCCGGTCAGCAGCCTGTTGACCTCCTCGGGGCGTTCCTGCTGGATCCAGTGCCCGCAGCCTTCGAGGACGTGCGACGAGTGCAGGCCGGGCAGAGTGGCGGGGAACGCCTCGATCGCCTCAGCCATCCAGGTCGTGGAGGCGTCCAGGGCTCCGCCGAGGAACAGGGACGGCTGGGTGACGGGGGCGCCGTCGAAGCGGGCGAGGTCCTCCCAGTCCCGGTCCATGTTCCGGTAGCGGTTGAGCGGCCCTGTCATTCCGCTCCGCTCGAACTCTCCCGCGTAGACGTCGAGATCGTCCTCGGTGAGCCAGGCGGGCAGCGGTCCGGCGGGGAAGCGGTCCCGCATCCGCCCGCCCGGGCTCACGAAGTGCGGGTCCGCTGCCCCGGGCCCCTGCATGGTGTCGCCGGACAGCGCGGTGAAGATCCCGGCGATCCAGCCCCGGACATCGGGCTCGATCTCGGCTTCGGCCTTGCCGGGCTCCTGGAAGTGGGAGACATAGAACTCCTCGTCGCCGCCCATCCGTTCGAAGACATCGCTGGGCCGGGGGCCTCCGTGCGGGGCGTAGGGCACGCTCAGCATGGCGACCGCCCGGAAGACGTCCGGCCTGATGAGCGCGGCGTCGGCAGCCGTGACCGAACCCCAGTCGTGGCCCACCACCACCGCCTGCCTCTCGCCGAGGGCGTGCACCACGGCGACGGCGTCCTCGACGAGTTCGAGCATCCGGTACGCCGCCACGGCGCCGGGCTTGGACGAGCGTCCGTAGCCGCGGACGTCGACGGCGACCGCCCGGTGCCCGGTGGCGGCCAGTGCCGGAAGCTGGTGACGCCAGGAGTACCAGGACTCGGGAAATCCGTGCAGCAGCAGGACGAGCGGCCCGCTGCCCTGTTCCACCAGATGCGTCCGGCCCGCGGGCGAGGGCACGAGCCGGTGTGTGCCTTCCGTGGCCTGGGCTTGCTGCGCCATTGATCCTCCGGGGTTCGCGAACGGTACCTGTGCCGGGTGCCGTGCCCGGCGTGGGGCGTCGGGGCGGCGCACGGGCGGGCCCGCGAGTGTCGCAGCGAGCCGCCTCCTGCCGGCGGAACGAGCTTGCCCGCAACGGCGTCCCCCTCGCGAACCTTGTCGCGGTTTCGGCAAATCATCGCGGCCAGGACGGACGGACCTGCCGACCGGGTCCGGGCGCTCCTGTTCTTACCCCGGCGTCTTGTGGGCACGCATCGTACGTGATTCAGTGGCTCATCCACTGAGTCACTGAGGAGGCTGACCGCCCGTGGAGACGCTGCCACGCGAGACGATCGTCGACGTACTGGAGAACCGGCTGCGCGAGGAGATCCTCACCGGAGCGCATCCGCCCGGGAGTTATCTGCCCCCCGAGCGCGAACTGGCCGACGGCTACGGCGTCACCCGCACCACCCTCAAGCACGCCTTCGGACGCCTGCAGCAGTCCGGGCTGCTGGAGACGCGCCACGGAGTGGGCACCCGCGTACGGGACTTCGTACGCCTCGGCGGTGCGGACCTGCTGCCGATGCTGGTGCGGCACAGCCCCGACTGGCTGGGCGAGATATTCGAAGTGCGGCGCGGCATCGGCGCGTTGATAGCCGAGCGCGCGGCGGTGAAGGCCACCGCCGCGCAGCGCGAGGAGCTGCGTTCGCTGCTGGCCGGGGTCGCGGCGGCGGAAGGCGGGGGCGACGTGCAGCTCGCCGACATCGAGGTGCACCGCGCGCTCGCCCGCGCGACCGGCAACCGGGTCTACACGCTGCTGACGAACACGCTCTTCAACGCCTATGTACCGATGCGCGCCCACCTCGTGGGCCCGTTCCTGGACGCGGACGAGGCCCACGCCCGGCTGGAACCCGTGGTCACGGCGGTCGCGGAAGGCGATGCCGGGGCGGCGCGCGCGGCGGCGGACGCCTATCTCACCGCCACCGAGCGGATCATGCTCGACGGTCTCGGGATCGGATGATGGGCACCCGGGGAACCGTGTTCACGGAGACCATGGCCGGTCACGTCCTGCTGACCGGTGAGACCGAGCGACGACGGATGCGTCTCGACCTGACGGTGCGCTCGGACGAGGTGCTGCTGCCCCACCGTACGACTCCGGCACGGGCGGGCGGCCAGGTGAGGATCGCGGGATGGGCCGACGATCCGTACGCCCGGGGCGAGTTGGAGATCTCCCCGCTGGCCGCGCGGCGTATCCGCTACCGGATCGGCTTCACCGCCGACGGCCGCCGCTACGAACTCGACGGCTGGAAGTCGGTCTCCCCCGTCCGCCCGGTGAGGTCGATGACGGTGCTTCCCTTCTCTCTGCTGGAGGACGGCGAGGAGACCGGCCACGGGACGCTGCACTTCCCCCTGGCGACTCAACTGGTGCCCTTCCTGGCGAGTTTCCGCTTCCCCCACGTCTCCCGCGACGGTGTCTCCCGCACCCGGAACGCCCAGGACCCCCACGGCCGTCTCGCGCCGCGCTGGAAGGGCGAGCCGGGACGTACGGAGGTCTGGTACACGACGCTGACCGACCCGGTCACCGGCACCGGCCTGTGGCTGCACCACGAACTCGTCGCGCCCGCCGACGGCTCCGGCGCGTACGCCCACGGCTGGGTGGCGCGCTTCCCCGCCGACGGCGGACTCCCCGTCGAACACGCGCGGTTCGGGCCGGAGCCCTACGAGCCCGGGCCGGACCGGGACGGTTTCGCCGCCGACGGTGTGGAGGCGGGCCCCGGCCGGCTGCAAGGCCGGGCGGGCCCGTTCCGCTGGGAGCTGTCCGAACACCCCCGGGGCGGGCCGCTGTTCACCTTCCCACGCTGGGCGTGGCGGCGCCCCCTGCTCCCCGCGGCGCAGATCCTCCCCGCGTCCCGCGCCTCCTACACCGGCACCTTCTCCCACGAGAGCGGCGAACTGCGTCTGGAGGGCGCGCCCGGCGCGACCGCCCGCATCTACGGGCACGGCAACGCCCGCCGCTGGGCGTGGCTGCACGCGGACCTCGGCGGCGGAGACGTGCTGGAGATCGTCGCCGCCACCTCGATGCGTCCGGGGCTGCGCGCTCTGCCGCCGCTGGTGTTCCTGCGGCTGCTCAAGGACGGCCGTACCTGGCCGCGGCGCGCGGAGCGCAGCGCCGTCGGCTGGGCCGGGCTGGGGCGCTTCCGTGCGCGCGTCGGCCTGCCCACGTGGAGGGTCCAGGGGCGGAGCGGACTGCGCCGCATCCGCGTGGAGGTCACCCAGCCCGAGGAGCGCACGCTCGCACTGGACTACACCGACCCCGACGGGAGCGGCGCCGTGTGCCGCAACAGCGAGACGGCCGACGCCCGCGTGCTGCTGGAGCGCTGGTGGGGCCACTGGCGCAGGGAGGCGGAGTGGTCCCTGCGGGGAACGGCGCACGCGGAGGTCGGTGACCGGTGAGTGACCGACTCGGCGGCCTGGTCGCCGCCCTCCTCGCCGACGACGGCAGCAGGACCTGGCCGGGAGCCGTCCCGCACCGCCTCGATGCCGTGCTGCGTTCGATGCCGGCAGTGGCCAGGGCCGGGGTGCGGGCCACCGCGGCGGCCGTCGACGTCTACGCCGCGCTGACCGCCGGACGCACCCTGCGCGGGCTCACCCCCCACGAGCGGCAGACCGTGCTGGCCTCGCTCGCCGCCCGTCCCTCGCTGCTGCCGGTGCTGGACGCGGTGAAGGTCCCGGTGATGCTCGCCGCCGGCACCGAGCGGATGCTCCACGAGGAAGCGGCCCCTGCCCGGCCGGTGCCCGCTGCCGACCCGCCCCTGGACTGTGTGCCCTCACCGCAGTGGCCCGACCGCTCCACGGCGGACGCCGTGGTGGTCGGTTCGGGCGCGGGCGGGGCCGTGGCGGCCCGCACCCTCGCCCGTGCCGGGATGCGGGTCGTCGTGCTGGAGGAGGGACGGCGGCACACCACCGCCGACTTCGGCAGCAGGGCACCGCTGGACCGGTTCGCCGAGCTCTACCGGGACGGCGGCGGAACCGTCGCAGTGGGCAGTCCGCCGGTCGTGCTGCCCGTCGGCCGCGCCGTCGGCGGCACCACGGTCGTCAACTCCGGTACGTGCTACCGCACTCCGGACCGAGTGCTGAGCCGCTGGCACACCGCGTACGGGCTCGCCCTGGCCGACGCCGGCGCCTTCGGCGCGTGCCTCGACGAGGTCGAACGCACCCTGCGGGTGGGCACACAGCCCCTGGACGTCCTCGGCGGCAACGGACGCACCGCTCTGCTCGGCGCCGAACGCCTCGGCTGGCAGGCGGGCCCGCTGCGCCGCAACGCGCCCGGCTGCAAGGGGTCCTGTCAGTGCGTCGTCGGCTGCCCGACGGGCGCCAAGCAGAGCGTCCAGCTGTCCGTGCTGCCGGACGCGTGTGCCGCCGGAGCCCGGATCGTCACCTCTGCGGACGTACGGCGCGTACTCGTCGAACGCGACCGCCCCGGCGGCGCCCGGGCCTGCGGGGTGGCGGTACGGCGGCCGGACGGCAGCGAGCTGGAGATCCTCGCCCCGCTGGTGGTGGTCGCGGCGGGAGCGCTGAACTCCCCGCCGCTGCTGCGCCGTTCGGGTCTGGGCCGCCACCCGGCGCTGGGCGGGAACCTCGCGGTCCATCCGGCGACGAGTGTCGCGGGACGCTTCGCGGAGCCCGTCACCTCCTGGCGCGGCGTGCTGCAGAGCGTCGGTGTGGAGGAGCTGCACGGCGACGGCATCCTGATCGAGGCGACCGCCGGGCCTCCGGGCATGGGCTCGTTCGTACTGCCCGGTGTGGGACAGGAGTTGCGTGCCGAGCTGGAGGACGCCGCCTCGCTCGCGACACTCGGTGCGATGATCGCCGACCGTCCCTCGGGGAGGGTCCTGGGCGCGCGCCGTACCGTGCTGCGTTACGATCTCGCCCCCGGCGACGGGCAGCGGCTGCTGCGGGCGACCGAGGCGATGGGCCGGCTGCTGTTCGCGGCCGGTGCGCACGAGGTCCTCACCGGTGTCCCGGCCGCCCCCCGCGCCCGTTCCGTGGACGAACTCCGGTCGCTGCTGCGCGGGGTGACGGCACGGCAGCTCCATCTGTCGGCCTTCCACCCCACCGGAACGGTCGCTCTCGGTGCCGACCCGCAGGCCGCCCCGGCGGACGCGCAGGGATGGCTGCGGGGCGTGCACGGTGTGCTGATCGCGGACGGTTCGGCGCTGCCCAGCTGCCCGGAGGTCAATCCGCAGCTGACCGTCATGGCCCTCGCGCTGGCTGTCACCGGGGGCGCGGTCGGCGGGAATTGACGGCACCGCGTGCCGTTTTTTTCCGAACGTGCGTGACCTGCTGGGTTATTGGCACCATGGAGGTGTGCGCCGAGCCGTGACGATACGGGGAGAAGAATGAAGAAGAGGAAACTGGCCGTGCGACTCGCAGCCCCCTGCGCGCTCGCAGTCGCCGCGATAGCGATTCCGTCGCTGAGCGGTACGGCGCAGGCCGGAGCGATCTGCACCGTGGTGCACGACCTCGCGCCGCGCTACGCGGAGGACCGGGCGAACAGCAACATCGTCGGCACTCTGCAGGCGGGCCAGGAAGTCGCCGCGACCGGCCCGTTCAACATGTGGCACATCGCCGGGGCCGAGAACGGGGAGCCCCTCGGCTACATGCAGCGGGACGACCTGACGTGCAGCGGAGGCTGACCCGCTCACCGCTCCCGGCTTCACCTCTCCTCCCCTTCCTCTCCCCCCGGGGGCGGCGGGCCGGGGCGCCGCCGCCGCGTGCCGGGGGCGCCGGGGCACGCATACATGCGCACGCTTGCGCACAGGAAATACACGCCCCCCGACCGCGGCCCCGGCCCGTCACCCGTCCGGTCGGGGCCCGCAGGCAGGTCACCCGTCCGGCCGGGGCCCGCAGGCAGGTCACCCGTCCGGCCGGGTCAGCAGCACACGGGGCAGGAACCTCTCCCGGTACGCGGCCCGGTGTGCGGAGGCGGCCGGGTCGCCGACGTGCAGGGGGCTGCTGCGCGGCCGTACGGCGGCGGGGTCCAGGCCCAGGGCCGCACCGCCCCAGGCGGCCGCTCCCAGAGCCGGCGCCTCCGGTTCCGCGCAGACCTCGGTCGTCCACGGGGTGACTGCGGCCTTGAGAGCCGTCCAGGTGCGCTGGCGCGTGGAGCCGCCGAGCAGCGTGACCGTCCCCGGGGTCACGCCGGCCAGCTCGGCCTGCACGTCCGCCATCCAGCGCGCCTGGTACGCGGCGCCCTCCAGCAGAGCCAGGGCGAGGTCGGCGGGCCCGTGCCGGGCGGCCATGCCGTGCACGGCCAGCCGGGCACCGGGGTCGGGCCGGGGGGCGCTGCGTCCGTGCAGATAGGGCTCGACGGTGATGCCGGTGGGCAGCCCCGGCATCGCGCCCTCCCCCTCACAGCCGCGCGCCACGAGACGCGCGAAGTCGCGGTACAGGGCTCCGGATTCGCCCTCGCACCGTGCCGCATCTGCGTTCCTGCCCACCGCCGCGCCGGCCGCACCGCCCCGCGGGTGCAGGAAGCGGTCGCAGAACCACTCCACGAGCGCCCCCGAGCTGGACATACCCGCGAGGGTGACCCAGTGCTCACCGTCCGCGTGCCTACCCCACGACATCCCTTCGGCTGCCGCGGCCGCCGGCTGCGGCGGCTCGGCGGTCACGGTGAGGAGTGCCTCGGCGGTCCCCATGGAGTCGGCGGCCCTGCCGGGGGCCCGTGCTCCCGCCGTCCATGCGCCCACGAGGTGATCGTGCCCGGCGACGACGACGTGTGCGCCGGCGCGCAGCCCGAGCGAACGTGCGACGGATCTGGTCACGCCTCCGACAGGCACGCCGGGCCCGTGCACGTGCGGCATGTGCACGGGGGTCAACCCCGCCTCGTCGAGCAGTTCGGCGCTCCAGCGGCCCTGGCCTCCCGGACACGGGCGCGTGCCCGTACCTGCGCCCGTGCCGGTGCCGGTGCCGGTGCCTGTCCCCCCGTCCGTCGGCGTTCCCTGGCCGTGCTCCCAGGCCATCGTGCGCTGCGCGAAGGTCGCATCGGTGCCGACGCGGCCCGTCAGCGCCCTTGCCACCAGGTCCGCGGCGCCAGCCCACTGCCGCATCCGGCTCAGCATCTCCGGGTGCTCCGCGCGCAGCCAGCACCAGCGCGCCAGGGGCACCTTGGCACTGGGCAGGACACCGGTGCGGGCGTGCAGCTCCGCGGCTCCCCTGCTGCGGCGCAGCCGTTCGGCGTGCGGGGCGGGCGCCGGGTCGGACCAGGCCAGGACCGGCCCGAGAGGCACCCCGTGCCTGTCGAGCGGTACGCCCGTCTCGGCCATGCCCGTCAGCCCCACGGTGTCGGGCGCGCGTCCGGCGATCCGTACGCAGTCGGTGAGCGCGCCGAGCGCGGCGGCGGTCAGCTCCCCGGCGTCATGGGTGAGACCGTCCGTGCCGCGGGGGGTGCGACGCCGTGCACGGGCGACCACGGTGCCGTCGGGCGTGCACAGCAGCGCCTTGCAGTGGGTGCTGCCGATGTCGATGCCGGCGAGAAGCGGCGGCCGGGACGGGGCGCCCGCTCTGGCCCCGTTGCCGGTTCCGGTGCTGTTCGTAGCGGCTGCGTTCGCGTCGCTGGTCATGTCACCTCCTCCCCGTCCATACCCCTCCGGGGGGCTGCTCCTACCGCAACATGAGTCGCCGTGAGGCGAGTTGGGGCTCCGGAGGGGAGGAGGAAGGGGTCCGGGCCGGCACGGTGACGGCACCTCGCCGGACGCGGGGGCACGGGGCACGGGGGCACGGGGAGTGCCCCGGACGCGGAGACGCAGCTCGCCGGACACGGAGAGCGTGCAGGGCACGCGGACGACACGGAGAGCGTGCAGGGCACGGGGGCGCCCCTGCCCGCGGAGCGCCCGCTATCCCACCGGTGCCCAGTCCGGCCTGCGGCCTCCCAGACCGACCGCGCGGTCCAGGAGCGGGGCGTCCTGCGGCACCTCCACCACGGGGCCGAAGATCTCGTCGCGCTGCCCGGGGTCGAGTGACTGCGAGAGCATCTCCACGGACGCGCGCAGCGCGTCGGGGTCCGCCTCGTAGAGCTGGCCCGTGGCGCGGGCCAGATCCCAGCCGTGCAGGACGAGTTCGTTCGCCACGACGAGACCGGCGACCTCACCGGGAAGCGTCACGCCGCCCGCCCGCGTCTCGCCCGTCCACGCCTCCTCGCTCCGCCAGCCGGCGGCGAGTTCGTCGAGCTGCCGGGGAAGCCGGGTGCGCCAGTCCCCGGGCAGCGGGGGCGCGGGGGCCCCGGGGTCGACGTCGGTGCTCGGGCCGAGGTCCTTGGCGGCCGCGTCCCGGAAGGCGGCCGTCAGGCCCACGAGGTGATTGACCAGATCACCCACCGTGTACGCCTCGCACGGCGTCGGGTCCCCGAGCCTGCTGTCGTCCACCCCGTCCAGCAGCTTCTTCACCCGGTCGGCCTGCGGGCCCAGATCGGTCATCGTCGGCACTTCGTCCACCTCGTCCTCTCGCTCGAAGCCCGGTCCTGCCGGTCGGCCGGGTCGCCAGTACGGACCGGCCGGGAGGGCGGAAGTCATCGCGCTCCACGAGGAACAACCGGAGCCCAGGGAGCGTTGTGGTGGCATCGGCAGAACGGGAGATTCTTCATGAGCGGCGTCGGCGGTCTCAAGCCGCTCGCCTTCGGCGGGGAGCCGTCGGGCGAGCGGCAGGCGCGTATCGAGCGGTCACCGAACTACGACACGGAGGCGGGCGCGTTCCGCAACCCCGTACCGGCGTCGACCGCCCCCCGGGCCACGCACGGCCGGGGAGAGATGCTGCGAGCCCTGCTGCGCCGCGAGGGCCGCAGGCCGGCGGGCGCGGTCCCGCTCGCGCGCCCGGACCTGACGTCGCCGCCCGCCTCCGGGCTGCGGCTGACGTGGCTCGGCCACTCCACGGTGCTCGCCGAGATCGACGGGAGGCGGGTGCTCTTCGACCCGGTCTGGGGGAACCGCTGCTCACCGTTCTCGTTCATCGGGCCGCGCCGTCTGCATCCGGTGCCCGTACCGCTGTCGGCTCTCGGCCCGCTCGATGCCGTAGTCGTCTCACACGACCACTACGACCACCTCGACCTGCCCACCATCCGGGAACTGGCCAGGAGCGAGGTCCGTTTCGCGGTGCCCCTGGGCGTGGGCGCACACCTGGAGCGGTGGGGGGTGGCCTCCGAGCGGGTGGCCGAACTCGACTGGCACGAGACGGCGCAGATCGCCGGGCTCTCCCTGACGGCCACCCCGGCCCGCCACTTCTGCGGTCGCGGCCTGCGCAACAAGCAGCACACGCTGTGGGCCTCATGGACGGTCAGCGGCCCCGAACACCGCGTCTTCCACAGCGGCGACACCGGCTACTTCCCGGGCTTCGCCGACGTGGGCGCGCAGTACGGCCCGTTCGACGCGACGATGATCCAGATCGGGGCCTACAGCGAGTTCTGGCCCGACATCCACATGACTCCCGAGGAGGGGCTGCGTGCCCACCTCGACCTGACCGGCACGGGCGGCGCGCTGCTTCCGATCCACTGGGGCACCTTCAACCTGGCGCCGCACCCGTGGGCGGAGCCCGGGGAGCGGACACTGGCTGCCGCGGCGGCCGCGGGCGTACGGGCAGCGGTCCCGGTGCCGGGCGGCTCCTTCGAACCGTCCGCGCCGGATCTGCCCCGCACTCCCTGGTGGCGTGAGCCCGGCGCCGCCGCAGAGGCCGCACGGGGAGACGGGCCGGATACGGCGCAGGAGAAGGCCCCCGGGACGCTGAACCTCGACCGGACCTGACAGCCGCGGGCGGAGGTGACGCAGGAGACGGACCGGCGGCACCTCCCGGCGCCGTGCGGTCCGGCGCCGTGCGGTCCGGCGCCGTGCGGTCCGGCGCCGTGCGGTCCGGCGCCGTGCGGTCCGGCGCCGTGCGGTCCGGCGAAGGCGTCCGCGGCCCGGGACGCACCGCTCAGGTGCCGCGGACTCTCCCGCGCCCGGGAGCGGTGCAGCTCTCAGGAGACGGTGATCTCCTCGAGCATGCCCAGCAGGAGGGACCGGGTCCTGCTGCCGGGCAGGGCCTCGGTGACCAGACGGTCGATGACCTTCCGGTAGTGCTCGACCTCTTCGGCCTCGGCCGGGTAGGTGGCACCGATGAGCTGCTCCAGGTAGACCACGTCGGGCAGTTCACGCTCCGGCAGCCGCAGGACCGTGACCGGGCCGCCCGCCGCCGCGTGCCCTCCCGCCTCGAACGGCATCACATGCACGGTGACGTGCGGCAGGTCACAGAGGGCGATGAGGTGCTCCAGCTGGCCGCGCATCGTCCCGGGGCCGCCGACCGGGCGCCGGAGCGCGGCCTCGTCGATCACGGCCCACACGTGCGGCGGCCGGCTGCTGTGGAGGAACCGCTGGCGCTCCATGCGCAGTTCGAGGCGGCGCAGGATCTCCTCCTGCGGTGCGTCGGGGTGTCCGAGTGCGATCACGGCACGGGCGTACTCGCGCGTCTGCAGCAGGCCGGGCACGAACTGGACCTCGTAGCTGCGGATGACGCCCGCGGCCTGTTCCAGCCCGAGGTAGGTGTGGAACCAGTCGGGCACCACATCCTGATAGGCCTGCCACCAGCCGGGCAGCGTGGTCTGCGCGGCCAGTTCCAGCAACGTGGCGCGTTCGGTCTCGTCGGTGACGTTGTAGATGGTCAGCAGGTCCCGCACGTCCCGCTGGGGGAAGCCGCGGCGTCCGCGCTCCAGCTCGGCGATGACCACGTCCGAGGTCTTCAGGGCCTCCCCGGCGTCGCCGCGGGAGAGGAAGTTCGCCTCCCGCAGCTTGCGCAGCCGTTCGCCCAGAACCAGCCTGGGCACCGCGGGCCCACCGGGACGGTCCGGAATCCGGCGGTCGGGCGGGCCACCCGGTACCTCAGTGATACGCATGCTCAAGCTCCCCGTGCAGTGACCGTTCAGGTCTCGCCACAGTGAAACGTCTCCACTCCGGTCCGCTCCCCCACGCGTCGCGCGGGGGCCACGTTGCCACGACACTGCTCGTCCTCATTCCCGCACATGCCCCTGTCCAGTCCCCGCCACCCCGTTGACCGAAGCGGAACCGTTGCGCATGGTGCACAAGAGACGGAATGTACGCGTGTGGCGCCGACCGGCCAATGCCGGGGGGCCGAAAATGTTTCATCACCGGGAGCCACCGCGCAAGCTGCCCCATTCCAGGCCGTATTACGCTCGTATCCGTCCCCGCAGGCCACGGCGTCCGTCCGATTCCGTCCCGATGTCAGGAGCGCGCATGCGCACACCCGGCGCACCGGCGCAGAACTGGGCGGGCAACACCGTCTTCGGCGCCCCTCGCGTCCACCGGCCGCGCTCCGTCGAGGAGTTGCAGCACATCGTCGCCTCCACGCGCCGGGTGCGGGCGCTGGGCAGCGGACACTCGTTCAACCGCGTCGCCGACACCACAGGTGATCTTGTGCTGCTGGACGGGCTGCCGCGCCTGGTGGAACTGGACGCGGACAGCGGCACGGTGACGGTCGGCGCCGGCATGCGCTACGGAGAGGTGGCCGGCGAACTGCATGCGGCAGGTGCCGCTTTGGCCAACATGGCCTCGCTGCCGCACATTTCGGTCGCGGGCTGCTGCGCCACCGCCACGCACGGGTCCGGGGACGGGGAGAAGTGTCTGGCGGCCGCCGTCACCGCACTCGAACTCGTCGGCCCTGACGGCCGGGTCACCCGGCTGAGCAGGCAAAGCGACCCGGAGAGCTTCCCCGGCGCGGTCGTCGCCCTGGGTGCGCTCGGCATCGTCACCCGGCTCACTCTCCGCGTGGAGCCCACCTTCGAAGTCTCCCAGCACGTCTACACCGGCGTCCCGCTGGCGGAGGTCGCCGCCTCCTTCGACGAGATCTTCGGATCCGCCTACAGCGTCAGCGCCTTCACCGACTACCGGGACGGCACGGCGCGGGTGTGGGTCAAGCACCGTACGGCTGAGCGGGACGGCGTGCGGCGGTCGTCGAGGTGGAAGGGTGAGAACCCGGCCGAGGACGCGCACCACCCCATCCCCGGCATCCCTCCCACGCACTGCACGCAGCAGATGGGTGTCCCCGGACCGTGGCACGAGCGACTCCCGCATTTCCGGCCGGATTTCACGCCCAGCAACGGCCGGGAACTGCAGTCGGAGCTTCTGCTGCCGCGCGAGGCGGCTCCGGAGGCGCTGGCCGCCCTCCGCGAGGTCGGCCGGCGCGTGGCTCCCGTCCTGCAGATCTCCGAGGTGCGTACCGTCGCGGCGGACGACCTGTGGCTGTCTCCCGCCTGCGGACGGGACTGCGTGGCCTTCCACTTCACCTGGGCCGAGGACACCGCGGCGGTGCTGCCCGCCATCGCCGCGGTCGAGGAGCGGCTGCTGCCGCTGGGGGCGCGGCCGCACTGGGGCAAGCTCACCACGATGCCGCCGGAACGGATCGCTCCGCTCTACGGACGCGCCGACGATTTCCGGGAGCTGGTGCTCGCACACGACCCGCGGGGCACGTTCGCCAACCCCTTCGTGGACCAGGTCTTCGCGCCCGGCTACGCGCGCTGATCCTCCCGTGCGGAGGTACCGGAGCCCATGAACGGCGGTGGGGCCGGGCACCCGGGAGGTGTCATGGATTCCCAGCGCTCCCTGGAGGCGGTCGCATGTCACCTCTTCAACGTTCAGCCGGTGCCCGGAGGCGGCCGCCGTGGTGGATCTCGCTCCCCCTGGCACTCGTCGTGCTTCTTCTGCTCGTGCTGCTCGCGGGAGCGCTGAAGCTGCTGCCGGAGGCCCACAACCCCTTCGGCACGGAGACCAAGGACCGCACGGGGCCGGTGCTGCTCAAGTCGATCCAGGACATGAGCCGCTACGAGGCCGCCTCCGGCAGCTTCCAGGTGGTCGTGGATCTGGACAAGGACGCGAAGTTCCTGCCGGACGCGGTGCGCGGCAAGCGCACGCTCTTCGTGGGCAAGGGCAGCGTCGGGGCCTACGTGGATCTGGGGAACGTCGGCGAGGAAGCCGTCGAGGTCAGCCGCGACCGCAAGACCGCGACGGTGAAGCTGCCGCACGCCCGGCTGGAGAAGCCCGCACTGGACGCGGAGCGTTCGTATGCCGTCTCGAAGGAGCGCGGTCTGCTCGACAGGCTCGGCGACGTCTTCTCCGACAACCCCAACGACGAACGTGAGGTGCACCAGCTCGCCGTCCGCCACATCGGTGGCGCCGCCGAGAAGAGCGACCTGACGGAGCGCGCGGAGAAGAACACCAGGAGCATGATGCGGGAGTTGCTGGGTTCGCTCGGCTACGAGAAGGTCTCCGTCCAGTTCACGGACGGCAAGGGGAAGAACTGAGGACCACGGCACGCAAGGGGCGGCGCCTCCCCCACCGGGGAGGCGCCGCCCTCATGAGGCGGGCCGGGTTCACCCGCGGCCGCGGGCGCCGTCCGTGGTGTCCGCCCTGGCTCCGCGCTGCCACCAGTGGCGGCGGCGGGGGTGCACGGCACGGCCGAGCCGGCGTCCGATGATGAGGTAACCGAGCATGGCGCCCGTGGAGTTGAGGATGACGTCGTCGATGTCGAAGGCACGGCCGGTGATCAGCGCGCCCTGCACAAGTTCCACCAGCAGCATGACGAGCGCCGTCGCCAGGATCACGCGCACCAGCCCCCGGGTGCGCGGCGCGAGCACCGGCAGCAGCGCGCCGAAGGGCATGCCGAGCACGATGTTCCCGCCCAGTTGCTTCACGGTGTCACGGATGGCGGGCTGGGACAGGTACTGGTTGATGGAGTCGCCCGGCTGCAGATTGTTGTGCGTGAGCGACTCGGACGCGGCGGAGGGGCCCAGCGTCAGCTTGGACAGGACGACGGCGAAGCCGACCATCGCGACGAACGCGACGAGCAGGAGCAGCACCCGCGCCGCCAGCGGCCACCGGTGCTTGTTCAGTTCGTCGTGAGCCGCCGTCCGTGACTTCGCGGACGCAGCGGGCTTCGCCGCCTGCTTGGGCGTCTTCTTCGCGGCCGTGCCGCCGGGCCTGTACCAGGGCTTTCTGTTCCCGGCCTTCGCCGCCGTTCCCGCCTTTCCCGCTGTCTTCTTCTGCGTGGGTTTCGATGCCGCCCCCGTCTTCGCGGCCGGTTTCGACGTCGACTTCGCGGAAGTCCTCGCAGGTGCCTTCTTCGTGGTCTTCCCGGGTGTCACTTTCGCTGCCTTCTGTCCGTTCATCCCTTTCGCCGTGCCCTTTGCCTTTCTGCTCATGCCACTCAGGAAATCGTTCATGCGCCAGCACCCCCGGGGGGCCTCGGGACTGTCTGGCCAGCAGTTACCCCCGGCTGGTCGAAGCATGCGCGGGCACCTTCGGGCACCGCACGCCCCGTTGCCCGCCCGCGGCCGGGGGACGGGGAACGGCGCGGCTCACGGCTTGCGCGCGACGCCGCCGTAGACGGGGAACTCCGCGTCGGTGACGTCCGCGTGCGGGTCCTGGGCCTCCGGCCGCCACCGGTGGGCGACGACGACGCCGGGATCGACCGGTTCCAGGCCCTCGAAGAAGCGGCTGACCTCGCAGCTGGAGCGGATCTGCCCCTCGGCCACCGTCGACTGGTACGCCTCGGCGACGCGCGTGAGCAGATCCGGGTCGAAGTCCGCCGTGGCGTGCGAGAGGACGAGGTAGCTGCCCGGGGGCAGGGCGTCCATGAAGCGTCCGACGATCTCGTACGCCCCGCGTTCGTCGGTGATGAAGTGCAGCAGCGCGATGAGCGAGAGAGCGACCGGACGTTCCAGGTCCAGGGTCTCGCGCAGTTCGGGCGAGCCGAGGATGCTGTCCGGATCGGTGAAGTCGGCGCGGAGGCAGGCCGTACGCCCCTCCGGCGTGCCGCTGAGCAACTCCTGCGCGTGCCGCAGCACGACCGGGTCGTTGTCGGCGTAGAGGACCCGGGTCTCCGGCGCGATTGCCTGCGCGACCTGGTGCAGGTTGGGCTCGGTCGGAATGCCCGAGCCGATGTCCAGGAACTGCCGTACGCCGGCCTCGCGCACCAGCCAGCGCGTCGCGCGGTGCATGAAGCCGCGGTTGAGCCGGGCGCCGAGGACCACGCCGGGCCACACCCGCACGACCTCCTCGGCAGCGGCGGCGTCCACCGCGTAGTTGTTGCTGCCGTTCAGCCAGTAGTCGTAGACGCGGGCCGGATGGGGTCTGCCGGTGTCGATCTCGTCGTCCGTCACTGCTGCCTCTCCCGCCTCTCCACGCGCCGGTCGTGGCGACACACTGTCTCACCGATCGCGGACACCGAGCAGTCCCGATCCGGCCGGAAGCGGGCCGTTCGCGTCGCCGCCGCCGTCCCCGGCGCCGTCGTGGCCGTCAACTCATCGCGTCCACACCGGTCAGGGCCCTGCCGATGATCAGTTTCTGCACCTGGCTGGTGCCCTCGTAGAGGGTGAGCACCCGGGCGTCACGCAGGTACTTGCCGGCCGGGTACTCGTCGATGAAGCCGTAACCTCCGAAGACCTGGAGGCAGTTGTTGGAAACCCGCACCGCGGTCTCGCTCGCGTGGTACTTCGCGACGGAGGCGTCCGTCGCGTACTGCTTGGGCGAGGCGCCCGCGTCGGCCATGCACGCCACCTGGCGGGTCAGCAGCCGGGACGCCCGCAGGTCCACCTCCGAGTCGGCGAGCAGCTCCTGAACCAGCTGGAAGGAGGCGATGGACCTGCCGAACTGCTCGCGCTGCGCGGCGTGCCCGAGAGCGGCGTCCAGCGCGGCCTGAGCGAGGCCGACCGCGCCCGCGGCCACCGAGATGCGGCCCCGGGAGAGCGCGCCGAGTGCGATGCCCAGTCCCCGGTCGCGCTCGCCGAGACGGGCGGAGTCCGGCACGCGTACGCCCTCGAAGGCGAGTTCGGCGGTGGCCTGGCCGCGCAGTCCGAGCTTGCCGTGGATCTCGGTGGCCGTCAGCCCGGGTGCGTCGGTGGGGACCAGGAACGCGGTGATGCCGGTCTCGCTCGTACGGGCGAAGGTGAGGGCGACGTCTGCGACGGTGCCGTTCGTGATGAACATCTTGCTGCCGTCGATGATCCAGTCGCCGCCGTCCCGCGTGGCCCGCGTACTGAGGGAAGCCGCGTCGGACCCGGTGCCGGGCTCGGTCAGGGCGAAGCAGCCCAGCGCCCGGCCGCTGACCAACCGCGGTATCCACTCCCGGCGTTGCCCGTCACTGCCGTGCGCCGCGATGGTCTTGGTCACCAGGCCGAGCGAGACGGAGACCATGCCCCGCACCGCGGAGTCGCCCCGTCCGAGCTCCTCGGTGACCAGCACGTACGAGAGCATGTCGGCCTCCACGCCGCCCCACTCCTCCGGGACGGTGAGGCCCAGGAAGCCCAACTCGCCCAGCCGTTGCGCGATCTCGGGGGCGACCCGCTCGGCGCGGTCCCACTCGCGGGCGTGCGGCACGATCTCCGCGTCGACGAAGTCCGCGGCCATGGCCCGGATGTCGCGCTGCGTCTCGGTGAGGCCGAAGTCCCTCGGGTTCAGGGCCGGTGTGTTCATGGGCGCCTCTCCTGCGGGGTGTCCGGTGCCGTCAGCGGCAGGCCCAGCTGCGCCCGCTCGGTGACCCAGCGGGTGGGCCGGTGGCGGGGGTCGCCGGTGGTCTCGTGCAGGGCACGCTGGAGCGCCAGCATCCGTGCGGCGCCGATGCTCTCGCCCCACGCGAGAGGTCCGTGCGGGTAGCCCAGACCTGCCGTGACCGCGAGGTCGATGTCCGCGGGTTCCGCGATGTGCCGTTCGGCGACGGACGCGGCGACCGAGACGACGGAGGAGAGCAGACGCTGGGCCACCGACCCCGCGGTGTCCCGTACGACGGTCACCTGTGCGGGAGCGGGATGGCCGGCGGCGGAAGCGGGCGCCGGCGCGGCGGCCAGGACGGCCGCCGCGTCCCGTACGGCTTCCGGAGCCGTGGCCGGGGTGAAGGCGAGCACGCGCCGCCCGGTGGACAGGGAGAGCGGGTCGACGCCGAGAGTGGAGGCCGGCGGCAGACCGTGTGCGGCGACCGCGGCGGCCGCCGTGGTGCCCCAGGTGGGGACGAACACCAGGCCGCCGGGGGCCTGTTCGGCAGCGGGGCCGCCGCCCAGTACGCGGCGCAGCATCTCGGCGTCCCTGCCCTCCCCCACGACGGTGACGCTGCGGGAGGCGTCGCCGCCTCCCGGTGCGGGGGTGGGAGCGGCGGCATCGTCGGGTGCGTCGGGGCCGTAGGGGTAGAAGCCGCGTCCGCTCTTACGGCCCAGGAGCCCCGCGGCGACACGGTTGGCGGTGAGATACGAGGGCCGCAGCCGCTCCGAGTGGTGGAAGCCGCGCCAGATGGTGTCGATGACGGAGGCGGTGACGTCGAGTCCGGTGAGATCCATCAGTTCGAAGGGGCCCATGCGCAGGCCGAGCACGTCACGTGCGACGGCGTCGAGGTCGGCGGGGACGGCGACGCACTCCTCCAGCAGCGCCAGCGCCTCGGTGACCAGTCCGCGTCCCGCGTGGTTGACGAGGAAGCCGGGGGTGTCGGCGACCGTGACCGCGCGGTGTCCGCAGCTCTCGACGAAGGCGGTGAGGGCTGCGGGGATGCCCTCGCGGGTGGCGGCACCGGGCACGACCTCGACGATCTTCATCAGGGGCACCGGATTGAAGAAGTGCAGCCCCGCCAGGCGGCCGGGGTCGGGAAGCCGTGCGGCGATCTGAGTGACCGGGAGCGAGGAGGTGTTGGTGGCGAAGACGGTCCGCTCCGGCAGCACCTTCGCCAGCTCGGTGAAGAGCGCGGCCTTCGTCTCCAGGTCCTCGCGCACCGCCTCGATGACGAGCTCCGGCGCCTGCTCGTCCTCCCCCGCGCCGGAGCGGGGTGCCGCGCAGGGGTCCTGAAGCGGCACCAGACGTCCCAGGGCCGCCTCGGCCTCGCTCCGGGTCATCCGGCCCTTGTGCGCCGCCCGTTCGAGCATCCCGCGGACGAAGGCGACCGCCTCGGTGACCGACTCCGGGCGGGCGTCGGCGAGTTCGACGGTGTGGCCCGCGGTGGCCGCCCACTGGGCGATGCCGCGGCCCATGACTCCGGACCCGACGATCCTGATGCGCATGTTCCCTCCAGCTCTCTTCGGCCCGCGGGCGCTCCCGTGTCAGCGCAGATAGACGCGGTCGGGGTCCACATCCTCGCGCAGCAGGGCCAGTTCGGCGGCTGTGGGCTCCTCGATGACGGTCAGGTCGTCGGCGGTGCGCAGGTCCCAGCCGGTGGCGGAGCGCACGTCCTCCTCCGTGACACCGGGGCGGAGCGCCGTCAGCCGCAGCTCCTCGCCGACGCCCTCACGGGCGAGGATGCCCAGCTCGGTGATGACGCGGGTGACTCCGGCGCCCAGTGGCCGGATGCCGTCGGCCAGCGCACGGTCGGGGCCGGGCGAGGTGCAGAAGTCGAGCTTCTCGGTGAAGGAGCGCGGGTCGTGGCGGCGCATCACCACGAACACCTCGCGGGAGTTGGCCATCACCTCGTTGGCCCCGCCCGAACCGGGCAGCCGCGCCTTGGGGTGGTGCCAGTCGCCGATGACGGAGGAGTTCAGGTTGCCCCACTTGTCGATCTGCGCGGCGCCGAGGAAGCCGACGTCGATGTGGCCGCCCTGGAGCACGGAACCGAAGAGCGCGGGCATCGCCAGCACCGCTTCGGCGCCGGTGATGAGTACGGCGTCGGCGATGGTCTCCGGCAGGTGCGAGGGGTGCGCCCCGCACACCCCCGACTCGTAGACGATCTCCAGTCCGGGCGCGACGGTGAGGTGGGCGAGCGAGGCGGCCAGGGTGGGCAGTCCGATCCCCGCGAACACCGTGCGCCTCCCGGCCAGTTCACGGGAGGCGACGACGGAGAGCAGTTCGGAGGAGGTCACGGTCTCGGTGGTCATGTGCGGCTCACTTCCGTGTGCGGCGGGTCGGGACGCGGCAAGCGGCGGGGCTGTCGGGGGTCTCGGTCCTGGAGTCCCAGTCCGGGAGCCCCGGCCCGGGGGTCACAGTCGCCGCCCGTAGTCGACGGGCAGGCTCATCGCCTCACCGACCGCGAGCGCGTCCCAGTGGTCGCGGCCGAGCTTGTCGACGTACTCGGCGTGGTCGCGGGTGCCGTACACCCACTCCGCGAGCCAGGCCGTCAGCCGCTCCTTGTCCCTGCTGACCGCGGACCAGGAGCGGTAGAAGGCGTTGTCGCGGTCGTAGTAGCCCTGCGCGAAGGAGGGGTGCGCCCCGCGGGGGCAGACCACGACGGCGTCCACGGCGTGGGCGGGGATGAGGGTGCGGTTCGGGTCGGAGCGTACGACCTCGTCCGCCACGACCTCCTCCACGACGACGACGGCCTTGCGGGCGGCGTAGACGGCCTCGGCCTGCACGCCCGTCAGGCCCCAGATCTGGGTGTTGCCCGCACGGTCGGCGCGCTGGGCGTGCACGATCGTCACGTCAGGGTTCACGGGCGGGACGACGTAGATCTGCTCGGGTTCGCCGTCCGGTCCCGGGTAGGGCGAAGTCACTTTGCGCAGCGCGGTGTTGACCTGCGGCAGATCACTGCCGCCGTAGCTGCGCAGCGGGTAGAAGGGCAGCCGCTGTGCGCCCGCGAGGTAGCGGCAGATCATCCCGTAGTGGCTGTACTCCTCGAAGACGAGCGGTTCGGGCTCCGCGCTCTCCACACGGCGGCGCAGCTCACCGAGGGAGCCGGCGGAGGAGTTGCCGACGAAGGAGGAGACCAGCTTCGTGACGCAGCCGGCCGCGAGCATCTGGTCGACGACGATGTCGGCGGTCATCCGCACCACGGTCAGGTCGCGGCGGCCCTGGCGGATGATCTCGTGCCCCGCTGCGGTGGGTATCAGATGTGTGAAGCCTTCGAGGGCGAGGGTGTCGCCGTCCCGTACGAAGGCGGCGACGGCTTCCCGCATGGTCATGGTCTTGTCGGGCGCGGTCCTGTCCGGTGCCGGCTTCTCCGGTGCGGTCGCCTGCGTCGTCCTGCGGTCCGTCGCGCTCTCCACGTCAGTCTCCTCGGCACGGGGCATGCGGGGTCCGCTCCACGCTCCCACCACCCATTGATTGGCGTCCAATACCGAATTAAGGTCAGTTTGAGACGCGAAACAGATAACTGGCCGGCTGGGGCTCCCGTGGAACTGCGCTACCTCAACTCCTTCGTCGCCGTCGCCGAGGAACTGCACTTCGGCCGCGCCGCCAGGCGGCTGCAGATGGCCCAGCCGCCGCTGAGCCAGCAGATCAGGCAGCTGGAGAAGGAGCTGGGCGTGCAGCTCTTCGAACGCAGCACCCGTTCGGTGCGTCTGACCAGCGCAGGCGAGGCGTTCCTGGGGCCCGTCCGTACGGTCCTGGAGGACCTGGACATCGCCACACGCGTCGCGAAGGCCGCCGGACGCGGCGAGTACGGACGGGTCAGCGTCGGGTTCGCCGGCGCCTCCAGCCATGCGAGCCTGCCCCGCCTCACGCGCGCCGTCCGGGCCGCCCACCCCGGCATCGAGCTGGTCATGCGCGGCCAGACCTACGCCAACCGCGCCCTGGCGCGCGTCGCGGACGGCACCTTGGACCTGGGCTTCGTACGGCTTCCGGTCACCCAGCCCGGCGTCGGGCACAGGGTCATCGCCCAGGAGGAACTGGTCTGCGCGCTGCCCTCCGACCACCGGCTGGCGCGGCGGGAGCAGATCGACGTCGCCGATCTGGCCGACGAGCCGTTCGTCAGCTTCCCCGCGCGCACCGGGTCCAGCCTGCGGGACGAGACGGTCCGCACGTGCGAGGCCGCCGGGCACAACCCCCGGATCGTGCAGGAGGCACCGGACTCGTACACGATTCTGGCGCTGGTCGCGATGGGCGTCGGGGTCACCCTCACGCTCACCTCGTGCATGCACATCCAGCAGACGGGCCTGGTCTACCGTCCGCTCGCCGGGCCGCCGGTGGTGCTGCGGGCGGCGCTGGCCTGGCGTACGGACAACCCCTCGGCGGCGCTGGGCAGCGTGCTGGACGTGGCCGCTGAGGCACTGCCGACTCCTGCGGGCGCTGATTAGGTGCGGTGGCGTATCAGTCCAAGGCGAATCAGATATTGGACCTGAATAGTGCGCGGTGGAATGGTCGGACGGGACCGGGAGGCGTGACCCGGCCAGGCGGCCGGGCGCCTCGCGGGCACGCCCGCCCGCGGCGGGCAGCAGACCGTCCGCGTCCAGCCGACCAGCCCGTGAGCCCGTAAGCCCGTAAGCCCGTAAGCCCGTAAGCCAGCCAGGGAGAGGCCGTAGCCCATGTCAGCTCAGCACGATGTCGTCGTCTGCCTGCCGCTGCGCACCCCGATCGGGGGATTCGGCGGCGCCCTGTCCGGGCAGCGTCCCGCCGCGCTCGCGGCACACGTCATCTCGGAGATCGTCGCGCGTGCGGGCATCGACGGCGCCCGGATCGACGAGGTCGTTCTCGGGCACGCCTACCCCACGTCCGAGGCGCCCGCGATCGGCCGTGTCGCCGCGATGGACGCAGGGCTCCCCGACTCGGTGACGGGCGTCCAGATCGACCGGCGCTGCGGCTCCGGACTCCAGGCGGTGCTGGACGCCGCGATGCAGATACGGGCGGGTTTCAGCGAGGTCGTCGTAGCGGGCGGGGTCGAGGTGATGAGCGCCGCGCCCTACTACACGCACGAGGGGCGGTGGGGCATCAAGGGTCCGGGCCTCCAGTTGCACGACGCGCTCGCCCGCGGGCGGGTCACCGCCGGCGGCGAGAACCACCCGGTGCCCGGGGGCATGATCGAGACGGCCGAGAACCTGCGCCGCGAGTACGGCATCACCCGCGCCGAGCAGGACGGACTGGCACTGCGGTCGCAGCAGCGGGCCGCACACGCGATGGAGCAGGGCTGGTTCGCCCAGGAGATCGCGCCGGTCACCGTCCGCGGCCGCAGGGGCGAGAGCGTCGTCGAAGTGGACGAGCACCCGCGGCCGGAGACCACGGCGGAGCAACTCGCCGCACTGCGCCCGGTGATGGGCAGGGCCGACCCGGAGGCCACGGTCACCGCGGGCAACGCCAGCGGCCAGAACGACGCGGCCGCCGCCTGCCTGGTCACCACCGCCGGCACAGCCGAACGGCTCGGCCTCACACCCCTGGTGCGGCTGGTCTCCTTCGCCCGTACCGGGGTTGCCGCGAAGACGATGGGCATCGGCCCCGTACGGGCGACCGGCACTGCCCTGGAGCGCGCCGGTCTCTCGCTGGCCGACATGGACCTCATCGAGCTGAACGAGGCGTTCGCCGCTCAGGTCCTGGCCTGCACACGGGAGTTGGGTCTGACGGAGACGGACCACGAGCAGCGCGTCAACACCTGCGGTTCCGGCATCTCGCTGGGGCACCCCGTGGGCGCCACCGGGGCGCGCATCCTGACGACGCTGACGCATCACATGCACCGGACCGGCGCGCGCTACGGGCTGGAGACGATGTGCATCGGCGGCGGGCAGGGGCTCGCGGCCGTCTTCGAACGCGTCACCGGCTGAGAGGCCGCCGGGCACCCCGCGGGCGGGGCACAGGGCTCTCCGGGGGGGGCGTGCCGCGAGGCGCGTCCGACAGAGAGAACCGTAACGGAACGAGGGGTCCGGCAGCCGTGGGACGGCTGGCGGACCCCTCACCGGCTGTGCCGGCGAACGCGCGGGAGGTCTCAGTTCTGCGCGGAGCGTCGCTTGCGGGAGACCACGACCAGGCCGGCGCCCGCGGCGAGAACGACACCGGCGGCACCGGCGATCATCGGGGTGGCGCTGGAGGCACCGGTCTCGGCGAGGTCGTCGCTGCCGCCCTCGGGCTTCGGTGCGGTGCTGGGCTCCTCGGCGGGGGGCGCCGGAGCCTCGCTGCTGGACTCGCTGGGCGAGGGGGCGGGGGAGCTCTCGCTGGGCGTGGGTGTGGGCGTGGGCGTGTCCTCACACACGGGCGACATCTTCTTCTCGTCGCGCGAGTGCTGTTCGCCGTCACCGGCCTTCACCACGAGACGGACCTCGAGCGGGGAGGAGTGCTCGGGCAGGTCCAGCTTCTTGTTGAACGCCTTGCCGAACTTCTCCAGCGGCAGGACGGTCTTGTCACCGGCCTTGATGACGACGGTGTTCTCGACACCCGCGTTGTAGTTGGTCAGGTTGACCGACACCGAGGAGCAGTCGACCTCCCAGCCCGGCGTGTGGGCGGAGGCGGGGGCGGCGACGAATATCCCGGTGCCGACGAGAGCGGCTACGCCCGTGGCGAGCGCGGCGGAGCGGTATCTCTGGCGAGTAGCGGTCATGATCTCCCTCTGATGGTGAAGAAGCTGTGTGCGAAGCGGATGTCGTGCAAGGACAGCACGGTACTCCTCGGTCCACCGCTCACCGTCCCCACCCCCCATTCCGGCAACAGGCGCTGCGAAAGGGGCAGTTCAGACATGACCGTGAGCGGTGTTCCCTTCCCCCGTGCGGTCCGGTGGCTGCCCGCCCGGTCACCGCTGGAACCCGCTGACCCTACCGCCTCAGAAGCAACGGCGTCGCAAACTCACGGACATTGAGTGCTCTCGACCACGAACACGGACGAGCGAGTACCTGTTTTTCATGGCGCGCCACTGCGCCGGGCCGGCAGAGGGGCCGGCCCACCACCCAGGGGAGGTCAGTGAGTTGAGCCATCGACGCAAGGACAAGAAACGGGCCTATGTGATAGCGGGCGCAGGCACCGCGGCACTGGCCACGGCTGCCATCCTCCTCCCGTACGCCAACGCGGGCCAGGAGCAGCAGCCCCGCCCCGGGCCCACGACGGCCAAGGCCGCAGCTGTGATGGGCTCGGAACTGGCGGACGAGAACGGCGACAGCACGGCGGGCTGGTTCCTCGACGGCAAGTCCAAGAACCGCCTCGTGATGAACGTGCTCGACGAGGAGACCGCGGAGCGGGTCGAGCAGCGCGGCGCGACGGCCAGAATCGTCGAGAACTCCAAGGCCGAGCTGAAGAAGGTCAGCGACACCCTCGCCGGCGACGCCTCCGTCCCCGGCACTGCCTGGTCGGTGGACCCCCGTACCAACCAGGTCGTCGTACTCGCTGACCGCACGGTCGACAGCCAGGGCTGGGACAACCTCAACGAGACCGCCGCGGGCATGGACGAGAAGATGACCGTCAAGCGGTCGAGCGGCGAGTTCAAGCCCTTCACCGGAGACCACTCCGGCGGCATGAACGACGACGGCGCGGGCCAGAACGCGGGCGGCGCCGGACAGAACGCCGGAGGGGCCGGACAGAACGCTGGCGGAGCGGGCCAGAACGCCGGCGGCGCCGGCGAAGACGCGGGTGGTGCCGGCGACGACGCGGGCGGCGCCGGGGACGGCGGAGCGGGCGGAGACGCCGCCGAAGGCGTGCTCGGCGGCGACGCCATCTTCGCCGCGGGCACCCGCTGCTCCCTCGGGTTCAACGTGGAGGTCGACGGCGCACCCGCCTTCCTGACCGCGGGCCACTGCGGAAACGCGGCCGAGAGCTGGACGTCCGACGAGGCCGGAGCGGAAGCCCTCGGCACCGTCGCCGACTCGCAGTTCCCCGAGAGCGACTTCGCCCTCCTCGGCTACGACGACGCGGCGGCCCAGCCCACAAGCGCCGTGAACCTCGACCCGCTGGGCCAGGGCCAGGGCGGCACGCAGGAGATCACCGGTGCGGCCGAGGCCGCGGTGGGCATGGAGGTGCAGCGCAGCGGCAGCACGACCGGCCTGTCCGAGGGCACCGTCACCGGCCTTGACGCCACGGTGAACTACGGCGGCGGCGACATCGTCAACGGGCTCATCCAGACCGACGTGTGCGCCGAACCGGGCGACAGCGGCGGCGCGATGTTCTCCCAGGACCAGGCCGTCGGCCTCACCTCGGGCGGCAGCGGCGACTGCACCCAGGGCGGCGAGACCTTCTTCCAGCCGGTGACCACGGCGCTGGAGGCCACCGGTGCCACCATCGGTGAGGGCGGCGCCGGCGAGGCGGAGCAGCAGCAACAGCAGTGACGGGCAGGGGAGCCACGCGGGTGTGGTTCCCCGAGCGTGGCGCGTGACGCAGGACCCGGCGGGGAGCCGGGTCCTGCGTGCGTGTGACGCCCGTACGTGCGGCGGGGCTACGGGCGTCAGCCGCCCACGGAGAATCCGGGACTGGTGCCGGAGATGGCTTTCGGGTCGCCCGCCAGCGGCTTCGCGTCCCCTTCGTAGCGGACGCGGTACTCCCCGGCAGCCGTCCCGTCGGGGATGTCCCAGGTGACGGTGACCTTCGAGGCGGCGATGCCGTAGCGCTCCCACCGGAAGGTGGTCGAGAAGTCGCCGTCGTCGGCGACGGTGCGCCACTGGCCGTCCTGCCGCCGTTCCACACGCAGGTATGTTCCGCCACGGTGCAGCACGTTGCCGGGGTGGGCCCCCGCGAAGACGACCGTGACCCGCTCCCCCGCCCGGTAGTTGGCGCGCGGCGCGGTCAGCACGTCGCCGAACTCGTGCGACAGCGGCGGCGCGTCCACCACGATCGGCGGCTGCAGCGAGAGCGCCTTGCCGGAGATGTCCGGAGCCACGGGGCCGATCGGCAGGCTCTCGCCGTCGCGCATCGCCCTCGCCAGCCGCGCCGCCGTCTGCTGCAGCGCGGGCAGTTGCCAGCGGCCGAAGAGGGTGCTGCCGCCCTCGTACTGCTGGGAGTCGTACTCCTCGGGCGTGGTCAGGTAGTGGAAGTAGGAGTTGGCGTAGCCGGCGACGAGGACGTCGCGCACCTCCGCCCCGACCGTCTCGGCGACCGTGCGCCGCAGTCGCAGGCCGGCGCCGATCGTCACCTCACCCGGCACGCCGATGAGATACAGCTGTCCGATGCGCAGCAGCTGCACGGGCACCCGCTCCTGGACCCAGGGATATATGCGGTTCATCTCGCCGACCGGGGCGAAGATCCCCTTCGGCGCCTGTGCCTCGCGCAGTTCGGGCGACGCCTCGTAGATGACGGAGTCCGAGACGGCGTCCCAGAAGGGGTTCTCGCCCTCGTCGAAGCCGGGGAAGGCGGGACCGTCCTCGAGGCTTCCGGCCGCCATGGACGCGCCGATCGCGGGCTTGGACGTCTTGTGCGCCCGGCCGTCACCGGTGTACTCCGCCTCCACGGTCACATCGGAGAGGTCTATGTAGACCAGCCGGGCGTCGACGCCACCGGTCATCCTCTGCCCGCGCTGGTCGAGCTGGCGTGCGGCGGCCTCGTACTGGCGCAGGCCGTTGGCGCGGGTGTTGTCGAAGTCCGCGGGGGTTGTGGGCGGTTGCAGGTCCAGGTTCGGGGACATGTCGCCGGCGTTGGTCTGTGCGAAGGCGGAGACGAAGCCGGGCGCGGTGTCGCCGAGGTGGTC
Source organism: Streptomyces sp. TAA204 (assembly GCF_000424965.1). NCBI lineage: Bacteria > Bacillati > Actinomycetota > Actinomycetes > Kitasatosporales > Streptomycetaceae > Streptomyces > Streptomyces sp. TAA204. The sequence continues at coordinate 212,160 of NZ_AUKW01000002.1, forward strand.
GACCCCTTCGACCTCGTGCTCCCAGTGGTGGGCGGCATAGCCCTTGTTGTCCGAGCTGATGAGCTTGTTCTCCCCGGACATGCTGGTGCAGTGCGTGGCGAACCAGTTGACCGCGCCGTCGGTGCGTCCGCCGCGTGCGATGCGCAGCAGCGAGGTCTGCGGGTCGACGGCGTCGGGGAAGTGGCTGCGTACGTCCGAGGGGTTGCGCTCGAAGGCCTCACGGGACCTGTTGGCGCTGGCGCCCTTCAACTCGGCGTGCGTCAGGGTGAGTTCGGCGGGGGCGACGTCGGCGTGCGCACGGTCGACGGCTTCGACGATGCCGTCGGTCAGGGCCTGGAAGGTCTTCTTGTGGAAGCCCAGCGTGGTGACGTTGTAGAGCAGGTGGTGCGAGGAGCCGCCCGGGCCGCAGTGGGTGTGGGTGGCGGTGATCATGACGTTGCGGTGCGTGTAGAGGTCGCCGTACTTCTCGGAGAGCCTGCTCAGCACCGCCTGGTGCCCGCTCTCGAAGATCATGGCGGTGTCGGCGACAACCAGCAGGACACGCTGGTCAGTGGACTTGTCGGCGAAGACGAAGGCGCGGGCGCGCAGCCGCGTGTGCAGTCCCTGCGCCTGCTGGTCGACGCGTCCGTAGCCCATCATTCCGACTTCGGCGATCTCGCCCGTGGCGTCCGCGACGCCCCGCCCCGCGAGATAGGGCTCCTCCGCGGCGGCCTTCGCGGCGCTGCCCGGCTGGGCTGCCAGGGCGGCCCCGGAGCCGGCGACGGTGCCGGCGAGGCCCAGGCCCGCCGCCGCGGTGCCGGCGCGCAGCACCGTGCGGCGGCTCGTACGTGGGTCTTCGGGCGGGGTCTCCTCGGGCTCGGCGGGCGGCGGCATGTGGGGGTGGGTGCCACTCACGGGTGCTCCTCGGTAGGGCTACTTCCCGGTAATGACCGGAAGCATCTCAGCCCTCACCGTCCGCCACAATGCGCCGGAGGGGATTGCTCACGAACCGCTCACGTCGAGCGCAGCGCCGCCAGTTGCTCCTCGAAGGGGACCACCTCAGCCGGGTCCAGGCCGTCGCGCTCGGGCGGTGAACTTCCCGCTGCGCGTGGGCGGTCGGCCAGCATGTGGGCCAACTCGCCCGCGGCCCGCCCGATCCGCGAGGCCAGATCGCCGCCGACGTCCTCGCCGCCGCCCCAGTCCTCGGGCGCCGCGAAGACCGCGGTGGGTACGGTCGCCGCCCGCAGATGTGCGAAGAGCGGGCGCATGGCGTGTTCGAGGGCGAGCGAATGCCGCGCCGTACCCCCGGTCGCCGCGAGCAGCACCGGCTTGCCGATGAGCGCGGTGGGCTCCAGCACATCGAAGAAGGACTTGAACAGCCCGCTGTAGGAGGCGGTGAAGACGGGGGTCACCGCGATGAGGCCGTCCGCCCCGGCGACGGCGCGCAGGGCTCCGCCGAGTGCGGTGCCGGGAAAGCCGGTGACCATGTTGTGGGCGATGTCGGTGGCCAGGTCCCGCAGTTCGATGACCTCCACGCTCACCGGCGATCCCGCCCGGCCGCCGGGCATCTCGCGGGTGACCGCGTCCGCCAGCCGGTCGGCCAGCATCCGTGTCGAGGACGGCCGGCCGAGTCCGGCCGACACCGCCACAAGCTTCACAGGCTCCATCTCTCCCTGCCTCTCGTCTTCTCTCTGCCCGGTGGCACTGTTCTGCGCGCGATCATCCCCGCCCCGTGTGCGCAGCCTCGACCCCCGTGCGGAGCAAGGGATTTCAGCGCTCAGCCCGCGGTCCGCCGCGCGGAACCGGAAGCCACGGCGCCCTCCCCGTCCCCGCCGTCCCCGCTCCCGCCCCCGGCCGCCTCCGCGTCACGGCGTGCGACGAGCGAGGCGTGCGTGGGCGCGCCGGGCACCTCCGCCGGACGTCCTGCGGCGAACTCGCGGCGCAGGACGGGCACGACCTCCTCACCGAGCATGTCCAGCTGCTCCAGCACCGTCTTCAGCGGCAGCCCGGCGTGGTCCATCAGGAACAGCTGGCGCTGGTAGTCGCCGAAGGACTCGCGGAAGGTGAGGGTCTTGTCGATGACCTCCTGCGGGCTGCCGACGGTCAGCGGTGTCTGCTCGGTGAACTCCTCCAGCGAGGGGCCGTGGCCGTAGACGGGGGCGTTGTCGAAGTAGGGGCGGAACTCCCGTACGGCGTCCTGGGAGTTCCTGCGCATGAACACCTGGCCGCCGAGGCCGACGATCGCCTGCTCGGGTGTGCCGTGCCCGTAGTGCGCGAACCGGTCGCGGTACAGCCGGATCAGCCGCATGAAGTGGTCACGCGGCCAGAAGATGTTGTTGGCGAAGAAGCCGTCACCGTAGTAGGCGGCCTGCTCGGCGATCTCCGGACTGCGGATGGAGCCGTGCCAGACGAACGGCGGCACCCCGTCCAGCGGACGCGGCGTCGCGGTGAAGCTCTGCAGCGGCGTGCGGAACCGGCCCTCCCAGTCGACCACGTCCTTGCGCCACAGCTCGTGCAGCAGTGCGTAGTTCTCGATCGCCAGCGGGATGCCCTGCCGGATGTCCTGCCCGAACCAGGGGTAGACCGGGCCGGTGTTGCCCCGCCCCATCATCAGGTCGACCCGTCCGTCGGCCAGGTGCTGGAGCATCGCGAAGTCCTCGGCGATCTTGACCGGGTCGTTGGTGGTGATGAGGGTCGTCGAGGTGGACAGCACGAGACGCTCCGTGCGGGCGGCGATGTGTCCGAGCATGGTCGTCGGCGAGGACGGCACGAAGGGCGGGTTGTGGTGCTCGCCGGTGGCGAAGACATCGAGACCGACCTCCTCGGCCTTGAGCGCGATCGCGACCATCGACTTGATCCGCTCGTGCTCGGTCGGCGTCCGGCCGGTGGTGGGATCGGTCGTGACATCCCCGACTGTGAAGATCCCGAACTGCACGGCTCTCACCCTCCCAAAATTAGTTCACTCTTGAACTACACGCGGGAACAGTCTCCCATGCCTGCCTATTCCATGGTGCGCGCGGCCGGGCGAGCCCCGGCGCGGGCGGCAGGACGCACACGCACGGCGGCGCCGCCGGAGACGGACTCCGGCGGCGCCGCGGTGGCAGTGGGAAGGGGAACCGGGACGAGAGAGCAGAAACGGTGGACGCGGAAGGACGGAAGGGCAGACGAGCGGACGGCTCCCGCCCCCGGGCGGGCCGGGGCGCCCTCCCCGCGCGTGCCGCGGCCGGACGGCCGGGCCCACCGGGCCGACCTGGCCGGCCCGGCCGGACACCGCCCGGCTAGCCGTTGATGTTCACGTCCACGCAGGCGTAGAAGGCGTTTGCCGTGTCGGCGATGTTCCACACGGCGAGCACCTTCTGCTGGCCGCTCAGGCCGCCGAAGTCGACCTGGTGCGTGACGGTCTCCCCGGGCTGCGCACCGCCGTCGTCGAACTCCGCGATCTTGGAGCCGCCGACGAAGTACTGCCAGGTGCTGGTCGAGTGCCGTGCGGTCAGCTTCCATTTGAAGCTCTGCGAACTGCCGACAGGGGTGACCGTCCAGCCCTTGCTGTCGTCGTCGAGCTCGGAGAACTGCTCGTTGCCGCCGCTGCAGCTCGTCAGCCCCTTGGGCCCTTCGACGCTCTGCGGCTCCCACTTGATGGGACCGCAGTCGACAACTCCGGCAGCGCACTGCGCCTGCCTGCTCGGCGGGGAATCGATGTAGCCGTGCGCACTGGCCGGGCTGGCCGGCAGCGTGAGGACCAACAACGGTGCGACCCCCGCCCCGATACCCGCGGCGAGCTTCTTCTTGAAGTCCATGCCAACTCCTTCACGGTCGGCCGCCGGCAAGGTGGGGAGGGGGTCTCGGCACGTGTGCGCCGCACACCCGCAGGACGGCTCAGCTGAACGCGGAGGGAACGCGAAGACGTGCTCCACCAGCGGCGAGACCAGCCGTCCGCGAAGAGGCCGACGACTGCGAGCTGGGGGACCCGTTTTCACGCTCGCCATTAGTCTAGACTTTAGCGATTGTCGGGCCTCGGTCAAGAGTGGGTGACGAACGCCCACGGCACGGCCGGGAGGAAGGCGGCGGCAGACGGTCGCGGCAGACAGTCACAGAGGCCGGGAACACAGAAGCCGCGCCACCGGTTTACGCCGCGCGGCACGGTGGGAACGCGGTCCCCGACTCCCGGCGTCCCCCGTCGGGCCCAACGCGGACCCGCCCGCGGTCCGAGACCGTTCTCGACATGCAGGAGAGCACATGAGCACCACCGAGCTCACCAAGGACAACTTCAACGATGTCGTCGCGGACGACGGCTTCGTACTGATCGACTTCTGGGCGAGCTGGTGCGGTCCCTGCCGGCAGTTCGCGCCCGTATACGAAGCCGCCGCCGAGCGTCACTCCGATCTGACCTTCGCCAAGGTGGACACGGAGGCGGAGCAGGAACTCGCCGCGGCCTTCGAGATCCAGTCGATCCCCACACTGATGATCGTGCGGGACCGGATCGTGGTCTTCGCACAGCCCGGAGCGCTGCCCGAAGCGGCCCTGGAGGACCTGATCGGCCAGGCCCGGGGCCTGGACATGGACGAGGTGCGTCAGTCCGCAGAGGAATCCGGGCCCGCGCCGTCCGACGCCCCGGAGGAGCCGCCCTCGCGCTGAGCCCGCGCTCTCCGGGAGACGACACAGCCGGCCGCCACGGCCGCCGCCGCGAGGGTCACCGCCGTCATCCAGGGCCGGTCGAGCCGGTGCCCCAGCAGGTGGTCGAGGGAGAAGCGGCCCGGACCGCTCACCGCGAGCGCCGACCCGGCCAGACCCAGATACGCCGGGTACTCCAGGCCGCCCTTCTCGTTGAAGAACCCGGCAGGAACGTGCAGCGACGCGGCGCCCGCCATGGCGGCGGCCACCGCGGCGCCCGCACCCGGGGTGCCCAGGCCCAGGGCGAGCAGCGTCCCCCCTCCGGCCTCACCGAGTCCGGAGGCGAGAGCGTGGGGGCGTCCGGGACGGAAGCCGATCTGTTCCATGGTCCGGCCCGTCCCCTCGGGCCCGGCGCCGCCGAACCAGCCGAAGAGCTTCTGCGCACCGTGTGCGAAGAGAACGCCGCCGGTACCCAGGCGCAGGGCGAGCAGTCCGAGGTCGCCCCGGACGCCGTGGCGGTGGCTGTGACCGTGGCGACGGCCGTGGCCGTGGCTGTGGCCGTGGTGGTGCCGGTGACTGTGGCGATGGCTGTGGCGTCCTCGGTGGCACATCAGATGACCCATGACAACGCGGTCCCTTCTCGTTCGGCGTCGGCTGTCTTCGTCTCCCGGGCTGCGCGGCGGAGCTCCGCAGCCCCTTCGCCCCGTCTCACCGTTCCCCGGGGGTCTCGGTGAGCATCCGGGACAGGTCGTAGCTGACGGGCTCCTCAAGCTGGGCGTAGGTGCACTCGTGCGGGTCACGGTCGCTGCGCCACCTGCGGAACTGCGTCGTGTGCCGGAAGCGGTCGCCCTCCATGTGGTCGTATGCCACCTCGCACACCCGCTCCGGCCGCAGCGGGACCCACGAGAGGTCCTTGGTCCCGCTCCACCGGCTCGGCGCCCCCGGCATACGGCTCTCGGCGTGCGCGTCCTCGCTCTGCCACCTCGCCCAGGGGTGCCCCTCTCCCGTGCTCGTCCTCAGCGGCTCCAGTTCGGCCATCAGCTCCCGGCGGCGGCTCATGGTGAAGGACGCGCACACCCCCACGTGCTGAAGAGTGCCGGAGTCGTCGTAGAGGCCCAGCAGCAGCGAGCCGACTCCCTCGCCGCTCTTGTGCGGGCGCAGGCCCGCCAGCACGCAGTCGGCGGTCCGCTCGTGCTTGATCTTGACCATCAGCCGCTCGTCCGGCCTGTAGGGAAGCGTCAGCCGCTTGGCCACGACCCCGTCCAGCCCGGCGCCCTCGAACTGGTCGAACCACCGCCGCGCCACATCGACGTCCCGCGTGGCGGGAGCGGTGAAGACCGGGTCCCGCGCCTCGCTCAGTGCCTGGACGAGCCTCTCGCGCCGCTCGCTGAGCGGGGTGTTCAGCAGCGACTCGTCGTCCAGGGCGAGCACGTCGAAGGCGACGAAGCTGGCGGGGATCTGCTCGGCGAGCAGCCGCACGCGTGAGTCGGCGGGGTGGATGCGCTGCTGGAGGGAGTCGAAGTCAAGCCTGCCCTCGCGGGCGACGACGATCTCGCCGTCCACGACACAGCGCGCGGGCAGGTTCGCGCGCAGCGCCGTGACCAGTTCGGGGAAGTAGCGCCTCAGCGACTTCCCGGTACGGCTGCCGATCTCGACCTCCTCGCCGTCGCGGAAGACGATGGCGCGGAAGCCGTCCCACTTGGCCTCGTACTGCATGCCGTCCGGGATCCTCGCCGCGAGCTTGGCGAGCATGGGCTTCACGGGCGGCATCACCGGCAGGTCCATGCAGCCGATTGTCGGTCGTCGGGGCGCCGTGCGCCTCCCGGCGTACGCGGAGGATTCGGCCTGCGGCGTACGGAAGGGGTGGCAACCGTGAGATTTGACCGTACGCCGGGAGGCGGCGGGCGGCACCGGCACCTAACGTGGCCGCATGGGAGAGGCAGTGGAGCTGACTGTCGGCGACCAGCAGGTGCGGCTGTCCAACCCCGGCAAGGTGTACTTCCCGGAGCGCGGCATCACCAAGCTCGACGTCGCGCAGTACTACATGGCGGTGGGCGACGGCATCGAGCGCGCCCTCCACGAACGTCCCACGACGCTGGAGCGCTACCCCGACGGCGTCGGCGGCGAGTCGTTCTTCCAGAAGCGGGCGCCGAAGAACCTTCCCGGCTGGATCCCCACCGCCCGCATCGGCTTCCCCAGCGGCCGGCACGCGGACGAGATCTGCCCGACCAGCACGGCAGCCGTGGTCTGGGCGGCCAACCTCGGCTGTCTCACCTTCCACCCCTGGCCGGTACGCCGCGCCGACACCGACCGTCCCGACGAACTGCGCATCGACCTCGACCCGCAGCCGGGCACGGACTACGGCGACGCCGTCCGGGCCGCGGTGCAGCTGCGCCCGCTTCTGGAGGAGCTGGGACTGCACGGCTGGCCGAAGACCTCGGGCGGACGGGGGCTGCACGTCTTCGTGCCCATCCTTCCCGAGTGGAACTTCGCACAGGTGCGGCGCGCCGCCATCGCCGTGGGCAGGGAGCTGGAGCGGCGCGACCCCTCCCGCGTGACCACCGCCTGGTGGAAGGAGGAGCGCGGCAGCCGCATCTTCGTGGACTACAACCAGACGGCGCGGGACCGCACCATCGCCAGCGCCTACTCGGTGCGCCCGAACCCGCGTGCCTCGGTCTCGGCGCCGCTGCGCTGGGAGGAGCTGCCCACCGCGCTGCCGGAGGACTTCGACGTGGTGACGATGCCGGCGCGCTACGCCGAAGTGGGCGACGTGCACGCCGGCATGGACGAGCATCCCTGCAGGCTGGACGCCGCCCTGGAACTGGCCGCGCGTGACGAACGCGAGCACGGACTCGGCGATCTGCCCTATCCGCCCGAGCATCCGAAGGTGAAGGGCGAGCCGAAGCGCGTACAGCCGAGCAGGGCCAGACGCCCAGCCGAGTGAGGCCCGCCGAGGCAGGGGTGGGGGGCACCCGCGCCGAGGCAGAGATGGGGGCACCCGCGCCGAGGCAGGGGTGGGGAGCACCCGCGCCGAGGCAGGGGTGGGGGCACCCCCGCCGAGGCAGGGGTGGGGGCACCCCCGCCGAGGCAGGGGGGGGGGCACCCCCGCCGAGGCAGGGGTGGGGGCACCCCCGCCGAAGGCAGGGGGAGTGCCGGGCGCCGCTACCGGGCAGGCCTTGCCGGGAGGGCGCCAGGGTTCCGCCCTGGACCGGCTGTGCACAGGGGGAGCGGAGAGATCCAGGTGAGCGACGACGACCGGCTCGTTGCCGGCAGATACCGGCTGTCGCGGCAGTTGGGCCGCGGCGGCATGGGGACCGTGTGGCTCGCTTCGGACGCTCTCCTGGACCGGCACGTGGCCGTCAAGAAGCTGCATCTGCCACCGCACTTGGAGGAGGCGGAGCGGGAACGGCTCTACGAGCGGACCCGGCGTGAGGCGCGCAGCGCGGCACGGATAAGCCACCCCTCGGTCATCGTCGTGCACGACGTCGTGGAGGACGCGGTGCAGGGGGAAGGGGAGGGCGAAGGAGTGCCGTGCATCGTCATGGAGTACGTCCCTTCGCGCTCCCTGAGCGACGTGCTGCGCGAGGACGGTCCGCTGACGTCCCGTCAGGCGGCGCGTACGGGCCGGGCGATGGCCCGGGCACTGCGGGCGGCGCACGCCGCCGGGGTGCTGCACCGGGACGTCAAGCCGGCGAACGTCCTGCTGTCCGAGGAGGGTGAGCGGATCGTCCTGACGGACTTCGGCATCGCGGCCGCATCCGGCACGGACACTCTCACCCGCACCGGGGAATTCGTCGGCTCGATCGACTACGCCTCACCCGAGCGCATGCGGGGCGGCGGGACGGAGCCCGCGGCGGACGCGTGGGCGCTGGGGGCGACGCTTTACGAGGCGGTGGAGGGTGTGCCGCCCTTCCGGCGGGAGAGCTGGGTCGAGACGGCCTGCGCGGCGTCCGACGAACCGCCCCGCCCCATGGAACGGGCGGGTGCGCTGGGCGAGTTGATCGAAGGGCTGCTGCGCAAGGACCCCGCCGAGCGGCTGACCCTGCGGGAGGCCGACGAGTGGCTCTCGGACGCCGGGCGCACGGTGCCGCTGCCACCGCCGCGCGACGGGTCGCACGCCGCCGGGCAGTCTCCGCCGGCGGCACCCGGGCCCGGTACCGCCGGAGAGCCGGCCGCACCGGCGCGGGGCCGGCTCCGCGCCGTGGCGTGGGCGGCGGGAGCCGTCTTCGCGGCGGCGGCCGTAACCGGCGGCGCCTGGTGGCTGACGCAGGGACAGGGCGGCGGCACCGGAGGCGGCTCCGGCGCTCCGTCCGCCCCGGACTCCCCCGGCCCCTCCCAGTCCGCGCCGTCCTCACGCCCGCCCGTCGCGGAGGGGCACCACCGCGTCGAGGACCGGCTGGGTTTCTCCGTCGACGTGCCGGACGGCTGGACGCGGCAGGAGAAGGACGGCGGGCAGCAGGTCGACTACCTGGCACCGTCAGGGCGTACGGGCCTGAAGTTCAGCGTCATGGATTTCGCCGGGGACAGCCCCCTGCGGCACTGGCGCGAACTGGAGCCGGAAGTACGGGAGAAGTCACCGGGCTACGAAAGGCTCCGGATGAACGCCACGACGTATCTGGGCCAGGACGCGGCGATCTGGGAGTACACCTGGCAGGGCCGGGCCCGCCAGTACCACGCGATCGACCTGGGGTTCGGCGCGGAGGGCGGACGGCACCACGCCATCTACCTCTCGGCGCCGCACGCCGAGTGGGGCCCGGCGAGGAAGCACTTCGACACGGCGGTGGAGTCCTTCCGTACCACCTCCGGGGACTGACCGGGACGGAGCGCGCGGCCCGAGCAGGCTGCCCGGACACGGGCGGGCACACGCTGCCGGAGTACACGCCGGCCCAAGCACGCACGGGAGGGTCCGGCCCGCTGCGGCTCCCCCTTCAGCCTTCCCGCCAGTGCCGTCGGCCGGTGCTGATGAGCAGCAGCTGGCGGCGGGCCGTGCGCGCGACGCTCTCCTCGTCGGGCCCCTCGCCGAGTGCCGCGTCGAGGAAGGCGGAAGCGGTCATCACCACGTGGTCGACGTAGAGTTCGCCGAGCATCCGCATGTCCTCGGCGCTCCATCCGGCGGAGACCTCGTCGGCGGCCAGCGCACCGGCTACTTCCTCGGCGAAGCGGTCCAACTCGGCGCCTATCGCGGCCCGTACGTCCGGGACGCCGCCGTGCCTCTCCCGTGCGACGAAGCGGACATGTGTGGGGTGTTCGCGCACGTAGCGGGAGATGGAGGCGACGGCGCGCTCGATCCGCTCGTTCTCGTCCGCCGGTCCGCGCAGGACTTCGCGTACGACCTCGTGGAGACTGCCCAGCGCCTCCTCGACGAGCGCGACCCCGAGGTCGCTCAGGTCCCGGAAGTGACGGTAGAAGGCGGCCGGCGCCACTCCCACGACGCGGGTGACCTCGCGGAGGCCGAGACTGCTGAGGCTCTGGTTCTCCAGGAGCTGGAGCCCCGCGTCCAGCAGGGCGCGGCGGGTTCGGGCCTTCTGGGCCTCACGGGCGGTGGGCGCGCGGACGGGGGTGCGGGTGTGGCTCATGTCATTGAGTAAACAGGTGTTCTCGCGACTGTGCCAAGGTACGCTCAAGTCAGTGAACAGTTGTCATTCCAATTGTTCACCGAGTCCGAAGTGATCATCGGCCAACACGGAAAGGCCACGCATGATCTTCCTCGTCGCCGCGTTCCTCCTGCTGGGCGTACTCGTCGGCACAGCGGCACACATCCCGCTCCCGGCCGCACTCGCCGCCGCCGCGGTGATCGGCGCCTGGCTGCTGATCTTCGCCGTCCGCGAACGCAAGCACCACCGTCAAGGGAGCTGACCGACCATGAACGCCCTGAACACCCTTGTCCGCCCCGGTACTTCCGGCCGCCCCTCCCCCGACGGGACCTCCGGGGAGGGCACCGCGGAACACACCGCGGACACCTCCGGGGCCGCTGCAAACACCGCCGCAGACACCGCCGCGAGGGGCGAGCGCGTCACCGGGGCAGCCACCTCCGGGGCATCCGGCGGGCAGGACGCCCGCACGGGGGCGGCGGCCCGCGTCCGCGACGCCGACGGCATGGCCGTCGCCTCCTTCGTTCTGGGCCTTGCCGGCCTGCTGGTCTTCAACCTCGTCCTCGGTCCGTGCGCCCTGGTGCTCGGCGGTCTCGCGCTGCTGCGCGGCACGGCCCGCCGCGGGCGCGCCGCCCTCGGTATCTCACTGGGAGCCGCCGACCTCGTGGTCCTGGCGGTGGTCACCGCCGCGGACCAGTCGGTCTCCTGGAGCATCGCCGGCTGAGCGGCCGGTCACGGGCACCTGCCGTGGGGCGGTGCCGGGCGGGGCGGTGCGAACGGCCACGGCACCGTCCCGCCTCCTGCGGTCCCGGCCCGGGACAGACGCCCGGGCCGGGACCGCACCCGGACGGCACCCGGGACGGGCACGCGCAGCTCAGGCAGGCACCGCCAGCAGCAGCGCGAAACGCCCCTCGGCGTCCGTCCACCACCGGCTCACCTCGAAGCCGCCGCGGGCGAGTTCGGCCGTCAGCGGCTCCCTGCGGAACTTCACCGCGATCTCCGTGAGCACCTCCTCGCCCTCCTCGAAGGCGGCACTCGTCTCCAGCGCGGGCAACTCCACCGTCTGGGCGCGCAACGAGCGCAGACGCATCTCGACACGCTCCTCCTCCGCGTTCCACACGGCACGGTGCGCGAAAGCGCCGAGGTCGAAACGCGCGCCGAGTTCACGGTTCATGACCCGGAGCACGTTCTTGTTGAAGTCGGCGGTCACGCCTTGCGAGTCGTCGTACGCCGGCACCAGCACACCCGGGTCCTTCACCAGGTCCGCGCCCATCAACAGCGCGTCGTGAGACGTGAGTTCCCGGCGCAGGGCGGCGTAGAAGGCGGGCCGCGCGTCGCCGTCGAGGTTGCCCAGCGTCCCGCCGAGGAAGGCGACCAGGCGTGGTCCCTCCGCCTCCGGCGGCAGACCGAGGTCGCTCTCCAGGTCGGTGACGCACGCGGTCACCCGCAGCCCCGGATAGTCGCGGCACAGTGCCTCGCCGGCCTCGCGCAGCGCGTCGGCGCTGACGTCGAGGGCCGCGTACCGGTCGAGGGTGCCCTGTGCCAGCAGGCTGTCGAGCAGCAGCCGTGTCTTGCGGGACGAGCCGGAGCCCAGCTCGATGAGCGTACGGGCACCGGTGGCGGCGGCGATCTCCGCACACCGCAACCGCAGGATCTCGTGCTCCGCCCGCGTCGGGTAGTACTCGGGCAACCGGGTGATCTCCTCGAAGAGTTCGCTCCCGCGGGCGTCGTAGAACCACTTGGGCGGCAGGGACTTGGGGCGGCCCGTCAGACCCTTGAGTACGTCGGTGTGCAGGGTGTCGGCGAAGTATCCGTCAGGCAGTCTGCGGGTGAGGTCGAAGCGGCCCGTCATGCGATGGGAATCCTCTCGGCGGCGGGAACGAGCGGAACGGTGCGTACGGTCGAGACGGTGGCCACCAGCAGCGACTCCTCCGGCACTTCCTGCCAGCCGCCCGCCGGCTCACCGGCGTCCGCGGCCTGTGGGTGCGGGCCGTCGTCCTGCGCGGAGTCGGGCTCGGAGGCCACATGCACGCTCTGCGGCCCGGTGCGGTACCAGAGGGTGTCGCCACGGCGCGTCGCCAGGACCGTACGGCCGTCCGTGAGCAGGAAGTTGAGCCGTGCGGTGGGACGCGCCCGCGCGGTGCGCGCGGTGAGGGAGGCCAGGGCCTCCTCCGCGGGCTCCCCCTCCCGCAGCCGCTGCGTCAGCAGCGCCCACAGCAGCGCGGAGTCGCAGCGCGCCTCCAGGCCCAGGAGTTCATGCGACTCCATCCGCGCCCCGAGATCCTCCACGAGCGCCTCCCAGTGCGGAACGGCCCCGTTGTGGCTGAACAGCCAGCGGCCGAAGGCGTAGGGTGCCGCCGCCGTCTCGTCCTGCGCGGTGCCCTCCGTGGCGTCGCGCACCGCGGCGAGCACGGCGCCGCTGCACACGGCGCGGGTCAGGTCGGGCAGGTTCACATCCGCCCAGATCGGCACCGCCCTGCGGTAGCGCGCCGGGGGCTCCTCCCCCTGACGCGGGTACCAGCCGATGCCGAAACCGTCGGCGTTGACCGTTCCGTAGCGCTGCCGGCGCGGCGCCCAGGACTGCTCGTAGAGCCCGTTCGCCGGCCGGGTGACGATGTCCGCAAGGCTCGACGGCGGTCCCAGATAGGCGAGATGACGGCACATCAGAGTCCGCCCCTCTCCGCCGTACGCGCCGTGCGGAAGCCCGCGAAGATCTGGCGGCGCAGCGGCAGGTCCCAGTTGCGGAACGTGCCCCGGCAGGCGACCGCGTCCGTGCCGAAGGAGCCGCCGCGCAGCACCTTGTACTCCGGGCCGAAGAAGACCTCCGAGTACTCGCGGTAGGGGAAGGCGGTGAAGCCGGGGTGACCGGTGAAGTCCGAGGACGTCCACTCCCACACGTCGCCGATGAGCTGCCGTGCCCCGCACGGCGCCGCGCCCGCCGGGTAGGCGCCCGCGGGCGCGGGGCGCAGATGGCGCTGCCCCAGGTTGGCGTGGCCGGGGCCGGGTTCGGCGTCGCCCCACGGATAGCGGCGGGAGACGCCGGTGTCGGGGTCGAAGCGGGCGGCCTTCTCCCACTCGGCCTCCGTCGGCAGCCGCCGCCCGGCCCAGCGGGCGTACGCGTCGGCCTCGTACCAGGACACGTGCATCACCGGTTCGCCCGGCGGCACGCGCTCGGTGTAGCCGAAGCGCCGCCGCTGCCAGTTCCTGCCGTCGTGCTGCCAGAACAGCGGCGCGCTCAGATCCGCCTTCCGCACGTACGCCCAGCCCTCGGGATGCCACCAGCGAGGCTCCCGGTAGCCGCCGTCCTCGATGAAGCGCTGATAGGCGCCGTTGGTCACGGGCACGGCGTCCAGTTCGAAGGCGGGGACGTCGACGGTGTGCGCGGGACGCTCGTTGTCCAGCGCCCATGGTTCGGTGCTGGTGCCCATGGTGAACGGGCCGCCGGGCACGTGCACTTCACCGTGCCGCTCGTCCTTCGCGCGGGACATCGGAGCGGGCGGGTCGGGGGCGTCGAGGACGGCCGGGCCGCGGCGCAGCTGGTGGGTGGCGAGCATGGTCTCGTCGTGCTGCTGTTCGTGCTGGGCGACCATGCCGAAGACGAAAGCGCCCTCGAAGAGAGGTCCGCCGTCCCGGCCGGCCGTCTCGAGGACTTCGCGCGCACGGGCGCGGACTTCGGCGATGTAGGCCCGGGCCTCGTCCGCGCCGAGCATCGGCAGGGCGGGACGGTCGGCGCGCGGGGTGCGGAACGCGTCGTAGACGTGGTCGAGGTCGGGACGTACACCCGCCTGGCCGCCCGCCTCCCGCAGCAGCCACAGGTCCTCCTGGCTGCCGACGTGGGCGAGGTCCCAGACCAGTGGTGACATCAACTTCGAGTGCTGGGCGGTGAGTTCTTCCTCGTCCAGGCAGTCCGTGAGCGACGCGGTGCGCTGCCTGGCCCGCTCCAGCGCGGCCCAGGCAAGCTCACGGGTGCCGGGGCCGGGAGCGTCCGCGGCCTGCGGGACCTCGGCGGGCGGGGCCGGGGCGGACGCGGGTGCGTGATCGGACATGTTCGGTTCTCCCTCACGTGTGTGCACGACGGGACGGACGGGCGCGGCGGTCCTCAGCCGCGCAACGCGTCCAACTGGTCGTGTGCCGGGCAGCGTCCGCGCTCGGAGTAGCGCTCGGCGAAGTCGAGGACGGAGTGGTGCACGGCGCTGCCGGGCTCCAGGCGCTGCAGCGCGGACTCGGCAGCGGCGACGCACGCGCGTACCACCGGCCCCAGCAGCGGGTCGGCGGGGCCGTCGCGGGCGGCGCGCTGCCACAGGGTGCGCTCGCCCTCGAGGGGTTCGGTGGCCGCCCAGGCGGACTCCGCCGCCCGCGGGTCGTCCAGCAGCGTGGCGGCCACGGCGGTTGCGGCTATCCAGCCGTCGCCCTGCTGCGCGTCGATCATGCGCAGCTCCAGCCATCCGCGCGGACGCACGGGTGGGAAGAGGGTGCCCAGGTGGTAGTCCAGATCCTCCCGGGTGGGCCGCCGTTCGCGGTGCTGGCCGCGCAGCCACGCGCGGAAGGAGAGCCGGGGCGGCGCCGTCCACTCGGCGGGCGGATCGCGGCGCAGGCACAGCAGTTCGGCGTCCAGCGCGTAGCGCGCCCAGCCCTCGCGGGGGTCGCCGTGCGCGCGCGGCGGACTGGTGCGGCCCGGGTCGGCCCGGGCCCACACGCTCTGCCGGGTGGAGACCCAGCCGGTCGGACGGGAGCGCCACAGGGGCGAGTTGGCGAAGGCCGCCACCAGTACGGGGCCGAGCCGGTGGGCGAGCCGCCAGCGGTGCCGGTAGCCGGTGGGGCCGTCGCCCTCGTCACCGGCGTCCACGCTGACCTGGACGGCCGCGGTCGCCCTCATCATCATCCGGCCCCAGGGGCCGCAGCGGTCGAAGTGCGCCTCCATGGCGCGGTACCGGGGGTCCTCCAGTACGCGCGGCGGGCTCATACAGGGGTCCAGTCCCCGCCCGTAGAGCAGAGTGCCGGACTCCGCCACGCTCTTGCGCAGTACGGTCAGATCGGCGGCGGTGGTGGCGATGCACTCGGCGAGGGTCTCGCCGGGAGGCGAACTCACCTCCAGTTGTCCGCCGGGTTCCCTCGTCAGTCTGCTGCCACCGGGCAGACCTCGGGACCACAGCGGGGTCAGCGCCTCATCCAGCCGGTCGGGCGGTACGGCGCGGGCCGGGGCGGAGCGGTCACGCAGGAGCCACTCCAGCTCCACTCCCACGCGGCGCGGCGGTCCGGTCTTGAAGCAGATCCCGCCCACGTAGGCGGCTGCCTCGTCCTCACTCAGTACGGCATCCATCGGTCCGGTGCCTCCCGTCGGGATAAGTGCGGGCCCCCGAGGGCCCCAGGAGTCCGAGACTGCTGCCGGTACGGGCGGCGCGCAAGACGGCAACGTCGGCCAGGGTGAAACCGCGGGTTCCTACGGGTCACAGCGGTCCGGCGGGCCTCCCCTCCCGCTCCCCGGCCCGCGCCGCCTGTCCGGTTTGGCCAGCCGTGACCTGTCAACTCGTGGCGGCGTGAGGGACATCGAGATCCGCAGACCCGGGAAGGTGCTCTTCCCCGACGACGGGATCACCAAGAGCGAACTGGCCGGCCACTACCGGCGTGTGGCGAGCCGTGCGGTCCCCGCGCTGCGGGGACGGCCGCTGATGATGGAGCGGCACCCGGACGGCATCGGCGGAAGTCCGCTGATGCAGAAGAACACCCCCTCCTACTTCCCCGGCTGGATCCGCACCGCCGAGCTGGCCAAGGAGGGCGGCACGGTGCGGCACCCGCTGTGCGACAACGCCGACACCCTGGTCTACCTCGCCGGACAGGCATGCATCACCCCGCACCGCTGGCTCTCCCGCGCGGACCACCCGCACCATCCGGACCTGCTCGTCTTCGACCTCGACCCCAGCGGCGGCGCGGACTTCGAGGACGTGCGGTGGACGGCCTCCTGCGTGGGCGGCCTCCTGGAGGAGGTCGAGCTGCCCACGCGGCTGATGACCACCGGCTCGCGCGGGCTGCACGTGATCGCCGCACTCGACCGCAAGGCGGACTTCGAGACCGTACGGGCATTCGCCCGCCGGGTCTCCGACGTGCTCGTGGCGCGCCACCCCGACCGGCTCACGTCCGAGCCGCGCAAGGCCCGGCGGGGCGACCGCATCTATCTCGACATCCAGCGCAACGCCTACGCCCAGACGGCAGTCGCCCCCTACGCGGTACGGGCGCGGCCGGGCGCACCCGTGGCGATGCCCGTCAGCTGGTCCGAGCTGAAGGACCCCCGGCTCGCGCCCGACCGCTGGAACCTGCGCAACGCCGGGCAGCGGCTGCGCGAGCACGACCCCTGGGCGGGTGCCCGGGTGCGCGGCCGCTCCGTACGCGCAGCCGGCCGGCGGCTCTCAGCCCGCCTGTGAGGGCACGGTGAGCCACGGCGGGCTCTGATGATGCTCCCGCGCGGTCAGCCGCGGTGTTTCTCCAGCAGCCGCAGCCACACCTCGCTCATGGCCGGGTACGAGGGAACGGCGTGCCACAGCCGCTCCAGCGGCACCTCACCCGCGACGGCGACGGTCGCCGCGTGCAGCAGTTCGCTGACGCCCGGACCGACGAGGGTCGCGCCCACCATCACGTCCCGGTCCAGGTCGACGACCATGCGAGCGCGGCCGCGGTAGCCGTCCGCGTAGAGCGCGGCGCCGGCGACCTCCCCCATCTCGACGTCGACGGCCCGCACCCGCAGCCCGCGCCCTTCGGCCTCCGCCTTGGTCAGACCGACGGAGGCGGCCTCCGGGTCGGTGAAGACGACCTGCGGGACGGCGCGGTGATCGGCGGTGGCCGCGTGCGCGCCCCACGGGTCGGTCTCCAGCAGCGGTACGCCCGCCGCGCGTGCCCCGATGGCGCTGCCCGCCACCCGCGCCTGGTACTTGCCCTGATGCGTCAGCAGGTTGCGGCCGTTGGCGTCGCCCACGGCGTACAGCCAGCCGCCCTGCACGCCTTCCACACGGCACGTGTCGTCGGCACCGAGCCACTGTCCGTCCCGGAGACCCACCGTCTCCAGTCCGAGGTCGGCGGTGCGGGGCGCGCGGCCCGTGGCGAAGAGCACCTCGTCGGCCTCCAGTCGGCCGCCGTCGCTGAGCGAGAGTGCGACGGGGCCGCGGGGGTCGGGGCGCTCCAGCGCGTCCACCTGGACGTTCGTACGGACGGTGGCGCCGGCCGCCTCGAGCGCCTCGGCGACCAGCTCACCGGCGAAGGGCTCCATCCGCTGCAGCAGCCCCTCACCCCGCACCAGCACGGTCACCTCGGAGCCCAGAGCGCGCCAGACGGTGGCCATCTCCGCCGCGACCACTCCCCCGCCGACGACGGCGAGCCGGCCCGGCACCTCCTTGGCCGAGGTCGCCTCGCGGCTCGTCCACGGCCGTGCCTCCTCGATCCCGGGCAAGGAGGGCACGGCGGCGCGGCTGCCCGTGCAGACGGCGACGGCGTGCCGCGCGAGGACCGTTCGTGTGCCCTCCTCCGGGGTGTCGACGACCACGCGGCGCGGGCCGTCCAGGCGGGCCCGACCCCGCATCAGGTCCAGACCGGCCGAGGCCAGCCAGTCGACCTGGCCCTTGTCCTGCCAGTGGGAGGTGAATCCGTCACGGCGCTCCAGCACCGCCGAGGCGTCGAGGCCCCCCGCGACGGCCTGGGCGGCTCCCGCGACGCGGCGGACGTCGGCAAGTGCGGCGACCGGGCGCAGCAGCGCCTTGCTCGGCATGCACGCCCAGTACGAGCATTCACCGCCGACCAGTTCGCTCTCGACGACGAGCGCGCTGAGCCCGGCGGCGTGTGCGCGCTCCGCGACGTTCTCCCCGACGGGGCCGGCGCCGATCACGACCACGTCGTACTCGGCGGTGTCAGCGGTACCGGGGGGCTCCTCGGAGCGTGTCATGGGCGGCCTCCACATGCCTGGTGACGGGTGGTGCTGCTGGTGTGCTGCGGGTGCGCGCGGGAGAGGGACGTAAACGGCGGGATGGGCCGGTGGAGTGCCGTCCCCTTGTCTGCGGGAGCCCGGCGGGTCCTCCGCGGAGAGCCCGCGGCAGGCCCCCGGGGGAGCCGGCCGCGTGGACCGGCCGCCGGGCGGGCCGACGGCGGGTCAGTCCGTAGGGACGGGCACGAGCAGGACCGGGCACCGTGCGTGGTGCAGCACCGCGTGCGCGACGGGCCCGAGCTGGAGTCCGAGGCGGCGGCGCTGGCGCCGGTGCACGGCGAAGACCAGCAGGTCGGCGGCGCGACTGGCCTCGATCAGGGTCGCCGACGGGCTGCCGCCCTGCTCCTCCGCGCTGACCCGCACGTCGGGATGGTCCTCCCGGTGAGGGGCGACCATCCCGCGTACCAGCTCCGTCGCGGACGTACGCGACTGTTCCGTCTCGCTCGGCGGCACTTGGAGCCGTCCCGGCATGCGCGGCAGCGACCAGGGATGGAGCACGCGCAGGGAGGCGCCGCGGCGGGCGGCTTCCTCGAAGCCGAAGCTCACGGCGGGCGCGTCGGCCTCGCCGGTCACCCCCACGAGTACGGTGCCGCGTTCGGTGCCGCCGCTCTCGCGGCTCTCACCCACGACGAGGAGCGGACTCTCCGCGTACACGGCGACCCGGAGGCTTACGGACCCCACCAGCAGGCCGGAGAACCCGCCGTGGCCCCGCGTGCCGACGACGGTCAGCGCGGCCGAACGGCTGGCGTTGACCAGGGCGTCGGCGGCGAGGGCCTCCGTTTGGACGGACGGCACGACGCGCAGGTCCGGCGCGGTGTCCCGGGCACGCTGCCCCGCGTCGTCCAGGACCGCGGCGGCTGCGACACGCAGACGCTCGACGTCGCTGTCGGTCACCGGGACGCGGGAGCGCTTGGGCCAGCCCGCCGAATAGACCATCTCCAGGGGGACTCCCCGCCGGTCCGCCTCTTCGGCTGCCACGTCGAGGGCCCGCAGTGAGGATTCCGACCCGTCGACGCCGACGACCACGCGGTCCTCGGTGTCCGGGGATGTGGAGCGGTCCTTCATCTCTCAGCTCTCCCTCGCCTCGCTCGTCCGTGCGTCCCGTTCTGCCGGGCATGCGGGATCTGATCCCTGGACTGCCAACCTGCAAACGCGGGAGGGCTGTTGACGCCCTCCGCCGCGGGACGGGTATCCCGGCCATTGAGGCATTATGTCCGAAGCGGCGCACAGACACCGCACCGCGCCGCGCGCCTCCCTTGTGGCAACCAGGTCGGTTCCGGGCCCCGGGGCGTCTGCGGCCTGCCGCCGCACCGGCCCGCTCTCCACGGGGCGGGCTTCGCACCGACCCGCCGTTCGGGGGGCGGTGCCCGCGTGAGCCGACGTCACGGGGACGGACGGGCCGGCGGGAGGGGCGGCCCGCGGGGACGGCAGCCGTTCGCGTTCTCAGCCGGTCCTGCGCTGCGCCGGCGCACCGCCGCCCCGTGAGGTACGGGCCACATCCCGCAGCCATGCCGGCCGGTCGGCGATCTCCAGCAGCAGAAGCAGTCTCGTCAGCGGGTCGTCCCAGTCGCAGTGCTGGAGTTCGGCGATCGCGGCCTGCTCGTCCACCGGTCCGGCCGCAGAGGGGGTTTCGTATCCGTGTGAGGTCACCGGTACTCCCAGAGTGAGGGGCAGATGAGCCGAACTGACTTTCCCCCAGGGCGTTTTCGGGGTTCAGGACCGCTGCGCGTGTCATTCTTCCCGAGGCGTACTCACACCTGCAAGCACATCTGCAATTACATCTGCACGAACACCGGGCTGTGAGACAGTGCTGGCGCGACACCCCCCGAACGCGGATCGACGCAACTGATGAGAGGCGCTCATGCACATCGACAACGGCATCCAGGCCAGCCGACTGCGCGACGTCACCTGGCGCAAGAGCAACCGGAGCAACCCCAACGGCAACTGCGTCGAACTGGCCGGTCTGCCGGGCGGCTCCGTCGCCGTACGCAACTCGCGCCACCCCTCGGGCCCGGCCCTGGTCTACACCCCGGCCGAGATGGCCGCGTTCGTCCAGGGAGCCAAGGACGGCGACTTCGACGACCTGCTGCCCGCGGCGGAGTGAACCGGCGGAGCCGGCCGTAGCGACTCGGCCCGCAGGAGCGAACGGGGGCTCATGTCTCCCGCCGGTGTACGGCGCCGGCATGGCAGCGGCACATGGCCGGGGTATGTGCAACCAGCATGACTGTACGGGCCGTTCACCGAGTGGGACACTGAGCGCTCGAGTCGTCACTCACGGGAGCAGGAACACACCTGATGGCAGCACAGCAGGAAGGCGATTCGTCGGTCAGGCGGATCCTCGACCATCCGCGCGGTGGGCCGACGATCCTGCGCATCGTCCTCGGGACGCAGCTGCGGAGGCTCCGCGAGGAACGGGGCATCACCCGTGAGGCCGCGGGGGACGCGATCCGCGGCTCACACGCCAAGATAAGCCGCCTGGAGCTGGGCAGGGTCGGCTGCAAGGAGCGTGACGTCGCCGACCTGCTGTCGATGTACGGCGTCACGGTGGAGCGGGACCGCGAGGGGTATCTGGAGCTGGCACGCCACGCGAGCACTCCGGGCTGGTGGCAGAAGTACAGCGATGTGATGTCGCCCTGGTTCGACAGGCTGATCGGCCTGGAGGAGGCGGCATCCGTCATCCGCATGTACGAAGTGCAGTTCGTCCCCGGGCTGCTGCAGACGGAGGACTACGCCCGCTCCGTCATGCGTCTGGGGCACCCGCGCGCGTCGACGGAGGAGATCGAGAAGCGCGTCGAGCTCCGGGCGAACCGTCAGGCGATCCTCACCCGTGCGCACAGCCCGAAGCTGTGGGCGGTCGTCGACGAGGCAGCGCTCCAACGCCCGCTGGGCGGCCCGTCGGTGATGCGGGAACAGATCAAGCGGCTGCTGTGGGCCGCCGAACAGCCCAACATCACGCTGCAGATCGCGCCCTTCGCGATCGGCGGCCTCGCGGCGGCGGGCGGGCCGGTGACGATACTGCGCTTCCAGGAGCCCGACCTGCCGGACATCGTCTACCTGGAGCAGCTCACCACGTCGCTGTACCTGGAGAAGCGCGAAGAGGTGGAGAACTACATGGTGGTGATGGACCGCCTGTGTGCCACCGCCGAACCGCCCTCCATGACGGTCGACTTCCTGGAACGGCTGCTGGCCCGGCACGAGAGCCACGGCGGCTTCTGAGAACCGGTCCCCTCCGCGGGCGCCGTCGCGCGACCGCCGGCCTCAAGCTGCCCTGCGTCAGCGGGCGTCGGCCGGCGTCGGGCCGACGCCGGCGGGGAACGCCGCGCGGCACAGCCCGGTGGCGCCTGCGGCACTCACCGGGCCGGGACCTCGGCAGGAGTCAGGGTTTGCGGGCGACGCCGCCGAACTCGTACCACTCGTGGGTCAGTTGCTTCGGCCCGAGGTCGGAGTCCGGCCGCCAGTCGCTGATCTCCCCCAGGCCCGGCTCCAGGATCTCCAGGCCGTCGAAGTAGCGCTCGACCTCATGCACCTCACGCACACGGCCCCAGCGGTTCCGGGTGGTCTCCGCCATGAACTCCGTGACGAACTCCCGTGTGGCCTTGTCCTCGCTCACGAGCTGATTGATCACCAGGAAGCTGCCGGACGGCAGCCGTTCGATGATGCCGCGCAGCACGCCGACGGGGTCGGAGGAGTCGGGGATGCAGTGCATCACCGAGACGAACAGGGCACCGACCGGCTCCGACAGGTCGAGCAGCCGTTCCACCTCGGGATGCCTGAAGATCGCCTCGGTGTCGCGCAGATCCGCCTGGATGACGGCGGTGTTGGAGTTCTCCTGCAGCAGGGCACGTCCGTGTGCGAGGACGATGGGGTCGTTGTCTATGTAGACGGCCCGCGCCCCGGGGTCGACGCGCTGTGCGACCTGGTGCACGTTGTCCTGGGTGGGCAGGCCGGAGCCGTGGTCGAGGAACTGCCGCACACCGTAGTCCTGGGCCAGTACGCGCACCGCCCGCTGGAGGAAGCGCCGGTTGTTGATGGCCAGGGGCTTGGTGCTGGGGACGACCTTGTCGAGTTCCGCCACGGCTTGGCGGTCGACCTCGTAGTTGTCCTTGCCGCCGAGGTAGTGGTCGTACATCCGCGCCACGCTGGGGATGTTGACGTCCACTCCCTGCCCTGCGGCGGCTTCCTCTTCGCGCATGCCTGCCTCACCGTCATCGCTGTGCACACGTCCCGTTGCGTACACGTTTCGTTGCGTGACAGCGTCCCACGCCGATATGACGCGCATCACCTCAACTGCCCAGTAGGGCAGGGGAAATACGAAAGAGACGAGGGCGGCGCGGCAGACGGGGCGGGTGAGGCGGCTGCAGCGGACAGTCACCGCAGGCCGAGGTTCAGCTCCGCCCACACCACACGGCCCGGATCCCCGGCGTCCGTGCGCACGCCCCACTGCTCCGCGACGGCACTCACCAGTTGCAGGCCGCGCCCGTTCACGTCGTCCGCCCCGGCCTCACGGGGTGCGACCGGGGCGCATCCCGCGCCTTCGTCGCAGACCTCTATCCGCAGCCACTTCTCGCACATCTGGAGGCGGCAGCGCACGCGGCAGCTGTCGGTGTGCAGGACGGCGTTGGTGAAGAACTCGGAGACGATCAGCTGTGCCGTGAGGCCGAGATCGTCCGGCAGTCCCCAGCTGAGGAGCTGACCGCGGACCCTCTCACGGGCGTCCGCCACAGCGGTCGCGTGCGCGGGCAGCTCGAATCCCTCGCGGCGCACACCTGCCGCGCCCCCGTCCGTTCCGGACGTGGCGAGCGGTATGACGGGACGGGAGAGAGCCACTGTTCGCTGCACCTTCCGTCTACAGGCGTGAGGCGGAAGGGGGGGACGCGAAGAGCGCACCGGACGTCATGAGCTGAATCACGTCCCTCACTATGTCGTGCGTCCGTCGCACAAAGCAAGAGGCGTTCTGCGAATTGCAGAACCGCAGGGGCATTGTGGCTGCCGCATTACGGGCCGTGGCACACTGCTGGTGCGACAAGTCCGTTGGAGGGGAGGCATCTTGGCCGACGGCCGCACCGCGCCGACAGTGGGTCAGATGGTTCTGGGCCTCCGGCTGAGAGATCTCCGTGAGCGCGCGGGATGCTCGTTCTCCGATGCCGCCGCCGCGCTGAGTGTGAATACGACCACGGTGCGTCGCATGGAAAAGGCGGAAGTCGGCCTGAAGCCGCCCTATGTGGAGAAACTTCTCAAGACGTACGGAATTCCGGATGCCGAGATCTCCTCCTTCGTCTCCCTCGTGGAGGAGGCCAATCAGCCCGGCTGGTGGCACCGCTTCCGCGACGTGCTGCCGCCCTGGTTCTCCCTCCACGTCAGCCTGGAGGGCGAGGCCGGCCTCGTCCGCGCCTACGAGCCCCACTGCGTGCACGGTCTGCTGCAGACAGAGGAGTACGCCCGCGAGCTGCTGCGCACCGGATTCCCCCGGGCGGACGAGGAGGAGCTCGGCCGCCGCGTCGCCCTGCGCATGGAGCGGCAGGAGCTGCTGCGCCGCCCGGACGCCCCGCGCCTGTGGGTGCTGCTGGAGGAGCAGGTGGTACGGCGGCACATCGGCGAGCCCGGCGTGATGCGCCGCCAGCTCGACCGGCTCCTCGAATGCTCCGCCATGCCCAACGTCACCGTGCAGCTCATCCCGTTCACCTCCGGCCCCCACCCCGCCATGTTCGGCCCCTTCCAGCTCTTCCGTTTCGACATCCCGGAGCTGCCCGACATCGTCTGCACCGAGGGCCTGACCGGCGCCGTCTACCACGACGAGCGTCCCGACACCGCCGCTTACCTGGAGGCACTGGACCGCATGGGCACCCAGGCCCTGCCGGCGTCCCGCACCGGGAGTCTCCTCTCCGAGATACGCAAGGACTTCTGACCGGATGGGGTGCACCACATGAGTGACATCTACAACGGCATGCCCGCGGGGCGGCTGGGGACACAGGGCTGGCGCAAGCCGTGGAGCGGCCCGAACGGCGGCAACTGCCTGGAGGTGCTCGAACTCCACGACGGCCGCGTGGCCCTGCGCCAGTCGACCGATCCGGAGGGACCCGCGCTGATCTGCGGCCCCCAGGAGATCGACACCTTCGTACGGGGCGCGAAGCGGGGTGAGGCGGACTTCCTGCTCATGTGACCCGGGCGGGGACGAGGGGCCAGGACCGGAGGGAGAGAAGTTTGACCGGAGAGGACCAGGTACCGCACTCCGATCCGGGCAGGCCGCACCCTGCCCGGATGTACGACTACTACCTGGGCGGCCGCAGCCACCACGACGCGGACGTCAAGGCCGGAGAGGCCGTGGCGGCGGCCATGCCCGCCGTACGGACGGTCGCCCGCGCCAACCGCGGCTTCATGATCAGGGCGACGCGGTGGCTCGCGTCCGAACGCGGCATACGCCAGTTCCTCGACATCGGCTCGGGCATCCCCACCGAGCCCAACCTGCACCAGGTCGCGCAGTCCGTGGCACCGGAGGCCAAGGTCGTCTACAGCGACAACGACCCTCTCGTGCGCCGGCACTCCCGCGCCCTGCTCAGCGGCACGCCCCAGGGGCACGCCGCCTACGTGCACGCGGACGTGACGGACCCGGAGACCGTGCTGGACGCCCCGGAACTGAGCGACACCATCGACCTCGGCAGGCCCGTCGCGCTCTCCGTCAACGCTCTGCTCCACTTCGTCGCCGACGACCGGCACCCCTACGAGATCGTCACCACGCTGCTCGGTGCGCTTCCCGCGGACAGTCATCTCGTGCTGACGCACATCACCGCGGACTTCGTCGACGCCTCCCACGCCGAGCAGGCCGAACGGGGCGAGACAGTGCTCCAGACCTACGCCGAGAGCGGATTTCCGCTGCGCCCCCGCACGCGCGCCGAGGTGGCGCGCTTCTTCGACGGTCTGGAGCTGGCCGAGCCCGGCCTGGTGGCCCCCCACCGCTGGCGCCCGGACGAGGACACGCCGCGGGGGCTGGAGGACGCCGACGTCCCCGCCTACGCGGGCGTCGCGCGCAAGCCCTGAACGGGAGGGGCCCACGAGGGGGGCGTTGACAGGGAACGACCCGCGGCAGCACGATAAGCAAGCGCTTAGAATTGCTCCCGTACGCTGCCGACCGGGATCGGATACGCCATGGCCACTCCCTCGCTCCTCCTCTCCCGCCAGGACCTGGACTTCCTGCTCTACCAGTGGCTCGACGCCGAGGAGCTGACCCGGCGCCCCCGGTACGCCGAGCACTCCCGCGAGACCTTCGACGCGGTCCTCGACCTCAGCGAAGCGATCGCCACCCGGCACTTCGCACCGCACAACAAGAAGAACGACCAGGAGGAGCCCAGCTTCGACGGTGAACACGTCCACACCGTCCCCGAGGCCGCGCAGGCGCTGGACGCCTTCCGGAAGGCCGACCTCCTCGCCTCCTCCATGGACGAGGAGCTCGGCGGCATGCAGCTCCCGCAGACGGTGGCCACGGCCTGCTTCAGCTGGTTCCAGGCGGCCAACGTCGGCACCTCCGCGTACCTCTTCCTCACCCTCGGCAACGCACGGCTGCTGTGCGAGCACGGCTCCAGGGAGCAGATCGACACCTACGTACGACCGATGCTCGCCGGACGGTTCTTCGGCACCATGTGCCTGTCCGAGCCGCAGGCCGGCTCCTCGCTCGCGGACGTGACCACGCGCGCCGAGGAACAGCCCGACGGCACCCACCGTCTCTTCGGCAGCAAGATGTGGATCTCGGCCGGCGACCACGAGCTGTCGGAGAACATCGTCCACCTCGTGCTCGCCCGCATCCCCGGAGGCCCGCCGGGCGTCAAGGGCCTGTCGCTGTTCATCGTGCCCAAGCACCTGGTCGGCCCGGACGGCTCCCTGGGCGAGCGCAACGACGTGGTGACCGCCGGTCTCAACCACAAGATGGGCTACCGCGGTACGACCAACACGCTGCTCAACTTCGGTGAAGGGGCGCACCGTCCGGGCGGGGCCGAGGGCGCGGTCGGCCATCTCGTCGGTGAGCCGCACCGCGGACTGGCGTACATGTTCCACATGATGAACGGCGCCCGCATCGGCGTCGGAGCGGGCGCCATGGCGCTCGGCTACACCGGCTACCTCAAATCCCTGGACTACGCCCGGCAGCGTCCGCAGGGCCGTCCCGTCAACGGCAAGGACGCCGCCACGCCGCAGGTCCCCATCATCGAACACGCCGACGTGCGGCGGATGCTGCTCGCGCAGAAGTCCTACGTCGAGGGCGCCCTCGCCCTGCTGCTGTACTGCTCACGGCTCGTCGACGAGCAGCAGACCGCCGGCACCGACGAGGAGCGGGCGCACGCGCGGCTGCTGCTGGACGTGCTGACGCCGATCGCCAAGAGCTGGCCCTCCCAGTGGTGTCTGGAGGCCAACGACCTCGCCATCCAGGTGCACGGCGGATACGGCTACACCCGCGAGTACGACGTCGAACAGCACTACCGCGACAACCGCCTCAACCCCATCCACGAGGGCACCCACGGCATCCAGGCCCTGGACCTGCTCGGCCGCAAGGCCGTCATGGACGGCGGCGCGGGGCTCGTGGCGCTCGGTGAGACCATCGCGGCGACCGTCGAGCGGGCACTGGCGGCGGAGGGCGAGGCTGCCGAACTCGGCGCGCGGCTGCGGGAGTCGTGGGAGCGGGTCACGAAGGTCACCGCCCGTCTGTGGGGCACGGGCGACCCGTCCGTCGCGCTGGCCAACGCCTCGGCCTACCTGGAGGCTGTGGGCCACACCGTCGTCGCGTGGATCTGGCTCGGCCAGTTCCTCGCCGCGGCCGGTCACGACGACGACTTCCACCGGGGCAAGCGGCAGGCCGCGCGCTTCTTCTTCCGCCACGAACTTCCCCGGACCGGACCGCAGTTCGATCTGCTGGACTCCCTCGACGTCACCACGCTGGAGACCGAACCGGACTGGTTCTAAGGGGTGTCGGGCGGGGCCGGAGCGCACGGAGACACCGGGCGCCGCTCCCTGTCCCCGGCCGGCGGTGAGGGCCGCCACCTCCCCCGGGGTGGCGGCCCTCACCGGCGTGGTCCCCAACCTCCCGTCCCGGGAGGTTCCGGTCAGTCGTCGCAGTCGAGCGCGTCGCCCCGCAGCGGGGCGCCCTCGACGCTGCTGCGGTCGTGGACCACGTCGGCCACCTCGCCGCCCTTCTCGCCGGGACGCACGGTGAAGACGTCGTCATGCTTGTCGCCCGCGACCTTTTCCGGGCGCAGCACCGCACCGGGCAGCGCGGCGGAGAGCGTGCTCGCCTTCCGCTCCCAGTACGAGTCGTAGGCGATCTCGGTGCGTCCGCCGCGCGGCGCTGAGAAGCCCTTCCCGCCCTCGATCACGTGGAAGCCGTTGTCCCGCAGTTCCTGTTCGATGTCCGCGGCCGTCTCGCCGCCGCCCTCGACGCGCACCTTCACCTCCTCCGGCGCGTAAGGCACTGCGCGGTGGCCCGGCGCGGGCCCGGTCACCGGGTTGCCGGTGACGGGCCGGTCCTCGCGCAGATCCGCGAAGAGGGCCCGCGCGCGGGGGCCGTCCCAGCGCAGCGTCGAGCCCCACACGGGTGCCCTGTGGTCGAATTCGGAGAGCGGCACGGTCGCGAACTCGGTCTGGCGCGCCGTCAGTCCGCGCAGCGACACGGCGAGCTCGACGATCCGTTCCGTGGTCATCCCGCTGTCCCAGCGCACCGCCCCGCGCAGGTCGTTGACGGCGCGCATCATCTCCAGCGGGTTCGCGGTGTTCCGCACGCCCGCCATGGTCCGCATCAACTCGCCCATCACGCGCTGCTGGCGGCGTACACGGCCGAGGTCACCGGGCGGGTCGACCTTGCGTGCCCTCACGTACCGCAGGGTGTCGTTCCCGTCGAGGACGTGGGTCCCCCGCGGGAGCTTGAGGCCCGAACCCGTGTCCCTCAGGGGCTTGTCGGTGCACACCTGCGCACCCTCGAGCCGGTCGACCATCTTCTCGAAGCCGACGAAGTCGGTCTCGGCGTAGTGGTCGACGCGCACGCCGGTCGCCTGCTCGACGGTACGGACGGTCAGAGAGGGCCCTCCGTGCGCGTAGGCACTGTTGATCTTCCCCAGGTGGCGGGTGGTGCGGTCGGTGATCTTGCCGAAGCCCTCGCCGGAGTCCCGGTGGGAGGCGAAGCGCACGTAGGAGTCACGCGGGATGCTCACGACGCTGACTCTCCGGCGGTCGGCGGAGACGTGCAGGAGCATCATCGTGTCGGCGCAGTCGCACTGCTCGCCGTTGACGTGCAGCCGGTTCTTGGTCTCCTGGGAGAGCCCCGCTCGCCGGTCCAGGCCGACGAGGAGGATGTTCATACCGGGGCCGCGGGCGGGACGGCCCTGCTCGGACAGTCCGGAGAGGGCGTCGCGGGCACGGTCCGCGTCGTCGGGCGGGGCGGCCTTGTCTCCCGTGCCGGCGCCGCCGCCGGCGTACGGAGCCGCCCCGGCGTTCAGGGCCGCACCGCAGGTCAGGGCGGCGCAGAGAACTCCGGTGAGGACGAGAAGACGGCCCGGACGGGACGCCGGGGAGCGCTGGGGGAAGGAGTGAGAGGGGCGGGTGCGCTGCGGACGGAAGAGGGGGGACATGTGGCGGTGCACCTCCGCGGAATGATGTATTCCGCATGCTAGGCACGGCCGCCCCGCGACCCCGGCCGCCACATACCACTCGCCGTTCCGCTCACCCCGTCAGATGAACGCCACTCGGCCCCGTGCCGCCGGGCCCGAAGCCCCGACCTCCGCGGCTCACTCCAGATCGTCACGACGCTCCAGAGGGCGCGTCGCCGGTCCCTGGATCACCCTGCCCTCGGTGTCGAACCGCGAGCCGTGACAGGGGCACTCCCAAGCGCCCTCCGCGTCGTTGAAGCGCACGTGGCACCCCAGATGCGTACAGCGCGGCGAGAGCGCCCGCACCTCTCCCTCCAGCGTGCGGTGCACCGCGCAGCGCCGCCCGCGGACCCGCACGATCGCGCCGGTGCCCGGGGCGATCTCGTCCACGGAGTCGACGTAGGAGGAACGCAGCCGGTCCCCGACGAACCGGCCCGCCACGGCCGACTGGAAGCGCAGCATCGCGGGCGCCTCCCGCGGGCTGAGCCGGCGCGGCTCGTACAGCCTGGCCCAGCGCGGCAGCGGCTCCCCCGTGATGTAGGCGGCCAGCAGCTGACCGGAGAGGACACCGCCGGACATGCCCCAGCCGCCGAAGCCCGTGGCCACCCAGGTGTGCTGGGAGGCGGGGTGGAACGGGCCGATGTAGGGCACGCGGTCGGTGGTGTCGTTGTCCTGCGTCGCCCAGCGGTGCACGAGGCGGGCGTCGGGGAAGCGCTCGTACGTCCACGCCGCCAGCCGCTCGTAGCCCGCCCCGACCGAGCCCTGCCCCGTGGTGCCCGGCGTGAACTTCTCGCCGGTGACGATGAGCAGCCGCTGCCCCTTCCCGAACGGATACGGAGCGGTGCGCACCGAGCGGGTGCCGCGCTCGGGCGTGAGGTAGCTGCCGCCGGGGTCCTGAGCGGCGGGCAGCAGGGCCGAGACCACCAGTTCGCGGCGCGGCTCCAGCCGGGAGAACATCACCGCCCGGTCGAAGACCGGATAGTGGGTGGCCACCACGACGTCACGGGCGATCACCTCGGCTCCGTTCTCGGTACTGAGACGGCAGGGCTCGCCCTCGTCCAGCCCCATGACTCGGGTGCGTTCGAAGATCTGCCCGCCGAGCCGCTGCAGGTCCTCGGCGAGCGCGAGGAGGTACTTGCGCGGGTGGAACTGGGCCTGGTCCTCCACGCGTACGGCCGCGCACACCTCGAAGGGCAGGCCCGTCCGGGTGACCAGGGAGGCGGGCAGGCCGGCCTCGCGGGCCGCCTCGGCCTCCGCCCGTACCTCGTCCGCGTGGTGCTCGGACTCGACGAAGGTGTGGGCCGGGCCCCGTTCCAGTTCGCAGTCGACCCCCAGCCCACCGGCCACGGCAGCCAGATGCTCGACCGCCTGCTGCTGCGACTCCGCGTACATGCGGGCGCCCTCGGGGCCGCGCCTGGCGCGCAGGTGCGCGTAGACGAGTCCGTGCAGGGAGGAGACCTTCCCTGTGGTGTGGCCGGTGACTCCGGCGGCGATGCGGTCGGCCTCCAGCACGGCGACGCTCAGCCCGCGGCGCGCCACCTCCCAGGCCACCGACAGTCCCGCGACGCCGCCGCCGACGACCGCGACGTCCACCTCCGTCCCGCTGCCGGCCGCCAGCGGCGGATGGGGGGCGGCTGCCGCGGACAGCATCCAGTACGACTCATAACCGACGGGCAGTGTGGTCACCGCTGCTCCTCAATGGTCAGGTCACCCGGTTCGCCCGGCCTGGTCGCAGGCCCGGTCCACCGGCTCGTCCGGCCCCGGGACGACTGTGGTCCCGGGGCACCCCCCGGCAGTTCCGTCGAACTGTTCGACGGAACTGTGATGCCCAGCGGCGACCGGCTCACTCACCGTGCACGGGGGTTTCGCGGAGCGCACACGTGTCCGCCCGCCGGGCCGGGGGTACCCGGCGCCGTCTCCGACGGAGGTGGTGAGGAATGAAGGCAGTCGTCTGGCAGGGAAAACGGGACGTGCAGGTCACGGAGGTGCCCGACCCCGTGCTGCGGGAGCCGACCGACGCGGTCATCCGGATCACGTCGAGCGGGCTGTGCGGCTCCGACCTGCACCTGTACGAAGTGCTGACCCCGCTGATGACCCCGGGCGACATCCTGGGACACGAACCGATGGGCATCGTCGAGGAGGTCGGCAGCGAGGTCTCCGGCCTCAAGCCGGGCGACCGGGTCGTCGTGCCCTTCCAGATCGCCTGCGGTTCCTGCTTCATGTGCGACCAGGGCCTGCAGACGCAGTGCGAGACGACGCAGGTGCGCGAACACGGCATGGGTGCCCCGCTGTTCGGCTACACCAAGCTGTACGGGGCGGTGCCGGGCGCGCAGGCCGAGTACCTGCGCGTGCCGCAGGCACAGTACGGGCCGGTCAAGGTGCCCGAGGGCCCCGCCGACGACCGCTTCCTGTTCCTCTCGGACGTCCTGCCGACCGCCTGGCAGGCGGTGGAGTACGCGGACGTGCCCAAGGACGGCACCCTAGCCGTGATCGGGCTCGGCCCCATCGGCGACATGGCCTGCCGCATCGCCCTGCACCGCGGCGTGCGCCAGGTCATCGGGATCGACCTCGTTCCCGAACGGCTCTCGCGGGCGCGGGCCCGCGGCGTGGAGGTGCTGGACGTCACCGCGCACAGCGACATCGGGGAGGCCGTGCGCGAGATGACCGGCGGACGCGGCACGGACTCCGTCATCGACGCCGTGGGCATGGAGGCGCACGGCAACCCCGCGGGCAAGTTCGTACAGACCGTGGGCGGAATGCTGCCGGGGAAGCTGGCCGAGATGGCCGTCGCCAAGGCGGGGGTCGACCGCCTGTCCGCCTTCCAGCACGCGATCGACATCGTGCGCCGGGGCGGCACCATCTCCCTGTCCGGGCTCTACGGCGGCGCCGCGGACCCCCTGCCGATGCTGACGCTCTTCGACAAGCAGGTGCAGCTGCGCATGGGGCAGGCCAACGTCAAGCGCTGGGTGCCCGACCTGCTGCCTCTGCTGTCGGACGAGGACGTGCTCGGGGTGGACGACTTCGCCACCCACCACCTCTCGCTCGCACAGGCCCCCGAGGCGTACGAGATGTTCCAGAAGAAGGCGGACGGCGCGGTGAAGGTGGTGCTGCGTCCGTGACACGGCGCCGCGCCGTGCCGGTGTGAGTTCCACTCGCCGTGTGAGGTGCGGGTCCGTCCGGTCCGGGCGGACCCGCACCTCACGTCGCGGCGCTCGTCCGCGGGACTCACGCGGACGCCGAGCGGACGCCGAGCGGACGCCGAGCGGACACCTCGTCACGTCACCACGTGCAGGATGTCCAGGACTTCGTCGTCGGTGAGCTGCGGGAAGGTCTCGTACCAGAAGCCGACCGCCCCGAAGGCCGCCGGGCGGTGCAGACAGAGAACCTCGTCGGCGTCCGCGGAGAGCATCGCCGTCGCCTCGGGCGAGCAGACCGGTGCGGCGAGTACGGTACGCACGGGGCCCGCCCGGCGTACGGCCCGCAGGGCGGCACGGGCGGTCGAGCCGGTGGCCACACCGTCGTCGACGATCACCGCCGACCGGCCCGCCAGCTCCAGCGCCCCGCGCCCGTGCCGGTAGAGCTCCTCACGCCTGCGCAGCTCGACCTGCTCACGCTCCGCAGCCGGCCGCATGTCCTCCTCGGTCAGCCCCAACTGGCCCAGCATGGCGGCGTCATAGATCGGCGGGGCCTCGCCCGCCACTGCCCCCACACCCAGCTCGGGCTGGAAGGGGGCTCCGATCTTGCGTGCGACGACGACGTCGAGCGGCGCGTGGAGCGCGCGGGCGATCTCGTCGCCGACGGGGACGCCGCCGCGCGGCAGCGCCAGTACGACCGGGTCCGGCAGCCGTCCGTCACGCTGCCGCTCCATGAGCTGCCCGGCGAGGGCCGCTCCGGCTTCCCGCCGGTCGTGGAACCGCATGGCGGCCTCCTCCCACTCTGCGCCGGGCCGGCTCGGCCCGGCCCGTTCCGGGGCGGTGCTCCGCAGCCCGCGGTACCCGGAAGCGGAGGCTCTACACAGAAACCCGGAGCGGAAGTTCCGCTTCCAGCACGGGAATTCCATCGAATCCACTCCCGCGGATGTGCCCGCGAGGCTACGGTGTGTGCCAGCGGGGATCGTCATGTGGTATATGCCGGGAGGGCTCCGCGATGGGCATCGAAGCAGGGCTGACGCCTGCTGCGCATGTGCGTGAACTGCTGGCGCGCGCCCAGAACCCCTTCGACGTCACGGACGCCGTGCTGGCCCGCCTGGACGCCGCCGTGCTGTACCAGGTGGAGCTGCACGGCTGGCGGCAGCGCAGGACACCCTCCCCCGGTCTGCGGTGCAGCAGCTACCGCCACGTCTTCCTCCTGCGCGACGGCACCCTGCTTCATCTGTGGGAGCTGCGCCACGGCGGTGCCCACGGCGGCGCCGCCCGCACGCTGCACGAGGTCTACGAGAGCGAGGAGGCGCTCGTCCGCTCCGAGCGCCGCGTGCTCCAGGCCCATCAGGCACACGCCACGAGCCCCTGCCGCGACCTCCCGCACCCGGGCACGGCCGGCGGTGAGCCGGGCGGCACGGCCGGGGACACAACGGCGCGTCAAGTGCCGGTCGAGTACGTGCTGATGACGAACCCTCCGTTCGGGCGGCGCACCTACTCCGGCAGCGGCTCCCCCGACCACGCCCGCCGGCTGCTGCGCCGTGCCGAGAACGCCGACAGCCCGGGGGAGGAGGTCTCGCGGCTGCTCGCCACCGCCTGCGGCCACCAGATCCTGCCGGTGCCGCGTCCCCGCGCGCTCGCGCAGGAATGGCAGGTGTGGTGCTGCCTGTACGAGCACGCCTTCCTGCTGGCAGACGGCAGTGAACTCAGCCTGTACGAACTGGAGCACGACCTGTCGCGCACGGGGGCCCTGGTCTGCGAGGTCTACGCAGACGCGGCCACCGCCGACCGGGCCGCGGACCGCCTCGTGCGCGACCACGGCGTCGGACCGTGACCGGGGGACATGCCCCCGCCGCCACGGACGTGCACCCGTGCCCCTGCCGTGACCCCTTGTGACCTTCCACACGCCGAACGTATCGTGGGCGCGCTTCAGCACTTCTGACGCTCCGTGACCGATCGCCATCGACGGGGTGCCCATCTTGACCGGAGGTCCCGCCATGCCCGCTCGCGGACGTCACCGCCGCAACCGGCCCAGTGCCCTGTCCCGTACGTCGCTCAAGGTCACAGCGGGCGGCGCCGGCGTCGCGTTACCCCTCGTGGGCGCCGGGCTCGTGCACGCGGCTCCGGCCGACACCTGGCAGAAGGTGGCGGACTGCGAGAGCAGCAGCGACTGGGACATCAACACCGGCAACGGCTACTTCGGCGGGCTCCAGTTCTCGCAGAGCACCTGGGAGGCGTACGGCGGGGCCAAGTACGCACCGCGCGCCGACCAGGCGACCAAGGACCAGCAGATCGCCGTCGCCGAGAAGGTGCTGGCGGGACAGGGCCCCCGTGCCTGGCCGAACTGCGGTCCCCGCGCAGGCCTGACACGGGACGGCGCCCAGCCCCAGGCCGCGAGCGCGGCGGCGGAGGCATCGAAGACCACGCAGGCCGGGAAGGCCGCGCGGTCCGGGGCGGACTCGGACGACAAGCGCACGGAAGAGGCCGAGCGGGCCGAACGGGCCGAGCGGGCGAAGGCGGAGCGCTCCAAGAAGGCGACGACCTATGAGGTCGTGAGCGGCGACAGTCTCTCCGCCATCGCCGAGGCGCAGGAAGTCCAGGGCGGTTGGACGCGGCTCTACGAGCGCAACCGCGAGACCGTCGGCGGCGACCCTGACCTCATCCTGCCCGGGCAGAGCCTCCGCCTGGACGGCAAGGCCACCCGCGCCGAGCCGCAGCCGAAGGCCGGTTCACAGAAGGCGGAGCAGGGTCAGGAGCAGGGCCCGAAGGCGGGTGCGGAGGCGAAGGCGGGGGCGAAGGACGGGGCGGACGCGAAGGCCGCCGAGACCGCGAAGAAGGAGGCCAGGGCCGAGGCGCGGGCCAGGGCCGAGGCGCGGGAGGCGAAGGCAAGGGAAGCCAAGGCCGAGGAAGCCGAACAAGCCAGAGAGGCCAAGAAGGCCAGGGAAGCCAGGGAAGCGAAAGCCAAGGAAGCCAAGGAGGCCAAAGAAGCCAAGGCCGAGAAAGCGAAGGCCGAGGCCTCCGCGCGGAAGCCCGCCGCCTCCGCGAGCGCGCCGGTCAGCGGGGTCCAGCCCGGCACCGCCTACCGGGCCTCAGGCAGCAGCTGGTCCTCGGGCCACCACACCGGCGTCGACTTCCCCGTTCCGACGGGCACCACGGTCAAGGCCGTCGCCCAGGCCAAGGTCGTCTCGGCGGGCTGGGCGGACGCCTACGGCTATGAGGTGGTGCTGCGCCACAGCGACGGCAAGTACAGCCAGTACGGCCATCTTTCGGCGATCTCCGTACGCGCCGGGCAGACCGTCACCCCCGGCCAGCGCGTCGGCCGCGCGGGCTCCACGGGCAACGCCTCCGGACCGCACCTCCACTTCGAGATCCGTACGGGCCCCGGATACGGCACCGACATCAACCCGCTCAGCTATCTGCGGGAGCGCGGCGTGCGCCTGTGAGCCCGCGCCCCCGCTGACAGCGCCGCCGCGCCGCCGCATGTCCGGCCGGCACTCCGCGCCGCCCCCTGCTACCCGGTCACTGCTCCTCGTCGGTGTCGAGGTCGACCTGCGCGGGCCCGCCCGGATGTGCGGGCCGGGGGTCGGCCGCGTCGGCGGCCTCCTCGATGTTCTCCAGCCCCAGGCCGAGCTCCAGCTCGTCGTCGTCGGCGACGTGCATGGCCGTCTCCTCACCGGAGAGACCTCTGGCCGGTGACTCGGTGGAGAAGGAGTCCTGGTTGGCGGCCCGCCACGACAGCGGGTCGTCGCTGAGCTGCCCCGCCTGCTCGTCCGCGGGCCCCTCGGCGGCCTCGTCGCCCACGTCCGGCTCCTCCTCCGAGAGACGCTCGTCCAGCGACTCGCCCTCGAGCTGCTCGGCGAACGTCGTCCCGTGGCGCTCCACCGCCACCGGCTCGTCCCCCGGCACGGACGCCCGCTGCGGGTCGTTGGCCAGCTCCGCCTCGGGGCTGCCGTCCTGGAGGTCGGGCATCCCCTCGTCCTCCGGCTCCGCTCCCGGATCGTGGCCCTCGTCCTCAGTCATCGCGGCCTCATCCTCACTCATGCCACCCGGCGGTACCCCGGTGGACCTGCGGAAAACGTGCGGCGCCAGGGGGCTGACCCCTAGGTTTGCGGGGTGCGTGACCTTCTGCGCCGCAGCACCACCACGAGGTCCGTCACGGAGAAGACCGCGAGGGCCCCGCAGATGATCGTCAGGGTACGCAGCGAGTCGACGCCCGGGGCGTCACCAGCGCCCGTCTGCGTCATCCAGAACCAGAACAGCCCGGTGGCCGCGAGGAAGACCGGCGTGAAGATCACCGCGAGTATCAGCCGTACCCCCAGTGCGCTGCGCGCCGTGACGGGCTCGGTTCCGGTCCGCGTCCAGTGAGGCCACTGGACGAGGCGGCGGAGTGTCATGCCTCTCGCCCCTTCCGCTGTGTGCTCTCCCCTCCAGTGTCCTCCCGGACCGGGTCCGGCGCCGCGGCCGGACGGCTCAGACCTCGGCCTCGTGGCACAGCCCGCAGGTGAGGCGCCGCGCGTCCGGTGAGTGCGTGGCCCGGCCGGTGCCGGCGGACTCGTGCACGGTCTGCGGTGACACGTGCGCGTGGTCCAGGCAGAGCCCTGCGCCGCAGCGGATGCATGCGGCCACCGCGACCGTGGACTCCTGCCGGCTCATGCAGTCGTAGCAGTTCATGAAGTCCCCTCCTGTCACTGCCGGCGCGGACGGCCCGCCCGCGCTCCGCCCGGGTGCCACCGGCGCGCCCGCGGGAAACGGCCGGGGTGTGAGCCGTCCGTGGCCGCGGGACCACGGAATCCGCAGCAGCACGTGCCCGCAGGAGCTACGGTGCCTTGACGTCCGTCCCTCACGGGGTGTCCCGTCCGCATCGCGGAAGCGGGAAGCCAACGGAAGGACATCACGCCCCGGTTCGGAGCGCCGTCGCGTCTTTCGGCCCCGTTCCGGGCTCCCTGCGGGCCAACGGACCGCGGCGGTGCCCCAGTTCGCCCGCGGTCGGGTGTTCGCCCGCACCGGGGTGAAATGCCGGGGTGCTATGCCCCGGTAGCTCCCGCACCAAAGGACAAGATCCAGCCGGAGAGTTGCCGATTCCTTCCACCGGCCCAGCACCTGTCAGTAGCCTCATGACTCAACGGCAGACGCCGTGAAGCTGAACGACCTGGAGACCCAGATGGAACGTCCTGCCTGGGCCCCGCAGGGCATAGACCTGACGGTGCCGAGCGTGTCCCGCATGTACGACTACTACCTGGGTGGTTCACACAACTTCGAGGTGGACCGGGAAGCGGGCCGCCGCGCGATCGAGGCCTGGCCCGGACTGCCGAAGATCATCCAGGCGAATCGTGCCTTCATGCGGCGGGCGGTCCACTACGCGATCGGCGAAGGCGTCACCCAGTTCCTCGACATCGGCTCCGGCATCCCCACGTTCGGCAACATCCACGAGGTGGCGCAGTCCCTCGACCCCGACTCCACAGTCGTCTACGTCGACAACGACCCGGTGGCGGTGGCGCACAGCCGGGCTGTGCTGGAGGGCAACGAGAGGGCCGGCATCGTCTCGGCCGACTTCCGCTCCCCGCAGGACATCTGCTACAGCACGGAGGTCGAGCGGCTGCTGGACTTCGAGCGGCCCGTGGCCCTGATGCTCGTCGCGCTGCTCCACTTCATCGAGGAGAAGGACGATCCCTGGAAGACCGTCAGGGAGATGAGCGACTGGCTCGCTCCGGGAAGTCTCCTGGTGCTGTCGCACAGTTCGGCCGACGACGGGCCCAGGCGGGACGGCGGCCAGGGCGTCCGCGACGTCTACAGACGGACGAGTTCACCCCTGCTCATGCGCTCACGCACAGAGATCAAGCGCTTCTTCGACGGGTTCGACCTCGTCGAGCCCGGTCTCGTCGCGCTGCCCCGCTGGCGCCCCGAGGAGGAGGCCGAGAGGGAGGACCCGGTACTCCTGAGCGGTTACGCCGGGGTGGGCCGCAAGGCGGGACACGCCGGGTGACTCCCGCACCGGACGAGCCGGAGGGGCTCGGAAAGGACGGACTACGGCGCTTCGCGACCATCTGGAGCCGCGTCGTCTACCCGGTGACGCAGACCTCGATGACGCGCGCCGAACTGGAGGACTACCTCCACCCGTTGGCCGTGCAGCTCTGCGACGCCATGCACGCACAGCCCTTCTCGCCCGCGCCCGGACGCGAGGTGGGGGCCGCCCTGGTGGACGGGCACTGCACCAGCCCCGACGCCCTGCCGCACCTGCTCGGCGTCGTCGACTCCTACCTCGTGCTCTACGGACGCGACCCCGAGAGCACGGCCCTCTCCGCCGACGAGGCGCGCGCCCGCTGCGCACGGCTCCAGCATTCGGTCGCCGCGGGCTTCACCGAGGCACTGCGCGAACGCACCCTCGCCGAGCAGGAGGCACTCTCGCGGGCCGCACTGGCCGCGCAGACCGCCGTCGAGGAGGCCCTCCACGCAAGCGAGACCCGCTTCCGTGCCGTCTTCAAGGACGCCACGATCGGCATCAGCATCGCCGACATGGACGGACGCATCCGCGACGCGAACGGTGCGCTGGCCCGCATGTTCGGCCGCTCCGAGGAGGAGATGCGCAGGCGGAACGTCAACGAATGGGTCCACCCGGACGACGCACCCGACGTGTGGCGCATGCACCGGCAACTGGTGCGCGGCGAACGCGACCACTTCCGCGTCGAGAAGCCCTATCACCGGCCCGACGGCACCGTTCTGTGGACCAATCTGACGGTCTCCCTGCTGCGCGACGCCGACGGCGAACCGCGTTATCAGCTGGCCCTGTTGGAGGACATCACGGAGCGCCGTCTGCTTCACCTGCGGCTGCGCTACGAAGCCACGCACGACGAACTGACCGGGCTGCCCAACCGCACCCTGTTCGCCGAACGCCTGGAGCGGCTGCTGTCGTCGAGCAGCGGAGTGAAGCGTTTCGGGCTGTGCTACCTCGACATCGACGGCTTCAAAGCGGTCAACGACAGCCTGGGGCACGCCGTCGGCGACCAGTTGCTGATCGCGGTCGCCGAGCGGCTGCAGTCCTGCACCGCCGGGTCGGGCCATCTCGTCGCCCGTATCGGCGGCGACGAGTTCGCCGCCCTGGTCACCGACCCCTCGGGCCCCGAGGACGTCGCGGAGCTGGCCCGGCAGGTGCTGGCCGCGCTGGCGACCCCGATCTCACTCGACGGCCGTGACCTCTCCGTGCGGGCGAGCATCGGCATCGTCGAGGGGCCCAGCGGAGAACTGCGTCCGGAAGAGGTGATGCGCAGCGCCGACATCACCATGTACCGGGCGAAGGACTCCGGAGGGAACCGCTACGAGCTGGCCGACCCGGACTCGGACGCGCGGGCCATAGACCGGCACAGCCTCACCAACCACCTGCCGGCAGCGCTGGAGCGGGACGAGTTCTTCCTGGAGTACCAGCCGCTGATCCGCATGAGCGACGGCGTCGTGGACGGCGCGGAGGCGCTGGTGCGCTGGAAGCACCCGGTGCACGG
This sequence comes from Streptomyces sp. TAA204, assembly GCF_000424965.1. Lineage (NCBI taxonomy): Bacteria > Bacillati > Actinomycetota > Actinomycetes > Kitasatosporales > Streptomycetaceae > Streptomyces > Streptomyces sp. TAA204. The sequence continues at coordinate 251,559 of NZ_AUKW01000002.1, forward strand.
CCGTCTCGGTCCGGACCGCTTCATCCCGCTGGCCGAACACACAGGTCTCATCGTGCCGTTGGGCCGGTGGGTGATGGAGCAGGCCGTGCGGCAGGCCTGCACGTGGCACGAGCAGCGCCAGGACACCGGCGAGGGCGGCAGGGGCGACGAGGGCCCGCTGCGGGTGAACGTCAACCTCTCCCCCCGTCAGCTCCACCATCCCGACCTGGTGCCCGACACGATCGCCGTACTGGAGGCGGCGGGGATGGACCCCTCCTCCCTCTGCCTCGAGGTCACGGAGAGCGCGCTGATCGGCGCCGACGAGGACGAGCTGAAGCCGCTGCGCCAACTCGCCGACCTGGGCGTCGAGATCGCCCTGGACGACTTCGGCACCGGCTACTCCAACCTCGCCAACCTGCGCCGGCTGCCCGCCACCACGCTCAAGCTGGACCGCTCCTTCACCCAGGGCCTGCAGCAGCACCCGGCGGACCCGGTCGACGTCACCTTCGTGGAGGGCATCGTCACGCTCGCGCACGCACTGGGGCTGGCCGTGACCGTGGAGGGCGTGGAGACGGAGCATCAGGCGGCCCGGCTGCGGGAGATGGGCTGCGACACGGCTCAGGGCTGGTACTACGCACGTCCCGGCCCGGCTTCGACGTTCCGGCAGGGCTTCCCGGTCATTCCGTGAGCCTCCGTGGCGCGGCCTGCCGCCAGGAGTCGAGAAGGACGGCGCGCAGCTCCTCGACGTCCTCCAGCGCGGAGAGCCGTACCCGCAGGAAGTTGTAGTTGTCGTCGTGACCGGGCTTGATGAAGAACTTCTCCGGCTCGGCGGCGATGAGTTCGCCCCGTTCCTCCCTGGGGCACTTCACGCCGATGGTGGAGTCGTCGTCGCCGAGTGAGGCGAAGATCTTGCCCGCGACGCGGAACGTGGGCTGTCCCCAGGCGAGTTTCTCCGTGGCCTCGGGAAGTGCCAGCGCGACCGTACGGACGTCGTCGGCGGTGACCGGAGGGGGTCTGTGGCGCTCGTTCACTTCGTTCTTCTCCCTCGGCCGCCGCCCGTTCACACGTGCGCGTTCAGCCACTGCAGCAGATCGGTGTGGACCTCGGTGCGGTTGGTCTCGTTGAGGATCTCGTGCCGCGCACCGGCGTACGCGTTCCAGGTGATCTCCCGCAGTCCCAGGTGGCGGAAGTCCTCCAGGAGTTCGTAGACGAGCGTCATCCCCTGGTTGCACGGGTCCTGGTCTCCGACGGCGATGTGCACCGGCAGGTCGCGAGGGATGCGCCCGAGCTGCGCGGGGTCGTTGATCTTACGGCTTCCCAGCACCCAGTCCAGCGACATGCCGGCACTGAAGGGGAAGCCGCAGCGCTCGTCCGCGACGTAGACGTCCACCTCGTCCTCGTCGCGGGAGAGCCATTCGAAGCCGGTGCGGTGGGGGTAGGGATCGTTGAACGCGCTGAAGAGGTCGGGCACGAAATCGGAGAGGGCGTCCCTGCCGCTCTTGTCGATCTCGCCTTCGAGCCGGTGGAGTGCGCTCTCCGTCTCGCAGCCGGGGAGCGAGCGGAAGGTGCCGGAGAGGATGAGCGCCGCCAGGTCCTCTCCGTGCTCCTGCGCGTAGTCACGGGCGAGCTGCGAGCCCATGCTGTGCCCGAGGAGCACCAGCGGCGTACCGGCGGGCAGTTCGGCGCGGACGCGGTCGCCGACCGTCTTCAGGTCCTCGACGGTCGCCCGCCATCCGCTCCCGCCGACAACTCCGTAGCCACCGGTGTGGGCGGCGGTGGCACCGTGGCCCCGGTGGTCCGAGGCGACCACGGTGTAGCCGAAACGGCCGAGGAAGCGGGCGGCCCGGTCGTAGCGCAGGCCGTGTTCCGCGGCGCCGTGGGCGATCTGCACCACGGCACGCGGGGAGTTGCCGGCTCCCTCGGCCTCGTCCGGGAACCACGTACAGGTCGCGATCGGTGTGCCGTCCACCGCCGTCGTGTGGTCCTGCCGTACGCCGCCCACGGTGTCCGCCTCCTCGGTGCCGGTTCGCTCGCAGACGGTAAACCGTACTGGTCGGCTGGGACGGCGTGAAGGAGGCGGGCCTGCGCCGGGGTGGTGCGGTCGCGCAGGGCGCGGACGTCCCCTCGCCCGTCCGGCCGTGTGCGTACCGGCCTTGGTCATCGCACAGTTCAGGCCAGGATGTTCCGGGGTGAGGAGATCTCGTCCGTCCGCCGGGGCCGTCTCGTGCGTGAGGGGGTGGCGCCGGCACTGTGCACGCCGGCGCGTGGGCGGCTGCGCGGGCGTTCGGGCCTCACACGCGCCTCCGCCGCTGCGACGGGACGCGCGGGGAGCGGAATCCGGCCGGTGGACGGGCGGGAACGGGCCACCCGGTGTCCGAACAGCCAGCACAGCCACGGCACGAGCGGGTGCGGGGGCAGGGAGCCGTCCACGGAGTGCGGGTTGATCCTCATTGGCTCCGGCTTGTCGAGTTGCCGCCAATCGGCCGGAATTGCTGACCCCGTCCCGCAGCGGTGCTATGCCAGGGGGTAATGCTGGTGGAGTGTCCGCCCGCACCGGCTGCCGGCCGGCAGCCCCCCGTCCCGTGCCGTACAGCGCCGTCGGGATTGCAGAAGGGAGGGTTTCAGCCAAAAGGATGTAATGATCTTGAACTGGCGGGTCGACCATAGACGATATTGCAGTCGGCCTATGCCAGGGGCGGGACAGCTGCCGATGAAAGACCTCCGCCCAACCGGAAGCGGAGCCAACCGCGGAGAAGGGCTCGTCATGGAACGCTACTTCACGGACCAACGCCACGAGGACTTACGCACGGCGGTCCGGGAGTTCGCGAAACGTGAGGTCACACCCCGGATAGCCGAGATGGAGGCCACCCGCACCGCCTCCCTCGGACTGTCCCGGCTGATCGCCCGGCAGGGGTGGATCGGCGCCACCGTGCCACCGGGTTACGGGGGCATGGGGGTGGGTCACCTCGGCAAGACCGTCGTCATCGAGGAACTGGCCAGGGTGAGCGGCGCGATGGGCGCCATGGTGCAGGCGTCGCAGCTCGGCGTCGCCAAGATCATTCACTTCGGCAACGAAGAGCAAAAGAAAACATGGCTGCCGGCAATTGCCTCCGGCGACTGCCTCCCGACCATCGCGGTGACAGAACCCGAATCGGGCGGCCACGTACTGGGGATGACCAGTTCGGCCGTGCGCGACGGCGACGACTACGTCCTCAACGGCAGCAAGGTCTACGTCGGCAACAGCCACGTCGGAGACCTCCACGGCGTCGTCGTACGCACCGGAGAGGGCTCCAGAGGCCTGACGGCCTTCCTCGTGGAGTCCGGCCGCCCCGGCTTCTCGCTGGGCCGCCAGCGGCCCGCCATGGGCCTGCACGGCTTCAGCTTCGGTGAGCTCGTCTTCGACGACTGCCGTGTCCCCGCGGTCAACAGGCTCGGCGAGGAGGGCGACGGCCTCGCCGTCGCCTACTCCTCCAGCGTCCTGTACGGACGTGCCAACCTCACCGCCGTCTCCCTGGGCATCCACCAGGCGATCCTGGACGAGACCACGGCGTTCTGCGCCGAACGCCAGCGCTACGGGGCCCCGCTGAGCAACCTCGGCTCCATCAAGCTCAAGCTCGGCCGGATGCAGTCGAGGCTGATGACGGCCCGGCTCGCCGCCTACCACGCCGTGCACCTGCTCGACCAGGGCCACCAGTGCGACGCGGAGCTGATGAACGCCAAGCTGGTCAACGTCGAATACGCACTGGACTCCGCCCGGGACGCCATGGAAGTGCACGCCGCCTGCGGCCTGTTCACCGACCGTCCCGTGGAGCGCTACCTGCGCGACGCCCACCACATCTTCGCCCCGGCCGGAACCTCGGACATCCAGCGTCTGCGCCTGGGCGAGGTCGCCCTGGGCACGGCCAAGGGCTCCTGGTCCGAGCAGCTGAGCGAACTCGTGCGGCGCGAGCCCGAGCCCGCCCGCTGACCCGGGGAGCGGACCGGGGGGCCGGACCGGCACGGCGCCGCACACGGCGCCCGCCGGGCCGCCCTCCCGGATCAGGGAGCGCGGTGCTCGCGCCGGTGGATCTGCTCCACCAGGTCTGCCGCCATCGACTTGATCGTCTCCAGCCCCTGCCTCCCCCACGGCCGGGGCTCCTGGTCCACCACGCAGACCGTGCCCAGGGCCGTGCCCGTACGGTCGATGAGCGGTGCCCCGAGGTAGGAGCGGATGCCGATCTCGTCCACGACGGGGTTGCCGGCGAAGCGCGGGTAGTCGCAGACGTCCTCCAGCACGAGCGCCTTGCGCCTCACGATGACGTGCGGGCAGTAGCCGTGGTCGCGTGCCATGACACGTCCGACGGACGCTCCGGCGTTGGCCGACGGGTCCAGCTCGACGGCCTGGTCGGCGCCCGGGGCGTAGAGGCCGGCGAAGTACTGGCGCTCCTCGTCGATGAAGTTCACCATCGCGTAGGGGGCGCCGGTGACCCGCGCCAGATGGCGGGCGAAGTCGTCGAATTCGGGAACCGGAGCGTCCCCGATCCCCAACTCCCGCAGCCGGACCACCCTGTTGGGTGCCTCCGCGTCATCGGGTGTCAGCAGCAGGTGGCTGGTGGGGTCAAACTGCATCGGTGCCATCGAAGCTCCTTGTGTCGATCAGATGCCGGACGAGTGAGACGAGTACCTGTGTGCCGGACGCGGCCTGCCGGGCGTCGCAGAGCACCACCGGCACATCGGGTTTGAGGTCGATGGCGGAGCGCACCTCGTCGGGCTCGTAGTGGTAGGAGCTGTCGAACTCGTTGACCGCGACGATGAAGCCGATGCCCCGGCGCTCGAAGAAGTCCACGGCGGCGAAGCAGTGTTCGAGTCTGCGTGTGTCGGCCAGCACCACCGCGCCCAGCGCTCCCTCGGACAGCTCGTTCCACATGAACCAGAAGCGCTCCTGGCCGGGCGTACCGAAGAGGTAGAGCACATGCTCGGGAGAGAGAGTGATGCGGCCGAAGTCCATCGCGACGGTGGTGGTCGCCTTGTCCTCGACCCCCTCCAGACTGTCGGTGGTCGCGCTCACCTGGGTGAGCAACTCCTCCGTACTCAGCGGTTCGATCTCGCTCACCGCGCCGACGAGGGTCGTCTTGCCGACGCCGAAGCCGCCGGCGACGAGTATCTTCAGCGCGGTCGGGAACGGATCGGCACGGCTCGCCTCAGAGTCGTTTACGGAGCCCATCCAGCACCGCCTCCAGCAGGTCTCGATCGGTCGGGTCAGGTCCCAGCGGCGGGCGGGGAGCACGCGAGGTGATCGCTCCGCAGTCCACCAGGTCGGACAGCAGCACCTTGGTGACCACGGCGGGCTGCGAGATCTGCGCGGCGATCTCGGCAACCGAGACGGGTCCGCCGCAGAGCTTCAGCACGTGGCTGTGGTCCGGTCCCAGATAGCTGTTCGGCCGGTCACCGGTGGCCATGACCATGGTCAGCAGGTCGAATTGGGCCGTGGGTCTCGTACGTCCGTTGCTGACGGTGTACGGGCGGATCAGCCGCCCGGCGTCGTCGTCGAGCCACGGCCCCTCTAACGGTTCCCGTCTCATCCGGCCGCCTCAGTGACCGGCCGGCTGCCGCGCCGGCGTTCCCAGGTACGGACGCACGCTCTTGACCAGCATCGCCATCTCGTACCCGAGGACGGCCGCGTCCGACTCACGCCCGGCGAGCACCGCGAGACAGGCTCCCTGCCCGGCGGTCGAGACGAACAGCAGCGAGGTGTCGAGTTCGACGACCACCTGACGCACGTCGCCCCCGTCGCCGAACCGCACACCTGCGCTGCGCGCAAGGGAGTACAGCCCGGAGGCGAGCGCCGCCATGTGGTCGGCGGTGTCGGGTTCCAGGCCGTGGGAGGCCTTCACCAGACCGTCCGAGGACAGCAGCAGCGCACTTCGTGAGTGGGGTACGCGCTGCACGAGGCCGGTCAGCAGCCAGGAGAGGTCTGTCGAGTGTCCGATGGGGGCTTCGCTCACCATGATCGCGTTCTTCTCCTTCAGGGCGTGAGCCGCTAAGCGGGCTGGGACGGAGCCGCTCGGGCCCTGTCCGGTGGATTGTCGTGAACAAGCCCGCGGCATGGGTGTGCGTGGGACCGCAGGCGCGGGGGACGTCCTCCGCGGTCCCCCGTACGGGAGGCAGGGGGACCGGAGAACCGGCCGGCCCGTCACTGACGGGCTGAGCGGGGGACGTCGTTGCCGTCGGAGTCCTCGGCGAGGCTGGTGCCGCGCCGGAACGCGGCCATCAGGCCGGGATCGTGGCCCTGTGCCGTCTCGTCCCAGCCTTCCGCGCCGGACTCACCAGCGCGCGGGGCGGGCGGTGCCTCACGGAGTTCGGGAACGAGGTGTTCCTGGCGGCGGCGCCTGGGGAGTTCGGGCCGCTCGCCGTCGGGCGCCCCGGCTGCCGGGACGGTGCGCCGGGGGAGTTTCCGAGGGGCGTTGCCGGGGTGCGGCTGCGGGCCGGGGCCGGCCGTGGTCGCTGCGGGAGCGGAAGAGGCGGGTGCGGGAGCGGGGGACGCCTCGGGCTGCGGAAGGGGCCGGCTGACGTCCTGGGCCTGCGGTTGCGGCTCCGGTTGCGGCTGCGCCTGCGGCCGGAGGCCGGACCGGGCCTGCGCCTGCGCCTGCGCCTGCGCCGGGACGCTGCCGGCAGTTTCGGACGCTGCCGGCCGGGCCCCCCGTGTGCCCTCGCCGTGGGAGCCGGGAATCTGCTCGCCGGAGGAGGCCGCCGTGCCGCTGCCGCCCTGCCGCGCGCCGGCTCCCGGCTCCTCGCCGAGCACCTCGCGCGGAAGCACCAGCACCGCCTGGATGCCGCCGTAGATGTTGCTCTGGAGCTGTACGACGATGCCGTGCCGCTGGGCGAGCGCCGAGACCACGAAGAGCCCGATCCGGCCGTCCTGGAGCAGCTCCCCGACGTCGATGCGCTCGGGGTCGGAGAGCACGGCGTTCATACGGTTCTGCTCGGAGGCCGTCATGCCCAGGCCGCGGTCCTCGACCTCGATGGCCAGACCGGCCGTCACATGCTGGGCGCGCAGCAGCACCTGTGTCTGCGGAGCGGAGAAGACCGTGGCGTTCTCGACGAGTTCGGCCAGGAGGTGGATGACGTCGGCCACCGCGTGACCGCGCAGCGTGCCCTCGATCGGGGGCACCAGTTTCACCCTGGAGTACTGCTCGACCTCGGCGATGGAGGAGCGCAGGACCTCGGTCATGGTGACCGGACGGCTCCACTGCCGGCGCGAGACGGCGCCGCCGAGCACGGCGAGGTTCTCCGCGTGCCTGCGGATGCGGGTGGCGAGGTGGTCCACGTGGAAGAGGCCCTTGAGCAGATCGGGGTCCTCGACCTGGTTCTCGAGTTCGTCGAGCAGTTCGATCTCGCGGTGGACCAGGGACTGCAGCCTGCGGGCGAGGTTGACGAAGACCTCGACCTTCTCCTCGCTCTCGCTGGAGCTGCTGCGCACGTACGCCACGGCCTCTGTCACGGCGGATTCGGCGGCGTGCTGGGCGAGGGCGAGTTCGCCCGTGAGGAGTTCGAAGACGTCGGCGCCTGCGCCGGCTTCGGGCAGCGACGGCTGCGGGCCCGGGTGCGGACGCTCGCCGTTCTCCAGGCTGCGCAGCAGGGCGGCGACCTCGGACTGCCCGTGGGCCACCGAGCGGCGCAGGGAGGCGAAGCGCTCAAGTGTGCGGCGTGACTCGGCGGTTGCGGCGTGCACGGCGAATGCCACGACACCGCAGACGAGTAAGAGCGCACCGCCGAGCACACTCCACAGCACCGCTCCGTCCGCCCCGGGGGCGGGGGTACCGGAGGCGTCGATGCCGCTCCGCCCGCTCATCACGTACGCCACCACGGCCGCCGCCACGACGGCGATGACTCCCGCGGGCAGTACGGCGAGGCGCACCAGGCGCTGCCGGAGCGCTGTGTCACCCGGGGCCTGCCGGACGGGGGCACGCCCGTGGCGTCGCCTGGAACCGTGGGCGGCGGCAGGTGCGAGCGCCGCGGGTGCCGCGTGCGGGGGCGCACCGGCCGGTCCCTGCGCGGCGGCGGGGAGCGGGACGTTCCCGGGGCGGGCCCCCTGGGGACGCGCGGGAGCGGATGTTCCCCTTCCCGTCTGCACCGCATGGCTCGGGGGTTCAGGCATCGGATTCCTCGGGTGAGTTGAGGTCTGCGGGTGGGCTTCGTCGAAGCACGTTCACAGCGCGCGTCAGCTCGCTCTCACAGCGCCACGGCCACGCTAGCCCTGAAAGCAACCTAACGCGGACGCAGATGACATATTCGCCACCCTTCGCCAGCTCCTGACGAGTGAAGATCCCGGCCGTCTGTCCGGAAGCGGTTCCAGATCCTAACTCCCTTGCGGAGCCTGCTCGTTACTCTCGGACACTTCCGGGCGACGGACGTCCGGGCAGTCGGAGCACGTCGACGGCGAACAGCCCCGGGCACCCACGACAGCGCCGAACGGCACATCTGACCTGCGAATACACGGCATCGCCGCACCCGGCACCGCGGCGGCGCACGAGGCCCGTCCGGGCCAGGACGCCCCGCCGCGCGCCGTCCCCGCGCACGGAGGACATCGACGGAGCGCAGCCGCCCCCCGGTTCGGGCTACGCGCGTATCCGCCACCGCCCCGGCCCCGCGGCCCGGCGCTGACCCCGGCATATTCGCCGCCCCGCGCGTCGCTGCGAGCGCCCCTCCCGCTCCCCGCATGAGACCGGAATTCGTCCCCACGATGGCTCGATCCGGGCCGGCTTCCGCCCCGCGGGACGAACGCTCTCCGATGTTCGGCGGCCGCGCCGGGTGAGCATGTGTTCGGTATGACAGATCGGACTCCGCCGTCGATGTCGTATCGTCGGCGGCGTCGGCCGTCCCGGAGAGAAGCAGCCTGCAGCAGACAGAAGGAGCATCCGTGACCCAGCAGTCCGCCGAAGCCTTGTTGACCGGGGTGCGCAACTTCCGCGACGTCGGCGGAGTGCCGACGGCGGACGGGCGCAGGGTGCGCCGCGGGGTACTCTTCCGCAGCGGACACCTGGCCCACGCGACGGAGGAGGACGCGTCCTTCCTCGGCGGCCTCGGCCTCCACACCGTCTTCGACTTCCGCAACTCCGCCGACCAGGCCCTGGAAGGGCCCGACGTGGAACTGCCGGGAGTGCGCAACGTCAACATCCCGCTCTCCGACCCGGCGGAGGGCGCGGAGTTCTGGAAGATGGTCCACGCCGGAGAGCTGGACCAGCTGCGCGCCGCCCTCGCGGACGGCCAGGGCGCGGCCCGGATGATCGCCTCCTACCGCGCCATCATCAAGAACCGCACCGCAGAGCACAGCCGGCTGCTGCACGAACTCGCGGAGGGCAGCATGCCCGCGCTGATGCACTGCGCGGCGGGCAAGGACCGAGCGGGTCTGTCGGTCGCGGTGACGCTGATGGCTCTCGGCGTGGACCAGGAAGCCATCGAGGCGGACTATCTGGCGTCCAACTCCCCCCACCGGCGCTACAAGATGTACCGCAGTGAGAAGTCCCGCGCCGGTATGTCCCCCGAGGTGGTGGAGCTGCTCTCGCCGCTCTTCGACGCACGTCCCACGTACCTGGCCGCGGCCCTCACCACCATCGACGAGACCTGGGGCGGCGTGGAGCCGTATCTGTCCGAGGGGCTGGGGCTGGAGACGGCCACGCGCGAGAAGCTGCACGACAGGCTGCTGGAGGACTCCTGACGGAGGGGGCCGTTTCGCACCGTTGCGTCGTACGTGCCGGAAGGCGCCGACGGATCCGCACGGGCGGCGCCGGCGCCGGACGGGGGCCGTCCGGGACGCTCAGCGGTTGGCGACCGCCTGCCTGACCAGGTTGCGTCCGAAGTCCCACATCAGACCGCCGCCGTCGTGCGCGTCGTCCATGACCTCCTTGAAGGCGTCCACGAACCGGTCGACGTCCTCCTCCCCGATCACCAGCGGCGGCGTGAGCTTGATGACTTCCAGTTCGTCGCCGGAGACCTGGGTGAGGATGCGGTGCCGCTGCATCAGCGGTACGACCACCATCTGCGCGAACAGCCCCCTGCGTGCCGCCTGCAGCATCGTCCAGCGCCCCCGCAGCCTCAGTGACCTGGGTCTGCCGAACTCGATACCGATCATCAGCCCGCGCCCCCGCACGTCGTACAGCAGTTCGTAGTCCTCCACGAGAGCCGCGAGCCGGGACTGCAGCAGGCCGCCGACGCTCCGGGCGCGGGCGGTGAGGTTCTCCTCCTCCAGTACGTGCAGCGTCGCCAGCCCCGCCGCCATGGCCTGGGCATTGGAGCCGAAGCTGGCCGAGTGCACGAGCACCCGGTCCATCGAGGAGTAGACCTTCTTGAAGATCCACTCCTTGCCCAGCGTCGCGCCCACCGGCACGTAACCGCCGGAGAGTGCCTTCGCCACACACACCAGATCGGGCTCGACGTCCGCCTCGTGCCGGTAGGCGAGGAAGTCGCCGGTACGGCCCAGCCCCGTCTGAACCTCGTCCGCGATCAGCAGCGCCCCGGCCCGGCGCAGCATCTGTCCGGCCGCCGCGAGATATCCGGGCGGCGCGGGGTGCACCCCCTTGCCCTGGACGGGCTCCACGATCAGTGCCGCCACGTCGCCGCGCGCCAGCTCCCGCCGCAGAGCCTCCAGGTCACCCAGCGGAACGGCCGTGTCCGGCAGCAGCGGTGCGAAGCCCCGGCGGAAGCACTCCTCCCCGTTGACGGACAGGGAACCGGTGGTCAGCCCGTGGAAGGCGTGGTCGCAGTAGAGGATCCGGGGTCTGCCGGTGGCGTACCGGGCGAACTTCAGCGCCGTCTCGACGGCCTCCGTGCCGCTGCTGCCGAAGAAGACCCGCTCCATGCCGGGAGCGTGGGCGAGCAGTTTCTCGGCCAGGAGCCCCGGCAGCGGAGGACAGTCGAACCGGGTGAGGTCGGCGAGCTGCGCGTCCAGCACCTCGTGCAGCGCCCGCCGTACGACGGGATGATGGCGTCCGAGCCCCATCACTCCGAACCCGGCCAGCATGTCGAGGTAGTCGTTCCCCCCGGCGTCCCAGAGGTGCGCGCCCTCGGCCCGTTCGTAGACCTTGTCGAAGCCGATGGTGCGCAGCATCCGGGGCAGCTGGTGATTGAGATGGCGGGCGTGCAGTTCGTAGCGTTCGGCTCCGCGCTCCGCGAGAAGCGTCGCGAGATCGAAGTCACTCATGCCCCGGTCCCCTTCGGCGGTCACTCATGCCCCGGTCCCCTTCGGCACTCACTCATGCCCCGGTCCCCTTCGGCTGGTGGGCTCTGCGGCCGGAATCCGCCCCGGCCGGAACCCGGCCGGGGCGGGGGCCCGGGTTCAGGCGCGCACGGTCTCCCGGGCGGCGCGCAGTGACTCCTTCAGCGAGCCCATCGTGGCGAGCACGGCCGTGGGCTCGTACCCGCAGTGCGCCATGCAGTTGGCGCAGCGCGGATCACGGCCTCGCCCGTAGGCTTCCCAGTCGGTCTCCTCGATGAGCTCCTTGTAGGTGGGGACGTAGCCGTCGCTCATCAGATAGCAGGGGCGCTGCCACCCGAAGAGCGAGTAGTTGGGGATGGCCCAGGCCGTGCAGGGGAAGTCCGCCTTGCCCTCGAGGAAGTCGAGGAAGAGCGGGCTGTGGTTGAGCCGCCAGCGCCGGCGGTTGCCGTCGGCGAACGCCTTGCCGAACAGCTCCCGCGTCTGCTCCACGCCCAGGAAGTGCTCCTGGTCGGGCGCCTTCTCGTACGCGTAGGCGGGCGAGACCATCATCTCGTCCACCTTCAGCTCGTCATTGAGGTAGTCCAGCACCTCGATGATCGTCTGCGGCGTGTCGGTGTTGAAGAAGGTGGAGTTGGTGGTGACGCGGAAGCCGCGCTGCTTGGCCTCCTTCATCGCCGCGACGGCCTCGTCGAAGACGCCCTCCTTGGCCACGGACTCGTCGTGCCGCTCCCGCAGCCCGTCGATGTGCACGGCGAACGCGAAATAGCGGGACGGAGTGAACTCCTCCAGCTTCTTGCGCAGCAGCACGGCATTGGTGCACAGGAAGACGTACTTCCTCTTGGCCACCAACTGGCGCACGATCTCGCCGATCTGGGGATGCATCAGCGGCTCTCCGCCCGCGATGGAGACCATCGGCGCGCCGGACTCCAGCACCGCTCCGACCGCCTGGGCGACCGGCATCCGCTGCTTGAGCACTCCGGCGGGGTGCTGGATCTTCCCGCATCCCTCGCATTGGAGATTGCAGGCGAACAGCGGCTCCAGCTCGACGATCAGCGGGAACTTCTCGCGTCCGCGCAGCTTCTGCTGAAAGAGATAGCTTCCGATGCGGACGGTCTGACGCAGAGGCATGGCCATGACTCGCTCACCTCCAGGGGAGCAGCAAGGATCGGTGCCATTCGAGGAATACCGGCATAATGCCGCGAAGTACCCGAAATGCAGATATTCCACCTCGCAGTGTCCCCGGACGGATCAGTTCATGTCCGGGAGCGTCAACCACCACCCGTACGGCTGCCACAGGACGCCGCCGGGCGGCGGCATCGGTCCTGCCGCCGCCGGTGGCGCGCGTCGCCGTGCGCAGCGTGGCAGCCGACTCCATGTCTGCGGCCACGGCCCCGCTGGTGGTGTGCAGCGCGGCGCGTGCGGGCCCGTGCACGACGTGCGTCGTCCCCGCGAGCGGCCCGGCGTGCACAGTGCCGTAGGTGCGCAGTGCCTCGGCCAGGAGCGCGGTCCCGGTGCACTCCGTGACCCCGTCGCAGTCGCGCGTCTCCTCGGCGACCACCAGATCGCCGGGATGCATACCCGGGAGCAGCCCCGCGCAGAAGCCGGTCGCCAGTACCGCGGTACCGCCCGCTTCGGGCTCCTCCCGCAGAGCGCCCGTGACCGCGCGGGCCGCGGCCTCCGGGCCCATGCCGGTGCGCAGCACGGTGACCGGCCCCGCGGCCGGACCGGATGCGGCGCCGCCTCGCAGCGCGAGGCGTTCGATGCCCAGTGCGCACGCGATCAGCAGCGGGCCCGCCGACCGGCCGCGGTCACCGGGGAGCGTCATCTGCTGCCCTGCCGCCCGAGGGTCTCGGCGGGCCGGGCGCCGGAGGCGGTGGCCTCGGCCGTACCGTGCCCTTCCGGGCCGGTGCCGGTTCCGTGCAGGTAGCGGCCGAGTGCGGTGAGCGGAAAGACGATGCGGTAGAGGTGGTAGTTGATGGAGAAGTCCCACGGGAAGCCGGTGCCGGTGAAGTGGGGCTCGTCCCAGGAGCCGTCCTCCCTCTGGGCCAGGGCCAGCCAGCCGATGCCCAGCTGCACGGCGGTCGACTCCCGCTCCCCCGCCGCCAGCAGAGCGAGCAGCGCCCAGGCGGTCTGGGAGGGTGTGGAGGCCCCGCGTCCGGCCCATTTGCGCCTGTCGCGGTACGAGCGCAAGTCCTCGCCCCAGCCGCCGTCCTCGTTCTGGACGCTGCGCAGCCAGCCGACGGCGCGGCGGACGGCGGGGTGGTCCGTGGCGAGCCCGGCCGCGGTGAGCGCGGGCACCACCGCCCCGGTCCCGTAGAGGTAGTTGACGCCCCACCGGCCGAACCAGGCGCCGCTGTCCTCCTGTTCGGCGAGCAGCCACGCCACGGCCCTGCGCAGGCGCGGGTCGTCCCGGCCGCCCTCCGCCGCGAGCATCTCGACCATGTGGGCGGTGACGTCCGCCGAGGGCGGGTCGATGACCTCACCGAAGTCGCAGAACGGCAGCCGGTCGGGGAAGGGGCTGTCGTTGTCGACGTCGAAGGCTCCCCAGGCGCCGTTCCTGGACTGCATGCCCAGGCCCCAGCGCACGCCCCTGCGGACGGCCGTGTCCACCCGCGACTGGTCGTGGTGGCGTACGCGGCGCAGCGCGAGCACGACCTCCGCGGTGTCGTCGACGTCGGGGTAGTTGTCGTTGTGGAACTCGAACGCCCAGCCTCCGGGAGGCAGTTGCGGCTTGCGTACGGACCAGTCACCCGGCCTGACGACCTGCTCCCCGAGCATCCAGTCGGCGGCCCTGACCAGTGCCGGGTGGTCGCGGGGCAGGCCGGCGTCGGCCAGGGCCACGGCGGCCAGGGCGGTGTCCCAGACGGGCGACTGGCATGCCTCGACCATCCGCCGGACACCGCCGCCCCCGCCGGCGCCCGAGTCCTCACCGGCGTCCGTGCGCTCCTCGCCGCCGTAACGGACGGTGTAGCGGTCCAGCGACTCCAGTCCGGCCCGCATCACGGGGTGGTCCAGGTCGTAGCCGAGGAGCCGCAGCGCGATCAGCGAGTAGACCGCGGGCGGCTGGATGCCGCCCCAGCAGCCGTCGTTCTCCTGCCGCTCGACGATCCAGCGCGCGGCGCTGTTGAGGGCGGCACGGCGCAGCGAGCGGGAGCCGAACCTGCGGTATGCGTGCATGGCCCGGTCCAGGCGCTGGAAGAACCCGTCCCAGCTCGCCGCGGGCGCCATCCGCCGGGAGGGGACCGGACGGGCCGGGTCCTGGTGGAGTTCCGCGAGGGAGAAGGGCGCGCGCTTGACGGGACGCTTCGCGGAGACGACGGTCAGCGGCACGATCGTCTGCCGCGCCCAGCAGGCGAAGCCGTAGATGTTGAGCGGGAACCACTTGGGGAAGTAGATGAGTTCCGGGGGCAGTTCGGGCAGGTCCGACCAGCGCCACCAGCCGAACAGTGCGAGCCAGATCCGGGTGAAGACCCGGCTGGAGGCGACGCCGCCCTGCTCACGCACCCACGCCGAGGCCATGGCCATGTGCGGCGCGTCGGGGGCGTCCCCGTCGAGCCGCAGCGCGACATAGGCCTCGATGGTGGTGGAGAGGTCACCGGGCCCGCCGTGGAAGGTCGCCCATGTGCCGTCCGCCCGCTGCCGGGAGCGTACGAACCGGGCGGTCTCCCGGGTGGTGCGCTCGTCACGGATGCCGAGGAACTCGCGCAGCAGCAGGTCCTCGGCGTCCATGGTGACGTTGGTCTCCAGGTCGCCCTTCCACCAGCCCTCGGGGTCCTGCCGGGCGAGCAGGTTCTCCACGGCACGGCCCGCTGCGGTCCGGGCACGGGCGGCCGGACCGTCGGGGGTCCTCAACTCCTCGTCGGGGCGCGTGACTTCCCCGTCCGGACCGGTCATCTTCTTCGTACGGGGGAGTGCGCGGGCACCCGCGGCCCCGGTGCTGCCGTCGGTCGTCGCTGTCATCTCTTCCCCTTCCGAGGGCCCGGCGTCAGCGCCGGGGCAGGGTGGTCATCGCTGCCGTACGACGACGAAGTCGGCCAGCGCCGTGAGCTGGTCGCGTACGTGAGCGGGCATGTCGACGGGTTCGAGTGCGGCGAGAGCGGTGGCGTGCTGGCGCTTTGCCTCCTGGGCGGTCCACTCCCGGCCGCCCGCCTCCTCGATGAGCGCGGCGCGCGCGGCGAACTCCGCCTCGTCGAAGTCCTCGAACTCCTTCTGGCTCTTCTTCGCGTCGGCCCTCATCAGGTCGGCGAGACGCACCGCGGCCGGGTCCGGCGCGGACAGCGCCGCCACCACGGGCAGGGACTTCTTGCGCTGCCGCAGGTCGCTCCACGTCTGCTTGCCCGTGGCCTCCGGGTCTCCCCAGATGCCCAGCAGGTCGTCGACGGCCTGGAAGGCGAGGCCGAGGTGGTAGCCGTAGGACTCCAGGGCGTCGGCCGTACGGTCGTCGGCGCCGCCCAGCACGGCACCGACGGAGACGGCGCAGGCCAGCAGGGCGCCGGTCTTGTTGCCCTCCATCTCCAGGCACTCCTCGACGGTGACGCGCTCGCGGTGCTCGTAGGAGATGTCCTGTGCCTGTCCGTCGATGAGCCTGCGGGTGGCGCGTGTCAGGCGCCGCGTGGCGCGGCCCGCCTCCGCCGTGGCGGGCTCCAGCAGTATTTCGTTGGCGAGGGCGAAGAGGGCGTCGCCGACGAGGACGGCCTGGGCCGGTCCGTGCACCTTCCACACGGTGTCGCGGTGGCGGCGCTGCTCGTCGCCGTCCATCAGGTCGTCGTGCAGGAGCGAGAAGTTGTGCACCAGTTCGACGGCCACGGCACCGGGGAGGCCGGTCTCGGGAGCCGCGCCCGCGACCTCCGCGGACAGAAGGGCGAGCGCGGGGCGTACGGCCTTGCCGCCGTCGGCGTCGGAGGGGTTGCCCTCGGCGTCGATCCAGCCGAAGTGGTACGCGGCGACGGTGTCCATCGGGGGTGCGAGCCGGTCAACGGCTGCGCGCAGCAGCGGAGTCGCCATGGTGCGCCCCCGCTCCAGCAGAGCGCTGACGCTCGTGTCGTCGACGACGGTGTCCTGGTTCGCCGTGGTCACGGGGGCTCCTCTGCGTTCTGTGCCGTTCGGGCGGATACTGCCGGCGGTTCTCACGGTTCCGGCCGTGCCGCTTTCGCCGGCCGTGCCGGGCTCATCGAGGCTGGTCATGCCACCGCCCTTCCTGTCGTGCCGCGTACCGGATCGTTGTGCTCAGCACGGCCCATGGCGGCGAGGGCTTCACGGGCGGCGGTCATCCCGCTCCGCACCGCGCTCTCCATGGTCGCTGGCCAGCCAGTATCGGTCCACGCTCCGGCGAGGCAGACACCGGGAGCCCTGGTGCGGGCCCCGGGGCGCAGCCGTCCGACGCCGGGACGCGGATCGAAGGTGGCGGTCCGCTCCCTGGTGACGAAGAAGTCCCGTACGGCAGCGTCCCGTGCGGCGGGCAGCATACGTGCCAGTTCCGGCAGACAGCGCTCACGCAGCACTCCCACGGGCAGGTCGATCTCCTCGTGCGCCGCCGACTGGGAGACCGCCAGGTACTGGCCGCCGGTGAGCCCGGAAGGGCCCGTACGGTCGAAGATCCACTGCAGCGGCGAGCCGAGCGCGGCGAAGAAGGGACGGCGCAGCACGCGCCGGTCGTAGACGACGTGCATGTTGAGGATGGGCGCGGCACCGATGTCGAGGAGTCTGCGGCGGTCGGGCAGCGCCCCTTCGGGCAGCAGGTCGTGCGCCTCGCGCTGAGGCACCGCCAGCACGACGGCGTCGGCGTCGTACCGGGCCGGAGGGTGCTGCCCATGTCCGGCCAGGACCCGCCATCCGCCGCCCTCCCGCGCCACGACGGACTCCGCCCTGGCCCGCGTCAGCGTGCGGACGCCCGCGGACTCCAGCGCGGCACGGGCGAGGGTGTCGTGCAGACGCCCCAGCGGGACGCGCGAGACGCCGATGTCCGCCGCACCGGGGCCGGAGAGCAGTCCGGTACGGAAGACCATGGTGGCGAGCGCCAGCGATGCCTGCGGAGCACGCGCGTTGAGGGTCGCCGTTCCCACCAGGTCCCAGAGGGCCTCCACGGCGCGGTCGCTCTGGCCGTGCCCGTGCAGCCAGGTGGCGAAGTCGGTGCCGTCCAGGGCCGGATCGGCGGGGTCCAGCTTCTTCATCGCCATCGCCGCGCGCCCGGCAGCGGCCCTCTCCCCGGGCGAGAGGTGACGGTAGCGGGCGAGACCGGCGGCCAAGTGCAGGGGCACGGGGAGGCCGTTGCGGCGCAGTCTCGCCAACCGGGGGCGTACGGGGGCGACGTCGAGGACGGGTACGTCCAGGCGGCGCTGCAGGGGGGCGAGCCCGGTGCCGCCGACGCGGTCGAGGAACCAGGAGTAGGCGGTGCAGCAACGCAGGTGCACGTGCTGGCCGTTGTCGACGGTGAGTTCACCGGCCGGCGAGTCGCGGCGGAAGGAGAAGGCGAGACCGCCCAGCCGCGGCCGGGACTCCAGCAGCGTCGTGGTGACACCGGCGTCGGCCAGCCTCAGAGCCGCCGTCGTCCCCGCGATGCCGCCGCCGATCACGACTGCCCTCCGGCGGCCGGTACCGGTACCGGCCGGGGCAGCCGCGGACGTGTCAGGACCGGTCATGCGCGTGCGCTCCGACGGGCGGCCTGCCGTGCTTCGACGCCGGAGAGACCCCGCACGGCCACGTACGCCTTCTGTCTGTTGGGCAGTGAGACGCGGCTTCGCAGCACGGCGTGGGGATCGGCGGCGATGCGGTCCAGGAGCCGGTGGTAGATCCCGGCCATGGCCGCGACGCACGCCCCGGACCTGCGGTCGAGCAGCGGCAGCAGCCGGTATCCGTGGGTGAACAGGGCGCGGGCGCGCTGGACTTCGTGGTGCACCAGACCGCCGAAGTCGCCGTCGGCGGGTGCGTCGTGACTGCGGAAGTCAGCGGGACAGCCGAATTTCTCAAGATCCTCCGCAGGCAGGTATGTGCGTCCGTGATCGGCATCTTCCCGCAGGTCGCGGAGAATATTGGTGAGTTGGAGTGCCAGCCCGAGCGTGTCGGCGTACTCGGAGGCGCGGTCCGCGCCGTGCACCCCCGGCAGTGTGCCGAACACGCCCAGGGACAGGCGTCCGATGGCACCGGCGACGCAACGGCAGTAGACCTCCAGCTCCTCCCAGCTCCCGTAGGTGGTACCGCGTACGTCCAGCAGTACCCCGTCGATCAGCTCGTCGAGGCCGCCCAGCGGAAGCGGATAGCGGGCGGCGGCGTCGCTGAGGGCGACGGCGACGGGATCGGTGTCGTCCTCCTCGACACCGCCCGCGCGGACACGTTCCAGCAGTCCCCGCGTCTCCTCCAGCCGGGTCTCCTTGACCGGCTCTTCGAGGGGGCCGTCGCCGATGTCGTCGACGCGCCGGGAGAAGGCGTAGAGCGCGGACATCGCCCGGCGCTTGCCGGAGGGCAGCAGCCGGATTCCGTAGGCGAAGTTGCGGGCCTGCCGGCCCGTGACGGACTCGCAGTAGCTGTAGGCGGCTGCCACCGCCGGCGCCACCTTCGGTGCGGAACGGTCCTTGTCCAATGTCCTCACCCCTCTCGTCGCAAGGTCGCGGCCACCTCGCGCAGCAGGCCGCGCCTGGTGGCCCGGGGAGGTCCCTGGAGCACGTCGTAGCGGGCGCGGCGCATGGCCCGCAGGACGGCACGGCCGCCGCCCGTGAATCCGGCGAGCAGCAGCTTGAGCCGCCCGTGGACGCCGGCCACCAGGGGATCGCCCGCTGCCAGCAGGAGCCGGGCACGCTCGGCCTCGACGGCCAGCAGGGCACGGAGCGGGGCGGAGGCCGTGGGGGCGGCGAGGTCGGCCTCGGTGACGTGGAAGCGTGCCATGTCGTCGGCCGGGAGGTAAATGCGGTCGCGGGTCAGGTCCTCGGCGACGTCCTGCAGGTGTTCGACGATCTGCAGTCCGGTGCAGACCTCGTCGGAGCAGCGGATGCGTTCGGGCGTGGCGGTGCCGGTGATGGCCAGCACGAGACGGCCGACGGGGTTGGCGGACAGTTCGCAGTACTGCAGGAGTTCACCGAGGTCGGCGTAGCGGCGGACCTTCTGGTCCTGCCGGTTGGCCTCGATGAGGGCCAGGAACGGTTCGGGGGTCAGGTCGCGGCGCCGCACGGTGGGTCCGAGGGCCCGCAGCAGCGGATGGCCGGGGAGGTGGCCGCGGCCGTCGAACAGGCGGCGCAGATCGGCCTCGAACGCGTCGAGCATCGTGAGCCGGTCGGCGCCCTGGCCGCTCCCCCAGTCGGCGCCGAGGCCGAGAAGTTCCGCGTCGCGGCCTCCGGGGGCGAGGTCGCCGTCGCCGATGTCGTCGACGAGGCGGGCGTAGCCGTAGACGGCCATCAGGTCGTCGCGCCATTCCCGCGGCAGGAATCCGGGCGCCACCGGGAAGTTCTCCCGCGTGGCCTTGGCGAGGACGGCTCGCGCGTGCGCGTCCGCCTCCGCGCTCACCACGTGCTGCCAGAAGCCATTGCCGTCACACCTCCGTTTCTACACCGCTCGGCAAAAACATCCTATTTCGGACACGCCGCACGGGTCGGGCCCCCATGACGGCCGGGCCCGGAGGCGGCCGCGGACAGGCCGGAGCCCGCAGGAACACGGAGAAACGGGCAGACGCACGGTGGAGGAAAGGCGCAGGGAGGGAAGAGGGAGGACGGAGGACGCGGAAGCCGAGGGAGACTCAGGGCGCGGTGAACCCCGCGAGGAGGGTGTCGAACGCGCGCTCGGCCACCACGTCGGCCTCCTGTTCGGAGAGCAGGGAGAGCGGGCCGTCGAGGAAGAGCACGGCCAGGCCGTGCACCGTGGCCCAGGCGGTGATCTCGGCACCCGTGCGCCGCTCCTCGGACATCCGGCCGTGGCCGACGAGGCCGTCCAGTGCCTCCATCAGGATGCCGAAGGAGCGGAAGGCCCAGGACCCCGCCTCGGCTTCGTGCCCGATCAGGCCGTCCGAGGCCGTCACGCGGAGCGGGTCTCGGCAGAATGCGACCCGGTAGAGCCCGGGCTCCCCGCGGGCGAAGGCGAGATAGCCCCGTCCGATGGCACGCACCCGGTCCTCCGCCTCGCCCGGCCCGGAATTGCCGGACCTGTACGGCTCGCCCGCCGACTCCATCGACTCCGCCAGACGGCGCTGGCCCAGCTCCTTGACCGCGTGGAGCAGTTCCGCCTGGCCCGCGAAGTGGCGGTAGGCGGCCGTCGGCGAGACGCCGACGCGGCGGGCGGCCGCACGCAGCACCACCGCCTCGGGGCCCCCGTCCCGGGCGAGGTCGGTCGCCGCGTCGATGAGCGCGTTGCGCAGATCGCCGTGGTGGTAGGCGCTCCTTCCGGCACCGCCACCGCCCCCGCCTCTGCCGGTGCCGGCGCCGGCGCCTCTACCGGCGCCGTCCTGAGCCGTGTCCGCCTGCTCGCCGGCCTTCGCCTCCGTGTCCGCCATACCTCCATCCTGCCCGATGTTGACAGCATTAACATCCCCTGGAACAGTTCCATGTTGACGCCGTAAACATCAGGGTCCACGCCACCGTTCATGGGGACAACCGTGCTACGAAAAATCGCCGGGCTGACACTGCGCCGGCCTCGGATGCTGCTCGCCCTCACGCTTCTCGCCGCCGTGGCCATGGGCGCCGTCGGATTCGGCGCCTTCGGCAAGCTCCAGGGCGGCGGTTTCGAGGACCCCGACGCGCCCTCCAGCCGCGCCCGTACCCTCATCGAGGAGAAGTTCGGCGGTGAGGACAACCTCGTCCTGCTCATACGCGCCAAGAGCGGAAACCTGGACTCGGCCGCCGTGCGCGAGGCCGGAGAGAAGCTGACCGCGGGGCTCGGGAAGGAACCGCAGCTCTCGCACGTCTCCTCCTATTGGGGCGCGGGCGGTCCGGCGCTGACCTCCGAGGACGGCAGCCAGGCACTCGTGCTGGCCCATGTGCGCGGCGACAGCTCCGAGGTCGAGGAGCACACCGAGAAGATCACCGGCGAGTGGGCAGGAAGCCGGGGCCCGATCGAGGTACGCGCGGGCGGCGCCGCCGCGCTCAACAACGACATCTCAGGCCAGGTCTCCGCGGACCTCGCCGTCGCCGAGGCCATCGCCGTGCCGGTCACCCTCGTCCTCCTCGTGATCGCCTTCGGCAGCTTCGTCGCCGCGCTGCTGCCGCTGGCCATCGGACTGATCGCCGTACTGGGCACGTTCGCGGAGCTGTTCGTCCTCGGCAGCATCACGGACGTCTCCGTCTTCTCCGTCAACCTCACCACCGCGCTCGGTCTCGGGCTCGGCATCGACTACGGACTGCTGATCGTCAGCCGCTTCCGTGAACGGCTCGCCGAGGGCGACGAGGTGGCGGACGCGCTGCGCACCACGGTCACCACCGCCGGACGCACCATCGCCTTCTCCGCCGCCACCGTCGTCGCGGCGCTGGCGGCACTGCTGCTCTTCCCGCCCTTCTTCCTGCGCTCGTTCGCCTACGCCGGCATCGGCGTCGTCGCCATCGCCGCCATCGCCGCGCTCGTCGTCGTACCCGCGCTGCTGGCGGTGCTCGGACACCGCGTCAACAAGGGGCGGCTGCCGTGGGCCGACGCCGTACGGCGGCCCGACGCACCGCTGTGGGGCAATCTCGCCCGCACGGTCATGCGCCGCCCCCTGCTCACAGCACTGCCCGTGCTGGCTGTGCTGCTGCTGGCCGCGAGCCCGCTGCTGGGGGCGGCCTTCGGGATGCCCGACGAGCGGGTGCTGCCCGAGGACGCACACAGCCGCCAGGTCGCCGCGGCGCTCCAGCAGGACTTCCCCGGCAACTCCACGGGCGCGATCCAGGTCGTCACCACATCCGCCGTGCCGAAGGCCGAACTCGCCACGTACGCCGGCCGGCTCTCCGAACTCGACGGCGTGGCACGCGTCCAGGCCGGCAGCGGAACCTACACCGAGGGCAAGGCATCCCCACCCGGCCGCGCCCAGGCGGCCCTCACACGGCCCGACGCGCAGCTGCTCACCGTCACCCCCGGCGTGACGCGGGACTCCGGTGAAGGCCAGGACGTGGTGGAGCGCGTGCGCGCAGTGCCTGCGCCCGGCGGCGGTGAGGCGCTCGTCGGCGGCCGGGACGCCCAACTCCTCGACACCAAGGCCTCGATCGGGGACAGGCTGCCCGCCGCCATCGGCATGGTGATCGGCACGACCTTCGTCCTGCTCTTCCTCTTCACCGGAAGCGTCGTCCAGCCACTGCGCGCGCTGGTGCTCAACACGGTGAGCCTGACCGCCGCGATCGGGGCGATGGTCTGGATGTTCCAGGACGGCCATCTCTCTTCCCTGCTGGGCTTCACGCCGATGCCGATGGACACCTCGGTGACGGTGCTGATGTTCTGCATCGTCTTCGGACTCTCCATGGACTACGAGGTCTTCGTCACCAGCCGGATCAAGGAGCTGCACGACGAGGGCGCCGACAACGCCACCGCCGTCACCCGCGGCCTCTCCCGTACGGGCCGCATCGTGACCATGGCGGCCGGGCTGCTGGCGGTGAGCTTCTTCGCCTTCGGCACCAGCGACATCAGCTTCCTGCAGATGTTCGGCCTGGGAAGCGGACTGGCGATCCTCATCGACGCGGTCGCGGTGCGCGGGGTGCTCGTGCCCGCCGCGATGCGGCTGCTGGGGCGCGGTGCCTGGTACGCGCCGGGCCCGCTGCGGCGCCTGCACCGCAAGGTCGGCCTCGTGGAGTCGCCGGGCGCGGGAGAGGACCGCCCGGGTCCGGAGCCGGAGAAGGAAGCGGAGCGTACGCCCGCCGGAGTCTGACGGGCACGCTCACCGGACGTACGAGAGCGGCGGCCGCCCCGGCACGATCACCGGGACGGCCGCCGCGCGGCTGCTGCCGCCCGCCGCTACTTGCCCGTGAACTTCTCGTACTCCTTGAGTACTTCCTCGGTCGGGCCGTCGTGCACGAGTTCGCCCTTCTCCAGCCACAGCGTCCGCTCGCAGGTGTCGCGGATCGACTTGTTGTTGTGGCTGACGAGGAAGACGGTGCCGGCCTCTTCCCGCAGCTCGCGGACGCGCTTCTCCGAGCGCCGCTGGAACTTCTTGTCGCCCGTCGCCAGTGCCTCGTCGATCATCAGCACGTCGTGGTTCTTGGCCGCGGCGATCGAGAAGCGCAGCCGTGCCGCCATGCCGGAGGAGTAGGTGCGCATCGGCAGCGTGATGAAGTCACCCTTCTCGTTGATGCCGGAGAAGTCGACGATGGGCTGGTAGCGCTCCGCCACCTCAGCACGTGACATGCCCATCGCCAGACCGCCGAGCACGACGTTCCGCTCGCCGGTGAGGTCGTTCATCATCGCGGCGTTGACGCCCAGCAGCGAAGGCTGGCCGTTGGTGTAGACGTGGCCGCTCTCGGCGGGCAGAAGACCGGCGATGGCACGCAGCAGCGTCGACTTGCCCGAGCCGTTGGAGCCGATCAGACCTATGGCCTGCCCCTGGTACGCGGTGAAGCTGACGCCCTTGACCGCGTGCACCTCGCGCACACCGCCGCCGGGCTTGCGGCGGACGATGCGGTTGAGCGCCGCGGTCGCGCTGCCCCTGCCCTTCGAGCCTCCGTAGACCCGGTAGACGATGTGCAGGTCCTCGGCGATGACGGTGGGAATCCACGGGGTCTGCGCGGCAGGGCCCTCGGCCTGCTCGGGCATCGGCGTCTTCTCCTGGGTGTGCTCAGCCACGCCCATAACGCTCCTCCGACTTCCAGAAGAAAACAAATCCGCCGACGGCGAGCAGCACCGCCCAGCCGAGCGCGAGCGCCCACACGTGCGGCGGCAGGTCCGAGGCCGTGTATCCGTCGATGAACGCGAAGCGCATCAGATCCATGTACACGGCCGCGGGATTGGCCTGGAGGATGTTCACCGCCCAGTCAGGAGCGTTCGCGCGCTTCTGCAGCATGTACTCCAGCGGGAACATCACGCCGGACGCGTACATCCACGTCCGCATCACGAACGGCATGAGCTGAGCGAGGTCGGGCGTCTTGCTGCCCGCCCTGGCCATGATCAGCGCGAGGCCGGTGTTGAAGAGGAACTGGCACATCAACGTGGGGAAGATCAGCAGCCAGGACCAGGACGGGAACTGGCCGAAACCGAGCAGGATCGCCACCAGCACGATCATCGAGTAGAGCAGCTGCTGCAGCTGCTGCAGCGAGACGGCGACGGGCAGCGAGGCACGCGGGAAGTGCAGGGCCCGCACCAGGCCCAGGTTCCCCGAGATCGCGCGGACCCCGTTGAGCACGGAGGTCTGCGTGAAGGTGAAGACGAACACGCCCGTCACCAGGAAGGGGATGTAGTTCTCCGTACCGCCCGGAACTCCCTCACGGCCGCCCAGCAGCACGCCGAAGACGAAGTAGTACACCGCGGCGTTCAGCAGCGGCGTCGCCACCTGCCACAGCTGGCCCAGCTTCGCCTGGCTGTACTGCGCGGTGAGCTTGGCACGGGAGAAGGCGACGATGAAGTGGCGCCTCGCCCACAGCTGCCTCACGTACTGAGGGAGCGTGGGCCGCGCTCCGCTCACCGTCAGGCCGTACTTGGCCGCGAGATCGGCCGGGGACAGACTGTCGTCCGGTGAAGGCGGAGGCTTCACGCCCACCGCGCCGCCGTGCGTTGTCTCGGTCACGTTGGAAACTTTCGTCCTCACACGCGCAAGTGAACAGAGGGATGGTGCTGTCGCAGACGAGCTTGTCAGATCACGGGCGGGCGACCTAGTCGCGTCAGCCGCCACACCGTACGCCACCGCATGGGCTTGCGGGCGCCGCACGCGGTGGTCCAGCCCTCCTTGAACCCACCGAGCCAGGCACGCAGCGCCGGCCGTGAGGGACGGCGGGCCAGGGTGAGCAGCAGCCACACACCGAGGTAGACGGGCACCAGCACAGCGGGGAGGTTGCGGCGGGCCAGCCAGACACGGTTGCGGGCGACCATGCGGTGGTAGACCGCGTGGCGGCTGGGTGCCGTGGTGGGGTGGTGCAGCACCATGTCGGCGCGGTAGTCGATCGACCAGCCGGCGTCCAGGGCGCGCCATGCCAGGTCGGTCTCCTCGTGGGCGTAGAAGAACTCGTCCGGGAGACCGCCGACTTCGGCGATGACCCTGGTGCGTACGGCGTTGGCGCCGCCCAGGAACGTGGTGACCCGGGAGGAGCGCGCCGGGTCGGCGGCGCGCAGCCGGGGCACGTGCCGGCGCTGGGTCTCCCCCGTGTCCGGGTCGGCGATGCGGAAGCTGATGATGCCCAGGGAGGGGTCGGCGGCGAATGCCTCGCGGACCAGCGCGGCCGTGTCGGTGTTCGGCAGCAGGCCGTCGTCGTCGAGGAAGAGCAGGACGTCGACCTCGGCGCCGGAGGGGCCGAAGGCCTCGATGCCGACGTTGCGGCCTCCGGGGATGCCGAGATTTTCCGGAAGTTCGACCGTCCGTACACCTTCCGGCAATACGGGCAGGGGCGCGCCGTTACCCACGACGACGACCTCGACGCGGTCGCCGTCCTGCTTGGCGACCGAGTCGAGCAGCGCCCGCAGCTCCTCCGGACGGTTGCCCATCGTGAGAACGACGGCGCCCAGCTTCCCGGCCTTCGGGGCCCCTTCCGCGGATGGCTGCGGCATGGCTGCCCTCTCCTCCTTCACTTCCCTCACTTCAGCCTGCTCGAGGCGAGGATGGACACCAGATGCAGCAGCGTCTGGACGACGGCGATGCCCGCGAGTACGGCGACCCCGAGGCGGGTGAAGAAGAGGTCGCCCCTGACCATGTCCAGCACGGCGACGAAGAGGATGAGCAGGGACGCCTCGACGCCGCCGACGAGCCGGTGGAACTTCAGCGCAGCCGCCGCCCTGCGGGCCAGGGCCAGCCCCGAGGAGCGTGGCACGGCGGCCGCGTCCTGCACGGCGCTGAGGCCACTGCGGGCGCGGGCGACGTCGACGAGGTCGGTCTCGGCCTTGATCAGGATGGCGCCGAGAGCGGCGACCGCGCCGAGGAAGGCCCACATCCAGTTCGACTGGGCGCCCTCGGCGTGGAAGACGTCGGCCGCCCGCACACCGAAGCCCACCAGCAGCGCGGCCTCGGAGAGGTAGTGGCCGACGCGGTCCAGGTAGACCCCGGTGATGGAGGTCTGGCCGCGCCAGCGGGCCACTTCGCCGTCGACGCAGTCGAGCAGCAGGTACAGCTGTATGAGAAGGGCGCCGATCAGCGCCCCGGCGAGGCCCGGCACGAGAAGTGCCGCACCCGCCAGGACGCCGGCGACGACCATCAGATGCGTGAGCTGGTTCGGCGTGATCCGCGTGTTGACCAGATACGGGTCGCAGCGCAGGGAGATCTCGCGCATGTAGAGCCGTCCGGCCCAGTGCTCACCGCTGCGCCTGTCCTTCACACCCTCCGGGTGAACGACGGGGCGGAGTTCAGCTACTGATGGCTTGTGCATAGTCGCGGTACGCGTCCCTGATCTGGTCGGCGGACAGGTCGAGGTGCTCGAGGATGGTGTAGCGGCCGGGCCGGGTCTCCGGTGCGTACTCGACCACCTTCACGAACTCGTCCTCGTCGAAGCCGATTTCGCTGGGCAGTACGGGCAGGCCGTGGCGCCGCAGCACCTCGACCATCAGCATCGACATCTCCCGGTCCCCGCGCAGGAACGTGGCGAACGCGGCACCCAGGCCGCACTGTTCGCCGTGGCTCGCGGCACGCTTGGGGTAGAGCAGGTCGAAGGCGTGGTTGATCTCGTGGCAGGCGCCGGACGCCGGGCGGCTGTCACCGGCGACGGACATCGAGATGCCGGTGAGCACCAGCCCTTCGGCCAGCACCTGGAGGAAGTCGTCGTCGCCGACGCCGCCCGGATGCCGCAGCACGGCCTCGCCTGCCTGGCGGGCGATGGCTGCGGCCAGCCCGTCCATGTCCTCGCCGCGCACGGTGTGGGCCAGTTCCCAGTCGCGTACGGCCGAGATGTTGGAGACCGCGTCACCGATGCCGGAGCGTACGAACCGGGCCGGTGCCTCTCTGATGACGTCGAGGTCGATGACGACGGCGATCGGGTTGGGCACGCCGTAGGAGCCGCGGCCCGCGTCGTTGTCGAGAGTGGCGACCGGTGAACACAGGCCATCGTGCGAGAGGTTGGTGGCCACGGCCACCAACGGCAGGCCGATGCGGGCAGCCGCGAACTTCGCACAGTCGATGATCTTGCCGCCGCCGAGGCCGACGACCGCGTCGTAGCGCCCGGACTTCATGGCGTCCGCGAGCTTGATGGCGTCGTCGATGGTGCCACCGCCCACCTCGTACCAGTCGGCGCTGGGCAGGGCGGGGGCGAAGCGCTCGCGCAGGGCAGCGCCCGAGCCGCCGCTGATGGCGAAGGCGAGCCTGCCGTTGGAGGAGATCCGCTGATCGGCCAGCAGGCCCGCCAGGTCGTCCAGGGCGCCGCGGCTGATGTCGACGACGACGGGCGACGGGATGAGGCGGGTCAGTACTGGCATGCGATCTCCCGGCCCTTGGCGAGGTCGTCGTGGTTGTCGATCTCGACCCACTTCACGTCGCCGATGGGCGCAATGTCGATCTTGAATCCGCGGTTGACGAGCTCCTGGTAGCCGTCCTCGTAGTAGAGCTGCGGGTCGCGCTCGAAGGTGGTCTTCAGCGCGTCGGCGAGCTCCTCGGCGGCCTCCGGCTCGATGAGGGTGAGTCCGATGTACTCGCCGCTCGCGGTGGCCGGGTCCATCAGCTTGGTGATCTGTTGGACGCCCTTCTCCGGGTCGGTGACGACCTTCATCTCCTCGTCGGCGAGGTCCTTCACCGTGTCGAGGGCGAGGATGATCTTCCTGCCCTCGCCGCGGGCGTCGAGGAGGGTCTTCTCGACGGAGACGGGGTGGACGGTGTCGCCGTTGGCCAGCAGGGCGCCCTGCTTGATGACGTCGCGGGCGCACCACAGGGAGTAGGCGTTGTTCCACTCCTCGGCCTTGTCGTTGTCGACGAGGGTGAGCGTGACCCCGTGCTTGCGCTCCAGGGCCTCCTTGCGCTCGTACACGGCCTCCTTGCGGTAGCCGACGACGACGGCGACGTCGGTCAGACCGACGGCGGCGAAGTTGGCGAGGGCGATGTCGAGAACCGTCTGGGACTCTTCGTCGCCCTCGGGACCCACCGGCACGAGGGCCTTCGGGAGGGTGTCGGTGTAGGGGCGCAGACGCCTTCCGGCGCCGGCTGCCAGCACGAGGCCGATCATGCGGGTTCTCCTGTTTCGTCGTGTACGGCGGGTGCTTTGGAGGACACCCAGAAGCGGATGCTCTCGGCGAGCACCACGGCCGCGATGGCCACGGCGAGCGTGGTCAGCGCGATGGTGAAACCTTGCCCTTGCTCCGGGCTGCCGCCTTCCCCGCCCAGCCACAGGACTGCGGCGAGAGCGACGGCCAGGGCCCGTCCTTCATGGCCCCCGATCGCCCGCACAAGCCAGTGCGGAGGCGCTCCGGTGCCGCCGCGGATGCGGTACACCGTGTCGTAGTGATGGTAGGCGACCGCCGCCACCAGCCCGAAAGCGGCGGGCAGGGCTGCGTTCACCCCCTCTTGGTCCGCGTGTGCGGCCAGGACGAGGACGAGCACGTATTCGGCGGTACGGAAGAAGGGCGGTACGAGCCAGTCCAGGGCGCCCCGCAGGGGACCCGTGACGGCCGCCCCCGAGGTCAGGACGTAGAACAGAGCGGCCAGGAACGGCCAGACGCTGCCGGCCGGCGTCCACAGCGCGGTGGCCAGCAGCACGGCCGTACCGGCCAGCGCGAGGGCCGGGCGGCCGAAGCCGGGCAGACGCAGCCCCGCCCGGCGGGCCACTGCCGCACAGCCCTCCGCGAGGGGGCCGCTGTCCGCGAGGTCGGCCAGCGCACGCGCGGCGCGGTCGGTGCGCTCCGCCCTCCTGGTCAGGGAGCGCAGCACCCGGCCCGCGGTGGTGTAGCAGGCGGCGAGGGCACAGCCGACGAGCAGCACCACGAGGGTGATGCGGGGCGTGGTGAACGCGGTGAGGACGGCGATCAGGGCCCAGCGCTCGCCGATCGGCAGCACGACCATGCGGCGCAGCCACACGGTCCATCCCACACTGTCGAGCTTGCTGGAGAGCGCGGCGGTGGGGCTGGTGTTGGCCCGGGCGTCGTGGTTTGCCTCGTTGAAGGAGAAGTCGACGACGTGCCGGGCCGTCTGCAGCACCATCGCACCGAGGGCCAGCGCCCATACGTCGTCGCCGCCGCGGGCAGCGCCCAGAGCGAGGCCCGCGTAGTAGGCGTACTCCTTGGCACGGTCGAAGGTGGCGTCCAGCCACGCGCCGAGAGTGGAGTACTGCAGGTCGTAGCGGGCGAGCTGGCCGTCGGTCGCGTCGAGGACGAAGGAAGCGATCAGCAGCGCTCCCGCGGCGGCGAACCCGGCGCGCTCGCCGGTGGCCGCGCACGCCGCCGCGACGAGCGCGGTGATCAGCGAGGCGGTGGTGACCTGGTTCGGGGTAAGGCCCCGGCGTGCGCACCAGCGTGCGATGTAGCGGGAGTAGGGGCTGACGCAGAAGGTGGTGAAGAAGCCGTCCCGCGCCTTGACCGCGCTGCGCAGCCGTACGGCCTCGTCGTCCACGCCGTCCACGGCGGCACGGGCGCCGGCGCCGGCCTCCTCGTCCGCGGGGACGGAGGCGACGAGCGTGCCCAGTTCGGGGCGGTGCACGTTCACGCCGTCCGCGTCGAGGGCGGCGGCGAGCGTGTCGGGCAGGGAGAGGGTGCGCGCGGGCGCGTCGACGGCGGCGTCACCCGGCTCCCGTGCCTCGTGCGGTTCCGGCGAGCCCTCCGAAGAGGTGCGCCGGGAGTCGCCGAGGGCGCGTACGAGCGCGCCGCGCGCCTCGGGCTTGACCGTCAGGGCACCGGGAACCGCGCCCGCGGGGAAGCGGGGGTCGGTGAGTGCGAGCCGGAGGCTGTGCAGGTGGCCGACGAAGCGCGGGTCGACGAGCGCGACCCGCGCGGCGGCCGGGACACCGGCCACTTCGCCGGCGACATGACCGTCGTCCGCGGCGACGCGTACGTCGAAGCCCAGCGACCGCAGGTCTCTCTCCAGCGGCGAACCGGCCACCGGCGGACCGGTGAGGATGGCGGTCGACAGTCGAACTCACTCCTTGGAAGCGGACGCAGCGCGGCTTCCGGCCGTGCGAGGCCGGGCAGCGGTCAGGGTGCGCCATCGCCCGTTCGGGGGCGGGCAGCACGTCCGGCAGAGGCTATCGGATCGAACGGGCGGGCTTTCATCGCGCGTTCACCGGCCGGGTGTTGCCCCGCCGGGGGGACAGCATGGTCGATCTTGAGCGGGGCGACAAATGCGGGGCCGTCCGCGCCGGCGCCCCATGGGGCGCGGTAGGCGTCGCTCGTCCCGCGGGAGCGCCGCCGGCGGCGGATAGGGTGCCGCATATGACGTGGTTGATCACAGGTGGGGCGGGATACATCGGGGCGCATGTCGCGCGGACGATGCTGGAGGCCGGTGAGCGGGTGGTCGTGCTGGACGATCTCTCGGCGGGGGTTCCGAAGCGGCTGGAGCGTCTGCCGGGGCAGCCCGAACTGGTGCGCGGATCAGTTCTGGACCGGGAGCTGCTGGACCGTACGCTCGCCGCGCACGGCGTCACGGGTGTGGTGCATCTCGCCGCCGGCAAGCAGGTCGGCGAGTCGGTCGAGCAGCCGCTGCGCTACTACCGGCAGAACGTGCACGGGCTGACGGTGCTGCTGGAGTCCGTCGTCGCGGCGGGCGTGCGACGCTTCGTCTTCTCCTCCTCCGCCGCGGTCTACGGCACACCGGACGTCGAACTCGTGACGGAGGACACTCCGTGCGTGCCCGTCAATCCCTACGGCGAGACGAAGCTGGCCGGTGAGTGGCTGGTCCGCGCCACCGGACGGGCGGCCGGGCTCGCCACGGCCTGTCTGCGCTACTTCAACGTGGCCGGCGCCGCGGAGCCCGAACTGGCGGACACCGGGGTCTTCAACATCGTCCCGATGTTCTTCGACGCGCTCACCCGCGGGGAGGCCCCGCTGATCTTCGGCGACGACTATCCGACGCCGGACGGCACGTGCGTACGGGACTACGTCCACGTCGAGGATCTGGCCGGCGCGCACCTCGCCGCCGCGCGCCGGCTCGGCACGGGAGACGCCGGGGACGACACGGCCGCCGGCGCCGACCTGACCTTGAACATCGGCACGGGCAGGGGCGTCTCCGTACGGGAGCTGGCCGATCTGACCGCCGAGGTCACCGGGCACCGCGAACTTGCCGCCCGCGTCGCACCGCGGCGGGCCGGCGACCCGGCGCGTGTGGTCGCCTCGGCGGATCTGGCGGCCAAGGAGCTGGGCTGGACGGCGCGGCACGGCGTGCGGGAGATGCTCACCTCCGCCTGGGAGGGCTGGTGTCTGCAGCACCCGGCGGCCCGCTGAGACGGGGACGCCGCCGCGTCCCCGTTCCGCCCGTGACCCACTCGGAACCGGCACCGGAACCGGCAGACGGAAAACCCCAGGTCACAGCACATGACAACGGTGTTCAGCGTCGCGTTGCACCTGCCCACCGGGCGTAGTTGACTTGGCCCTGCCAGGGCGGGCCGCCGGGCGCGGAGCGCCGTCACAGGGGCCTGTGCGCAGGGCGGTACGGCCGACTCGGGAGGCTTGCAGCGATGGGTGCAGGGCACGATCACGCGGGGCCGTCTCCGCAGGCGGGCGGCACCGCTGCCGCCGCGTACCGCAAGCGGCTGCGGATCGCGCTGTGCATCACGCTCACCGTGCTCGTCATCCAGGTCGTCGGCGGGCTGCTCGCCGATTCGCTGGCGCTGCTGGCCGACGCGGGCCACATGGCCACCGACGCGCTCGGGCTGGGCATGGCCCTGCTGGCCATCCACTTCGCCAACCGGCCCGCGACCGAGCGGCGCACGTTCGGCTTCGCCCGCGCGGAGATCCTCGCCGCGCTCGCCAACTGTGTGCTGCTGCTCGGCGTCGGCGGGTTCATCCTCTTCGAGTCGGTCGAACGCTTCATCGATCCGGCACCGACCGACGGTGGTCTCACCCTGGTCTTCGGCGCCGTCGGTCTGGTGGCGAACGTCATCTCGCTCTCCCTGCTGCTGCGCGGCCAGAAGGAGAGCATCAACGTGCGCGGCGCGTTCCTGGAGGTGCTCGCCGACGCCCTGGGCTCGCTGGCCGTGCTGATCTCGGCCGCGGTCGTCACCACGACGGGCTGGCTGCCCGCGGACCCGATCGCGTCCCTGGTCATCGGCGCGATGATCGTCCCGCGGACGCTCAGGCTGGCGCGCGAGGCCCTGGACGTACTGCTGGAGTCGGCGCCGAAGGACGTGAATCTGGCCGAGGTACGCGTGCACATCCTGGAGGTGGACGGCGTCGTCGGGCTGCACGATCTGCATGTGTGGACGATCACCTCCGGCATGCCGGTGCTCTCGGCCCACGTCGTGGTCACGCAGGAGGCGCTGGACTCGGCCGGTCACGAGCGGGTGCTGCACGACCTGCAGTGCTGCCTCGGTGACCATTTCGACGTGGAGCACTGCACGTTCCAGCTCGAGCCGCGCGGACATGCTGCGCACGAAGCGAAGTTGTGCCACTGAGGTGCGGCAGACTGGGCCCACTGCCGAGCGATCCCGACCGAAGGATGGACATGGCGAACAGCGCAGCGGCCCCGATCATGCTCGAGCTGGTCGACGAGGACGGGAAGACGATCGGGACCGCGGAGAAGCTCGCCGCCCATGTGGCACCGGGCCGGCTGCATCGCGCCTTCTCGGTCTTCCTCTTCGACGACGCCGGCCGGCTGCTGCTGCAGCGCCGCGCCCTCGGCAAGTACCACTCCCCCGGTGTGTGGTCCAACACCTGCTGCGGACACCCCTTCCCGGGCGAGACGCCCTTCGCCGCCGCCGCGCGGCGCGTGGGTGAGGAGCTGGGCGTGGCCCCCTGCCTGATGCGGGAGGCGGGCACCGTGCGCTACAACCACCCGGACCCGGCCTCGGGGCTGGTGGAGCAGGAGTACAACCATCTCTTCGCGGGGCTGGTGCGTGACGCCGTGCGCCCGGACCCCGAGGAGATCGCCGAGGTGGCCTTCGTGACCCCCGGGGAGCTGAAGCGCAAGCACGGCGATGAAGCCTTCTCGGCCTGGTTCATGACGGTCCTGGACGCCGCGCGTCCCGCAGCCGGCGAGGTCACCGGCGGGGCCGCGGGCTGGTGAACCCGGCGGCGCTCCGCCGGCCTCCGCGCGCCGCTCGTGGTCCCTCGCTCAGGCCTCCCTCGCTCCGACCCTCGCTCAGGCCTCCCTCGCTCAGACCGAGGGCAGCCGGCGGGGAATGAGGGGGAACGGCAGTTCCGCCCAGACGACCTTGCCGCCGTCGCAGGTCTGTTCCACGTCGCAGACGCCGCCCGCCTCCGAGGTGAGCATCTTGACCAGGAGCAGACCCCGGCCGCCCGTCTGCTCCTGAACGGGGTCGGCCTCCAGCGCCTTCGGCCTGTAGGGGTGGCTGTCCTCGACTGCGACGCGCAGCCAGCCGCCCCGCAGGCGGACCTCCACGCCGATCTCCGGTGAGAGCAGGGCAGCGTGGCGTACGGAGTTGGTGGCCAGCTCGGAGAGGATCAGCAGCAGGTTCTGCAGGATGTCGTCCGGCACGACGCCCTGGCGGCGTACGAGGTCTCGTACGGTGTGCCGCAGTTGCGGCACGGAGGAGTCCAGGGCGGGCGCCGTGAACCTCCAGGTCCCCTCGCAGGGCGGCGCCTCGGCCCGTTCCTTCACCGGCAGCGCGACAGGGGCCTCTCCGCGTGCTCCGGGAGGATGGCTCCCGCGGCTGTCCATCTCCAGCACCCCGCTCTCCTCCGACGTTCTTGCAGATGTACGTGCATGTACGTGTGCATCGAGTGTTGTATGCCAGAGGCCTGATCCCCGGCAGTGACCGCAAGTCGGCACTTATCGATGGCAATTGACAGAAGACTTGCCCGCGGGACGGTTCTCTGACCGAGCTTGCGTCCACCGCTCCCCCGACCGGGCACCACCGCCGGGCTACGATCCGCCCATGGAGCCAGCACAGCCGGCGGAACCCGCACTGATTACGGAGCACGCCGACGGCGTGACGACACTCACCGTCCACAACCCCGCCAGGCGCAACGCCATGACACCCGCCATGTGGCGCGAGATGCCGCCGGTCCTCTCCCGGCTCGCCCGGGAGAGGACCGTGCGGGCGCTCGTCCTCACCGGCGCCGGGCCGACCTTCTGCGCGGGCGCGGACATCACCACGCTGCGCGAGTCGCCCGAGACCTCTCAGGGCCTGGCTGTCGCCGCGGAGGAAGCGCTCGCCGCCTTTCCGAAGCCGACGCTGGCGGCCGTGCGGGGGCACTGCGTGGGCGGCGGCGCCCAGCTCGCCGCTGCCTGCGATCTGCGCTTCGCCGCGCGGGACGCGCTGTTCGGCATCACCCCGGCGAAGCTCGGGATCGTCTATCCGGCCTCCTCCACCGGGCGGCTGGTACGGCTGGTGGGTCCGGCGACGGCCAAGTACCTGCTCTTCTCGGGCGAGTTGATCGACGCCGAGAACGCGCTGCGCACCGGCCTGGTGGACGAGGTGCACCCGCCGGAGGCGCTGGAGGCGCGGGTGCGGCACTTCGCGCAGACTCTGGTCACGCGTTCACAGCTCACACAGACCGCGGCGAAGGAGTTCGCCGACGGGCGGTGCGACGAGGCGCGCGTCGCCCACTGGCAGCGCACGGCACGGGAGAGCGGCGAGGCCGCCGAGGGCGTGGCGGCTTTCATGGAGCGGCGGCAGCCGCACTTCACATGGACACCGTGAAGCGGCGGGGCGGCATGGGAGGAGAGAGTGCGGACCGGTGTGGGGTGGCGCAAGACAGTGTGAGAGGGACGTGAACCCACGGCGGGCGACCCTCCTCCCTGGTATTACTTACCGGTAACGTGTGCTCATGACGTCTCTCCCCGAGCGCGCCGCACGACGGTGCCACCACATGGTCAACCCGATCCACTCGGCCGTGTACTTCTCCCCCGCGCTGGGCAAGGAGCTGGCCCCGTACGGCATCGAGGACCCCAGCGCCGTCTACTTCGCGGGACGCGCCGCTCCTCTCGGCGCGGTGGGTGCCGGAGCGGTCACCGCCACCTTCTACAACTTCAGCCACTCGCTCATCGCACGCTCCCTGCCCGCGGTGTGGGACTCCGCATCACCGGCGACGGTCGTGGCCGCACGACTGCGCGCGGTGGACGCCCTCCTGCGGGAACTGCTGGGCGAGGAGGCCGTGGCCTCACCGCAGATGGCGGAGGCGGCACAGCTCGCGCTGAAGGCCGCAGAGGCGTGCACCCGCCCCGGCAAGCCGCTCTACTCGGCCAACGCCGACCTGCCCGTGCCGGACGCCCCGCATCTCGCGTACTGGCACGCCGCGACACTGCTGCGCGAACACCGCGGCGACGCGCACATCTCCGTCCTGCTCCAGGCCGGACTCGACCCGCTGGAGGCGCTGGCCAGCCACACCGCCAGCGGCCGCGGCATGGCACCCAGGTGGGTGCTGACCACGCGCGGCTACAACCAGAAGGACTGGGCCGGGGCCCAGGACCGGCTGCGGGAGCGGGGGCTGATGGACGCCGAGGGAGAGCTGACCCCTGAGGGCACCGCGCTGCGCAAGGAGCTGGAGAACAGGACCGATGTGCTGGACAGCGCGCCCTACGAACACCTCGGCGAGCGGGGTGTGGAACGGCTGACAGAGCTGGCGTCGGAGTTCTCCGCGGCCGCCGCCGCAGCCGGTGCCTTCCCCGACGACCTGTTCGGCCGGAACTGAGCGGAAGTACGGAACAGCGGGCGGGCACGGCACAGCGCAGGCCCGCACAGAGCCGAGGACCGCGGCAGAACACAGGCGGGCCGGGCGCACACCGGGTCCGCGTCGGAAGTCTTTCCGACGCGGACCCGGTGTGCGCGCCCGCCTGACGGTGCCACCTGCCACAATGCAGGCTCACCGGGGACACCCAGCACCAAGAAGGCGGACCAACGATCGTGACGACGACCATCGAAGGCAGGATCGCCGAGGAACTCGGCGTACGGGAGCGGCAGGTCATGGCCGCGGTCGAGCTGCTCGACGGCGGGTCGACCGTGCCCTTCATCGCGCGCTACCGCAAGGAAGCGACCGAGACGCTCGACGACGCGCAGCTGCGCTCCCTGGAGGAGCGCCTGCGCTATCTGCGGGAGTTGGAGGAGCGGCGCGAAGCGGTCCTGGAGTCCGTACGGTCGCAGGGCAAGCTCGACGAGAAGCTGGAGCAGCAGATCCGGGCGGCCGAGTCCAAGGCTCGCCTGGAGGACATCTACCTGCCCTTCAAGCCCAAGCGCCGTACCAAGGCCCAGATCGCCCGCGAGGCGGGTCTCGAACCGCTGGCCGAGGGACTGCTCGGCGACCCGGGCGTCGAACCGCATGCCGCCGCGGCCGCGTTCGTCGACCCCGACAAGGGCGTCGCCGACACTGCCGCGGCGCTGGAGGGGGCCCGCGCCGTCCTCGCCGAACGGTTCAGCGAAGACGCGGACCTCATCGGCGAGTTGAGGGAGCGCATGTGGCTGCGCGGCCGG
The DNA here is from genome assembly GCF_000424965.1 of Streptomyces sp. TAA204. Lineage (NCBI taxonomy): Bacteria > Bacillati > Actinomycetota > Actinomycetes > Kitasatosporales > Streptomycetaceae > Streptomyces > Streptomyces sp. TAA204. The sequence goes on from NZ_AUKW01000002.1 coordinate 288,300, forward strand.
CTCGCGTCCACCGTGCGGGAGGGCAAAGAAGAGCAGGGAGCGAAGTTCAAGGACTACTTCGACTTCTCGGAGCCCTTCACCGAGCTGCCCTCGCACCGCGTGCTGGCGATGCTGCGCGGCGAGAAGGAGGAGCACCTCGACCTGACCCTGGTGCCGGAGGAGGCCTCCGAGGGCGAGGCGGAGACCGCGCCCACCTCCTACGAGCGCTCCATCGCCCACCACTTCGGCGTTCGCGACGAGGGCCGGCCCGGTGACGCATGGCTGACCGAGACGGTGCGCTGGGCCTGGCGCACCCGCATCCTGGTGCGTCTCGGGCTCGACCTGAGGCTGCGGCTGCGCACGGCGGCCGAGGACGAGGCCGTCGGTGTCTTCGCCTCGAACCTGCGGGACCTCCTGCTCGCCGCTCCCGCCGGCACCCGCGCCACCCTGGGGCTGGACCCGGGCCTGCGCACGGGCGTGAAGGTCGCCGTCGTCGACGCGACGGGCAAGGTCGCCGCCACGGACACCGTCTACCCGCACGCTCCGCAGAAGCAGTGGGACGAGGCGCTGGCGAAGCTCGCCACGCTGGCGCGGGAACACTCCGTGGAGCTGATCGCGATCGGCAACGGCACGGCCTCCCGCGAGACGGACAAGCTCGCCGCCGAACTGATCGCGCAGCAGCCCGGGCTGAAGCTGACGAAGGTCATGGTCTCCGAGGCGGGCGCCTCCGTCTACTCCGCCTCGGCCTTCGCCTCGCAGGAGCTTCCCACGCTGGACGTCTCCCTGCGCGGAGCGGTCTCCATCGCCCGGCGGCTGCAGGACCCGCTCGCCGAACTGGTCAAGATCGACCCGAAGTCGATCGGTGTCGGCCAGTACCAGCACGACCTGTCGGAGGTGAAGCTCTCCCGCTCGCTGGACGCCGTCGTGGAGGACTGCGTCAACGGCGTCGGTGTCGACGTCAACACCGCCTCGGCACCCCTGCTCTCCCGCGTCTCCGGTATCGGAACGGTCCTCGCGGAGAACATCGTCGCCCACCGCGACGGCAACGGCCCGTTCAAGAGCCGCCGCGAGCTGAAGGACGTGGCACGCCTGGGCCCCAAGGCGTACGAGCAGTGCGCGGGCTTCCTGCGCATCCGGGAGGGCGAGGACCCGCTGGACGCCTCCAGCGTCCACCCCGAGTCCTACCCGGTGGTGCGCACGATGGTGAAGTCCGCCTCGACGGACGTGCCCACGCTCATCGGCAACACGACGCTGCTGCGCTCTCTCGACCCGAAGGACTTCGTGGACGAGGCCGTCGGCCTGCCCACCGTCACCGACATTCTCCGGGAGCTGGAGAAGCCCGGCCGCGACCCGCGTCCCGCTTTCCGCACGGCGACGTTCAAGGAGGGCGTGGAGAAGCTGGGCGACCTGGAGCCGGGCATGGTGCTGGAGGGCGTCGTCACGAACGTCGCCGCGTTCGGGGCCTTCGTGGATGTGGGGGTCCACCAGGACGGTCTGGTGCACGTCTCCGCGATGTCGAAGACCTTCGTGAAGGACCCGCGTGACGTGGTCAAGCCGGGCGACATCGTGAAGGTGAAGGTGCGGGAGGTCGACGCCTCCCGGAAGCGGATCTCGCTGACGCTCCGGCTGGACGACGAGGCCGCCTCCGGCGGTCCGGGCACGGGCGGCGGGACGGACGCCGGGGGAACCGGCGGCGGACGCCGCCGCAAGGGCGGTGCGGACCGGCCGCCCCGTCCGCGTCAGGGTGCGCCGGGTCAGGGCTCGGGCAGGCAGGGCCCGGACAAGCAGGACGGCGGCAGGCAGGGCTCGGGCAAGCAGGGCGGTGGCAGGCAGCAGGGCGGCAGCGGGCGCGGCGGCCAGCAGCGCCGGGACGCCGCTCCGGCCAACAACGAGATGGCCGAGGCCCTGCGCCGCGCGGGTCTGCTGCGCGAGGACGGCAAGCGCTGAGAGACGGCGGGCCGCTTCCCCCGGGGGAGCGCCCCCGGGGGAGCGGCCCGCGCGCGTGTGACCGGCGGGCGGCGCGGGCGCCCACGGGTGACGGCCTCCGGCTCCCGCGGTCCGCTCTCAGCCCTCGCGTTCGGTCACGGTGCCGTCCGCCACCTCGACGCGGCGCGTCGTGTGCACGGCCTCCAGCATGCGGCGGTCGTGCGTGACGAGCAGCAGTGTGCCCTCGTAGGACGCCAGCGCCGACTCGAGCTGTTCGATGGCGGGCAGGTCGAGGTGGTTCGTCGGCTCGTCCAGCACGAGCAGGTTCACGCCCCGGCCCTGCAGCAGCGCCAGGGCCGCGCGGGTCCTCTCGCCCGGCGAGAGGGTCGCGGCGGGACGCAGCACGTGGCGGGCGGTGAGGCCGAACTTGGCGAGCAGCGTGCGTACGTCGGCGGGTTCCAGCCCCGACGCGTCGCGGAACGCCTCGGCCAGGGCCTCCTCGCCGTGGAAGAGCGCGCGTGCCTGGTCGACCTCGCCCACCACGACGCCCGCGCCCAGCGAGGCGGCACCCGCGTCGGGAGGCAGCCTGCCCAGCAGCGCGGCGAGCAGAGTGGACTTGCCCGCGCCGTTCGGCCCCGTGACGGCGACGCGGTCGCGCCAGTCGATCTGCAGGTCCACCGGGCCCAGCCGGAAGGTGCCGCGCCGCACTTCGGCGCCGCGCAGCGTGGCGACGACCGAACCGGAGCGCGGTGCTGCCGCGATCTCCATGCGCAGCTCCCACTCCTTGCGGGGCTCGTCCACCACGTCCAGCCGTTCGATCAGCCGCTGCGTCTGGCGGGCCTTGGCGGCCTGCTTCTCCGTCGTCTCGATCCGCGCGTTGCGCCCGATCTTGTCGTTGTCGGACATCTTCCGCCGGGCGTTGCGCACGCCCTTGTCCATCCAGCCGCGCTGCTGCCGGGCCCTGGTCTCCAGTCCTTGGCGGAGACGGTCGTACTCCTCGTACTCCTCGCGGGCGTGCCTGCGGGCCCTCTCGCGTTCGTCGAGGTAGGAGGAGTAGCCGCCGCCGTAGTGGCGCACCTGCTGCTGTGCGAGGTCGAGTTCGAGGACACTGCCCACGGTGCGGGCCAGGAACTCCCGGTCGTGGCTGACCACCACGGTGCCCGCCCGCAAGCCGCCGACGAACGTCTCCAGGGTGCGCAGTCCGTCCATGTCCAGGTCGTTGGTCGGCTCGTCCAGCAGGAAGACGTCGTAGCGGCTCAGCAGCAGGGAGGCGAGTGACGCCCGTGCGGCCTGGCCGCCGGACAGGGCACTCATCGGACGGTCCGGGCCGGCGTCCAGTCCGAGCCGGCCGGTGACCTCCGCGGATCGTTCCGTGAGGTCGGCGGCACCCAGGGCCAGCCAGCGCTCGAGTGCGAGCGAGTAGGCGTCCTCGGCTCCGGCACGGCCTTCCTCGAGCGCACGGGTGCTCTCGTCGAGGGCGGACTGGGCCGCCGCGACCCCCGTTCGGCGTGCGAGGAATCCGCCGACGGTCTCGCCGGGGCGGCGCTCCGGCTCCTGCGGCAGGAATCCCGCGGTGGCGGCCGGCGGGCTGAGCGTCACGGTCCCCTCCTGAGGTTCCGCCAGGCCGGCGAGCATCCGCAGCAGGGTGGACTTGCCCGCGCCGTTGGCCCCGACGAGGCCGACGACGTCTCCGGGCGCGACGACGAGGTCGAGACCGGCGAAGAGGGACCGCTCACCGTGGCCGGCGGCGAGGGACTTGGCGACAAGAGTGGCGTGCACAACGGCCGATCGTATGCCCGTGCCGGGGGCGGGTGCCGTGAATTCCGGCCGGGTCACTCCCCGGCGTCCGTCGCCACCTCCATCGCGTACGCGCGAACGTCGGGCACGTCGTGGCGGCGCACCTCGCGCAGGAACTCCCGCCAGGGTTCCCTCCAGCCGCCGCTGCCCTGGTTGACCGCGTCGGCCAGCGTCACCGCCAGCAGTCCGCTCGCCTGCCCGCCGTCGGCGGCGAGGTCACGCGCCACGGGCAGCAGCCGTTCCCGTTCGCTGCCCGGCCGGCGAACGGGTCGCAGGAAGCGGCGCAGTTCGTCGGCGGTGCGCCAGGCCAGCCCCGGCCGGAGCGAGTGCAGGCCGGCGATGCCCCGCAGTTGCTTGCCGAGCGTCTCGGCGTCGGCGTCCAGGTGGACGGCCGTGCTGAGGAGGCGGGCCGCCAGCGGCACCAGCTCCTCGTGCGCGGCGAGCAGTACGCCCGTCTGGCCGGCCGGGTGCCGGGCGGCGCGGCGGTCGCGTGCCCCGCGGCCGAGGGTGAGCGCGATGTGTTCGATGCGGCGCCGCGCGGGCCGGTCCCGGTCGGGCCGGGCGTCGGGGGTGTCCGGCTCCGCGTCGGCCTCGATGAGCCTGGTCATGACCCGGTCCAGGGTCTGGACGGTCTCGGGCAGGGTGATGACGAGCTCGACCAGCCCCTCGGCGGCCTGCCTCCAGGTACCGCGGTCGGACAGGTCCGTCACGGCGGCGGAGAGGACGTCCGCGGCCTCGGGCGCCCACGGCGCCCACGGCGCGAGCGAGGCGTAGACGGCTTCGGCGACCTCCCGGTCCTCGACGTCGCACAGACCGGTCACCAGGCTCGCGTAACGCTCGCGGTGCCGCTCGGGCAGCTCCAGGGGGGAGATGCGCAGCAGTGCGTGACGCAGTACGGGCTCGCCCCGGGCGGCCGACTCGGCGAGCTTCCATGCCCGTTCGTCGTCCAGGAGCGAGGGGGCGCACGCGACGCACGCCGCACGTACGTCCTCGTGCTGTCCGGGCGATTCGTAGGCGGCGAGCAGCAGTTCGGCCGCCTCGGCGGGCGGCATGCACTCCGCGGCGATCCGGACGGCCTCCTTGCGGGCGGCGGTCGCCGGGCCGCCCGACGGGATGTCCGGTGCACCGGGTGCACCAGGCTGATCGGGCTGGCCGGGCCGGTCCTGCCCCGGCACCGCCGCCTCGGCGTCGCCCGGCCGGGGCAGCAGCAGCCCCCGCAGCACCTCCGACATCTGCGCCGGGGCGGTGTGGCGGCAGGCCCGCGCCAGCGCGGGGACAGCGGCACTGGCGCGCTTGTCACCGGTGTGCGCGAGCAGCAGGGGCAGCGCCTCGCCGGGCCGTTCGGTCCGTACGAGCGCGGTCAGCGCGGCCTCCGCCAGTTCGGCCTCGTCCGCGACGGCGTCGTTGACCCACATGCGCAGCTCTCGCGCGCCCTCACCGGGAATGTGGGCGAGCTGAGCCAGTGCGGCCACGCGCCGGTGCATGGGGCCGGCCTCGTCGTCCACCTCCTTCGCCAGCACCTGCAGGGCGGCGCGGTGCTGGCGCGGCAGCCAGCGGGCGGCGGCCCGGCCGACGGGGAGCGGCGGTCGGCGGCTGCCCGGGGCGAGGAAGCGCCCGTAGGGAGGGGTGGGGGCCAGCACAGGGTCGAGCAGGTCGGTGCGCCGGCGGGCGATCGTCCGTGACACGGCGGGCAGCAGGGCGGCGGACGCGTCGAAGGCGAGCACATCCGCCGCGCGCCCGTCGCGGGTGCGCGGGTCCGCCAGCCACAGCTCCACGGCGGTGCGCGCTGTGGCCTCGTCGCCGAACTGCACGGCCTGGCGCAGCAGTTCCTGCAGTTCGTCCATGCCTCCGGCGCGCCGTCCCACAGCGCGGGCGAGCGCGAAGGTCAGGCCGTGGTCGACGTTCTCCGCGCCCGCCTCCAGCCAGTACCGCAGCGCCTCGTGGACGGCGTGCTCCTGCCCGTGCCGCAGCGTACGGTCCAGGCGTCCCAGGTCGGCGCCGCCGGTGTTGCCCGAGAGCCGCACGATCGTGCGCAACGCCCAGCCGACCAGGCCGCGTTCGGCGCCGGCGGCATGCTCGCGCAGCAGCGACTGGGCCAGGCGGGCCAGGGCGTCACGCGTCCCGGGCGAGGAGTCGGCAGCCTGGATGGCCTCGGTGGCGACCCGGTCGAGGTGGTCGGCGGCGTCGTCGTTCAGCAGCCCGGGGGGCAGCTTCGCGAGGGCGGCGAGCGCGGCGCACCGTACGGGGTCCTGCTCGTCGCGCAGTCGCTCCATGTCGGCGAGCAGGGCGGTGACGGGGGCGGTGTCACCGCCGTAGCGGGCGGCGGTGCAGGCGGCGTGACGGATCAGCAGCGGCCATGCGCGGGCACGGTCCTCCGCCGCGGGACGGCGGGTCGCGGCGGCCAGCTCCTCGCGCGCGGCCTCCTCGGGCAGGTGGGCCAGGGCGGACATGACGGCCGTCCAGTGCTCCTCGCGCTCGCGTGCCCGCTGCGCCGTGCGGCGGGCCTCGTCCTCGCGGCGGCCGTGCGGCAGCGCGTCGAGCACGTCCTCGTCGAGGACTTCGCGTGCGGTCTCCTCCTCGTCCGTCACGGCGTCGTAGAAGGCCGCGCGGCGGCTGGGCGGCAGCGCGCGCAGCAGCTCGGCGAAGCGGCCGGGGCACACGCTCCAGGCGCGCCCGAGTTCCTCCAGCCCGGCGGGCGCCGCCTGCGCCAGGCGGCGCAGCACGGACGGAGGCAGCCCGCGTTCGGCGAGCACCCCTGCCTGTTCGGGTGCGAGGAGGAGCCGCAGCGTACGGGCGGGGTCCGCGGCGACCAGCTGCCCCAGCCGGAACCACAGCTCGGGCGTGAGCGGGCCGCGTTCGCGGTGGCGCTCCAGCAGGTCCAGTATGCGCCGCGGCTTGTCGGCGGCCGTGCGGGCGATGCCCGGTCCGTACCGCCGCCACCAGTCCTCGCGCAGTACCGGGGGCAGTTCGTCCAGCTGCCGTTCGGCCTCGGCCAGCAGCGCGACGGGGTGCAGCCGGGCGAGCGTCCGCCAGGAGGTGACCGCGTGGAAGAGCCCCGGCAGCAGCCGCAGGACCGTCTCTCCGCCGCACCCGGGCAGCAGCCGCGCGGCCTCGGCGTCGCCCCAGCGGTTGCGGACCACGTCGATCAGCCCGTCGGCGAGCCCGGTGCGGCCGCCGCGCACGATGGTGCGCAGCAGTTCGGCGCGGACGGCGGCGGGTGCGTTGTGCAGCGCCGCAAGCAGCGCGTCGTCGCTCACGGCGCCGGAGGGCGGCAGGGCGGCGCGCTGGGCGTGGCCGCGGATGAAGGCGTCGGGGTGGGCGAGGCGGGCGGCGAGGTGATCGCTTGCCCCGCCGGCGCAGGCGGCCACGACCGCCAGCCGCTGACCGTGGATGCCGTGCTGCTCGAGTCCGTCCAGCAGCCCTGCCAGCTCCTCCCGTTCGGCGCTGCGTGCCCTGGCGGCGACCTGCCGCATGCGCTCGGGATGGGCGAGCGGGTCGAGTGCGTCGAGGAGTTCGGTGGCGGCTGCACGGGACATGACGGGGATTGTGCCCGCTGACCGTGCGGTGTGCGAGGGGATCTCCGCGGGATGTGCAGGAAGTGAGTGTATTTCGTGGCCGGACGGTCCCCGTTGTCCGCGCGCAGGCACCGCGCGGGTGCGGCGCTCCGGCCGGTAGCGTCGCGGTATGGATGATGTGATCGTGGTGGGCGGCGGCGTGGCCGGACTGACGACGGCCGTGCTTCTGGCCGAACGGGGCCTGGGCGTAAGGGTGCTGACCCGCGGCGACGACTCGCGCAGCGCGTCTGCGGTCTCGGGCGGCCTGTGCTGGCCCTACCGCATCGAGCCGAGGGAACGGGCCGTCCAGTGGGCGCTGCGCTCGTTCCGCAACTTCGCGTGGCTGGCCGAGACGCCCTCGCTGACGGGGGTGCGGCTGGTGCGCGGCAGCCTTGCGGAGGCGGGCGGCGAGCCACCGGAGTGGCTGTCGCTCGTCGACTCGCCGCCGCGCACTCCCCTTGTCGACATGCGGACCTATCTCCCTTATCTGCGGGGACGGTTGACGGCTGCCGGCGGCCGCTGCGAGCAGCACGAGCTGGCGTCGCTGGCCGAGGCGTCCGCCCTGGCCCCCACCGTCGTCAACTGCAGCGGGCTCGGCGCCCGTGAACTGGCCGGGGACTCCGGCATGCGCCCGGTGCGCGGCCAGATCGTCGTCGTGGACAACCCCGGCATCGAGGAGTGGCACCTGGCCGCCCCGGGCCCGGACGCCGCCGAGACCGCCTACGTCCTCCCCCAGCCGTACGGGCTGCTGCTGGGCGGCACCGCCGAGGAGGACGCAGAGGACCTCACACCCGACCCGGCCGTCACCGAGGGCATCGTGGGCCGCTGCGCCCGCATCCACCCGGAACTCGCCCGCGCCCGGGTCCTCGAGGAGCGGGTGGGGCTGCGCCCGTACCGCTCCAGTGTGCGGCTGGAGACGGAGCGGCTGCCGGGCGGCGCCCTGTGCGTGCACAATTACGGGCACGGCGGGGCGGGGGTGACGGTCTCCTGGGGCTGTGCGCTCGAAGCGGTGCGGCTGCTGGACGCAGCGCAGGAGGCGCCGTAGACACACGGCTGCGGGCGGAGTACACACCCTTCAGCGGAAGAAATGGCATCTGCCGTGCCCCGCAAGGGAGTTGGAGGACTCGTGCGTCTCAGATCCACCGTCACGGCCGCCGTCGCGGCCGCCCTCACGCTGGCTGTCCCGGCCTCGGCCGCCGAGCCCTCGCCGGGCGCGCCCGGGGCCGGCGACCCCTACTATCCGGCCTACGGCAACGGCGGCTACGACGTCTCCCACTACGACCTGCGTCTGAAGTACCGTCCGAAGACCGACGAGTTGACGGGCACGGCGACGCTCCTCGCGGAGACGACCCAGGAACTGAGCCGCTTCAACCTGGACTTCGCGCTCGATGTGAAATCCGTCCACGTCAACGGCCGCAAGGCCGCGGTGGAGACCTCCGGCGCGCACGAGGTGGAGGTGACCCCGTCCCGGCCGCTCGCCGACGGTGAGGACTTCACCGTCGTCGTCCGCTACGCGGGCGTCCCCTCAAAGGTCGAGGTGGACGGCTTCACCTCCTGGCACCGCACTCCGGACGGTGCCGTCGCCGCCAACGAGCCCGAGTCGGCGTGGTGGTGGTTCCCCGGCAACGACCACCCCAGCGACAAGGCGACGTTCGACGTCAGCGTCTCCGTGCCCGAGGGCTACCAGTCGCTCAGCAACGGCAAGCTGGTCTCCGAACGCCCGGAGGGCGGGTGGGTCCGCTCCCACTGGCGTTCCGACAAGCCGCAGGCCACCTATCTCGCGACGCTCGCCGTGGGCAGGTTCGAGCTGACCGGGAGCACCACCGAGAGCGGCATCCCCGTCGTCAACGCCTACAGCGAGGAGTTGGGTGACGAGGCCGGGGCGGCCCGCGCGAGCGTCGAGCGCACCGCCGAGATCACCGACTGGCTGGAGGGCGTCTTCGGCCCCTACCCGTTCGGCTCCGTCGGCGGCTTCGTGCCCGACACAGGCGTGGGTTTCGCGCTGGAGACGCAGACCATGGCCTTCTACGGCAACGAGCGCTTCAAGAAGGGCTCGGACGTCTCCGTCGTCGTACACGAGGTCGCACACCAGTGGTACGGCGACAGCGTGTCCCTGGAGCGGTGGCAGGACATCTGGCTCAACGAGGGCTTCGCCACGTACGCGTCGTGGCTGTGGTCGGAGAAGGAGGGCGAGGGCACGGCACAGGAACTGGCCGACCACGTCTACGACTCCCACCCCGCCGACGACGAGTTCTGGAAGGTGAAGCCGGGCGATCCCGGCCCGGACAACCAGTTCCACAGGGCGGTCTACGACCGTGGCGCGATGGCGGTGCAGGCGCTGCGCAACGAGATCGGCGACGAGGACTTCTTCGCCGTGCTCAAGGGCTGGCCGACCGAACGCGCCCACGGCAACGCCCGGTTGCGTGACTTCGTGAGCTACGCGGAGAAGGTCTCCGGCAAGCCGCTCTCCCCGCTCTTCGACACCTGGCTCTTCACTGCCTCCAAGCCCGGTGAGTCCACGGCCGGCACGAAGCGGCACGGCGGTGACGGCCGGCCGCCGCCGGAGTCGTGGCAGGAACTGGGCAGGGCTCACACCACTCACCCGCACTGACGGATCACCCGCGCCGACGGCCGCGCAGGCAGGCCGGGACGGAGTACGGCCCGGCTCCCGGAGCAGGACGCGCTGCGGGAGCCGGGCCGTGAGTGCCCAGCGGGCCGGGCAGACGACTCAGGCGTTGCCCGGCGGGACCGGCTTGATCAGGGCGAAGGTGCCGCCCTGCGGGTCCTGAAGGACGGCCATACGGCCCGCCATCATGTCGAAGGGCGGCACGAGCACGGAGCCGCCCGCCCTGATCAGGGCGTCGACGGTGCTGTCGGTGTCGTCGATGGCGAAGTACGTCATCCAGTGCGAGGGCGTACCGGGCGGCGAGTTCTCCAGCCCCTGCATGCCGCCGACCGTCCGGCCGGCCGCGTTGAGGGCGAAGTAGCCCGGCGCGCCCTCCATCGTGGTGGTCTCGACGCCCAGGGCCGGGTAGAAGGTCCCGGCGGTCTCCACGTCCGAGGTGTTGAGTTCGCTCCAGATCACGGCGCCGTGTTCGTTGACGACCTGCGAGCCGGTGAACTTCCTGGCCTCCCACAGTCCGAAGACGGCGCCCGTGGGGTCGGCGGCCACGGCCATCCGGCCCAGGTCCATCACGTCCATGGCCGGTGCCATCACGGTGCCGCCCCTCTCCGTGACGGCCCGGGTGGCGGCCTCGGCGTCGTCCGAGGCCAGATACACCGTCCACGCAGCCGGCGGGGTGGGACCTCCGTCCGGGGATGCCGAGGACCCGATGCCGGCCACGGGCTTGCCGTGCAGGGTGCAGACGGTGTAACCGGCGGTCTCCGGGGGCCCGGCTTCTGCCTGCCAGCCGAACAGGTCGCGGTAGAAGTCGAGTGCCGCCTGCTGGTCGGGGACCATCAGATCGACCCAGCAGGGGACGCCTGGTTCGTAACGGCCGGTTACCTCGGACATGGACGGCTCCTTAGCGGTACGCGGTGCCGCCACTGTGCCGAGGGGCGTGCGGTCAGCGGTTCCCGCCACGCCGCCGTCGGCCCGTGCCCGCCGGGAAATTCACCCGCGTCCCCGGGCGCGGGGTCCGGCCGTCGCCGTGACGGAGCGGCGCCCGGACCTGGCGCGGACCGGCGCGAGGACGGTGCGGACCGGCGCGGACCTCAGCCGCCGCGCGTGCCTTCCCGGTACGCCTTGCGGGCCTCGTACGCCGTCGGCAGATACCGCATCCGCTCCGGCAGCCGTGGCACGGTCATGCGCACCAGCCGGCACAGCCGCCTCAGCCGGCGCTCCTGCCGCCGCGTCCAGGGCAGTGCGAGAGCGGCGCGCGCGTCCGGAGGCATCATGCCGATGGTGACGAAGCGCCGGAAACGGACGAAGGGCGGCAGCAGCGCGGGCCACAGCAGCCGAGCGAGGAGGCGCACCGCGCGCGGACCGCGGTCGGGCGGCGGCACGGGCCGGTCGGTGGCGACCAGCTCCCCCACGACGAGCGTGTGCTCCAGCTCCTCGGAGAGCATCCGCCGGTAGTACGGCCAGAACTCCTCCACGGTCCGCGGCATGTCACTCTCGTGGATGCCCAGGACGCGGCCGACCCGGAGCCACTCCGCGTACAGCCGGCGCTCCTCGTCCCGGGTGTAGGGGCGGCTTCCGAGGTAGCGCTGGGCGTGCCGGTAGACGGGGAAGCCGGTGGCGTGCACCCAGGCGTAGTTGGCCGGGGTCAGCGCGTGGTACCGGCGGCCGTGCGCGTCGACGCCCTCGATCGTCCGGTGCAGCCTGCGCAGGCGGCGTCCCTCCTCGGCGGCCCTCTCACCGCCGTACACCCACAGTTGCACGCTTCTCAGCGAACGCTCGCCGCGGCCCCACGGGTCGGTTCGGAAGACGGAGTAGTCGTCGACCCCGGCGCTGACGGCCGGGTGCGCGACCTGCATGGTCAGCGCCGCCGGCAGTGTCAGCAGCATCCGGATCTCGCCCGCCAGGTCCCACAGCATGCCGCCCGGAGGGGGCGGCTGCGGCCCCTCGCGGACGGTGCGGCCGCTCTCGCTGTTCTCGCTGCTCTCGCTGCTCACCTTGTTCATGATGCTCCCGGCCCTCTCCGTGCGCCCGGGTGACCGGACCGTTCGGCACCCAGCCCTGCGCGCTCCCCTCCAGCGGTCCGCAGGGCAACCCGCATCCTCCCGGCCGACGCCCCTGTGCGCCGCTCCCGGCCCGTACGGAGGAACCGGCCGCCGCCACCAGGTCCCGGCCGGCGGGACCCGGCAGGACGCACGCGACGCACACAGCAAAGGGCCGCCGCGGTGATCCGCCTGGCCGGGGCCCGTCACGCACGCTGACGCCTCCGGTGGCGCAGCGAGTGGGCAGGGTGGCCCTGCTGGTGGACGGCCACCTCGGCGGCGAGGGAGGCGACCGCGCGGCCGAGGCCGTCCCGTGGGGCGAGATGTCGAACGCGGCCGCGTCACCGACTCGCCCGTCCGGCCACGGAGTTGGAGTGGCCTCGGCCCCTGCCTCTCGAATGCCGCTCGAATGCCGCTCGACATTGCCGAACGGTGTGCTGCCGGTGCGATGCGGAGCCGGCCAGGCTCTTCCCACGCGAGGCATCAGTGGCCAGACTGAACACAGGAGAACTGGCCAAGCACGCCGCCTCGGAAGGCATGCAAATGATGGGCGGTTACGGCAATGCGGCCGAATACGACATGGAACGGCATTCGCGAACCGCGGTGGTCTCCACCGCCCACGGGGGTACGAGTGAGGCCCGACGGGACGTCGTCGGCGGGAGTTGCGCTCCCGGACACCGTCCCCGGCCAGGGAGCGGATCCGAACAGCCGGATGTGGGTGGTCCTTTGATCAGTCGTTTTTCGGCCTGCGGCTTTAAATGATCGGTCACTCCCCTATATTGGTGCGGCGCTGATCGGCCTGTCGCGGCTCACCCCCCTCCCTGCCCGGACCTGTCCACAAGGACCCTGATTGATGACCCCCGATACCTCCCCACCGTCCAAACCCTCCGCCCACGGGGCCGCGGCCCGTGGTGCCGAGGCGCCGCCGAGAACGGGGACGGGCACGTCCGCCGCCCTGCTGATATCCCTGCTCCTCACAGGCCCGGCCTGTCTGCTCGCCGTGTACCAGGCGCCGCAGGCCCTGCGGCCGGAGGTCGCGTGGGGCAGCGGCGCGGCAGCCGTGGCGCTGAGCATCGCGGTCGCGCTGGCGGTGCGGGGCATCCTCGTCGGGCGCCGGCTGCGAGAGGTCATCAAGCACAAGGACGAGCAGGCGGACGCGGAACGGGCGGTGGCCGCGCACTTCGCGGACGTCACCGTACCGATCCTGGTCGAGCGGCTGCGCTCCGGCGCCTCCGCGCAGACGGCGCTCGCCGCCGTACCGACCGTCGCGAACAACACCCACCAGCGGGTGCTGCTCTCCCTGGCCAACGAGGTGCACCGCGGTGAGAGCCTGCGCGCCTCCGCGATGGCCGCCTGCGCCAACGCGGCGAGCCGGGTGCAGGCCCTGGCGACCAGCATGGCCGCCGATCTGCGCGAGATGGAGCACAAGTACTCCGACGAGGAGGTCCTCGGCGACCTTCTGCACCTGGACCACCGCACGGCGCAGACGGGGCGGCTCGCGGACTCCATCGCGGTGCTGACCGGCGCCCGTTCGGGACGGCGCTGGGCCAAGCCCATCGTGATGGAGAGCATCCTGCGCGGCGCGATGGGCCGCATCAGCGGCTACCAGCGAGTGCGCCTGCACTCGTCGTGCGAACTGGCCGTCGCCGGGCACGCGGCCGAAGGCGTGATGCACGCACTGTCCGAACTGATGGACAACGCGGCCAACTTCTCCCCTCCCACTTCCGAGGTGCACGTCTACGTCGAGGAGGCGTCGGCCGGAGTCATCATCACCGTCGAGGACGGCGGGCTCGTCATGGGAGAGGTCGCGCTGCAGCGCGCGCAGCAGGCCGTATCGGCGGAGTCCCTCGACCTGACCAACCTCTCCGGCACCCGGCTCGGCCTGGCCGTGGTGGGGCGCCTGGCCCGCAAGCACAACCTCTCGGTCTCCTTCCGGCCTTCCGCGCACGGAGGCACCGGGGTGCTGCTGATGATCCCGCAGACCCTCGTCACCCAGCCCAAGAGGGAGAGCCAGAACATGACGCGCGAGAGCGCCGCCGCACCGGCCTCCCCCTCGGGCGTGACCGGCCGTGCGGAGCGGCAGCCGCTGCGTACGGGCACGGAGCGCGCGGCGGAGGCCCCCGCGCCCGCCCCGGAGTCCCCGCCCGCCGGAGGCAGCCCGCTGCCCCGGCGCGAGCGTGCCGGGAGCACACCCGCTGCCTCCTCTTCCGCCTCAGCTCCCGCGGCCTCCTCCGCACCCGCCGCGCCGTCCGCCTCCTCCGGCCCCGACCCGCTCCCCACCCGGGAGCCCTCCCCCGAACACGCCCCCGCCGCGGAGACGGGAGGCGGGCTGCCCAAGCGGCGCCGCGGACAGACCCTTGCCGCGGCCGAGCAGCGTGCGGCCTCCCCTACGGCCGGCCGGGCAGCGGAGCCCGCCAGGTCGGCCGAACAGTCCGGCTCCCGGTTCGGCGCGTTCCGCCGTGCCGTGCAGGGCGGAACGCCCGCCCAGGAGCACGAAAGCGACGACGCTTCCTCCGTATCCCCCTCCCGCTCCTCGTCCCGCCCGGAGGACAACACCGAATGATCACCGACGGCAAGCTCGACTGGCTGCTGGAGAGTCTGCTGCGACGGACACCGGGCGCCCGGCACGCCCTGGTCCTGTCCAGGGACGGACTCAAGCTGTGCAGCTCCTCCGACCTCGATGCCGACCAGGCCGACCAGCTGGCCGCCATCTCCGCGGGTATCCAGAGCCTCTCCCACGGAGCCTCCGTGGAGTTCGGCAACGGCAGCGGCGGCGTGCGCCAGGCGATGGCCGAGTTCTACGGCGGCATCCTCTTCGTCGTGGAGGCCGGCTCCGGCGCCCACCTCGCCCTCGTGGCGACGGAGGACTCCGACGTCGGCCTCATCGGCCACAACATGAACGAACTCGTCGAGCAGCTCAGCGAGTACCTCACCACGCCTCCCCGTCAGCAAGACGAGAGCAGAGACCCCGCGTGAAGCGGCCGGGCCGGGATGACGACCCGGACCGGCTGTACACCGTGACGGGTGGACGCAGTCGGTCCAACTCGGATGCGTTCGACCTGGTGACCCTGGTGGTCAGCGAGTGCGAGCCGGCCACCGGCATGCAGTCGGAGCACGCCGCCATCCTGCGGATCTGCCGGTCTCCCACGGCGGTCGTGGAGATCGCCTCGGACCTCGGCCTGCCGGTGAGCATCGTCCGGATCCTGCTGGGCGATCTGCACGCCGCGGGCCGGATCACGGCCCGCCATCCGCGTACGACAGCCACTGCGGATCAACTCCCCGATCCCGAAATCCTGAAGCAGGTGCTCGTTGGACTCCGCAACCTCTGACATCCCGGGAACCCGCCCGCCGCTGCGCAGCACCGCCGAGAACGGTCTCAAGATCGTCATCGTCGGGGGTTTCGGCGTGGGCAAGACCACGATGGTGCGTTCCGTCAGCGACATCCGCCCCCTCAACACCGAGGAGACGATGACGCGGGCGGGAGAGGGAGTCGACGACCTCACCGACGTGCAGAGCAAGACAACGACCACCATCGCCTTCGACTTCGGGCGGATCAGCCTCAACGACACCACCGTGCTGTACCTGTTCGGGGCACCCGGCCAGGAGCGCTTCTGGTTCCTGTGGGACCGGCTCTTCACGGGCACGCTCGGCGCGGTGGTACTCGTCGACACCCGCAGGCTCGTCGACTCCTGGTACGCCATCGACCGGCTGGAACAGCACGGCATGCCCTTCATCGTGGCCCGCAACGACTTCGGCGGCCCCCACTACTCGGGCGAAGAGGTGCGCGAAGCGCTCGACCTGTCCGAGGACATCCCGCTCATCGAGTGCGACGCGCGCTCCCGTGCCTCCAGCAAGGAGGTGCTCATCACCCTCGTCAATCACCTCTACGACCTCTCGTCCTCCGCCAGGAAGAGCGCACCATGACGACGCCGACGCCGCACCCGGCTCCCGGCCGGTCGTCGCCGGACGGGACCGCGGCACCCGCGGACTGTCCGGAACACACCGGCGCCGTGGCCATGTTCGGGCCCGGCTTCATCGACGGTGACCGCGCCCGGCTCTACCGCGAGATGCGCGCGCAGCACGGTCCGCTCGCTCCCGTGACACTCCTCGGTGACGTGCCCGCGTGGCTGGTGCTGGGCTATCGCGAGCTGCACCAGGTCACCGCCGACCCCGCCCTGTTCACCCACGACTCCTCCGTGTGGAACATGTGGGACCGGATACCGCCGGACTGGCCGCTGATGCCGATGGTGGGCCGTCAGCCCTCGATCCTCTACGAGGTCGGCGACCGTCACCGGCGCCGCTCCGCTCTCGTCAGCGACTCCCTCAGCGGGGTCGACCCGTTCGAACTGCGCACCCACACCGAGCAGTACGCGGACGCGCTGGTCGACGGCTTCTGCGGACGTGCGGAAGCCGATCTGGTCGCCGAGTACGCCAAGCAGCTCCCCACCCTCATCCTCGCCCGCCTCTACGGCTTCAGCGACGAGGACAGCGCCGCGCTGCTGCCCGGCATCAACGCGGTGGTCGACGGCGCCCAGGGCGCGCTGGAGGGCCGCCGGCACATCCAGCAGACCATGGGGGCGCTGTTGCGCTCCCGCGCCATCACCCCCGCCGCCGACGTCACCACGCGGATGCAGACACACCCCAACTCCGGGGAGTTCTCCACGGAGGAGCTCCTCGAGGACATGATGGTGGCCTTCATCGCGGGCCATCAGCCGACCGCGGACTGGATCGGCAACTCGCTGCGGCTGATGCTCACCGACGACCGCTTCGCCGCCTCCCTCGGCGGCGGCCGGCACAGCGTCGGCGAGGCGATGAACGAGGTGCTGTGGGAGGACACGCCCTCCCAGAACATCGCGGGCCGCTGGGCCACCCGCGACACCCAGCTCGGGGGCAAGCACATCCGCAGCGGCGACCTGCTCGTCCTCAGCTTCGCCGCGGCCAACCACGACCCCCAGGTCCGCCCGGACCAGAGCGCGTTGACCGGAGGCAACAGCGCCTTCTTCTCCTTCGGCCACGGCAGTCACCGCTGCCCCTACCCGGCCCAGGAGATCTCCGAGGGCATCGCGCGTACGGGCATCGAGGTGCTGCTTGACCGGCTTCCGGACCTCGATCTCGCCGTGGCGCCGGAGGAGTTGACGTGGCGGCCCTCGCCGTTCCTGCGCGGTCTGGAGTCCCTGCCGGTCACCTTCACCCCCACCACAGCGCTGAGGGAGATGAGATGACGTCGTCTCCGTCCATGGGTACGGCTGCGCTGCTGGGCCCCGCCGCCGGGGGCGGTCCGCCGCCGGCGCCGCACGCGCACCGCCGCGGGCTGCTGTGGAGTCTCACTCCCCGGGCGGCCCCTTCCGCGCGTACAGCTCCTCGATGAGGTGACCGTACTTCTCCCTTACGGCCACCCGGCGCAGCTTCAACGACGGCGTCAACTCCCCCGTCTGCGGCCCCCACTCCTCCCCGAGGAGGCGGTGCTTCCTGACCCGTTCGGAACGGTCGAGGCGGGCGTTGGCCGCCTCGACGGCACGGTCGACCTCGGCGAGGACAGCGGGGTGGCGGGCCAGGTCCGCACAGGCGCCGAGGCCGTTCGCCGCCGCCCAGGCGGGCGCCGCACCGGCGTCGAGGACCAGCAGCGCGACGAGGTGGGAGCGGCCGTCCCCGTGCACGAACGCCTCCCCGACCAGGGGGTGTTCCTTGAGTGTGTTCTCGACGAGCGCGGGAGAGACGTTCTTGCCGGTGGAGGTCACGATGATCTCCTTCTTCCGGCCGGTCAGCCACAGGAAGCCCTCGTCGTCGATCCGTCCGATGTCGCCCGTGGCGAACCAGCCCTCCTCGTCCGTGGCCGGCTCCACCGAACCGTCCGCGCGCAGATAGCCGTCGAAGACGGTGGCGCCGCGCACCTCGATCTCGCCGTCCGCGGCGGTACGCAGCTCAAGACCTTCGATCGGCCTGCCGACGGAGCCGAGGCGGAACGCGCCGGGGCTGTTGGCGGTTGCGACGCCCACCGTCTCCGTCAGCCCCCAGGCATCCATGATCACGATGCCCAGGCCCGTCCAGAACCGTACGACGTCCGGCGGCATCGGCGCCGACGCGCTCGCGGTCCACACCAGGCGGTCGAACCCCGCCACGGCCAGCAGCGGGTCCAGCACGTCGTGCTTGACGCGCTCGTAGGAGGCCGCCAGTTCCACGGGGGGCTCCTCCCCACGCTCGCGGTGTCCGGCGTACGCGCGGGCCACGTCCCCCGCCTTCTCGACCGACTCGCGCTGCTCCCCGGGCAGTTGTGCGAGCGCGGCCCGTACGGACGCGGCCAGCCTCTCCCACACACGCGGCACCCCGAAGAACTGCGCGGGACGCAACTGGCGTGCCGTCGCTGCGACTTGCGCGGGGTCCGCGCACAGGTGGACGTGCGAGGCGCGGAGGAGGGGAAGGTAGATGCCCAGCATCCGCTCGGCGATGTGCGCGAAGGGAAGGTATGAGATGTGCTCGACGTGGTCGGGCAGTTCGACGACGGCGTCGAGCGAGAGGCCGTTGAGCACGATGTTGCGATGGGTCACCACGACACCCTTCGGGTCGCCGGTGGTGCCGGAGGTGTAGACGACGGTGACGGGGTCGGTGGCGCGCACGGCACGCCAGGTGCTCTCGAAGTTCCTGCTCTCGCGCGCCCCGGCGACGCTCTCGTAAGGGATGTGCGCTCCGTCCGGCGCCTGGTCCACGACGACCAGGCGCGCCGTCGGCGGCTCCCGGGTCGCGAGGGCGGCGGACTCGACGACGGCGAGCCGGGCGCGGCTGTGCCGGGCGATGTGCTCGATCTGCGCGGGCGCGGCGGTGCCGTGGACGGAGACCGGTACGGCACCGAGGTGGACGAGGGCGAGGTCGGTCAGCCAGTGTTCGGGACGGTTGCCCATCATCATCAGGACGTGATCGCCGCGCCCGACCCCGAGCCCTGCGAGCCCGGCGGCGAGACGGGCGACCCGCGCCCTGACTCCGGACCAGGTCAGGGTGGTCCAGCCCGCTGTGCCCGGCTCCTGCCAGGACAGGGCGGGCAGGTCGGCGTGATCCTCGGCGTTGCGTAACAGCAGTGCGGGGACGGTGAGTTCGGCGGGGTCGGCTGCGGGCAGCCGCAGGCTGGCGGTCATGACGGCCTCCGGAGGGGTTGCGGACGTGCCGGGAGACGCGCCCCGATACGGGCGCGCTTTCGGGAGCGGAAGAAGTCTCCCGGGGGCGTTGCGGTACAGGTCTGGTGAGACAGCAATACTGTTGAAGATGGGACAGGCGGACGTTGGCAGGGAGAAGCGCGGTGGAGCAGCAGCGGCGGACGGAAGGGCGGAGCGAGGAGGTGGACAGCCTGACCGTGGACCAGCTCGCCGCACGGGCGGGCGTGACGGTCCGTACGGTCCGCTTCTACAGCACCCGCGGCCTGCTGCCGCCGCCCACGATCGGGCCGCGCAGAGTGGGCCGCTACGGTCCCGGCCACCTCTCGCGGCTGGCGCTGATCGAGGAGCTGCAGAACCAGGGCATGACGCTTTCGGCCATCGAGCGCTATCTCCAGCGGCTGCCGGACGACATGAGCCCCCACGACCTCGCCATCCACCGCGCCATGGTCGCCTCCTGGATGCCCGACACCGTCGACGAGGCGACGCGGGAGGAGCTGGAGCGGCGGGTGGGCCGTGAGCTGACCGACGACGACCTCGAACGGCTGGCGGCGATGAGCGTCCTGGAGAGCACGGAGGACCCCGCCCTCTTCCGCGTCGACCCCGCGCTGCTGCACCTGGGCGTGCGGCTGCTGGACACGCCGCTGTCGCAGGGGACGATCCTGGCCGCACGCGAGGCGATGCTGGAGCACGCCCGCTCGGCGGCGCGCGAGCTGAGCCGGCTGTTCAAGGACGAGGTGTGGGAGCCGTACCGGGAGCGGGAGGCCGACCCGGAGCAGGTGGCGCGGATGAAGTCGCTCTCGGCGCATATGCAGCCCATGGTGGTGCAGGCGCTGATGACCGCGTTCCAGCGCTCGCTGAAGGAGGAGCTGCGGGGGGCGTTCCCGGAGGAGGGCCCCCCGCGGTCCTCGGACGGCGGGGTCAGTCCGTGAAGGTCTCACCCTTGTTCGCCTTGTCCGCCAGCAGGTCCGGCACCGCGAACCTGTCGCCGTAGCGCTCCTGGAGCTCGCCGGCCCGGGCCACGAAACCGGGCAGGCCGCCCTCGTAGCCGTTGATGTACTGGATCACGCCGCCCGTCCACGGCGGGAAGCCGATGCCCATGACGGAGCCGATGTTGGCGTCGGCGACGGAGGTGAGAACGCCCTCCTCGAAGAGGCGGACGGTGTCCAGCGCCTCGGAGAAGAGCATCCGCTCCTGCATGTCCGTGAAGGGGATGCCCGGGTCGGCGTCGGCCGTGAAGTGCTCACGCAGACCCGGCCACAGCTTGCCGCGCCTTCCGTCCTCGCCGTAGTCGTAGAAGCCGGCTCCGCCGCTGCGGCCCGTACGGCCGAACTCGTCGACCATCCGGTCGATCACCCGGTCCGCCGGGTGCTCCTGCCACTCGACGCCCTCGGCCTCCAGGCCCCGCCGGGTCTCCTCGCGGATCTTGCGGGGCAGGGTGAGGGTCAGCTCGTCCATCAGGGAGAGCACCTTGGCCGGGTAGCCCGCCTGGGCCGCCGCCTGCTCCACGGTGGCGGGCTCGACACCCTCACCGACCAGGGCGACACCCTCGTTGATGAAGTGGCCGATGACGCGGGAGGTGAAGAAGCCGCGGGAGTCGTTGACGACGATCGGTGTCTTCTTGATCTGCTGCACCAGGTCGAAGGCCCGGGCGAGCGCCTCCTGGTCCGTCTTCCTCCCCTTGATGATCTCCACCAGGGGCATCTTGTCGACGGGTGAGAAGAAGTGCAGCCCGACGAAGCCGCTCTCGCGCTCGACGCCTTCGGCGAGCTGTGTGATGGGCAGCGTGGAGGTGTTGGAGCACAGCAGCGCGTCGGGCTCGACGATGTCCTGGATCTCCTGGAAGACCTTGTGCTTGAGCGCGGGGTCCTCGAAGACGGCCTCGATGACGGCGTCACACCCCGCGACGGCCTCAGGTTCGGAGGCCGGTGTGATGCGGGCCAGCACGGCGTCCCGTTCGGCCTCGGTCGTACGGCCGCGCGCCAGCGCCTTCTCCAGCAGGCTGGAGGAGTAGCCCTTGCCGTTCTCCGCCGCCTCCCGGGAGACGTCCTTGAGAACGACCTCGATCCCGGCCTTCGCGCACGAGTAGGCGATGCCCGCGCCCATCATGCCGGCGCCCAGCACGGCGACCTTGCGCACCTTGCGGGGCTCGACGCCCTCGGGGCGGCTGCGGCCGGCGTTGACGGCCTGCATGTCGAAGAAGAAGGCCTGGATCATGTTCTTGGAGATCTGGCCGGTGACCAGTTCCACGAAGTAGCGGGCCTCGATGACCTGGGCGAGTTCGAAGTCGACCTGGGCGCCCTCGACGGCGGCGGCGAGGATGTTGCGCTGCGCCGGGTAGGGGGCGCCGCTGGTCTGCTTGCGCAGGTTGGCGGGGAACGCGGGCAGGTTGGCGGCGAACCTGGGGTGGGAGGGGGTGCCGCCCGGAATCCGGTACCCCGGGACGTCCCAGGGCTGGCACGAGGCGGGGTTGGCGTCGATGAAAGCGCGGGCGGCGGCCAGCATGGCCTCCTCGTCCTCCACGACCTCGTGGACCAGCCCCTTCTCCCGTGCCCTGACCGGGCGGTACTGCTGCCCCTGGAGGAGCACGTTCAGCAGGGCGTCGGTGATGCCCAGGAGCCGGACCGTGCGGGTCACTCCCCCGCCGGCCGGCAGCAGTCCGAGGGTGGACTCCGGGCAGCCGATCTTGGAGCCCTTGGCGTCCAGGGCGACCCGGTGGTGGCAGGCCAGTGCGATCTCCAGGCCGCCGCCCAGCGCGGCACCGTTGATCGCGGCGACGACGGGCTTGCCGAGCGTCTCGATGCGGCGCAGGTCCCGCTTGATCTGCATGCTCCTCTCGAAGACCTGCTCGGCGTCCTCGGGGCGGGCCGCGATGAGTTCGTTGAGGTCCCCGCCCGCGAAGAAGGTCTTCTTGGCCGAGGTGACGATGACGCCGCGGACGCCGCCCGCCTCGTTCTCGCGCTCCAGGCGGTCGGCGACTGCGCCGAGCGACGCCTTGAACGCCGCGTTCATGGTGTTGGCGGACTGCTCGGGGTCGTCCAGTACGAGGGTGACGACGCCGGACTCGTCCTGTTCCCAGCGGATGGTCGTGGACTCGGGCATGGTGAGTGTTCTCTCCGTACGTCGGGCGGGCGGGTGCGGGGGCGGAAGGGCCGGAGCGGCTCAGAGCCGTTCGACGACGGTGGCGGCGCCCATGCCCCCGCCGACGCAGAGAGTGGCCAGCCCGTAGCGCTGGTCGCGGCGCTCCAGTTCGTCGACGAGGGTGCCCAGCAGCATCGCACCGGTCGCACCGAGGGGGTGGCCCATGGCGATGGCGCCGCCGTTGACGTTGACCTTCTCCAGGGGCAGTTCCATGTCCCTGGCGAAGCGCAGTACGACGGCGGCGAACGCCTCGTTCATCTCCACCAGGTCCATGTCCGCGGCCGTCAGCCCGGCCTTGGCCAGCGCCTTGCGGGACGCGGGGGCGGGACCGGTCAGCATGATCGTCGGATCGGCGCCGGAGACGGCGGCCGACAGGATGCGGGCGCGCGGACGCAGCCCGTAGCGCTCGCCGATCTGGGGGCTGCCGACGGCGACGAGGGCGCTGCCGTCGACGATGCCGGAGGAGTTGCCCGCGTGGTGGACGTGGTCGATCTCCTCGACCCAGTGGTAGCGCTGCAGCGCCACGGCGTCGAAGCCGCCCATCTCGCCGATGTCGGCGAAGGAGGGCTTGAGACCCGCGAGGGAGTCGGCGGTCGTGCCGGGCCTGATGTGCTCGTCGCGGTCCAGGACCGTCAGGCCGTTGCGGTCGGTGACGGGGATGACGGAGCCCTCGAAACGCCCGTCCTTCCACGCCTGGGTGGCCAGCTCCTGCGAGCGGGCGGCGTACTCGTCCACGTCGCGGCGTGAGAAACCCTCGATGGTCGCGATGAGGTCGGCACCGATGCCCTGCGGCACGAAGCCCGTCTCGAAGCTGGTCATGGGGTCCATGGCCCAGGCGCCGCCGTCGGAGCCCATCGGCACCCGCGACATGGACTCGACGCCGCCGGCCAGGACGAGGTCCTCCCACCCCGAACGCACCTTCGCCGCCGCGAGGTTGACCGCCTCCAGACCCGAGGCGCAGAAGCGGTTCTCCTGTACGCCCGCGACGGTGTCGGGCAGCCCCGCGGCGATCGCCGCGGTCTTGGCGATGTCGGAGCCCTGGTCACCGAGGGGGCTGACGACGCCCAGGACGATGTCGTCGACGGCCGCGGGGTCGAGGCCGGGGTGGCGGCGGCGCAGTTCGTGGATGAGGCCGACGACGAGGTCGATGGGTTTCGTTCCGTGCAGGGCGCCGTTGGCCTTCCCGCGGCCGCGCGGGGTGCGGATGGCGTCGTAGAGATACGCTTCGGTGCTCAAGATCGGCAGCCTTTCGGTGCGTACGGGTCGGGAGTCGGGGAGCGGGCCGGGGGTGCCGCCTGAGCCGAGGACGGCAGCCGGGACGTTCAGTCGAGGAGCGAACGGCCGACGATCTCCTTCATGATCTCGGTCGTGCCGCCGTAGATGGTCTGGATGCGTCCGTCCGTGAAGGCGCGAGCCACCGGGTATTCGTTCATGTAGCCGTAGCCGCCGTGGAGCTGGAGGCAGCGGTCGGTGACGCGCTTTTGCAGTTCCGTCGCCCACCACTTGGCCATGGACGCGTGTGCGGCGTCCAGTTCGCCCTTGGCGTGGTCCTCGACGCAGCGGTCGACGAAGGTACGGGTCACCGCGCACTCCGTGGCCATCTCGGCGACCTCGAAGCGGACGTGCTGGAGCTTGGCGAGCGGCTTGTCGAACGCCTTGCGCTCCTTCACGTACGCCGTGGTCTGCGCCAGCACCTCCTCCGCCGCGGCAGCGGCACCCACGGCGATGGCCAGACGTTCCTGGGCGAGGTTGGTCATCAGGTGGAGGAAGGCGCCGTCGCGCTCACCCAGCAGGTTCTCCTTCGGGACGCGCACGTCGTCGAAGAACAGTTCGGCGGTGTCCTGCGACTTCTGCCCGATCTTGTCGAGGTTGCGGCCGCGTTCGAACCCCTGGGCGCCGCGTTCGACGACGAGCAGGCTGAGGCCCTTCGCCCCGCCCTGAGGCGTCGTCCTGGCCACGACGACGACCAGGTCGGCGAGGATGCCGTTGGAGATGAAGGTCTTGGAGCCGTTGAGCAGCCAGTGGTCGCCCTCGTCCTCGGCGGTGGTGCGGATGCCCTGCAGGTCGGAGCCGGCGCCGGGCTCGGTCATCGCGATGGCGGTGATGATCTCACCCGTGCAGAAACCGGGCAGCCAGCGCCGCTTCTGCTCGCCGGTGGCCAGAGAAGTCAGATAGGGGCCGATGATGTCGTTGTGGAGTCCCACGGCGAGGCCCGCGGCGCCCTTGCGGGCGAACTCCTCGGCGAGCACCGCCGCGTAACGGAAGTCCTCCTCGCCCCCGCCGCCGTACTCCTCGGGCACGGCGAGTCCGAGCAGCCCCTGTCTGCCGGCCGCCAGCCACGCCTCGCGGGAGACGATTCCGTCCCTCTCCCACTGCTCGTAGTACGGCTCGACCTCCTTGGCCAGGAAGGTACGGACGGTCTGCCGGAACGCTTCGTGGTCCTCGGTGAAGATCTGGCGCTTCATGTGGTCGGTGCTCCCCTTCGGGCCTTCGCCTCTCGCCTGCCGGCGCTGCCGGGCTCCGCGGTCCGTGTTGCGCCTTCCCCGTTGCGTCTTCCGCGTGCCTGCTCCGCGTTGCGTGCGCCGCTTTGCGTGCTCAGCGTTGCGTGCGCCGCTTTGCGTGCTCCGCGTTGCGTGCTCAGCGTTCCGCCACGCGTCGTACGAGGGCGGGCCCGTCACCTGTCCGTCCTGTCGGGCCGGCCTCTCCCGCCGCCCCCGCCCGGCCTGCTCACAACCAGCTCTTGACCCGCTCGATCAGTCCGGCGGGGTCGGGGCCGACGGGCACGACGTTGAGCATCGTGACGCCGGCCTCACGGAACGCCTCGATGCGCTCGCGCACATAACCCTCGGGGCCGCACAGGGAGACCAGCTCGCAGAACTCGGCGGGGACCGCGGCCTCCGCCTCCTTCTTCTTCCCCGAGAGGTAGAGGTCCTGCACCTTCTCGGCGGCCTCCTCGTAACCGTACGCCCGCGCTACATCGTTGTAGAAGTTCTTGCCCTTGGCGCCCATGCCGCCGATGTAGAGAGCGATGAGGGGGCGCACCGACTCCCGTACGGCCGCCGCGTCCTCCCCCACCGCCAGGACCGTACCCGCGGAGATCTCCAGCGGGCCGCGCCCGGGAGCACGCTTGGCCGCTCCCTCGGCCAGCGCACTGCCCCACACCTGCTGCGACTTCTCCGGTATGAACAGGTGCGGGAGCCAGCCGTCGGCGATCTCGGCAGTCATACGCACATTGGCCGGGCCGAGCGCGGCGATGTGGATCGGAACCTCTTCGCGCGCCGGGTGATTGAGGAACTTCAGCGGCTTGCCGAGCTTGCCGCCCTTCTCCGCGGGCAGCGGCATGTCGGTGATGCCGTGGTGGTCGATGATCTCGCGGCGCCAGATGCGGCGGCACAGCTCCACCGTCTCGCGGGTGCGCCCGAGCGGCCTGTCGTACGGCTTGCCGTGCCAGCCCTCGACGACCTGCGGCCCGGAGGCCCCGAGACCGAGCAGGGCACGCCCTTCGGAGAGGACGTCGAGACCGGCGCCGGTCTGTGCGATGAGCGCCGGAGTGCGGGAGTAGACGTTGAGGATGCCGGCACCGATCTGCATCCGCTCGGTGCGAGCCGCGATGTAGCCCATGACGGTGGGCGAGTCGAAACCGTACGCCTCCGCCACCCAGACCGCGTCGAGACCGGCGGCCTCCAGCTTGACCACCTCGTCGGCGGCGGTGCGGGGGTTGTCTGCGTACTGGAGAGGGGTGGCGATCTTCATGCGTCACTGTCCTTGGCGGGGGCGGGTGTTCCGGAGGCGGGCGTTTCGGAGGCAGGTCTTCCGGAGACGGGTGCCTCCGGTGCGGGGGCAGGCCCGGACGCGCGTACGCCGCCGGACGCGGCTGTCCTCCCGAGAGCGGGAACCTGCCAGTCGCGGGCCACCTCGGCGGTGTCCGCGCCCGGCAGGGCGGGCGTCCTGCTGACGGACGTGGGCGTCGAGGAGAAGCGGGGCGCGGGAGCGGGCTGGGTGATCCCGGCGATCTCGACGAAAGTGCCACGGGCGGCCAGGTGCGGATGCCGGGGGGCCTCACGGAGGGAGAGCACCGGGGCCACGCAGGCGTCGGAGTCCTGGAAGACCTCGCTCCACTCCTCGCGCGTACGGGACTTGAACCGGTCGGCGACAGCGCTGCGCAACCGCGTCCACGCGCCGGGGTCCTCGCGGTCGGGCAGCCGCTCCCCCTCCAGGCCGAGCAGACGGGTGAACTCGCGGTAGAACTGGGGCTCCAGCGCACCGACGGCGACGAACTCACCGTCCGCGGTCTCGTACGTGCCGTAGAAGGGGGCACCGCCGTCCAGCAGGTTCGCCCCGCGCCGGTCCTGCCAGGCACCGGCGGACAGCATTCCGTGGATCATTGCCGACAGATGGCTCGTGCCGTCCACGATCGCGGCGTCCACGACCTGGCCCCGGCCGCCTTCGGTTCGTGCGTGCTGCAGAGCGGCGAGCACGCCGATCACCAGATAGAGCGAACCGCCGGCGTAGTCGCCCAGCAGGTTGGCGGGCGCGTACGGGGGCCCCTCCGCGGGGCCGGTCATGCCGAGTGCCCCGGTGAGGGCGATGTAGCCGATGTCGTGTCCGGCGCGCTGGGCGAGGGGGCCGTCCTGGCCCCAGCCGGTCATGCGGCCGTAGACGAGCCGGGGGTTGCGGGCCAGGCACACGTCGGGGCCGACCCCGAGACGCTCGGCGACACCGGGGCGGTTGCCCTCGATGAGGACGTCCGCCTGTTCGACGAGGTCGAGTGCGGCCGCGACGCCGTCCTCACCCTTCAGGTCGAGCGTGACGGAGCGCTTGTTGCGGTTGGTGACGTCACGGGCGGGGTCGATGCCCAGCGGGGCCCCTCCGGGCCGGTCGACGCGCACGACGTCCGCGCCCAGATCGGCGAGCACCATCCCCGCGAAGGGCCCGGGACCGATCCCGGCCAGCTCCACCACGCGCACTCCGCCGAGGGGGCCGCCGCCGCTGTCCGCCGCTGTCGTCATCGAGTCCCCAGCAGATGTGACACAACTGATGTAACACCAACGATGCTATGAACGCGTTGCACTTTCCACAACCCCGGGAGCACGGGCGAGCCGCCGCCCGCGCAGTGGCGTGTGCCACACGGCACCACACCGGCTCCGGCCCCGCACACGGATGACGGCGCCCACCACCCCTCCGGCGGGCCCGTCGGTTCGCAGCACCGGGCCGGCCCACTCGTGTGAGTGATGACGCCTCACGGATTCTGCGCAATACTGATTGCACTGAGGGGAAAGCAAGCAGCTTCGCGCAATTCTGCTTCCGCGGGACGCGGGGCGCGGGGCAGAGAGGTGGGGAGCATGAGCGAGAGCGCACACATGGAGCGGGAGCTGCGCAGCCAGCCGGAGACGTGGCGGGCGGCGGCCCGGCAGGCTTCCGCAGGCACGGCTCTGCCCGGGGCCGGCCTGCGGGTGGCGGTCGTGGGCTGCGGCACCTCGTGGTTCATGGCCCAGTCCTTCGCGTCCCTGCGCGAGCGGGCGGGGCTGGGGCAGACGGACGCCTTCGCCGCGTCCGAGGCGCTCCTGGGAAGCGGGCGGGAGTACGACACGGTGCTGGCCCTCACCCGGTCCGGGACGACCACGGAGGTGCTGCGTCTCCTGGAGGCCCTGCGGGGGCGCATCCCCACGGTGACCGTCCTCGGCGACCCGGCGACTCCCGCCGCCGAACTCTCGGACGCGACGGTCTGCCTCCCCTTCGCTGACGAACTCTCCGTCGTGCAGACCCGCTTCGCCACCAGCGCGCTGGCCCTGCTGCGCGCGCACCTGGGAGAGGACCTGACGGACGCGGTGCGGGACGCGGAGCTGGCGCTGACGGCGCCGGTGCGCCAGGCGTGGGTGGAGGCCGAGCAGTTCACCTTCCTCGGCACCGGATGGACGGTCGGGCTGGCACATGAGGCAGCGCTGAAGATGCGTGAGGCGGCACAGTCCTGGACGGAGTCCTATCCCGCCATGGAGTACCGGCACGGTCCCATATCGATCGCCGCGCCCGGCCGGATCACCTGGGTACTGGGGGCTTCGCCGCAGGGTCTGGAGGAGGAAGTCGGCAATACGGGCGCCTCTTTCGTGCACCACCGCGAGCGTGACGCGCTGGCGGATCTGGTGCTGGTGCAGCGGGTGGCGCTGGAGCGTGCGCGCGCTCGCGGCCTCGATCCCGATGCGCCCCGCAGCCTGACCCGTTCGGTGATGCTGGACGCATCCCCCTGACCCGACAGACCTCCCGGCCCGGTGCCGTGGCGCCGCGCCACTGTCCGCACTCCGGTCCACCGCCCGGGTTCCGTCACTCCTCCGCGTCCCGTCCCTCCCCGTCCCCACGGGCCGTCTTCGTACAGGGAAGTCACGAGCATGCCTCTCGTCTCCACCGCGTCCATCGTCGGCACGGCCCGGTCGGCCGGCGCCGGCGCACCGGCCTTCAACGTCCTGCATCTGGAGACCGCCGAGGCGCTCGTGGCGGCGGCGGAGCGGGCGGGGGTTCCGCTGATCCTCCAGATCAGTGAGAACTGCGTCCGGTACCACGGGAGTCTGGTGCCGCTGCTGCGGGCCACCCTTGCCATGGCGGAGGCCGCCGAGGTGGGGATCTCCGTGCATCTGGACCACATCACGGACGCCGCTCTGCTTCGGGAGGGAGTCGGGGCGGGAGCACGCTCGGTGATGATCGACGCCTCCGCCCTGCCCTACGAGGAGAACCTCGCCGTCACCGCCGAGCTGACCGCGTGGTGCCACCGGCAAGACGTCCATGTCGAGGCCGAGTTGGGAGAGGTGGGCGGCAAGGACGGTGTCCACGCACCCGGCGCCCGTACGGACCCTGACGAGGCGCTCGCCTTCGTCCGGGCGACGCGGGTGGATGCCCTTGCCGTAGCTGTCGGCTCCTCGCACGCCATGCGGGAGCGTACGGCCGTGCTCGACAAGGAGCTGATCCGGGCGCTGCGGGAGCGGCTTCCGGTGCCGCTGGTACTGCACGGGTCCTCGGGTGTACCGGACGAGGAGCTGCGCGCGGCGGTCGCGGCCGGCATGGTGAAGATCAACATCTCTACTCATCTGGTGTCGGTCTTCACCGGCGAGGTGCGCCGGACCCTGGCGGAGAGTCCCGGACTCATCGATTCGCGCAAGTATGTCGGGCCGGCTCGGGAGGCGGTCTCACAGGAGGCGGAGCGGCTGCTGCGGCTTCTGGGGAGCTCAGCGCCATGAAGCGGCACGAGCGGATGAACGCGCTGCTGGAGTTGCTCGGTGAACGACAAAGGCTGGATGTGGAGGAGGCGGCCACGGCGCTGGAGGTCTCCGCGGCGACCATGCGGCGCGACATGGACACGCTCGCGGAGCAGCAGTTGCTCACGCGGACGCGCGGCGGTGCGGTGCTCAGCTCCATCGCCTACGACCTGCCGATCCGCTACAAGCGCGGCCATCAGGCCCTGCAGAAGCAGGCTGTCGCCCGTGCCGCGGCCGAGATGGCCGGTCGTGGTGACGTCGTCGGGCTCAGCGGCGGCACCACGACCACGGAGATCGCCCGCGCGCTCGCCATCAGACCGGAGTTCGCAGAGCCGGGGCCGGGTGCGCATCTGACGGTCGTGACCAACTCCCTCAACATCGCGAACGAGTTGGCGGTCCGTCCTCAGATCAAGATCGTACTGACGGGCGGGGTCGCTCACTCCCGTTCCTTCGAACTCACCGGCCCCTTCAGCGAACTGGTGCTGCAACAGCTCACGATGGATCTCGCCTTCATCGGAGTGAACGGCATCGATCCCCGCTGGGGAGCGACCGTCCACGACGAGGCCGAGGCCACCACGAACCGTCTGATGGCCCGGCGGGCGGCGCGTTCGGTGGTCGTCGCGGACTCCTCCAAGCTCGGACTGCGCTGCTTCGCGCGGGTCGGCGGTGCGGACGTCTTCAGCACGTTCATCACCGACGACGGGATGGACGAGGCCGCGCAGCAGGAATTCTCGGACCTCGGCATGCGGGTGGTGAAGGCCGAGGCTCCCGACGCCGACGGATGAGCGGCGCTGAGCCCGTTGAGCGGCGCTCAGCGGCCGAACGGGCGCTGACGGCTGAGCGCGGACGGGGCAGCCCCGGGCTCCGGTGACGCCCCGGTCACCGGACCGCCCGCTGCTGCCGGACCGGACGCTGCTCCCGGACCGGAGGCTGCTCCCGGACCGGAGGCTGCTCCCGGACCGGACGCTGCTGCCCGGGCACCCGTGCCGGACGGGTCCTGTGCCGTCCGGAAGCCGATGAGGCGGGCGAGGCGGGCGAGGCAGCCAGGAAGGAGACCCAGACCGAGGGATGAGGACGGCGTGACCTGCCGGTACGAGGGCGGGACCTGCTCGCCGGAGGGCTCCTCACAGCAGCCCCGCTCACGCGGGCAAGTTCCCCGCGGTTCCGTGGGCAGCGTCGTGGCGGCATCGCCCCGGCCACCGGCGGGGTTCCGGCGCGCCGGGCCCGGGCCCGCGGTCGTACTCGTCCACCTGTGCGCGCAGCGCGTCCTGGACCGCCGGCACCCCGGCCTCGGTGCGCGGCCATGTCACGGAACCCGTGGGCGTGTTCATGAGGGTGTCACGCCGCACCGGACGCTCGCGCACAGCTCCCGGCGGCCGGCCCGGGCGGCGGTGCCCATCGGTTGCACCGGATCCGCCACCGCTTGAGTTCGTGTGCCGGGTGCCAGAATGCGCGTCATGGAGCGATCTTCACCAGCAGCAGTCGGTGCGGCACGGCCGGTCAGCGCGCCCGCACGTGCCCGCGTGGTCGGTGCAGAGGACACGCACCCTGCGGACACCTCCCCCGGAGGGGATCAGGAAGGGGCGCGCACCGGGACGGCCCTGCCCGGCCTCGCGCACGCGTGGTCCGCTCTCGACGGCGACGCCGCCCTCCTGGAAGCCGTCTCCTGCCGACTGCGCACGGGGGTGCTCCCGGCCCGGCTGCCCGTCCGGGACCTGGCCCGCGCGACTGTCGCGGTGTGCTCACTCGCCGCGGCCGAGCTGTCGACTCTGCGCTCGGGCTCCCCCGGCTCCGGCTCCGGCGGCTCCCCGGGCGTCCCGTCCGTACGCCTGGACGACGGCGCGGTGGCGACCGCCTTCACCAGCGAACGCCACCTGCGCACGGACGGACGGGCCTCGGAGAACTTCGCCCCGCTCTCCCGCTTCTGGCGCACCCGCGACGGCTGGGTGCGCACCCACGCCAACTACCCGCACCACCGCGTACGACTGCTGCGGGCGCTGGGCATCCCGCAGGGGGACCGCGACGAGCCGGCGCTGGTCGACGCCGTCGCCGCCGAACTGGCCCAGCGTGAGGGCGCCGAGGTCGAGGAGACCGTGTACGCGGCGGGCGGGCTCGCCGTCGCCGCACGGGCGGCCCGGGAGTGGGCGGCACATCCGCAGGGCAGGGAGGCGGCGCGCCGCCCGCTGCTGAGAGTCGCGCGCATGGACCAGGCACCGCCGCTGCCCCTGACGGAGTCGGCCGGGCAGCGTGCGCTGCGTTCGGTGCGGGTGCTGGACCTCACCCGGGTCATCGCCGGTCCCGTCGCGACGCGGACGCTGGCGCTGTTCGGCGCGGACGTGCTGCGCGTGGACGCGCCGCAGCTTCAGGAGAGCCCGGACGCGCACGCCGACACCGGGCCGGGTAAACGCTCCACCCTGCTCGACCTCTCCTCCCGCGCGGACCAGGCCACCTTCGAGGAGCTGCTGTCGGCGGCCGACGTCGTCGTCACGGGTTACCGCCCGGGCGTCCTGGACCGGTTCGGGCTCGCTCCGGAGTCGCTGGCCGACCGCCGCCCCGGCCTGGTCGTGGGGCAGTTGAGCGCCTGGGGCGCGTACGGGCCGTGGCGCAGGCGGCGCGGCTTCGACTCCCTCGTGCAGGCGGCGAGCGGCATCGCCCTCACCGAGGGACGGCAGGACGAGGGCGAGGGCGGCGGCGGCCGAACCGGGCCCGGCAGCGGCCCCGCCACCCCGTCCCCCGGGACGCTCCCCGCGCAGGCCCTGGACCACGGGACGGGCTACCTGCTGGCGGCCGCCGTGCTGCGGGCCCTGACGGAGCAGCGCCGCGGGCAGTGCGGTTCGAGGCTCGTACGTACGGCACTCGCCCAGACCGCCGAGTGGCTCCAGCACGGGCTGAATTCATCGCCGGAGGACGTCCTGGCCGCCGCAGCACCGGGCGGCGCCCCCCACGATCCGGCCGACTGGCTCACCGAGACCGACAGCCCGCTGGGCCGACTGCGCTATGCGCTGCCGCCCGTCGGCTACGAGGGCGCCCCGACCGACTGGTCCCGCCCACCGGGAGTACCGGGAGCCGATCCGCCCGCCTGGTGGTGAGGCGGGACGCGTCACGAACGAACGCCCTGACTTCCCGGTGCGGCGGGGAAGCCAGGGCGTAAGGCGTTCCCCTTGCTCGTCGGTCAGCAGGCGAACGCCCCCGCTCGTGTTCACCGAGGCTGGTAGGCGGTGGCCAGCACGGAAACGGTCAGCTGATCCGGCAGGAGGCCGTCGTCGTCCGGGTCTGCACTGCTCACGTGGCGTGCGCTCGGCGACATCGCTACCAGGTCCAGGACATCGGACCTGGTCAGTGAGGCGGAGTACTCCACCTCTTCAGTGACGACGGCCGTGAAGAAGGGGTTGAGCGCCCGGTGCAGCCGCTGTTCCTTGGCCGGGTCGACGGTGACCATGGCAGGCACCTGGCCGCGCAGCTCGGCCAAGTGCCGCCCGGTGGGACGGACCACGATCAGCCGGCCGGTCGGGCGCAGCACTCGGTGGAACTCGGCCGGGTTGCGTGGGGCGAACACGTCCAGCACGACATCGGCCACCCCGTCGGCCAGCGGGAAGGGGCGGAAGACGTCCCAGGCCACCGCGGCGGCCCGGTCGTGGACACGGGCTGCCGAGCGCAGCGCGCGCACCGATGTGTCCAGCCCCAGACCACGGGCGCCGGGCAGCCGGTCGAGTACGCCGGCCAGGTAGTAGCCCGTGCCGCATCCCACGTCCACGACCGTGGCTCGCTCAGATGCGACGTCGGCCGCCAGGAGGGCCCCGACTTCGCGGATGGGCGCGTAGGAGCCGGTGGCCAGGAACCGGTCCCGGGCCCGGACCATGGCTGCGTCGTCGCCGCTGGTGGCGCGGGTGCCCGTCAGCAGGCTGGCGTAGCCGTGGCGGGCGATGTCGAAGGTGTGACCCACCGGGCAGCGCAACGCGCCGTGGTCGGGGTGCAGGCAGCGCGTGCGGCACGTCGGGCAGCGCAGCAGGTCGAGGGAGCGATCGAGGGCGGGGGGAAGCGACACGGGCACGAGGCACTCCTGGCAAGGGTGAAGAAAGGAGACCGTGCCTGCACGCGCGCTCAGAGCGCCACGGCCTCAGGAAGGACGGGCAGCATGGGGACGTGGTTCACGCAGCAGGCGCACCAGGGAGGGCGACGCCGTCCGGCATCGCCCTCAGCGCCTTCCGGTCACAACGAGCAGCAGCGCGGGGTGCTCATGGACGCCACGTCATGAGTCTACGAGCACGGCGAAGCCCTTCATACCTCCGTTCCCGGGAGTTGGGAGACACGGCCTAGAGCGACTTGCCGCTCCCGCCCTCGCCGCTGCCCTTCTCCCCGTTCCCCCGGTTCAGTTCGCGCTCCTCCCGGCGCCGCTGCCGCTCCACCTCACGCCTCTGGATCTTCTCCTCGCGCGAGGGCTTCCGTACGACTCCGACGCCGCCCATCACCGTGAAGCCGGTGATGACCACGCGCGGGGCGTCCGGGTCGCCCAAGCCGGAGGCGGAGGTGTCGAAGCCGCCCATGACGCCGATGCCGCGCACCTCCACGCTGAGGCCCGGCGGTACGGTGACGCTCATTCCGCCCATCAGCGCGAAGCAGCGGATGACGACTTCCCGTTCCTCGAACCGGGCGTCGCGCAGGTCGAGTTCACCGCCGCCCATGATGCCGATGCCGGTGAAGGCCTTCGGCACCGTCCACTCCCCCTTGCGGCCGAAGCCTCCCATGATGCCGATGCCCCAGCGGGAGCTGGCGACGCCGCCGATGCGCTCGGCCCAGCGGCGCCTGCCGCGCGGGGCGGGAGCGCGGTCCCCGTCCTCGTCCGGCTCGCCGGCGGACGCCCCGCCGCTGTGCTGCTGCGGAAGGTCTCGTACCAGCGGGACCAACTCACCCCGCGTACGGGCCTGATAGGCGCCGTCCAGACGCTCCTGGAACTCCTCCATCCCGAGCCGGCCCTCGGCCAGCGCGTCGCGCAGCACCTCGGCGACGCGCTCTCTCTCCGCGTCCGAGGCGCGCATCTCCGGCAGATCGTCCGTCATGCGATCACCCTAGTACTCCCCGCGGTTCACTGGACCGACGCCAGGAGCCACTCGGCCAGGACCACGGCTGAGAAGCCCAGCACGAGAACGCCCGTTGCCACCCTGGTGCGGCCGCGGCGGCTGAGGACGATGGCGGTGCCGGAGAGGGTGAGCGCGATCCCGTAGAAGCCGACGGTCAGGACGGAGGGCGCGTTGCCCACTCGCACGACGAGGGCGACGGCCACGGCGGCCATCACCACTCCGGAGACGACGGCGCGGACCCTGCGGGCCTGGCGCGGCGTCAGCCCCGTGCGGGGCCGCTCCCCTTCATGTGCCTCCCCCTCGGGTGCTTCCCCCTCGTGAGCCTGCCCCTCGGGAGCTTCCCCCTCGGGTGCTTCCCCCTCGTGAGCCTGCCCCTCGGGAGCTTCCCCCTCGGGTGCTTCCCCCTGGGCCGGCTCCTCCCCCTCGGGTGGCGTCCGCCGGCCCCGTGCCTCCTCACCGGCGGCCGCCGGCGGGAAGGGGGCGTCGTGGCGGGCCTCTTCGCTGTCCGCGCCGCGGCGGGGGGAGGACTCGTCGGAGTCGGTGACCGCCGTCGCGTCGTCGGTCGTCGGTCTTATGTTGGCTTCCGGCATGCCGGGAGGCTATCCGCCTCCGGCGTCGCCTGTCGCCGCCCCCCGCAACTCGCCGCACGGCTCACGCGCCCCCTTCCGCGTCCGTGCGGGCGCGGGCGGGCGGGCTGCTCGCCGGCCGCCTACTTGTGGGTCCACTCCCGCAGCTCGGCCCTGGTGTCGAACTTGCCGAGGTTGGTGTCTATCGGGTCGTCCGTGTACTGGTGGAAGCGCCAGGGGTGCTTGATCCCGGGATTGCCCGGGTCGCCGTTGTAGTGGGCTATCCACAGGCCGTCGCCCGCGAAGGACGTCGTGTCGTGGTTGAGCCAGAAGTTGGTGTTGCAGTACAGCAGCACCCTGGTGTTGGGGCGCTCCTCCTGGACGTACTTGATCCAGGAGTCCTTCTCGGAGTTGCTGACCGCCGAGTCCTCCCAGTCGAGCACGAGCATGTCGCCCCGCACGAGGTTGATCTTCGACATGAAGTAGTCGGCCTGGTCCTTCATGCTGCCGTTGCGCACGAAGTGGTAGAAGCCGGTGACGAGTTCGGCGTCGCGGGCGGTCTGGCGCTGGTCGACCCATTTGGGGTTCGTGTACGAGGTTCCCTCCGTGATCTTGATGAACACGAAGTCGAGGCCCTTCGTGCTGTAGTCGGACGGCTGGTACGACGAGACGTCGACACCCTTGATCACGGTGAACTCCTTCTTCCGGCTGACCTCTTCGGTTCAACCGTCCCGTACCCGTAACCCAGCGTCCCCTACCCCCACCGACCGCTGCCTGCCGGGCGGACGCGGAGGCGCGGCACGGGGCACGGAACGCCTCCGGGCGGGCGCCGTCCGGCGCGTCGTCACGGCCCCGCGGAGGGCCCCGGGCGGAGGATCGGTGCCGGACGGGTACGGCGCGAGTGCCGTACCCCGACACTTGGACGACAGACACCGGCAGGCAGGAGAGGGATCATCATGGCGACGACACGCACCGCGCACACCGTGTGGGACGGCGACCTGAAGCAGGGCTCGGGCGAGGTCACCTTCGACTCGTCCGGCATCGGCACGCAGTCCGTGACCTGGGCCTCGCGCGCGGAGGAGCCGAACGGCAGGACCAGCCCGGAGGAGCTGATCGCCGCCGCGCACTCCAGCTGCTTCTCGATGGCCCTGTCCAACGGGCTCACGTCGGCGGGCAACCCGCCCACCCGGCTGACCACCCGGGCCGAGGTGTCCTTCCAGCCGGGCACGGGCATCACGGGCATCCATCTGTCCGTACGCGGGGAGGTGCCGGGCGTCGACGAGGCGGCCTTCACGGCGGCGGCCAAGGATGCGAAGGCCAACTGTCCGGTCTCCCAGGCGCTTTCGGGCACCACCATCTCGCTTTCCGCCGAACTGGCCTGAGCGGAGGAGCCGTGCCGGAACTGCCCGAGGTCGAGGCCCTGTGCGACTTTCTCGGCGAGCGCCTGACCGGGCGCCGTGTGGAGCGCGTCATGCCGGTCGCGGTGAGCGTGCTCAAGACGTACGAGCCGGCGCCGTCCGCGCTGGAGGGGCGGACGTGGACGGGCGTGCGCCGGCACGGCAAGTTCCTCGACCTCCAGGCCGGCGAGCTGCATCTGGCGATCCACCTCGCCCGTGCCGGCTGGCTGCGCTGGCGGGAGAGCATGCCGTCCACCCCGCCCCGTCCCGGCAAGGGCCCGCTGGCGCTGCGGCTGTGGCTGGCGGACGGCGGTGACGGCGGTGACGGTGGCGGTGGCGGCTTCGACCTCACCGAGGCGGGTACGCGCAAGCGCCTCGCGGTCTACTGCGTGCGCGACCCCGCCGAGGTGCCGGGCATCGCCCGCCTCGGACCGGACCCGCTCGACGACGCCTTCACCTTCGAGGTCTTCGCGGCTCTCCTGCGCGGGCAGCGGCACCGGGTGAAGGGCCTGCTGCGTGACCAGAGCGTGATCGCCGGCATCGGCAACGCGTACTCGGACGAGATCCTGCACGCGGCGCGGCTGTCCCCCTTCAAGATCGCCGGGGAGCTTTCCGAGGAGGAGCTGACCGGGCTCCACGAAGCTCTGCGGACGACTCTGGGTGAGGCCGTCGAACGCTCCCGGGGCCTGGCGGCGGGCAAGCTGAAGTCGGAGAAGAAGACGGGACTGCGGGTGCACGGCCGTAAGGGGGAGCCGTGTCCCGTCTGCGGAGACACGGTGCGCGAGGTGTCCTTCAGCGACTCGGCTCTGCAGTACTGCCCCACCTGCCAGACGGGAGGGAAACCGCTCGCGGACCGCCGGCTGTCACGTCTGCTGAAATAGCACGTGTGCACGGGGCGGATCCCCGGTCGCCTCCTTTCCCGAGAAGGGGGGCGTATAACGTGTCGGAGTTGCACTTTTTCGCAGAACGGTCGGAGGGCGGGCATGACAGGTGACGAGCTGGAGAAGTTCGCCACAGATCTCGCGCACATGGCTCGCGACCTTCTGACCCAGGAATCAGTGCAGGAGACGCTGGACCGCATCGTGACCTACGCGGTGCAGCTGATCGACGGCTGCGAGGCGGCCGGCGTGATGACCGTGCAGGACGGGCGGGTACGGACGCTGGCCACCAGCAGCGACCTGGTCCGCGCCTCGGACCGCATACAGGGCGAGGTCGCGGAGGGGCCGTGCTTCGACGCGACCCGCAGGCTGCAGGAGGTCTACCGCGTCGCGGACATGACCGAGACGGTGAACCGCTGGCCCCATTACGCTCCCCGGGCCCGCGAACTGGGCATCGGCAGCATGATGGGCTTCCTGCTCTACACCGAGGAATCCAACCTCGGAGCCCTCGACATCTACTCCTCCAAGCCGAAGGTCTTCACCGAGCGCTCCGAGCACGTCGGATGGCTGCTCGCCTCCCACGCGGCGGTCGCCTTCTCCAGCGCCCGTACGCACGCGCAGCTGGAGACGGCCATGGAGACCCGGCACAACATCGGCGAAGCCATCGGCATCGTCATGGAGCGCTACAAGCTCGACGAGGACCAGGCCTTCGCCGTGCTGAAGAAGAGCTCTCAGAACCAGAACGTCAAGCTGCGCGACATAGTCCGGACCGTCACGGAGACGGGCGAGATCCCCGGAGCACGCTAGTTCCGGCGGTGCGGAGCCGGCCGCGCGATGCTCATCCCGGGGCGACGGCGCGGCGGACGCAGTCCCGCAACAGGCCGCGCCGCTGATCGTGTACGTCCGGGGGCTCCGCTGCGGTGGCGGCGTAGACGTTGCTCACCGGCGACCAGGCCATGGACATGGCGATGACCATTGCCATCACGTCGAAGGGGTCGCCCTGCCTGAC
Organism: Streptomyces sp. TAA204; assembly: GCF_000424965.1. Classification (NCBI taxonomy): domain Bacteria; kingdom Bacillati; phylum Actinomycetota; class Actinomycetes; order Kitasatosporales; family Streptomycetaceae; genus Streptomyces; species Streptomyces sp. TAA204. The sequence goes on from NZ_AUKW01000002.1 coordinate 326,673, forward strand.
GCGCCCGGCGGCCTGGGCCTCCGCGACGGCGCGGAGCTTGTGGTCGTCGTAGCGCTCGTGCCCGGCGACGAGATGCCCGCTCGGGCGCCGCTCCAGGCGGGCCCAGGTGGCGAGACGGATGAGATCGGGACGGGTGAGGTACTCGTCGTAGAGGCGCACGGCCCAGTCGGCCAGATCCTCGACGTCGATGGGGACGACGTTGGTGATGCGCTCCAGTGAGGCGAAGAAGATCGCGTCGAAGAGCTGCTCCTTGTTGCCGAAGTAGCCGTAGAGCTGCGCCTTGTTGGTCTGAGCGGCGGCGATGATCCGTTCGATGCGGGCCCCGGCGATGCCGTACCGGGCGAATTCCTGTGTGGCGGCGTCGATGATCCGCCGGTAGGTCGCGGCCCCGCGCGCACTCGATGGCTGGTCGGACATGATCTCCACATTAGCAGACAGACCAGTTTGTTTGCCGAACCGGGACAGCCTGCTTACCCTCGGACAGACCGAACAGTTTGTCCAGGGAGAGATGATGCGCACCACAACCGGCTGGCAGGCAGACCCCACGACGCGCGCTCTGCGCCGCACGACCCTCCAGCGCCGGGACCTGCGCCCGGACGACATCGCGGTACGCGTGGACTACTGCGGCGTCTGCTACAGCGACCTGCACGCTCTGCACGCGCACAGGAGCGACACGGACGGGATCCTGGTGCCGGGGCACGAGTTCACGGGCACGGTGAGCGAGGTCGGCAGCGCGGTCACCGGCTTCGCCCCGGGCGACCCCGTGGCCGTCGGCAACATCGTCGACTCGTGCGGGACGTGCTCCATGTGCCAGGCCGGTCAGGAGAACTTCTGCCGCGACTTCCCGACCCTGACCTACGGCGGAAGCGACCGGCAGGACGGAGCGACCACCCTGGGCGGCTACTCCCGTGAACACCTCCTGCGCGAGAAGTTCGCCCACCACCTGCCCGCGGGCCTCGATGCGGCCGGAGCGGCCCCCCTGCTCTGCGCCGGCGTCACAGTCTGGGAACCCCTGCGGGCCCTGGGAGTGGGCCCGGGCAGCACGGTCGCCGTGGCCGGACTGGGGGGCCTGGGGCACCTCGCCGTCAAACTGGCAGTCGCGCTCGGCGCCACGACCTCAGTCATCAGCCGCACCCCGGACAAGGCCGGCGAAGCACACAGCCTCGGCGCGGACGGACTGGTCGTCTCCACCGACGCCGGGCAGATGGAGGCTGTCCGGGACCGGTTCGACGTGGTCATCGACACCATCTCCGCCCCCCACGACCTGACTCCCTACCTGCGCACGGTCGCCATGGACGGAACCCTCAGCCACCTCGGCCACCTCGGACCGGTCACCGTGGACACCACCGACCTGCTCATCGGCCGGAAGAAGCTCAGCTCCGCCGGCAGCGGCGGTCGCCCGTCCACCGCCGCCGTGCTGCGCTTCTGCGCCGAACACGACATCACCGCAGACATCGAACTGCTGCCGTCGTCCCAGGTGAATGCGGCCCTTGAACGCCTGGAACGCAACGACGTCCGCTACCGCTTCGTGCTCGACATGTCCGACCTGGACCGACCAGCCCGGGGCTGAACCGGCATTCCCTGAAGACCGCCCACCGAGCCCTGGCCAGCCCCCGCAGGGCCTTCCAGGATGTACGCCGGCTGCTCGGGCCCGGGGCGGCCCGGAACTCAGCTGTCGCTCTTGGAGCGCTTGCGGCTGCTGCGCGTACTGGTCTTGCGGTATCCGAACGGGCCCGGCAGGTCCATGGACGTGGTCCGCCGGCCGGTGGAGCTGACCGTGCGCCGGGGCCCTTCCTTCCCACCGGTGGTCACGGACACCGACTTGCGGTTGATGTTCAACCGCACGCCCGGCAGTATCCGGAAGCTCTTGCGGAACGTCAGCGGCATCGTCGACTCCTCGAAGTCGGGGGCGGACAGAGCGTCTTGCTCAGCGCTTACCCCGCGCGCCCGCCGGAAGGCATACGGATTCACGGCGGCTGCTCCTGCCGGGCGCGTGATCACTCCGCCTCGTCGGCCTCGTCCTCCGTCCCGCTCCCGGCCCCGGACTCAGCCCCGGTCTCGGCCCCTGCCTCTGTACGGAAGACGAGTCCGCCCTCGTCCTCGTCGACGAGCAGCCTGGTGTGCGGCTTCAGTTCCCCGCTGAGCAGCATCCGCGAGAGCCTGTTGTCGACCTCGCGCTGGATGGTGCGGCGCAGCGGCCGTGCCCCGTACTCGGGCTGGTAGCCGCGCCGGGCGAGCCAGTCGACCGCTACGGGTGCGAAGTCGATGGCCAGGTCCTGGGCGTGGACGCGGTGGCGGGTCTCGTCCAGCAGCATGTCGGTGATCGTGCGCAGCTGCTCGTCGGTGAGCTGCCGGAAGATGACGATCTCGTCGATGCGGTTGAGGAACTCGGGCCGGAACTGCTCGCGCAGCGGACGCAGCACCCGCTCCCTGCGCCCCTCCTCCTCTTCCTCCTCATCGCCGCTGCCGAAGCCGAGCACCGGGCCGCGCCCCGTGATCGCCTCCGAGCCGAGGTTGCTGGTCATGACGATGACGGTGTTGGTGAAGTCGACCGTGCGGCCCTGGGAGTCGGTGAGCCGCCCGTCCTCCAGGACCTGCAGCAGGATGTTGAAGACGTCCGTGTGCGCCTTCTCGATCTCGTCCAGCAGGAGCAGGGAGTACGGGTTGCGGCGCACGGTCTCCGTGAGCTGCCCGGCCTCCTCGTGACCGACGTAACCGGGAGGGGCACCGACGAGCCTGCTGACGGTGTGCCGCTCCTGGTACTCGCTCATGTCGAGACGGACCATGCGGTCGTCGGTGCCGAAGAGCGACTCCGTCAGCGCCCGTGCGAGTTCCGTCTTGCCGACGCCGGTGGGGCCGAGGAAGAGGAAGCTGCCGATGGGCCGTGCGGGGCTGGCCAGACCGGCGCGGGAGCGCAGCACCGCGTCGGCGACGGCGGCCACGGCCTCGTCCTGCCCGATGACACGTTCACGCAGCCGCTCCTCCATGCCCAGCAGGCGCTCCTTCTCCTCCTGGGTGAGGTTGCTGACGGGGATGCCGGTCTGCCGGGAGACGATGTCGGCGATGTCGGCGACGGTGACCTCGGCGATGCGCCCGTTGGGCTGGTGCTTGCGCTCGTCGCGGCCGATCTCCTGCTCGAGCTCGGTGAGCCGGTCCCGCAGCTCCTTGGCGCGCTCGTAGTCCTCGGCGGCGACGGCCTGGTCCTTGTCGCGGGCGACCTGCTCGGCCTCCCGCTCCAGGGCCCTTACGTCGGTGCCGCGGGTCGCGTGGCGCAGCCGCACCCGGGCGCCGGCCTGGTCCAGCAGGTCGATCGCCTTGTCGGGCAGGTAGCGGCCGGTGATGTAGCGGTCGGAGAGTTCGACGGCGGCGATCAGCGCCTCGCCCGTGTAGCGGACCTGATGGTGCGCCTCATAGCGGTCGCGCAGGCCGCGCAGTATGTCGACGGTGTCGCTCTCGCTGGGCTCGGGGATGAGCACGGGCTGGAAGCGGCGCGCGAGCGCGGCGTCCTTCTCGATGTGCTTGCGGTGCTCCTCCAGCGTGGTGGCGCCGATGACGTGCAGCTCGCCGCGGGAGAGCGGCGGCTTGAGCATCTGGCTGGCGTCCATCGAGCCGCCTTCCGTACCGCCGCCGCCCGCGCCGACGACGGTGTGGAGTTCGTCGATGAAGATGATCAGCTCTTCGGAGTGGGCGCGGATCTCGTCGATGATGCCGCTCAGGCGCTCCTCGAAGTCACCGCGGTAGCGGGTGCCGGCGACGACACCCGGGACGTCGAGCTGGACGACGCGGCGTCCCAGGAGGTTGTCCGGCACGTCGCCGTCCACGATGCGCTGGGCGAGGCCCTCCACGATGGCGGTCTTGCCCACGCCGGCCTCGCCTATGAGGACGGGGTTGTTCTTGCCGCGCCGGGCGAGGATCTCGATGGTCTGCTCGATCTCCGTCTCCCGGCCGATGACGGGATCGATGCGCCCTTCGCGGGCCGCCTCTGTCAGGTCGCTGCCGTACTTGTCCAGGCCGGGGGTGTCGCTGCGGGGCTTGCCCTGCGGGCCGCCGCGTCCGGGCGGTGCCTCGGCGCCCGGGCCCTGGGGGGGCTGGTAGCCGGGCGGGCCCTGGCCGGGCTGGCCGCCGGAGGAGGCGGAACGCGGGTCGAAGTGCGCGGCGCCCAGGATCTGGCCGGCCGTGGAGTCGCGGTTGGCGGCGAGTGCGATCAGCACGTGCTCGCTGCCGATGTAGGAGGCGCCGCGGGTACGGGCGATGTCGTGGGCGTCCAGCAGCGCGCGCTTGACGGCGGGACTGACGGAGAGCGACTTGCGCGGCGACCCGTCACCGATGTCCCGGTCGATCTCCTGGGCGAGCGCGTCGGCGTCCGCACCGGCCCGCTTGATCATGGTGCGGGTGGGTTCCGTGGTGAGGGCGGCGCGCAGGAGGTGCTCGGTGTCCAGGTCCGTGCTGCCGTGCTCCGCCGCGTAGGTGGCCGCCTCGGAGACGAGCTGCCGGGCGGGCTCGCTCATCAGCCGCAGGAAGTCGTAGTAGCGGGGGTCTCTCCTGCCGCTGCCGCCCGGCGAGGCGGCGCCGCCGAGGAAGCGCCCGATGAACTCTCCGAACGGGTCCCTGCCGAAGTCCTCGGGACCCATGTACCCGCTGGTCATAGGGTGTCCGTCCCGCCGGCCCGGCCTCGCCGGGCCACGCTGTGTGTCGGCTTGCGTGCGGCTCCCGCTCCGGGTTTCCCCTGTACGGCCGTACGACACGTGGAGGCTCGGGTGCCGTACGGCCGGGGCCGCGGGGCAGGTCACTGCGGGTCTCCTCACAGGACAGGACGCATACAGGGACACAGTGGACAATGGGGGTGTCATGGATGTGCTGCGCAGGAACAACGTGGTGGTCACCGGCCGGGAGGACGGGCCGGTGATCATGCTGGCCAACGGCTTCGGCTGCGATCAGAACATGTGGCGCCTGGTGGCTCCGGAGCTGGCGCGTGACTTCAGGGTGGTGCAGTTCGACCACGTGGGAACGGGCGGCTCGGACCTGTCGGCGTGGGACGAGGAGCGGTACTCCTCGCTGGAGTCCTACGCCGAGGACCTCCTGGAGGTCTGCCGTGAACTCGCCCTGGAGTCAGTGGTGCTGGTCGGCCACTCCGTCAGTTCCGTCTTCGGTGTCCTGGCGACCGAGTGGGAGCCGGACCGCTTCGCGAAGCTGGTGCTGCTCACACCCTCGCCGCGCTACATCGACGACGCCGGCTACCGGGGCGGGTTCAGCGCCGAGGACATCGACGAGCTGCTGGAGTCGCTGGACAGCAACTACCTGGGCTGGTCCGCGTCGTTGGCGCCCGTCGTCATGGACAACCCGGAACGGCCCGAGCTGACGGAGGAGTTGACGAACAGCTTCTGCCGGATCGACCCGGCCATCGCCCGGGTCTTCGCCCGCGCCACGTTCCTGTCCGACAACCGCGCCGACCTGGCCCGGGTGCCCGTACCGACGCGGGTGATCGAGTGCGCCCACGACGTGATCGCACCCCGTGAGGTCGGCGCGTTCGTCCACGCGGCGATCCCCGACAGTGAGCTGGTCACCCTCGACGCGGTCGGGCACTGCCCCCAGTTGAGCGCCCCCGAGCTGACGTACGAGGCCATCGCATCCTTCGCGTCCCGCGAGCGGTGATGAGCGGCGCCCGGGACGAGCCCGTCCGCACCGGCGGCCACACCCGCACGGAGCACCACCCCGGCGACCGGCTCGCCCACGCCTCGCTGCTGGAGGAGAACGCCGAGGACCTGTACGAGAACGCTCCGTGCGGCTACCTCTTCACACTGATGGACGGTCAGATCGTCAAGGCCAACCGCACGCTGCTGGGCTGGCTGGACCGCTCCCGCGAGGAGGTGGTGGGCAGCATGCGCTTCGCCGACCTGCTCACCGTCGGCGGGAAGCTGTACCACGAGACGCACTACACGCCGCTGTTGCGGCTCCAGGGCGAAGTCAAAGGCATCGCCCTGGAGTTGAAGGCCGCCGACGGGTCACGGCTGCCGGTCCTGGTCACCTCGACCGTGATGACCGACAGCGACGAGAACCCCGTACTCATCCGCACCACGGTCACCGACGCCCGTGACCGCCGCGCGTACGAGACCGAGTTGCTGCGCGCCCGCAAGGAGGCCGAGCACGAACGCGAACGTTTCCAGCGCCTCGCGACGACGCTGCAGCGCACGCTCGTGCCCCCGGTCCTGTCGCCCCCGCCCGGCCTGGACGTCGCCGCGCACTACCACATCGCCTCCCGCGACGAGGTCAGCGGCGACTTCTACGACTTGTTCCCCCTCGCCTCGGGCGGCTGGGGCCTCTTCCTCGGCGACGTGTGCGGCAAAGGCGCACCGGCCGCGGCCCTCACCTCGCTCGCCCGCTACTCCCTGCGCGCGGCGGCGGTCTACGACCCGGACCCCGTCGCTGTGCTCAACAACCTCAACACCGTGCTGAACACGGCGGACTACGACGAGGACCCCCGCTTCTGCACCGTCCTCTACGGCACGCTCGCCCCGCGGGACGACGGATTCACCGCCACACTCGCCGCCGGCGGCCACCCCAACGCCCTGCTGCTGCGTGCCCACGGCACGGCCGAGTACCTGCCCACACCGGGAGGACAGCTCATCGGTGTGCTGACGCGTCCGGACATCGCCACCACCACGGTGCACCTGGCCGCGGGCGACACGCTGCTGCTCTACACCGACGGGCTCACCGAGGCCCACACCTCCGCCTCGGCGGAGGACCGCTACGGCGACGAGGCGCTGCTGAACTTCGCCAACGTCCTCGCCCCGGGCACGGCCGGCGAGACCGTCACCGCCATCGCCGACCTGCTGGACGCCTTCGGCGAGGGGCTGGACGACGACACCGCCGTGATGGCCCTGGGGGTACCGCCCCGTCCCGGCGGCGAGCCGGAACGGACGTAGCCGCCCCCGGGGGCCGGAGCCTCCTCGGTCACCCTGCCCCACGGTGCTGTCGGGACCGGTCCCGGCAGCACGGTGCTGCAGCGCACCTGCGGACCGTGGCCGACGGCCAACTGGCCGCTCGGGGAGAGCAGCCCGACCTTGGCGGCGGCGTAGGCTGGGTGGCCGGGGAAGGCGGCTGCCGGGCGGAGGCAGATCTGCCGGTTCCAGGAGTCGGCCTGCTGTCGCGCACCGTCCTCCCCCTGCCCCTGTACCCGGCCTGACCGAAGGCAGCCTCAAGGGCGAGCCCGCAGGACCGCACACGTACCCGACCGCACAGAGACACCGACGCACCGACGCAGCAGTGGAGCACCACATGAAGATCACCCGGGTCGAGACCTTCGCCGTACCGCCGCGCTGGCTCTTCTGCCGGATCGAGACGGACGACGGACTCGTGGGCTGGGGCGAGCCGGTGGTGGAGGGACGAGCGGAGACCGTACGCACCGCAGTGCACGAGCTCGCTGAGCAGTTCCTCCTCGGTGCGGACCCCAGGCGTGTCGAGGACCTGTGGCAGCTGATGACGAAGGGGTCCTTCTACCGCGGCGGGCCGGTGCTCTCCAGCGCCGCCGCCGGGCTGGACCAGGCCCTGTGGGACATCGCCGGCAAGTCGCTCGACGCCCCCGTGCACCAGCTCCTCGGCGGTCCCGTCCGGGAGCGCGCCCGCGCCTACAGCTGGGTGGGCGGCGACGAGCCCGCAGCCGTGCGCGACCAGGTCGCCGCGCAGGTGGAGGCGGGCTTCACCGCGGTGAAGATGAACGCGTCCGGACGCATGGGCCGTCTGCCGAACCTCGCGGAGCTGAACGAGGTCGCGGCCAGGGCCGAGGCGGCGCGTGAAGTCCTCGGCCCGGGGCGGGACTTCGCGGTCGACTTCCACGGCCGCTTCTCCACGGCGGGCGCCGTGCGGGCGGCGGGCGTACTGGAGCCCTACGCCCCGATGTTCGTCGAGGAGCCGGTACTGCCCGAGTACACCCACCTCCTGGGACGGGTGACGGGCTCGACGTCGCTGCCTGTCGCCACCGGTGAGCGGCTCTTCTCACGCACCGAGGCGCTGCCCGCGCTCCAGGCCGGGATCGCCGTACTGCAGCCGGATCTCTCCCACGCGGGAGGAATCTCGGAGTGCCGACGCATCGCGGCACTCGCCGAGACCTTCGACGTGGCGATCGCGCCGCACTGCCCGCTGGGACCGCTCGCCCTCGCGGCCTCTCTCCAACTGGCCTTCTGCACGCCCAACTTCCTCATCCAGGAACAGTCGATCGGTATCCACTACAACCGGGGTGCGGAGCTGCTCGACTACGTCGCCGACCGGTCCGTCTTCCGCTTCGAGGAGGGCCATCTGCTCAGGCCGACGGGGCCGGGGCTCGGCGTCGAGGTGGACGAGAAGGCGGTGCGCGAGGCGGACGGGACGGCGGAGAGCTGGCACAACCCGGTCTGGCGGCACGGCGACGGCTCGTTCGCGGAGTGGTGAGGGCGCGTTCGCGGAGTGGTGAGGGCTCGTTCGCGCAGTGGTGAGGGAGGGGCGCCAACCGGGCGTCACGCCCCGGCGGCCCGCCGCCGACGGCGGCGCGGCACCGCTCACTCCGGGGCGGCCGCCGTGATGTGGCTCAGCACGCACAGCCAGCGGCCGCCGCCCGCTCGGACGAACACATCGGTCGTCCACTCGTCGGCGTCGAAGCGGCGGCCCATGTGGTGCGCCGTGTTCGTCACCCGTGCGGTGACGGTCCCCCAGTCGCCGTGGACGCGGACGCGGGGGCGGCTCACCGACTGCATCGCCGAGTGTGTCAGCTCCCCGGACTCCACGAGTGCGAGGAACCGCTCCCTGGTGGTCAGGCCCGACTCGGAGACGATCACCCAGTCCCCGGCCATGAACGCGCCGATGCGCGCGGTGTCGTTGGAGACGATCGCGGCTGCCCACTCGTCGGCGACCGCAGCGAGCCGGGCCTCGTCGGCCTCACGTCGGGGCCCGGGTGCCGCGGACGCGCCGGTGTTCTCGTACACGGCGAGATGTTAACGGACCTTGGAACCGTAATGACGGAAAAGACCCGTTCGTCGCCCGCAAGGCGCGGACCCCGTCGAGGTCCCGCCCGCCCCGCTCCGGAACAGGAGGGACGAGGGGATTAGTCAGCCGCGCACAAAGCCCGGCCGCCGCCCTCGACGACGTCCTAGCGTGAGCCGTCCGACTCTCTCCCCCCGAGGATTCGAATGATGCGTGCCGCTCGAACTCGTGCAGTTCTCACCGCCCTGATCATGGCCGGGTCGCTCGCCGTCGCCGGGTGCGGCGGGGAGGACGGCGGCTCCGCCGCGGCGGACAAGAGCGGGAAGGAGGCCTCGGACGAGAAGAAGCCGGACGGCGCCGAGGGGTCCGGGGACACCGAGGGGTCCGGCGGCTCCGGCGATTCCGGCGGGAACGCCGGAAAGACCGCGGCGTCGCTGCGGTTCGCGAGCACCACGCTGGACGGGAAGGCGTACAAGGGCAGCGAACTGGCCGACAAGCCGTCCGTGCTGTGGTTCTGGGCACCGTGGTGCGGCACCTGCCGGGGCCAGGCGTCCCAGACGGCCAAGCTCGCCGACAAGTACGAGGACAGGGTGAACTTCCTCGGCGTCGCAGGGCTGGACAAGACCGCACCCATGAACGACTTCGTGAGCGCCGAGAAGGTCGGCAACTTCCCCCACCTCAACGACCAGGAGGGAAGCGTGTGGCGCAAGTTCGGTGTCACGAAGCAGAGTTCGTACGTGATGCTCGACAAGAACGGCAGGACCGTCCACGAGGGTGCCCCTTCGACCCCGGCCGAGCTGGACAAGCTGGTCGCGGACCTCGCCGGCTGAGCTGACACGCGTCCAAGCGGGGCGGTTCGAGTTCGCCGGCCCCTCGCCGCCTGCGGCCGGGTGGAGGCGGCGAACGCGCCGGACCTGCCACCGGCGGGCGGCCGGGGACGGCCGGCGGGGCGACGACCGCCCGTTCTCCAGGTCCGGAGCATCCCCGCGGCACCGGCCCGGCAGGGGACACCGGCAGGGGACATGTGCGCGTAACGCGCAGGCTCCCGGGGCGAGATGCCGTCCCGTTACCGTGGGGAAGCCACGGTCACCGTCGCCCGTCCGCCTGCCCCGGCCGTACGAGGAGACCCGTGACCGCCCCGTCCTTCACGTCCGCGCTGCGCGCCCTGAGCGCCCCCCGCGCTGCCCGCCCGCTGCGTCCGGCACGCCGTGACCGCCGCGCCGCACCGGCGTGGCTCCTGCATCCGCTGGGCTGGCGCTCGGGGCCCGCCCCCTGGACGGCCATGCTGCGCGGGGCGCTGAGTGCGGGCCCGCTCCTGGCGCTGGGGGTGCTCACCGGACATCCCGGCCCCGCCGTTCTCGCGGGGATCGCCGCCATGCTCGCCGGCGTCAACGACCGGCCCGGTACGCGCCGTACGGGTGTCGTGCACATCGGTCTTCCCGCCGTCGCCGGCGCTGCGGGAATGCTCTTCGGCGGTCTGCTGGCCGACGTGGGGACCCGGTGGAGCGCGGTGCCCGTGCTGTTCGCCGTGGGCTGGCTCTCGGGCGCGCTGAGCGTGGCCGGTCCGGTGTGGTCGGCGGCGTCCATGCAGATGCTGGTGGCCACGGCGGTCGGTGCGGGTATGCCGCTGCCGGGCCCGGCGTGGCTGAAGGCGGTGTGCTTCCTGTGCGGCGCGTCGTGGCTGCTGCTGCTACGGCTCCTGCTGCGCGCTCCCCGGCTGCGCGCTCCCCGGCTGCGTGCTCTCCGGGCGGACTCTCCCGGGGTGGGCACTCCCCGGGTGGGCAGAGCCGCCCCCGGGGACGGCGAACGGGAAGCCGTCGCCGCGGTGTTCGACGCGCTCGCGGACGCGCTGCACGCACTCGGTGGTCCGGACGCCGAGGCGGCCCGCCGCCGGCTGACCGCCGCCCAGCAGCGGGCGCACGAGGCATTGCGCCTCAGGCGGCTGCTGTCGTGGCCGGTGCGGCGGCGGTCCGGACACGCTCGCCTGCGGGCCGTCGTGCTCACCGAACGGCTCACCGCCGCGACCGCCCTGTGCGAAGCGGGCATCGCGCTGCTGTGGGAGGGCCGGCCGCTGACTCCTGACGTGGGGGACGGTCCCCGGCGGCTGGCTGCGGCCGTACGGGCGCAGAGCGCGCCCGGTCCGCTGGCGAGCCCGCTGTCCGACTCGGTTCAGCGCAGGGCCTTCGACCGGGCGCTGCTGGAGGCCGCGGTGACATTCGACCGTACGGCGCCGGGGCGGACCGTCCACCCCCGCTCGGAGGAGCGCGGGACGGTGCGGGGAACGGCGGCCGCGACTCCGGCCGCGCCCCGTCCGCCCGGGGTGCGCACTCCCCCGTACGGGGCGTCCCCCGCACCCGGCACGCGCCGTACCGACCTCCCGCTGTGGCGGTGCGTACTGGCGCCCGCCGGACGCGAGTACGGACTTCGTGTGGCTCTGTGCGTGGCGGTCAGTACGGCCGTCGCGCTGGGCCTGCACCACACCCACTGGTACTGGCTGCCCGCGACCGCCGCGTTCCTGGTCAAGCCCGACATGGGGCCGCTGTTCTCCCGGGTGGTGAACCGTTTCGCGGGCACTGCCGCCGGCGTGGTGGCGTTCACCGCACTCGCGGCGGGGCTGCACGGGGCGTGGTGGCCGGTCGCCGTCGTCGCCGCGGGCGGAACCCTGATCCCGCTGGCCGTCCGTCACTTCGGGCTGCAGACGTCGGTGGTCACGGTGCTGGTGCTCTCGTTCATGCACGCGGTAGGTGACACGGGGGCGGCCGCGGCGCGGCTGGTGGACACGGCGCTGGCCTGCGGGATCGTGCTGTGCGTGGGGCATCTGCCGCTGCTCGCCGATCCGCGCGTCAGAGTCGGCCACCGCTTCGCCGTGGCGCTGCGATGCACGGAGCGGTACCTGCGTCACGTCCTGGACCTCGACGGTCGCGGGCCGGGCGCTTCCGCGGACGCCGCGCCCGTCCCCGGGACGGATGGTGAAGCCCGCGGCCGTGGCACCGATTTGCGCAACGCGGCCTACCTGGCGCTCGCCGAGGCGCGCGCGGCGGCGGAGACGGCCGCGGCCGAACTCCCCGCGTCCCGGCGCAAGGGGCACGACTGGCTGGCCGCGATGGCTCACGCCGAGCGCATCGCCGACGCGGCCACCGCGTGCGCGGTGCGCCTCGAGCACGGTCTCCCGCTTCCGCCGGCCGCCGAGGCGCGGGCTGTGACCACGGCGCTCTCGGCGGTCGCCGACGCGCTGGAGGACGGGCGGGGCGGCAGGGCACTGACGCTCCCGCGCGCTCCGCGGGAGTGCGAGTCGCTGCGTGCGGTGATGACGCAGCTGCGCGGCATCCACGATCTGACGACCGCCGCGTGAAGCTCGCCGCTGGACACTCGCCGGGTGACACCCGCCGCCGGGCCTCGGGGGTGGGGCGGGCACCTGCCGGCCCGTCCGGCGTGCCGCCGGCGAGTGTGTGTGCGTGCGTGTGACGGTGCCGCATTCGCGTTCGGTCCGTCCCCCGTGCGTGCTCGGCGGTCCCGCGTGCGTACGGAAGCGTGCCGCGCGCAGGTACGGCCCCGCGCGGCACACGGCACCATGCGCCCGCCCGGCGCGTGCACAGGCACGGGGGTTGGCTATCGTCACCGGGTGCGAACGAGAACGGAGCCGGCCCACGGCGGTCGGAACGCGTCGTGGTGACCCGGTCGGCATGGCGCCGTCTGCGGCTGCGGCATCCGGCGCAGGCGGTGGTGGCGGGTTTCGCGGCTGCCGTCGTGGTGGGAAGCGGTCTGCTGATGCTGCCCGCGGCAAAGGCCGGACCGGGCGGTGCGAGCGTGCTGGAGGCCGTCTTCACCTCGACGTCGGCGGTCTGCGTGACCGGGCTGATCGTGGTCGACACTCCCGTCTACTGGAGCGGGTTCGGCCAGGCGGTCGTTCTCGGACTGATCCAGATCGGCGGCTTCGGGATCATGACGTTCGCGTCCCTGCTGGTGACGCTGGTCTCGCACCGGATGGGCCTGCGCGCCCGGATGACGGCCGCTGCCGAGACCAAGTCCCTGGGGCTGGGCGACGTACGCAAGGTGATCGCCGGCGTGGTCAAGGTCAGCCTGCTGCTGGAGGCCGTCACCGCGGTCGTGCTCGCTCTCCGCTTCGCCCTCGCCTACGACGAGCCGGCGCTCCGGGCGGTGTGGCTGGGTGTCTTCCACGCCGTCTCGGCGTTCAACAACGCGGGGTTCGCGCTCTACTCCGACAGTCTGATGCCCTTCGTCACCGATCCGTGGATCTGCCTGCCCGTCGCGTTCGCGGTGATCGCCGGCGGACTCGGTTTCCCCGTCCTGTTCGAGCTGCGGCGGCGCCTGCGCCGGCCGCGCGGCTGGACCCTGCACACCAAGATCGTGCTGTGGGCCAGTGCCGTCCTCCTGGCCGGCGGAAGTGCGTTCGTCACCGCCAGCGAGTGGAGCAACCCCGCGACGCTGGGAGAGCTGGACGTACGGGGCAAGCTGCTGGCGGGCTTCTTCCAGGGCGTGATGCCGCGGACCGCGGGGTTCAACAGCGTCGACACCGGCGAGATGAATCCGGCCACCTGGCTGGGCATCGACGTGCTGATGTTCATCGGCGGGGCGAGCGCAGGCACCGCGGGCGGGATCAAGGTCACCACCTTCGCCGTGCTGTTCTTCGTGATCTACGCCGAGGTACGGGGCGAGGGCGCCGTCAACATCTTCCACCGACGTCTGCACGGCGACGTCCAGCGCCAGGCCCTCACCGTGGTGCTGCTCTCGGTCGCCGCCGTCATCGCCTCGACGCTGGTGTTCATGGTCTTCACCGACATCAATCTCGACCGGTCCCTGTTCGAGGTCACCTCCGCCTTCGCGACGGTGGGGCTCTCGACCGGAGTCACGGGGGACCTTCCCGCGGCCGAGCAGATCCTGCTGACGGTCCTGATGTTCATAGGACGGCTCGGCCCGATCACCGTGGCCTCCGCGCTGGCGCTGCGCAGCCGCGTCCGTATGTACGACCTTCCCGAGGAGCGACCCGTCATTGGCTAGGAACCGCAGCCCCAAGAACCAGCGCATCGCGACGGACGACGCCGTCGTCGTCATCGGTCTGGGCCGCTTCGGGCAGGCTCTCGCCCTGGAACTGGCCGATGAGGACACGGAGGTCCTGGGCATCGACTCCGACCAGGAGATCGTCCAGTCCCTGTCCGGCTCACTCACCCACGTGGTGCGGGCGGACTCCACACGCGAGCAGGTGCTGCGGCAACTGTCCGTCCACGAGTTCGACCGGGCCGTGGTCGGCATCGGCACCGACCTGGAGTCCAGCATTCTCACCACGTCCCTGCTGATCTCCTTCGGCATCAGGGACGTGTGGGCGAAGGCGACCAGCGAGGCGCACGGCCGCATCCTCACCCAGCTGGGCGTCCACCGCGTCATCTATCCCGAGCACGACATGGGGCAGCGCGTGGCCCATCTCGTGCGGGGCCGCATGCTCGACTACATCGAGTTCGAGGACGACTTCGCCATGGTCAAGACGAATCCCCCCGGCGACATCGTCGGCAGGCCGCTCAGCGAAAGCGCCGTCCGTACGCGCCACGGCCTGACCGTCGTCGCCATCAAACGGCCGGGAGAGGGTTTCACGTACGCCACCGCCGAGACCGTGGTCGAGGCGGAGGACACCATCATCGTGGCGGGGCGCACCCGTCAGACGGAGCGCTTCAGCGAACTGCGCTGAGACGGGCCCGGACTCCGCGGGCTCCGCTGCGGCCCGGCAGCGCGCTCGGCAGGGCGCTCGGCAGGGCGCTCGCGCGGGCGTGCGTCACCGGCCGGAGGGGCGGGCGCGGACGTGGATGCGTTCGCCCTGCGGCCCGAACAGGCTGAGGAACTCCACAGCGTGTTCACCGGCGTTGGCGAAACCGTGCGGGGTGCGGGTGTCGAACTCGGCGACCTCCCCGGAGGTGAGGACGAGATCGTGTTCGCCCAGTGCCAGCAACAGCTTGCCGGAGAGCACGTAGAGCCATTCGTACCCCTCGTGCGTGCGCTGTTCGGGACGCCCGTCCCGCTTCCCGGCGACGGGGAGGATCTGCTTGTACGCGTGCAGGCCGCCGAGGTAGCGGGTCAGGGGGATGAAGGTCTGCCCGTGCCGCTGGAACGGACGGGGGTGGACACGCGGATCACCGACGGCGGGGGCGCCGACCAGCTCGTCCAGGGGGACCTGATAGGCGCGGGCGAGGGGCAGCAGCAGTTCCAGCGTGGGGCGGCGCTGCCCCGACTCCAGTCGCGAGAGGGTGCTGAGCGAGACGCCCGTGGTCTCGCTGAGCTGGGCGAGCGTGGCGCCGCGTGCCGTACGCATCGCCCGCAGCCGCGGGCCCACACCGGTCAGCACCGTCGTGAAGTCGTCGTCCTCCATCCCTCCATTTGCCGCTTCGGCAATGGACTTTGTCAACCGGGCCGGTGTCCGCCGCGTATCGGGGCACGGGGGCACGGGGGAGCGGAATGGGCGGACAGAGCGCGGGCGGGAGCAGGGCCCCCTGACCGGACGGACCTCCCGGACCGGGGCAGTACGAGGCGAGCCGCTGGGTGGCGGGTGAGCGGCGGCACGGCCCGTGTCCCGGCGCCGGCAGCGGCACGTCCGGCCGCTCACGCCGGGACCGGCAGACCCGCTCGTCACCGTTGTGCCAGGCGTGCCCGCTGCAGCGTCGCGACGGCGCGTCCGGCGCGGTGGGCCCGGTGCAGCGCGAAGAGCGCGGCGGCCGCGGCGAAGACGGCGAGGAGGGGTTCGAGCATCAGCAGCCCGCAGCCGACGAGCAGGCAGGCCACGGCCAGGCTCTTCCACTGCGAACGTGAGGAGCGCTGCCCGTCCAGCGACCGCTCGACCTCGGCAGGGTCCACCTCGGCACGGTCCACCTCGGTACGGCCCGCCCCCGTCGTGTGCGCCGGGGAAACGGCGCCGGCGGTCGTGGTGCGCAGAGCCTCGTACCGCGCGAGCCAGGCGTTCACGGCGGCGGCGGCGAGGAAGACCGCCGCCCACACCGGTGCGCCCTGTGCCGCCCGTACACCGGCCAGGCCCAGGAAGCCCAGGGCGATCACCGCATAACGCCACCGCACCTGACCGGTCATGAGATGACCCCCACGTAGGAGAGCATGGCGATGACGCCGCAGACGGTCAGGAACAGCGAGCCGACCGCGACCAGGGAGCGCAGCGGCCGGCTCATCCGGTACTCCTCCGGCATGTTGATCTTGTCGGCGTAGAGCAGTCCGGCGCCGTAGATGCCGCAGGCGAAGACGCCGCCGACGATGGACGCGGGGGTGATCAGCTCGACGAAGCTCGCCCCGGTGGCGATCATCGCCAGGCTTCCCAGGGCGGTCCATGCGTAGACGAAGGGACGGATGCCGCGCTGGCCGCGGGCGCGGACCTTCTCCGAGACGGCGGCGAGGCTCTCGTAGGTGGTCCAGGAGTAGGCCTCCCACACCGCGTAGGCGGTACCGAAGAGGACCATCACGATGGCGACGATGTAGAAGTACTCGAAGAGGGGTGCGACAGAGGCGAGGAACTGCGACTGGTACGTCAGCACGTCGTTGCCCTCGGGCACCTGCTGCTTCTCGCCGAGTATCGCCGCACCGTTGATCATGAAAGCGGCGGCGATGACGCCCAGGGCGATGAAGGCCGCCAGCATGTCGAACATCGGGGCGCGGCTCCACGCACGGGCCTTGGCCACGTCCTCCGGGTCGGTGGACAGGGGTATGCGGGCGCGGGCGTCCATCGAGGCGAGACGCTTGCCGATCGCGTCGACCTCGCGGTGCCCGAGCATGCCCCACTTCTTCTCGCGCAGCATGCCGGTGTAGCCGATGTAGTCGTACATGCCTCCGCCGAGGCCGCCCATGAAGACCACGAGCTCCACCCAGACCGAGGTGGAGACGATGTCCGGGTACTTCTCGGCCACGAACGGCTCGTAGTCGAAGCCGCCGGGAACCAGACCGCCCAGGACGCCGAGCCAGTCGGGCTGCGCGACGAAGACGGCGACCAGGACGAGGACGACCATCATCCCGGCGATGACGACCTGCACCTTCTCCAGCACGGTGTAGCCGCCCACCCAGGACAGCACGGCGGCGAAGAGCAGGAGCCCGACCGCGTAGGCGGTGCCGTTGCCCGCGCCCATGGCGCCGAGGAAGTCGCCGAGCGCGACCGCGACCCCGCTGGCCCACCCCGGGAACGAGGCGAGGCAGATGAGCGCGAGCAGCAGCGGGAACCAGCCGCGTGGTCCGGGCAGCACCTTGGCGAAACGCGTCATGGGGTGCTCGCCGGTCAGCGTGATGTGCCTGTTGGACGCGTACACGAGGGCGCCCTTGGCGACGGAGCCCACGACCACCGCCCACAGCACGGCGTAGCCGAAGACGGCTCCCTCGCGGGAGGCGAGGATGGATTCGCCGCTGCCGATGGTGAGGGAGGCGATGATGGCGCCGGGGCCGAAGAACTTCAGGGCCGTGACGAGGCTGACGCGTCGTCGGCGCAGCTCTGGCGGCGGGTCCGGCAGCCGCAGTGCGGCGTCCTCGATACGGCCAGCTTCTTCAGTGCTCATGTCAATCCCGCATATCCTATAGGATACTTCCGGTAGGCCGTACGCATATTCGAGCGCATCAGGACGCACGTCAAGGGATCGGACACGGTCGATCCGGCCATGAGGGAGTCTCAGGGGGAGACATGAGCGGGCTGCCGGGGGACGGCGAAGACGGCACAGCAGCGGCGACGCCCTTGCCGCGGCGCCAGATGCTCACCGACGACGTCCACGAGGCGATCAAAACGCTGATCATGGACCACGCGCTCGAGCCCGGCGCGCGCGTCTCCATCGACGGCCTCGCCCGCCGGCTCGGCGTCTCCCCCACGCCCGTGCGGGAAGCGCTCGCCCGGCTGGAGTCGGCGGAACTCGTGGTCAAGGAACCACTGCGCGGATACCGCACCACTCCCCTGCTCGACCGCGAACAACTCGCCGACCTCTACCGGTTCCGGCTGCTGATCGAACCCTGGGCGGCGGCCCGCGCGGCCGAACGGGCGGACGCCGGGGGACGCGAGAGCCTGCGCAGGGAGATGGCCTCGTGCGACGCCCCGTCCGAGGCCACCTACGACGCCTACAAGGCGCTTGCCGCGCACGACACCCGCTTCCACGTGCTGGTGGCGGAGCTTGCCGGCAGCGCGCAGGTGCGGCTCGCGTTCGAGCGCACGCACTGCCATCTGCACATCTTCCGGCTCTACTACGACCGCGGCGTGGGGCAGCAGACGCTGGAGGAGCACCGCGCGATCACCCGCGCCGTCCTCAGCGGCGACGCCGGGGCCGCGGAAGCAGCGATGCGCACACACCTGGAGACCGCGTACTACGACCGGCTCCGGCCGGTGACCCGGACGTCGGGGCCGGTGACCGGGGCGTCCGCGCCGGGCACGCCGCAGCCGGGGCCCTGAACCCCGACGACCGTACGACCGCGCCGCCCCGGCGGCGACGTCCGCTCCCTGTCCTGACCGCGCCCACCGGAAGGCGCCGCCGGATGAAGGCGCGGAACCGGTTCAGGAGGAGGACCGGACGCTGATGTCCCCGTTGCTGGTCTTCACGGTCAGCCGGTGCTCGCCGGAAGAGTCGTCGTTGACACGCACGTCCCTGTCACCGTTGTCGGTTTGGGGCTGGCCCCCTTGGCACAGTGGTGCGCTGCCCCTGTTCGGCGCTTCACGCCGCACGCATGCGGCACCTCACTCCGCGCCGCACCCCGGCACCCGCCGCTGCCCGGAGGCGAGTTCGCGCACGGTGGCCATGTCGTTGAACGGGACGAGTTCCTCACCGACGGTCTGGTAGGGCTCGCTGCCCTTGCCCGCGACCAGGACGATGTCGCCCTCTCCCGCGGCGGCCAGCGCCTTGCCGATCGCCTCCCGCCTGTCGGCGCAGCGCTCGTAGGGGGTGCCGGTCCCGGCGAGACCGGGTGCGATCTGGTCCAGGATCGCCTCGGGGTCCTCGGTGCGCGGGTTGTCGGAGGTCAGCACGCACAGGTCGGAGTGGGTGCCGGCGATCCGTCCCATCGCGGCACGCTTGGTGACGTCGCGGTCGCCGCCGCAGCCGAAGACGGTGACGACCCGCCCGGTGGCGAAACCCCTCACGGCGGTCAGGACCTTCTCCAGCGAGTCCGGGGAATGGGCGTAGTCCACGATCACGCAGGTGCCGCGCGGGGTCTCGAAGCGTTCGAAGCGTCCCGGGATCGCGGGCAGCCTCTCCAGCGCGCCGACCAGCGCCTCCACGCTGTGCCCGAGCGCGTGGCAGGCGGCCACGGCCGCCAGCGCGTTGTACACGGAGAAGCGTCCCGGCACCCGGATCGCGGCCGGGTGCTTGTCCTCGCCGTGATGCAGGGTGAAGCGGGTGCCGGCGGCGTCCATGTCGAGGTCCGTCGCACGGAAGTCGGCCTCCACGTCGGCGTCGAGCGCGTACGTGGTGACGGCGCCGGGCATCATCGCCGGGACCAGGGCGCCCACCGGGTCGTCGGCGTTGACCACGGCGTGCCGGCACAGCCCCTGGAACAGGCGGAGTTTGGCGTCCCGGTAGCTGTCCATCGTCCCGTGATCGTCCAGATGGTCCTGCGTCAGGTTCGTGAAGACACCGACATCGAGGTACGCGTCGTCAACGCGGTGGTTCAACAGGCCCATGGAGGTGGCCTCCAGCACCACCGCGCCCACTTCGCGGTCGCGCATGTGGCCGAGCAGGTACTGGAAGTCGGGCGCCTCCGGTGTGCTGAGCACGGACATCGGCATGGGCACGGTCTCGTCGCCGATGCGGCTGCCGCCCGTGCCGATGACGCCGGTGCGCACGTCGGCGACGGTACGCAGCAGGGACTGGGTCATGCCCGCCACCGACGTCTTCCCGTTGGTGCCGGTGACGGCCACCATGTCCATGCTCCGGCCGGGGTTCCCGTGGAAGCGGGCCGCGAGTGCGGAGGCGGCGACGCGGGTGTGGGGTACCCGCACGACGCAGGCGTCCGGAAAGGGCGTCCAGGCCGTAGCGTCGGACGCGCCCTCGGCATCGACGAGCACCGCGACCGCGCCGGCCGCGAGCGCCGAGTGGACGAAGGCGGCCCCGCCGCACTCCTGTCCGTCCACCGCGATGAACAGCGAACCGGGCCCGGCGCGGCGGGCGTCGATGCACACGCCTGCCGTGATCGCCGTATCCGGGATTCCCTGGAGGATTCGGTGGTCCTGTCCGGTCAGCAGTTCGCCGAGTGTCACGGCGGTCCTTCCTGGGCGTGGCACGTACCGCCCCGCCCCGCCGGGCCCGGGTGGGCGGCGTGCCGGGACGGAGCGGTCGTGCGGTGTGATCTGTCCGAAGACAGCGGGGGGTTGGGGCTGGTGTCTGGTGCGGCGTGCGTGCTCAGGCGGAACGGGTCAGGGTCCCGGTGCGCGCCGGGCAGGCCCGGACGGTGCACCGGGAGCCTGGGATGTGCGGAGCGAAGCGGGCCGCGGAATAGACCGCGCGGCCGGAGGCACCCTCGGCCGGGGCTGCTTGAAGGTCGCTAGCCGTGACCGTGCAGTGCCCGGGAGATGCCGTTGGGCGGCTGGGCGTGCGGAGCGGCGGTACGCGGACGGTACGGGAAGGCACCCGAACTCTCCGTCACCGTACGCACACTGGCCATGACAGAAGTGTACAGGGGGCTTGGCCGCCCACGCGCACGGCTTCCGGCTCACTCGTTCGACTCCCCTTCGGTGTCACGCCGTGCGCGTTCACCCGATGGCCGGGGTCGCCCCGTCCCGTGCGGCACGAGCCGAGCGGCCACGGGTATCCGGCCGAACTGCCGGAGATGCGTCCAGCCGCACTGCCGACCGGTTCACAGGAGCGCGGGGAACACCGGTGAATGCGCTTGCCTGCGACTTACTCCCTCGCTTCCGGCGTGACGCGGAACCTCCGGCACCCCGCGCGGACGGACTCCTCAACTCCCCTTGGGAATATCCTTTTGACACTCCTTCGTTTCCGGTCTCCTCGGACCGGGGGCTCAAAGCCGCGGCGAGATGCCCCTGCCTGGGACTTTCGGCCCCGGCCCCCGCTTCGGGCCCGGTCTCCGTGGCCGGGAACCCCGCCTTCCTGCGCGGACTCATCAATTCCCCTTGTAGAACACCCGAGTTTAGGAAGTTGTCCCGATCGCACCCACCGCTTTTGACGCCCGCTCAGCGATCTGAAAGCTTTCTCTCGGCGCTCTGAGAGCGTGATCACATTCTCTGGGGGAAGGAAGTGTTCGCTGTGAGGAGTAAGCGCAATCTGAAGGTTCTGGTGGCCGCCGGTGCCCTCGTCATAGCCGGTGCCACTCCGGCGATGGCGACCGTGGTCAACGTGGGTGGCGGTACCTGGGACTACGGGGCGGGGACAGCCGTGGTCTGGTCGGACTACTACCACGGCAGCAAGTGCCACGGCTCGACGTCCGTGGGCAAGACGATCGACAGTGACGAGGCCGCCAAGGGCTCATGGTCGATCACTCAGGCCAACGTCAAGCTCAGCGGCAACAAGTCGTACTACCGCACCACTTGCTGACGCCGGGACCGGGCCGACGCAGCCCGGTCCCGCCGGCGCGGTGCTTTCCCGCCCGCGGGCGGGAAAGCACCGCGCGTGCCTCATTTCACGAACCGCTTCCCGTGCCCATGACCTAGGCGATTCATGCTGCATCGAGGTATCACGTTTGTTCACGCGGCCGTGCTGGCGTACTCCGCCGTCCTCGGCTTCCTGTTCCTGCGGAGCCTCGACGAGGAGTGGGTCCTGGGGCAGTCCGCCGTCGTGTGGGTGACGGACTCCGACGACGCCGCCGGCGGCTCCCGAGTCGCCCGCGTCACCGAGGAGTTCGCGGAGACCAACCGGGCAACCATCGCGCGGGAGGTCCCCGACCTGAAGGCCCCGCACAGCCGCCGGCACCTCTACCTCACGCCCCACGGTCCCCGCGCCGGCTGGCTGAAGGACGGCTACCCGGCGTTCGACCGCGGCCACCGCACCGACGTGCATCCCATGGCCGAGCTGGGGCAGCGTGATCCGCGCGGCTTCTACTACGTCTTCGGCCCCGACGGGGCCGCCACTTCGCTGGCCCACACCTTCTCCGAGCTCGGCCTGCGCGCCTCCGTGCACCACCCTCACTCGGTCTCCGGACTGGGCGCGACCTACCTGGGCAGCGCCCTGTTCCGCTCGTTCCTCGTGGTAGCGCTCGCCGCCGTGACCACGACCGGCGCGGGCGTCCTGCTGAACGCGAAGGCGTACGGCGTGATGCGGCTGCAGGGCATGTCGTTCGGGCGGATACTGCTGCGGGACGTACGGCAGCTGGCCCGCTTCTGGTCCGCCGCGTTCGCGGCGGTGACCACCTCAGCCCTGATCCTCCTCGGCCTCTACAACGGGCTGGCATGGATCGGCCCCTTCGCCGTCCTCGGGCTGGGTTCCGCTCTCGCCCTCA
Source organism: Streptomyces sp. TAA204 (assembly GCF_000424965.1). Classification (NCBI taxonomy): domain Bacteria; kingdom Bacillati; phylum Actinomycetota; class Actinomycetes; order Kitasatosporales; family Streptomycetaceae; genus Streptomyces; species Streptomyces sp. TAA204. The sequence goes on from NZ_AUKW01000002.1 coordinate 349,041, forward strand.
GCCTCGTCGCCCTCGCCACGCACGCGGCGGTGCTCTGGCTGACGTTCCAGACCGACCTGCTGCGCGCCCTGAAAGGCGAAGTGCCCGCGAGGGCTGCGTCGTGGTGCGCCTACCTCGTGCGCGTCCCCGCCCTGTTCCTCGCCCTCGCCATCGCCGGCGCAGTCGTCCTGGCCGGACAGGACGTGCTGAACCGGCAGGGGAGCCACGACGCGTACGCGAAGGTCGGCGACACCACCTCCATCGCCCTCAACGGCAGCCTCGCCAGCGAGGACGCGCTGCGCGCACTGGACACCAGGGTGGGCCGCTGGCTGCGCCGGGCCGACGCTGACGGGCAGGTCGTCGTCGCCGGGCACCGGGATCTGCGGCGCTCGGCACCCCGCGCCGGTCTGCCGGAAGGCGAGATCCTGATCGTCAACGAATCCTTCCTGGACGAGCAGCACGTCCTGGACGCATCGGGGCGGCACCACCGCCCGGCCGCCGCCTCCCCCGACGAAGTACGGCTCCTGGTTCCCACCGGCCTCGACCGGTACGCCGACCGCCTCCGCGAGATGGTGCCGGGGCTGCTGAACCCCAGCGATCCGGACGTCGTCGACGCCGCGCAGGTGCGGACGCTGAACTCGAAGGAGGGGCAGCGCGTCTTCACCTACCATCCCCGGGGACAGTCGCACGCCGACGAGAACCCCGGCGCGGACAACTCCTTCGTCACGGACCCCGTCATCATCGCCTTCCCCAACGGGTCGCCGTTCCTGAGCGACAAGGGCTACACCGCCTACGCCTCCCAGGAGAGCGTCCTCTTCCACGACCCGGACGACGTCACGGCAGGCATCGAGAAGCACCACCTGGAGACGCAGGTCACCGGGATGAGCCCCGTGGGGGAGAACGCCGCGCTCGAACTGCGCGACCTCGTCAGGGACTTCCGGCTCCAGTTGTTCAACCTGGGGGTGGCCGTTGCGGTTCTGCTCATCACCGGTGTCGGCGTCTGCATCGTCCACTCCCGCAAGAACGCTCAGGTGATCTTCGTCCGGCACATCAGCGGCTGGACGTTCACCGCCACGCACCGCGTCGTCCTGACGCTTGAAGGACTCCTGGCGGCGCTCCTCGCGGGATGGGTACCCGTTCGGGTGTGGCAGCAGAACCAGAGCCTGGAGAAGTACAGGGACCTCGGCATCCCACCGCCCCGCGCACCCGTCGGGATCACCGGCCTGGACGTCGGCGTCACCGGTGGGCTCGTCGCCGTCGAGATCGCCGCGGTGCTCCTGGCCCTCGTCGTCTTCCACCGCCGGATCGTCAAGGAAGGGGCAACCGAGTCGTGACGCCTCACCGCCCCGCAGGCAAGAACTCCGCAGGAGCCGCCCCGTGATCGAGATCGACGAGCTGTCCAAGTCCTACGGCCCGCGCACCCTCTTCTCCGGCCTCGGGTTCACCGCGGCGCGCAGTCAGATGCTGGCGCTGGTCGGACCGAGCGGGTGCGGCAAGTCGACGCTGCTCAACTGCCTCGGTCTGCTCGACGCGCCGAGCTCCGGTGCGATCCGCCACCAGGGCCGGGACATCACCCGCTTCGGCCCGCGCGCCGCCAGGCACTACCGGCGCGACGTCCTCGGATATCTCTTCCAGAACTACGCGTTGATCGAGAACGCGACCGTCGCCGAGAACCTCGCGGTCGCCATGAGGCCGCGGAAGGCGAGGGAGGGGACGCCGAGTACCGCCGAGGCCCTGGAGAGAGTGGGGCTCGCGGGGCGGGAGAGGGAAGTCGTCCACCGGCTCAGCGGCGGCGAGCAGCAACGCGTCGCCCTGGCACGCCTGCTCGTCAAACAGCCGGAGCTCGTTCTGGCCGACGAACCGACCGGCGCCCTCGACCACGACAACACCACCATGGTCGTCGACGTCCTCCGGACGATGAGCGAGACAGGCTGCTCGGTGGTCATCGCCACCCACGACGACGCTGTCCGAGACCGCTGCGACACCGTTCTGACGGTCGGAGAATCGACCCGACCCGTACCTGTGCAAGAAAGCGTGCAAGAAAGGCAGCCTTCATGAACGCCCGTCTCGCCCGGAGGCTCACCCTCGGCGTCCTGCTCCTCGCCGTCGTCGTGGCCCTCGCCCTCTACGGCACTCATCTCGGCGTCATCCTCGGCCGCATCGGGCTCCAGGTGTTCTGACGCGCAGGTGTTATGACGCAGGTGTTCCGGCGCGCGTGCTCTCCAGCGGTGTCTGCCCGGCGACTCGTCTGGCTGTCTGCCCGTGGGCCTCTCCCGGCGTGCGCCGATCGGGGGAATGCGGGCGCGAGCCGGAATTTCCCCGCCGCTCGCGCGGCTCTGACCGGCATGACATCGAGTGAGCATTCCGCACGGTTCGGCACCATCGGTCTGTGGAGCGCGGCGCTGGGTTCGACACAGCCCTCCCGCAGCACCGACATCGCCGAAGCGGCGGCAGAACTGGACGAGTTGGGGTACGGCGCGCTCTGGATCGGTGCCAGTCCCGGCCTCGACCAGATCGAACCGGTACTGGCAGCGACGTCCCGCATCACCGTCGGCAGCAGCATCCTCAGCATCTGGCAGCACACGGCCGCCGACGTCGCCGCCGGGCACGCGGCGCTCAACTCCGCGCACGGCGGCCGTTTCGTACTCGGCCTCGGCGTCAGCCACGCCGAGGCGGCGACCGGCCCGCAGATGCGCGAGGAGCTGCGGCAGCGACCGTACTCCGCCATGCGCTCCTACCTGGACGCGCTGGACGCCGCCGCACAGCCCGTGCCCGTCGCGCAGCGGGCCCTGGCCGCGCTCGGCCCGAAGATGCTGCGGCTGGCCCGGGAACGCAGCCTGGGCGCGCTGCCCTATCTGGTGACGGAGGAGCACACGGCGCAGGCCCGCGCCGCGCTGGGACCCGAAGCCTTCCTCGCGCCCGAACTCAAGGTCGTCCTCGACCCCGACATGGAGCGCGCCCGTACCACGGCGCGCGTGTATCTGGAGCGCTACCTCGCCCTCCGCAACTACCGCAACAGCTGGCTCCGACTGGGCTTCACCGAGGCCGACTTCACCGGCGGCGGAAGCGACCGGCTGCTCGACGCGGTGTACGCCCTCGGTGACACCGCCGCCGTACGCGCCCGCGTCGACGCCTTCCTCGCGGCCGGCGCCGACCACGTGGCGCTGCAGGTCGTCACGGACGACACGTTCAACGCGCTTCCGCGCGCCGCCTGGCGGGAGCTGGCGCAGGCCCTGCCGCTGGGAGGCGGCTGAACGGCGGAAGCGCGGAGCGCCCCCTCACCGCGCTCGGCGGCGCGGCCGGACGCGTGCCGCCGAGCGCGCCGGGATCACCCGGACTGGCTGCTGTCCTTCATCGCTCCCCAGCCGTGCCACCGGTCGATCTCGATCCAGGCGCTGAAACGGGGACGTTCCCGATCGGGATACCGGTCCTTGATGTAGTGGCGTGCCAACCGGTCGATGTCGGCCAGGCCCTCGTCCGCGCGGATCTCGGTGACGCGGCCGATGATGCTGACGTGGGTGTACCAGTTGCCCTCGTCCAGCACCGTCAGCGTCACGCGGGGATCGTTGCGCACATGCTCCAGCCGCCTGCGGCCCTCGTCCATGTTGACCAGTACCCGGCCCTCGTCCCACAGATACCAGGTCGCCGTGGAGACCGGCTGGCCGTCCGAGCGCAGTGTGGCGATGACGGCCGGATTGGGCTTGGCCAGCATGGCGACGGCCTCGTCGGGCAGCGGTGGCTTCGACATGGGGCGACTCTCCTCACACCTGTTGGTCGTGCGCATCGGCTCTCGCGCTGCGCTTGCGATTGCGCTTGCGCTTGCGTTTGCCGATCAAGTTTCGCGTGACGTGTGCCCGTCGTCGTACATCTCAGACAGTCCGAGTGTCCGCGGGGCCGTGCTGACTGCGATCAGCGTGTGGCCTGTGTGCGGACCCGCCACTCGACCCCGGGAGGTCCTGACATGACCAGTAAGTTCACCGAGCTTGCGATCGACTGTGCCGACCCTCTCGGTCTCGCCCGGTTCTGGTGCTCGGTCCTCGACTACGAGGTTCAGGACGAAGACGACGGAATCATCACCATCGGCTCCCCCGTGGCGCCTGAAGGCAGGAACCGTATCGGCCCGGTGCCACCGACATTGACGTTCGCGCGCGTACCCGAGGGCAAGACCGTCAAGAACAGACTCCACCTGGACATCAACCCGACCGACAGGGACCAGGACGAAGAGGTACGCCGCCTGCTCGACCTGGGTGCCCGGCACGCCGACGTCAGCCAGGGTGACGAGAGCTGGGTCTGCCTCACCGACCCCGAGGGGAACGAGTTCTGCGTCCTTGCCGGCCGCTGTCCCTGAGCGGAGGCCGCACTGGCGCCAGGCGCCTGCTCCCCTTCGTCCGCCCCCCTGAAACACCGGGTCCCGTACCCGCTCGTGGTGAGCGGACACGGGACCCGGTTGTTCACAGGCGACGGCTCGCGGAAGGTCAGTCCCGGGCGGTGTGCCTGCGGCGCAGCCACCACACCTGGGCCCCGCCGGCAGCCAGGACCACGGCGGCGACCCCGGCGATCACACCGACCGGGGCGCCGGAACCGGTGAAGGCGAGGTCCTCGTCCTCCTCCGCCGACTGGTTGGACTGGCCCTGAGCCGAGAGCGGGTCATCCTTGTCCGCGGCCAGCGGAGCGGAACTCTCCGTCTTCGACTCCGACTCCGGCCGGGACTCCGACTCCGAGTCGGACTCCGAGGACGGCTTGTCCCGCTTCCATGCCGAGGGGGTGGGGTCGTCCGGCTTCGGCTCCGAAGCGGAGGACGGCTTGTCCGGGTTCGCGGCCGAGGCAGCGGAGTCGTCCGACTCCGAACCCTTCGAGTCCGGCTCCGAGTTCGACCCCGAATCCGGCTTGGAGTCCGGCTTGGCGTCCGACTTCGAGTCCGACGGGTCGGATTCATCCGGCTTCGAGTCCGGTCCCGGGTCGGTCTTCTCCGAGCTCGGAGCTGACGGCGCGGGCTTGTCCGGCTTCGACGGCGACTTCCCCGGCGCCGAGCCCTCTTCCTTCCCGTCGCCCGTCTCCTTCTCGGCGCTCGGGCACTCCTTGTCCTCGTTGATGCAGTCCACGGCCTCCTTCATCAACTTCTTGGGCATGACGTTGATGAAGTCGCTGTGGTCCGTGATGGGCTTGTGCAGCTGCTCCGGGAAGGAGTCCACGGCGAACGGGGTGTCAGCGTCGAGCAGATTCTTCTGCGGGATGTCGTACTTGATCGTCTGCTGAACCTGCGGGATGTTCACGAAGCCCTGAGGGCAGTTGCCCTGGTCGTCCGAGAACTTCATGTGGTCACGGTGGTTGCCGCTGTCCGTGTTCCGCCCGTCCCAGCAGTTCTGGAACTTGAACGTACGGATCGTGGCGCTGCCGTCGGGGCAGATCGGGTACTGGTCCTCGAGCTGACGGTCCTCGAAGCCCTCGCAGCTCCACGAGGCGTTGGCGTTCTCGTCGCCGTTGGTGAAGGACTTGGCGTCACCGGTGATGATGCGCAGGAAGCGCGGCATCTCGACGACCTGGTCGGCTCCACCGGAGGTCAGCTCGATGGTGGGGTCGGGCTGGAGGATGGTGCCGATGTTGAGGTCGTTGGAGCCGCCGTCGCCGGGCTGGGCGTCGGCGCCGTCACCGCCACCGATCTGGTCTTCCTCGCCCTCGCCGTCGTCCTCGCCCTGGCCTTCGTTCTCGCCCTGGCCCTGATCCTGCCCCTGGTCCTGGCCTTCGTTCTCGCCCTGACCCTGACCCGGGTCCTCGCCCTCGCCTTCGCCCTCATCCTGGCCGGGGTCCTGGCCTTCGTTCTCACCCTGGCCCTGGTCCTGCCCCTGGTCCTGGCCTTCGTTCTCGCCCTGACCCTGACCCCGGTCCTGGCCCGGGTCCTCGCCCTGACCCTGATCCTGAGCGGCGTCGTCACCGTTCCGCTGCCCCTGCGGCTCCTGGGCCTGGCCGCCCTGCTCCTTCTGGACGTCGCCCTCCTGCACGGCGCCGCGCTGGTCCTCGTTGCCGTCCAGAGAACGGATCACGGGCCAGTAGTGCGTCGACTGGTCGTTCTTTGCGCACGTGGTGCGGGCTGCGGCGAGAGACTCGTCCGTGGACTGGCCGTTGGTGTCCTCATTGCCCACGTAGTCGTGCACGTGGTGGGCGCCGTTCAGAACACCGGGAGCGGCGATCACGTTGTCCGAGTTGTAGTGCTCGTTGTCGTTGTTGCCGCACTTCGTCTCGAAACTGCCGCCGGGGTCGTCGGCCTCCGAGGCGTTGGGCTCGACGTCTTCGATGTTGACGAAGTCCCCGGCGACCGGGCTCTGGACCTGCCGGCCGTCTCCGTCTCCGCCTTGCTGGCCTTCCTGCGTGGCCTGGTCCTGCTTCATCCGGCACTGGGCCATGGACTGCAGGCCGTCGGGGACCTGGCCGCCGGCCTTCTGGATGTCCTGTCCCATGCTGCGGATGGTCTCCGAGCGCTGCTGCTGCAACTCGCCGAGGGCGTCCTCGGAACTGCGCTCCTGGGAGTTCCACTGGCCGTAAGCCTTCGCCACCTGCTGGTCCAGGACGGCGAGCTTCTGACCCACTGGTTCCTTGGCGCCCTTGGGCACCTGGTCCAGTGCAAGGCTGACATCAGGACAGTTGATCGTGCTCGCGGCAGGAGCGGGGGCTTCGTCCGACCCCGCGAACGCGCTCACACCGACCGCCGCCGCGCCGCCACCACCGATCACCAGCGCCGCGGCGATCGCTATGGTTCTGTTTGCCTTGCGCGAGCGTCTGTGGCCCATTCTTCTCATAGTGACTTCAACTCCACTTATTTCGCGTCGTTCAGCGCCTCGAATTTCACGATCCTGATGTCCTCCAGGGCTGTGAGGTGATCGAGGACAATGGCGTTGGCCCGGGTCGTCGCGAACGACAACACCATTGAATTGCGGGTCTGATCGCGTACAAGGTCTAGGCCTACGAGGCCTGAAGCGGCATGAGCCTAACGCAGCCCGTCCACGAAGATGGATTTCTCGTGCCGATGGCACAACTTTGCCGTGAACGCGAAGGCCGAAGTGCGGCCGGCGCCGCTCAAGTACGGTTTCCCCGCGCATCAGTTGCGGACAACGGCGGAGCATTCGGCCCCGATCGGCCCACACCCGGCCAGCGGGGGTGTTCCGTCTCAGAACGCCGACCGCGGCCGCCGGGAGATCGCGGCACGACACACCGCGACAGTCCTGCCGGGCCCTCGCGCTCCCGCCCCGATTTCCGCCAAGGCGCCGTCAAAGGTCGGTCAAGTCCCGTACCGGGCGGCGCTCTTGACGCCTTCCCGAGCGCCACGCAAACTTCTCGGCAGCAGGGTGACAGCTTCCATATCTCCTGATGACAGCTCCGGCACGCCCCCACCGGTTCCGCACTTCCAGGTCCCCACCACGAGGAACAGCGGTGCCCAGCTCGACGACGTGCCCGCGACCCGACTCGGCGGGAAGCATCTCAGTCACCCCGTGTACCACCTGACCCAGTCGCACATCTGCGTGCCCCACCACGCCCTGCGCGGGTGAGGCGTGCAGCAGCCCGGTCCGTACGTGTCCGAGATCCGGTCCAGGAAAGGTCTGGTGCACCAATGCAATCTCTCAAGCGCCGTCTGAGCGCTCTCGTCCCCGCTGTCCTGCTGCTGGCAGGCGTTCCGCTGGCGGGCTCCCCGGCCCACAGCGCGTCACCTCCTTCCGCCGAGGTCAGACCGGCCCCGGCCGGCACGGCGATCCCCGGCAGCTGGATCGTCACCCTCAAGGAGGGCGCCGAGTCGTCGCGCTCCGTCGCGGGTGATCTCGCCGGTCGCAGTGGCGCCGAACTCTCCCATGTCTACCGGGAGGCGATGAACGGCTTCTCCGCGAAGATGACGAAGGGGGAAGCGGCCGAGCTCGCCGCCGACCCCCGGGTCGCCCTCGTGGAGCAGGACTCCGAGGTCGCGGTGAGCGACACCCAGCCCGACGCCACGTGGGGGCTCGACCGGATCGACCAGCGGGACCTGCCGCTGAGCGGCACGTACACCTACAACACCACGGCGTCCGGCGTCCACGTGTACGTCATCGACACCGGAGTGCGCACCTCGCACAGCGAGTTCGGCGGCCGGGCGTCCATCGGCACGGACACCGTCGGCGACGGCCAGAACGGCAACGACTGCAACGGTCACGGCACCCATGTCGCCGGCACCGCGGCCGGGGCCACGTACGGCGTTGCCAAGGAAGCCTCCGTCGTGGGCGTCCGCGTCCTCAACTGCCAGGGCTCCGGCAGCGTCGCCGGCGTCATCGCGGGCGTCGACTGGGTCACCGCGAACGCCGTCAAACCCGCCGTCGCCAACATGAGCCTCGGTGGCGGCGTCAGTGACACACTCGACGCCGCCGTGCGCAACTCCATCTCCTCCGGCGTCTCTTACGCCCTGGCTGCCGGCAACGGCGACTTCCTCGGCTTCCCCCAGGACGCTTGCACCGCCAGCCCCGCGCGGGTGACCGAAGCGATCACCGTCGGAGCCACGGACAGCTCTGACCGCCGCGCGTCCTTCTCCAACTACGGAACCTGCGTCGACCTGTTCGCCCCCGGCGTGGACATCACCTCCGCCTGGAGCACCGGCGACTCCGCCACCGACTCCATCAGCGGCACCTCCATGGCGTCCCCGCACGCCGCCGGAGTCGCGGCCCTCTACCTGGCCGACAACCCGGACGCCACACCCGCCCAGGTCAGCGAGGCCCTCGTGGCCAACGCCACGAACGACAAGGTCCAGGACCCGAGGGCCGGTTCGCCCAACAAGCTCCTCCACAGCCTGTTCTGACCCGGCCACCGGTGGGTGCGGGGATTCCGCCCCTCCCACCGAGAGACTCGCCCGGCCCGGCGGAAGCAGCCACGGCTGAGCCCACCGGGCCGGGCCGGCGCACGACACCTCGCACAGCCGGACCCGAGGCGGACGGACTCCCGTCCCCGCGCCCCGGGGCACCCCCCTGCTCCCGAGTCAGGAGTTGCCATGCGGCTTCGTATCCACCGAAAACGATCCACCGCCTGCGCCGCCGCCCTGCTGGCGCTGGCACTCGCGGCGCCGCTGACGGCCGGCAGCGCCGCCACCGCCTCTTCCCCGGACCGGCCGTCCACCGCGACCGCCGACGAGGACATCAGGCAGTACGAGATCCACGGGCCGTCGACCCCCGCCGACCGCGCCGCGCTCGCCTCCACCGGGGTCTCGGTGGACGAGGTCCACGACCACTCGGTCGTCGTCAGCGCCGACCCGGCGCAGGCCCGCACCCTGCGCAAGCTCGGACACACCCCGAGAAAGCTGGCCGCGCCCCCGGCCCGTACCGGCGGACAGGCCCGCAAACCCGGTGACTTCCCGCCCTCCGACTCCGGATACCACAACTACGCCGAAGCGATGGAGGAGATCGACCAGCGCATCGCGCAGAACCCCTCGATCATGAGCAAGCAGGTCATCGGCACGTCCCACGAGGGCAGGGACATCATCGCCGTCAAGGTCAGCGACAACGTCGGCACGGACGAGGACGAACCCGAGGTCCTCTTCACCCACCACCAGCACGCCCGCGAGCACCTCACCGTCGAGATGGCCCTCTACCTGCTGCGCGAGTTCGGCGAGGACTACGCGACGGACTCCCGGATAGCCGACGCGGTCGACGGCCGCGAGATCTGGATCGTCCCCGACCTCAACCCGGACGGCGGCGAGTACGACATCGCCTCCGGCTCCTACCGCAGCTGGCGCAAGAACCGGCAGCCCAACTCCGGCTCCAGCGCCGTGGGTACGGACCTGAACCGCAACTGGGCCTACAAGTTCGGCTGCTGCGGCGGCTCCTCCGGCAGCCCGGGGTCCGAGACCTACAGGGGCCCGTCCGCGGAGTCCGCGCCCGAGGTCGGGGTCGTCGCCGACTTCGTCCGCTCCCGGGTCGTCGGAGGCGAGCAGCAGATCAAGGCGGCCATCGACTTCCACACCTACAGCGAACTGGTGCTCTGGCCCTACGGATACACCTACGACGACACCGCCGAGGGCCTCACCCAGGACGACCGCGACGCCTTCGCCGCCGTCGGCGAGAAGATGGGCGCCAGCAACGGCTACACGGCCGAGCAGTCCAGCGACCTCTACATCACGGACGGCTCGATCGACGACTGGCTGTGGGGTGACCAGAAAGTCTTCGGCTACACCTTCGAGATGTACCCGACGAGCATCCTCGAAGGGGGCTTCTACCCGCCCGACGACGTCATCGAGCGTGAGACGAGCCGCAACCGGGACGCGGTGCTCCAACTGATCGAGAACGCCGACTGCATGTACCGCTCCATCGGCAAGGAAGCGGAGTACTGCACCGGCACGTGAGTCCCGACGTGACGGGGTCCGGGGCACGTGAAGCACGTGGCCCGGCCCCGTCACGTCCGGGTGTGCGGTGCCGGGTCCGAACCGTCGTCCATCCAGCGGCACCAGACCCCCGGCAGCAGTGGGGAGAGAGTGCTGAGCAGGCTCGGGAAGCGGAGCCTCCGTCCATGTAGTACCGTGTACTACATGGATGCCACGGCTCGAGAGTTCAACCAGAACTCCTCACGGATCCTTGCCGCAGCAGAGGCCGGTGAGACCGTCACGGTCACCAAGAACGGGCGCCCGGTGGCGATAGTGCGCCCGTTCGACGAGAGTGAAGTCCCGGCCTATCCCCCCGGCCCCATGGGAGACATCGAACTGCCGTGCCTGGACCTGCCTGATGTGACCGACGGCGAAATCGAGGAGACCCTGCGAGGTATGGGTTCATGACCGATGTGGTCATTGCCGACACAAACGCCCTGTACCGCGTCCTGGGCAGGCACCTCGCAGGGCACGAAGAGCACAGGAAGGCCCTGGGTACCATGCGGCACCTTGTGATCTCCCCGTTGGTGCTGGGCGAACTCGATTACCTCATCTCGACGAGGGCCGGAGCCCAAAAGGCGATCACCGCGCTGCGGTTCGTCGACCGATACGTCGCCACTCGTCGATTCGAAATCGCAGAGATCGCACCGCACATGGGAACCGCCCTGGCCGTCCTCGAGGGCTACCGGGACGCGGATCAGGGCAGGGGGGTCGGCCTCGCCGACGCGATGAACGTAGCGCTGGCCGCCGCATACCGTACGGACTCGATCTTCACCACGGACCGGCATTTCCGCGTCATGGCCCCCCTCACCGGCCACACAGCATTCCGGTTGCTGCCCGAGGACATGTAGGGCCAGGGGTCTCCCCCTCCACCCTCACCCCGTGTCATACGCACCCTCGCTCCATCGGCGGCCACTCCCCCGGCCCGACACCGCCCCCGCAACGACCGTCACGCGACGCCACCGGCATCCCCCGTGGACTCCGCGCGGCGGCGCGGCAGGCTGAGCTGGGCGGACAGCAGCCCGGCCACGGCGACCAGGGCCCACAGCGCCCACGGGCCGAGCGCGTACACGGCGCCGCCGATGAGCGGTCCGGCGCCCGTACCGATCGTGTACGCGACGCCGTGCAGCCCCTGGTAGCGCCCGACCATCCGCGGCGGGGCCAGACTCCCCACGTGGGCCTGGGAGATGGAGCTGTTCATCATCTCGCCGAACGTCCATATCAGCACCGTCGCCGACAGCAGGACCATGCCGGTCGTGAGGCCGGTCAGGGCGAGACCGACACCGGTGATCAGGTTGCCGACGGCCAGCACGTACTCCGGCCGGTACCGGGAGACCGCGCCGGTGATGGGCAGTTCGAGGACCAGCACCAGCAGGCCGTTGAGCCCGATGAGGAGACCGAAGTCGCGCTCGCTCAGACCCACGTCGCTGACGTGCAGGGGCAGGCCGACGGTGGACTGGATGTAGACGAACTCGGCGAACACGGTCATCAGCAGGAACCGCACCAGGGTGCGGTCGGCGAGCACCTGCCGGTACCCCGCCGTCCGGTCCGCCCGGTCCGCCCGGTCCGTCCGGTCCGCCCGCGTGTCCGAATCATCCCGGCCGGACAGCGGCCGGGGCGCATCCCGCAGCAGCACCGCCACGACCACGCCGAACAGCAGGCAGGCGGCGGCATTTCCCAGGAAGAGTCCCACGTAGGAGATGCCGGCGACCACACCGCCGATGACGCCGCCCAGGGCCGCGCCCACGTTCATCGCGAACCGGAACACCCCGAACGCGGCGAGCCGTTGCTGGTGGGTCGCCGCCACGGAGTCGATCAGCACCGCGGCAGCGGCCGGCCGGTAGATCTGCGACGTCACGCCGATGAATCCGACCACCGCGACGATGGCCGGCAGTGCCCCGAGGTACGGCACGACCGCCGTCAGGGCGGAGGTGGTCACGGCGGACAGCACGATGGTCCACCGCCGGCCGATCCTGTCGGCGAGGTGGCCGCCGACAGCGTTGCCGAGCACGTTGCCCAGACCGGACACGCCCAGCACCAGCCCCGCGGCACCGGCGGAATGGCCGCGCCCGGTCAGGTAGAGCACGATGAACACGGGCAGGAAGTTGCCGACCCGGTTCACCAGGATGCCGAGACTGACGACCCACACCCGGCCGGGCAGGCCGCGCAGCGCGTCGCGGAACCGCGACTCCTCTGCACCCGGCCGGTCCGGCGCCTCGGTGCTCACGCGACGGGCTCGGTGCGCACGTGGACCGCCGCGGCCAGCCGCCTGCCGTGTGCTGTCGCTTCCCCGGCGGTGGCGCCCCGGGCGACGACGTGACCGACCTTGTCCTCGTTCCAGGTCAGCGGCGGTACCTCGTCGCCCGGCCCCACCTCCAGCCGGAGGTCGACGAACGCCGGGTCGGCGCGCACGGCGTCGAGGCCGGTCACCTCCACGACCCGTCCGGGCTCCGGCGTGAGGAACCGGACGGCCGCGCCGCCACGGGGCTCGGGCGACGAGGTCAGCGGCTCCACCACGCCGAACCCGGTGCCCAGCGCGTAGCGCTCCATGTCGACGCCGTAGGCGATCTCGGTCAGTTCGCCGATCCGGTCGCCGCCGACGCGGTTGTGAGACTCGATGATCCGCGGGCCGCGCGAGGTCAGCTTGACCTCGGTGTGCCCCGGACCGTTGCGCAGTCCCACGGCGTCGAGGAAGTCCGTCACCAGCCGCGTGATCTCGCGCAGCGTTCCGGCCGGGCAGCCGCTGGGCTGCGAATGCCCGATCTCGACGAAGCCGGAGCCGTCGCACTCCTTGTCGGTCACCGCGACGACCACATGCCGGCCGTCGAAGGTCAGGGTCTCCACGCTGATCTCCGGGCCGTCCAGGAACTCCTCCATGAGGAACTCGCCGAAGGGGTCGGCACAGGAGAGGTCCCTGGCGGCCCACCGCCCGTCGAAGGACCGGAACCGTTCGGCGACGACGTCCACGTCGGCCGGGTCGCTGATGCGGAAGACCCCCAGGCTGCCCGATTCGCGGACGGGTTTGACGATGACCGGCAGCCCGTGCGCCGACACGAACTCCCGGACGTCCCGTGCGGAACGGCCGACCGCGGAGGCCACCGGGCTGATGCCCCTCGCGGCCAGGTGACTGCGCATCCGCCACTTGTCCAGCAGCAGTTCCACCGTGGCGACGGACTCGCCGCCGAGGCCGAGCGCCTCGTTGATCCGCGCCGCCGGCAGCAGCCCGAGTTCGAACAGCGACACGGCCGCCTTAATCGGGTACGCCTCGTGCAACGCCCGGACCAGCGGCAGGAGCCGGTCGATGTCGCCGTAGTCGAGCAGCAGCGCCTGGTCGACGTAGGGCCAGTGGCCGCGGTCGTACACGTCCGGGAACTGGGCGTGAACCACGTCCAGGCCGAGTTCGCGGGCCTTGCGCAGATGCTGGAGCCCGCCGCCGAGAACCAGGACGCGAGGCCGTCCGGTGGCGACCGCCGAGGACCGTCGGCCGGTGGGTACGACATCGCTGGACACGTTGCTCCCTCCGTCACTTCTCTCCGGTGCCTGGCCGACCGCATCAGTCCCGTCGCCGGTGCGGTCGGATCGCGCATCACGCTACGGCCGATTCCGGACAATCCACTTCCGGTACAGGAAGTGACCACCTAATCTGCTGGTGTGCCGACCGATATCAGCCCCACCGCCCGGGCTCTGCGCACCATGGAAGTCCTCCGGAACCGCCCCGGCGCGACGGCGGACGACCTGGCCGCGTCACTGGGCGTCACGGAGCGGGCCGCGCGCCGGTACATCGGGATCCTCCGGGAGGCGGGCGTCCCCATCGAGTCCGCCCGGGGGCCCTACGGCGGGTACCGGCTGGGACGCGGGACGAGGCTGCCGCCGGTGGTCTTCACGGAACCGGAGGCGCTGGGGCTGGTCATGGCGGCGCTCGACGACGCCGACGAGCTCGTGGGAAGCGCCCTGAGCAAGGTCATCCGAGCGCTGCCGGAGAACGTCGGCCGGCAGGCGGCGACGCTGCGCGACCATGCGGCGGCCGCGCCCGACTCCTACTCGGCCCGGCCCGATCCGGCCGTCACCAGCGCACTGGTCGCGGCGTCCGCGGTGCGGCGGAGCGTGCGGTTGGCGTACCGGAGCGAGTCGGGGAGAGAGTCGAAGAAGGAGGTGGACCCCTGGGCCGTGGTCGTCCGCCGCGGACGCTGGTACCTGCTGTGCCGCTCGCATCGCACGGACGAGATCCGCACCTACCGGGTCGACCGGATCGGCGCGGTCCATGAGACGGCCCGCGCGTTCGACCCGCCGGAAGACCTCGACCCGGTCGCGCTGCTGGAGGAGAGCCTGGGCGCCGGCTGGGAATACCCGACCCGCGTGGCTTTCCACGCCCCGCTGTCCGAGGTGACGCGGTGGGTCGAACCCCCCATGGGACGGCTCGAGGCGTCGGGCGCAGGGTGCGTGCTGATCGGCACCACGAGCAGTCCGACGATGTACGCGCAGGACTGGCTGGCGAGGTTGCCGTTCGGGTTCCGCGTCGAGGGCGGGCCGGAGCTCCGGGCGGCGGTGGCGGCTGTGGCCGCGCGTTTCACGGCGGCGGTGGAGTCCTAGACGTGTCCGGCGGCTAGTGCAACGGGCGTGCGCCGACCCGTCGTTGTCGGCACGGGGCGGTCACACGCTGAGCGAGGTTCCGAGCGCCCGCGGGGAAGGGCGTGCCGGCCCGTCAGCACCCCCCGCGGGCGTTGAGGCGGGCGGCCTGGCGCGTCAGGTGGTCGCGCTCGGCGAGGTTGGGCGCCGCCCGGGCTGCCTCCGCGTAGAGCCGTGCCGCCGTCGCCACGTCCCCGTCGCGCTCGTGCAGGTACGCGGCCACGGCGGTGTGCCGGGGCAGTTGGTCGTCCAGCTCCGCGAGCGCCGCCAGGCCCGCGCGCGGTCCGTCGGCCTCGCCGACAGCCACCGCGCGGTTGAGCCGCACGACCGGACTGTCGGTCAGGCGCGTCAACTCGTCATACCACTCCAGGATCTGCACCCAGTCGGTCTCCTCCGCGGTGGGCGCGTCGGCGTGCAGTGCCGCGACGGCGGCCTGGGCCTGGAACTCGCCCAACCGGTCGCGGGCAAGGGCAGCCTGCAGAATACGGACACCTTCGGCGATCAACCGGGTGTCCCAGCGGCTCCTGTCCTGTTCGGCGAGCGGCACCAGGCTGCCGTCGGGCGCGGTACGGGCGGCGCGCCGGGCGTGGTGGAGCAGCATGAGGGCGAGCAGCCCCGCGGCCTCGGGGTGGTCGATGACGGCCGCCAACTGCCGGGTGAGGCGGATGGCTTCGGCGGCCAGGTCCACGTCGCCGGAGTAGCCCTCGTTGAAGACCAGGTAGAGGACGCGCAGCACGGTGGCCACGTCGCCCGGCCGGTCGAACTGCACGCCGGAGACGGTGCGTTTGGCACGGCTGATCCGCTGCGCCATCGTCGCCTCGGGCACCAGGTACGCCCGTGCGATCTGCCGGGTGGTCAGCCCGCCGACGGCGCGCAGCGTGAGCGCGACCGCGGACGACGGCGTCAGCGACGGGTGGGCGCACAGGAAGTAGAGCTGGAGCGTGTCGTCCACCGCGGGCGCGGGCCCGGGCGCCGGCTCCTCCTCGACGGCGTCCTCACGGCGGCGACGGGCGGCCTCCGCGCGGGTCACGTCGAGGAACCGGCGCCAGGCCACGGTGACCAGCCAGCCCTTCGGGTCCCGCGGAGGGCCGGCCGGCCAGACGCGGAGCGCCTCGACCAGCGCGTCCTGCACGGCGTCCTCGGCCGCCGCGAAGTCGGCTCCGCGGCGGACGAGGATCGCGAGGACGCTCGGCGTGAGGCTCCTCAGCAGGCGTTCGTCCATTCGGGAGGTCACTCCGTGACGGTGGGCGGGGCGGTCAGGAAGGGGCGCAGTTCCAGCCACTCGTGGATGGGCTCACCGCCCGCCCCGGGGGCGGCCGACAGCTCCCCGGCCAGTTCGACAGCGCGGTCGTAGCTGTCGACGTCGATCACCATCCAGCCGGCGATGACGTCCTTGGTCTCGGCGAACGGGCCGTCGGTGACAGGCGGGCGGCCCTCGCCGTCGTACCGGACCCACGTCCCCTCGGGGGCGAGCGCCTGGCCGTCGACGAACTCACCGGTCTTCTCCAGCCGGTCCGCGAAGTCCTGCATGTACTTCATGTGGGCCGAGATCTCCTCGGGCGTCCACCGGTCCATCGGAACGTCGTTGACCGCCGCCGGGGCGCCGCGGTAGTGCTTGAGCAGCAGGTACTTGGCCATGATGGTTCTCCTCGGTGCGGGTGCGGGTGCGGCCCATTCTGGCCGCGTTCACTACGGGGACGGAGCGGGCCACGGTTTCTCGACATCACGGAGCAACTTTTTTTGCGGCTGTCGCGGACGGCCCGCGCCGGTGAGCTCGCCGACCGGTGGAACACCGTTCACGAGAAGATCCGGAGAGGAAAAGCTGACGACGGGCAGCAGCTGACATGGGTACGCACACTGCCTCCGACGGCCCCTCGGACGAGCGTCCCTCTCGGCCACACACAGCGGGCAGGCAGCCGCTGCGTGACAGAGACCGCTGGGCACAGCCGGCGCGGGAGAGACTGCGGCCGGTCCGAAGACGCGAGATCAGACGTCGTCTCCGAATCGCCCTGTGGGCGATCGGTACTGCCGCCACTCTGGCTTTCATGGCCTATCTGGTCGCAGCGCTCATCGCCTTCGACAACAGCCTCGAGCGCCCTGAGGACGGCTTCAGCGGCTGGCAATGCGCCGAGGACTCGGGCACCTGCGAACCGAGAGACTGAGCAATGACACCGGTGATCCGCCAGGAGGAGGTCCGGACGTGGTCTGAGACGGAAGTCGGGGCTGCCGCAAGTGAGTCGCGGCAGCCCCGCATCGTTGCGGACGGTTCAGTCGAGCGTGTCGACCGCCACGCCGAGGAACCCGGCCCACGCCTCCGGCGCGACGGACAGGACCGGCCCGGCGGCGACCTTGGAGTCCCGCACGTGCACCGCGCGCGGCGACGTGGCGACCTCCACGCACTCGCCCCCCTCACCGCCGCTGTAGCTGCTCTTGAACCACGCCGACTCCGGAACGACCGACCCAGGTGTCTTGATGCTCATTCCACTCCCAGCAGATCTTCGATGAAGGCCAGGGACTCGCACGGGGTGAGCCCCTGTGACCGCAGGATGCTATAGCGCGACTCCAGCTTGTGGAGCATTCGATGGCCCGCGTGCATCCGACTGTCCCCCTGCACCTCGGTATACGCAATCCGCTCATCTTCGGCGGTCTCGATCAAGGTGAACGGCCCGTCCATCGCCGCGTGATCCTCCCGGTCGGTGGGCATCACCTGGATCTCCACATTGCGCTCCCGCCCCATCAGCAGCATCTGCTCCAACTGCCCCCGCAGAACGCCGCTCCCGCCGATCGGCTTCCGGAGCACCACTTCCTCGATGATGAAGCTCAGCAGCGGGGCGGGCTTACGGGAGAAGATCTCCTGACGGGCCAGCCGGGCGGCCAGCCGCTGGTCGATGACCTCCTCGTCCAGCAGGGGCCGCTGCATCCGGAAGACCGCTCCCGCGTACTCGGCGGTCTGCAGGAGCCCCGGAACCGCGTGGTTCGCGTACACGCACAGACCGATCGCTCTGGCCTCAAGCCTGGCCATGTCCCGGAAGAACGCGGGGTACTGCGCCCGCGCGACTTCCACCTTGAGCGCCTTGAGCACACCCCCCGCGCCGAGCGCCTCGTCCGCCGTGTCGATGAACTGCGCGGGCGGAATACGCCGTCCCTGCTCGAACGAGGCGACCGAATGCGGCGCGTAGCCCGTCCGCTTGCCGAACTCCACCCGGTCCAGGCCCGCTTGTGTGCGCAACAGCTTCATCTGCCGCCCGAACGCCGCCAGTACACCCGACCCCGGCTCGTCCTCCACGCTCACCCCGGCGGTTCGCCGTCCGCTCTCACCCTGCGTCATACGCACCCTCGCTCCATCGGCGGCCACACCCCCGGCCCAACACCGCCTCCACGGCGAGGTCACGCCACGCACTGCGTACAACCACCCCTCAACGCGTACAACAACCGAGTGTTCCCGGTCCGTGTGGTCGGCGCCCCTCGGCTGCCGACGCCCGGCACCGTCGGGACGGCTCGAGCAGCGCCGAACTCCGGCAACCCGCCCCCGTTCCCTCCCCGCCCAGCAGTTCCACCCTGACGCTCCTGCGGGCCGCCACCCGGTCGAATGCCGGGGGCCCGATCCGACCGGCGGCGGATGCCCCGCATGGGCGGCGGGGCGGAGACTCGTCGGCATGCGCACCCAATCCACTGTGATCTCCACGGCCCTCACGCTCTGCCTCAGTGCCGGAGCGGGGGTGGCCGCAGCTCCCCCGCCGGACGCTCCCGACCGGGAAGGCGTGCGGTTCTCCCTGCCGCAGCCCACCGGGCAGTGGCCGGTCGGCAGCACCGAGCTGCACCTCGTGGACCACGACCGGCAGGACCCATGGGTGTCCGGCCGGAACCGGGAGCTGATGGTCACTCTCTGGTACCCGGCCCGTGAGAAGGGGGGACACTCGCGGCCCCCGTACATGCCGCCGGGTGTCGCACGCACCCTGGACGCCTCCGGCTCCTTCGGACTCGCACAGCCAGGAGAAGTGGACTGGGCCGGCGTTCGAACGGACGCGGCCTGGAGGGCACCGGCCGACAGCCGCACAGCCCGTCCGGTCGTGCTGTACTCACCGGGACTGCGGAACTCCCGGACACTCGGCACGTCGACGGCGACGGAACTGGCCAGCCGCGGCTACGTCGTCGTCACCGTGGACCACACCTACGAGGCACCCGCAGTCGAATTCCCCGCAGGCCGCCTTGAGTTGCAGCAGCCCATGTCCGGCGACGAAGACCTCCGCAAGATGATCCGCACCCGGGTGCACGACACCCGCTTCGTCCTCGATCAGCTCACCGCGCTGCACAGCGGCCAGAACCCGGACGCCGAGGGGCGTCGCCTCCCCAAGGGGCTGAACAAGGCCGTCGACCCTGAACGGATCGGCATGTTCGGGCATTCCGGCGGGGGCGCCACCGCAGCCGAGAGCATGCGCGTGGACGAACGGATCGACGCGGGTATCAACATGGACGGCACGCTCCAGTACAACGACACCGACTTCCTGCCCGTGGCCCGGCAAGGGCTGGACCGGCCGTTCATGCTGATGGGCAAGGAGTCCCAGACCCATCACAACAAGCCGTCATGGCAATCCCTTTGGGAACACTCGACAGGATGGCAGCGCGACCTGAGCCTGCAGCGCGCCGCCCACGCCAGCTACACGGACGCCCAGACGTTCGTACCGGCTCTGGACGAACACCTGGACATCCCGGCGTCGACCCGCGAACAGTACGTCGGCACCATCGACCCGGAACGCAGCACCGCTGCCCAACGCGCCTACATCACCGCGTTCTTCGACCAGCACCTGCGCGGCATCCCACGCGACCTGCTGAACGGCCCGTCCTCCGCACACCCGGACGTCCGCTTCGTGCGCTGAACGACCCCGAGGGACCGGTACTCGACCACCTGCCGACCTCTGCGTCGCTTCAGGTCACACCATGGCTCACATCTCCCGGCGGGCATGCCCGGGACGGCCCCTGGGCACGGGCCGGGCCGGTTCACCAACTGCCCTGTCACATCTCCTTCTCCAGCACCTCCCGGAGGGAGCGCGGCGCCCGCCCCGTGACGCGCTCGACGGTGTCGGTGACGCGGTCCTCGGCCCCTTCGGCGATGGCGCGGTCCAGTCCGGCCAGCAGCGCCGCGAAGTCCGGCGGCATCAGCGCCGCGAGGCGGTCGCGCAACTGCTCGTAGGAGAGCGGGTGGTGGACGACGGGCCGGCCGGTGACCTCCGTGGCGATGGCGGCGACTTCGTCGTAGCTGAGCGCCTCGGGGCCGGTCAGGACGAGGTCGGTGTTCGGGGCGCGGTCCTCGGTCAGGGCGCGGACGGCGACGGCTGCGATGTCCTCGGCGTCGACGAAGCCGACCCGGCCGCTCCCGGCGGCGCTCCGGATGACGCCTTCCTCGCGGATGCTGACGGCGTGCGGATGCGTGCCGGTGAAGTTCTGCATGAACCAGGAGGGCCGCAGCACCGCCCACTCCTCGAAGATGCCGAGAAGGGCCTGGTGCACCGCTCCCGTCGCCGGTCCGCCCTCGGGCACGGCCGAGGAGCTGAGGAGTACGGCGCGCCGCACGCCGGCGTCGCGGGCCTGCCGGAGGAAGGGCAGCATGACAGCGGCCGGGTCCGAGTCGCCCACGGGCGGCAGGAGGTAGACGCGGTCGGCTCCGTCGAGGGCGGCGGCATGGGTGGCGGGGTCGCGCCAGTCGAAGCGGACACCTTCCGCGCCGCCGGCCGGCCCGGCGTTGCGGCTGGCGGCTCTCACGCGGTGTCCGGCCGCCGTCAACTGCGCGGCGGTGCGGCTGCCGGTGGTGCCGGTGGCGCCGATGACCAGGGTCGTGCCCGTGCGGCTCACCGGGTGCTCCCTGCGAAGTCGGTGCCGGGTTCGAGGACGGCGAGGGGGTTCCAGTAGTCGCGGTAGGAGGCGAAGCGTCCGTCCCGGACGGTGACGACAGCGATGTAGGTCATCTCGAAGGGGGCGTCGGTCTGCACGAGGCGACCGACGGCGCGCATCTCGACCACGACGGTCTCCGGATCGGTGGTCCGGTGAATGTGCAGGTCGGGGAAGTCGTGCAGGTCGATGTGGTCGGGGTAGTGGCGCATGTAGGCGGCCAGCGCCTCCTTGCCCTCCAGCCGCTCGGGCCGGCCCGGCGGCGCGAAGGGGAACTCCATGACGCCGTCCTCGGCCCACAGGCCGACCCAGCCGGGAATGTCCTTCTCCAGCAACAGCCGCAGGCTGTGGCGGTACAGCTCCTCCGGGGAGCTCGGTGCGGGCGCAGCACGCATGGGTGTCTCCGTCTCATAGAATACGGACCTCGGGTCCGCTTCGACGATACGGACCCGTGGTCCGCTTTGCAACCGGAGGAGTTCGGAGGAGCCGTGCCCGAGCGCAGACCCCGCAAGGACGCCGTCCGCAACCGGGAGGCCGTACTCGCGGCCGCCGACCGCCTGTTCACGCGCAGCAAGTCCCCCGAGGACGTCACCATGGCCGGGGTCGCGGAGGCTGCCGGCGTCGGCAAGGGCACCTTGTTCCGCGCCTTCGGCGACCGCACCGGGCTGCTCCGCGCGCTGTACGAGGCACGGCTCGAACCCCTCAGGGACGCCGTGGAGGCGGGCCCGCCGCCACTGGGCCCGGACACCCCGCCGCTTGAGCGCGTACCCGCCCTGCTCGACGCCGTCCTGTGCTTCAAGCTCGACAACCGCCATCTCGTGCTGGCCCTGGAGGAGACCGGGAGCAGCAGCCCCTACGGGGCGGAGCACTACGAGAGATGGCACCGCCTGCTCCAGGCCGCGCTGGAACAGATCCCCGGCCTGCCGGCCGACAGCGGCTTCACCGCCCACGCCCTGCTCGCCGCGACCCGCGCCGACCTCGTCGAACACCTCGCCGGGCGGGAACGCGTGCCGCGCGAGCGCATGCGGGCCCAGCTGGGAAGCTTCGTCGCGGCGGTGGTGGGCCCCCGCACACCGCGGGCAGCGCGCGCCGAGGGCTGACCGGAAGCAGCGCGGATCTTCGGCGGGAGATGCGGCCTTCGAGGAGAGCGGAGTCCCGCGATCCGCGCTCGGCGCTGCCGGAGGCGGACGTGGCGCGCTATGCCGCGTTCATGGACGAGTTCTGCCGGCTGGTGGTCGAGCGCTTCGACGGTTCTCTTAAGGCGGGCGGGGCCGCCAGGGTGCGGTACGGGGACCATCGGCCCTCCCCCCAGCGACGGCGAAGGGAAACCCTTGAAGGAAGGGAAGCCCCGCGGCAAGGAGCCCGCCCGTCGGCGGTGACGCCGTTCAGGCACGCCGCCGGTCCCACAGGACCAGGGTCGGCGGCCCGCCCACGACCCCGCTACGGAGGTCCGAGATGAGCCAGAACCACGAGCCCGCGCAGCGTGCGGAGAGGCGCCCGGAAGGCGTTCACGAGCGGATGAGCCTCCTGGAGTCGCAGGAGACCCTGGCAGAGGCCGTACGGGCGCTCGCACTGGGCCTGGAGAAGATTCCCGTGCAGGACACCTACGCCGCGGAGGACGCCGCCCGCGGCGCGCGGACGGCCCACGAACTGCTGCTCTCCAAACGGCTCTGACCGTTTCCCGAGCCGGGAGGCCCGAACCCCATTCGAGAGGAGAGATGCCATGACACAGGTCAGGCATGCCATGAGCACACCCCCGGCCAGCGTGCCGCCGGAAGCGTCGCTGGAGGAGGCGGCCCGGCACATGGCCGATGCCCAGGTCGGAGCGCTGCCCGTCGTGGAGGGCGACCGTGTGATCGGTCTGCTCACCGACCGGGACCTGGTCGTACGGGCGATGGCCGGCGGGCTGTCGACGGAGCTGCGGGTCGAGCGGATCATGTCGGCCGATCCGGTCACGGTGGACGTCGGTACCTCCGTCACGGCGGCACAGCACACCATGCGCTCGATCGGTGCCCGGCATCTGCCCGTGACGGAGAAGGACCACCTGGTCGGCATGGTCTCCTTCGACGACCTCTTCTGCTTCCTCGCGGCGCAGCAGGCGGAGCTGGCCGAGGTGATCGACGCGGCGCGGAAGGTTCCCGGTCCGCTGCGCACGCACTCGCCGGCGTCCTGGGCCTGAGGCGGTGCCGCCGGGCCTCCCCGCCCGGCGCCGCCGGGCACCGAGGCCGACGCCGCCGGGCACCGGTGCGGTGAAGCGGCCGCGCTTCGCACCGGCCGGGCAGCGCCGCCAGGCGACAGACCGGGCTCACCGCTGCCCGTGCCGCTGCTTCGCGAAGTCCATCAGCCACGTCACCGTACGGCTCACATCCGCGAGGGAGAGGATGCCGGCGAGCCGGTTCTCGTCCACGACCAGGACGCGGTTGCGCGCACCGGACTCCATCCGTGGCAGGAGGTCGGCGAGCGAGTCCCCCGGGGCCACGACGGTGACCTCCGCCAGCGGCACCATCACCTCACCGACTGTCACCTCTTCCCTGCTGTCCCAGGGCACGTGCCTGGCGTCGTCGAGGGTCACGAGCCCCGCCGGGACCGACTCGTCACCGATCACGGGGTAGGCCGAGTGCCGGTTGCGGTAGAAGGGTCCGGTCAGGAACTCCGAGACCGGCACTCCGCTGTGCACCGTGACCGGGTCGGGCGTCATCGCGTCCCGTACCGGCACACCGCCGAGCACTCCGCGCATCTGCGCCTGCCGCCCCTCCGCGGTGGCGGCGGCGATGAGGAACCAGCCGACCAGCGCGAGCCACAGGCCCCCGAACGCCCCGCTCCCCACGAACAGGACGAGCCCCAGCAGCACCAGCAGCCAGCCGAAGGCGCGCCCAGCCGCCGTCGCCCCGGCCGTCGCCTTCAGCCGGTCGCCCGTACGCCACCACAGGAAGGCACGCAGCAGGCGCCCGCCGTCGAGGGGCGCGGCGGGGACGGCGTTGAAGACCGCGAGGAGCACGTTGATGACGGCCAGCCACACCGCCACCTCGGTCACGATGCCGGGCGCCGAGGCCAGGTCGCACAACCAGGCGACCAGCACGAACGCCCCGCCCAGGAGGAGGCTCACCAGCGGTCCCACACCCGCGATCCGCAGCTCCGCGCCCGGAGTGGACGCCTCCGCCTTCATCCGCGCCGCTCCGCCCAGCAGCCACAGGACGATGTCGTCCACGTCGACGCCGTTGCGCCGGGCCACGACGGCGTGCGCGAGTTCGTGGGCGAGCAGCGAGGCGAAGAAGACGAGGGCCGCGATCAGTCCGGCCGCCCAGTAGACCACCCACAGCCGGTCCGGGTGGGCGTCCGGGAGTCGGCCGCTCGCCAGACCGAAGGCGATGAGTCCGAAGATGAGCAGCACGCTCCAGTGGACCCCGATCCGGACTCCGGCGATCCGTCCCAGCGTGAAGGTAGCCCGCAATGCGTTCTCCCCTGCTCGACGCTCCCTGCCGCCCATGCTCCTCGCCCCTTCCGCGCGCGTCCCCCGCACGGCCGCCTGAGGGGGCCGAACGGGCGTCGAAGGGCACCGCTCGGCCCAGCGCGAGCGGTGAGGCGCCCCGGCGGCGGACCTCGGCACGGCACAGCGCCTGTCCGAGCGGGTTTGCGGGGTGGCGGTTGACGGCTGGCTAAGGCCCTTCCGTTCCGTGAGAGAGCGTGGAACTGGAGCCGTGCGGCGAGACCGGCGTCCCCGGGCAGGTCAGAGACATCCGCTTTCGGCGAGACGGCAGAGCTGCCGGGCCCTCACGCCGACATGGCCCGGCCACCGTCTCCGGCATCCTCCGCGCAGGCGGCTGCGAGGTCGTCCAGCGACAGGTCCAGCGCGTGGGCCAGGGCCGCCACGGTGAAGAAGGCCGGGGTCGGGGCCCGGCCGGTCTCGATCTTGCGAAGCGTCTCCGCGGACACCCCGGCCGCCGACGCCACATCCACCATGCTGCGGTCACCGCGGGCCTCGCGGAGCAGGACCCCGAACCGCTCCCCCCGTTGCCGCTCCCGGGGGCTCAAAGGAACTCTCACCATGCCCGTGATACTAATACCGGTATAAGTATTGGACAGCGTCGCATCGCGAGGAGTCACCGCACATGGTGGAGATCAAGACCGACACCGCACTGCAGGCGATGCGTGAAGCCGGACGCGTCGTGGCCGAGGCCCTCGCGGCCGCCCGCCGATCGGCAGCCGTGGGGGTCCGCCTGCGCGAGCTCGACGAAGCCGCCCGCACCACCCTGGCCAAGGCCGGAGCGCGCTCTCCGTTCCTGGGCTACCGGCCCTCCTTCGCCCCCACCCCCTTCCCGGCGGTGATCTGCGTGTCCGTCAACGACGCCCTCGTGCACGGCATCCCCGACGGCTACCGCCTGCGTGACGGAGACCTGGTCAGCATCGACTGCGGAGCCGAACTCGACGGCTGGACCGGCGACGCGGCGATCAGCTTCACCGTCGGCACACCCCGTCCCGCCGACCTCGAACTCATAGCCGCCACCCAGCAGGCCCTGGACGCCGGCATCGCGGCAGCCACCGTCGGCCGTCGCATCGGCGACATCTCGCATGCCATCGGAACCGTCGCCCGCGAGGCCGGGTGCGGCATGCCGACCGACTTCGGCGGCCACGGCATCGGCCGCCGGATGCACGAAGACCCCCACGTCCCCAACCACGGACGGCCCGGCCGCGGCTTCCCTCTGCGTCACGGCCTCACCCTCGCCGTCGAACCCATGCTCATGGCGGGAGGACACAACGACTACCGCACCGACCCCGACGGATGGACCCTGCGCACGGTCGACGGCAGCCGTGCCGCCCACATCGAGCACACCATCGCCGTCACCGAGAGCGGACCGCTCGTCCTCACGCTGCCCTGACCTCGGAGCCGCCCGGCCAATGGCCGGCGGGTGACGTCCGCTGTGCCGTGCCATGAGATCGCCGTTCGCCGCCGCTCGCCTCTCGCCGTACGCGCGGCGCCCCGGGACCTCGCCTCGTCCGGTCGGCCCGGTGCTCCGGGACCCGCCCGGCAGTGACACCCGGGCCTACCTACCAGTAGCGTCTCCTTGTCGTCAGCGGACAGCGGAGAACAGCACAGAGCAGCAGGAGAAACGGCGGTGACAGTGCGGACCAGTGGCGCCGAGGCATTCTTCGAGCAGGTGGCGGACGAAGAGTTCATTCCCACCGAGTACACGCGCGGTCCCTGGTCCGCGGACAGCCAGCACGCGGGACCGCCTGCTGCCCTGCTGGGACGGGCCGTGCAGCAGGCCGGCGCCCGCGAGGACATGCGCCCGGCGAGGATCACCTTCGAGATCATGAGCCCGGTCCCGCTGGCACCGCTGGCCACGACCACACGTGTGCTGCGGGCGGGGCGCAGCGTGGAACTGGTGGAGGCGTCCCTGACACCGGAGGGCGGCGAGGAGGTCATGCGGGCGCGAGCGCTGCGCATCCGGACGCTGCCCGGTTCGGTTCCGCAGGTGACGCCTGACGCCGTGATCGCCGCGCCCGGATCGGCCCGCCCGCAGCCGTTCTTCTCCGTTCCGTGGGACATCGGCTATCACACGGCGATGGAGTTCCGCTTCGCGGCGGGCTCGTTCCTGGAACAGGGGCCCGCGGCGTGCTGGCTGCGCATGAAGGTGCCCCTGGTGACGGGCGAGAAGACGGCCCCGCTGGACCGGGTGCTGGCCGCGGCGGACTCCGGCAACGGTGTCAGCAACGTACTGGACTTCACCGCGCATCTGTTCGTGAATCCCGACCTGACGGTGCATCTGCACCGCTACCCCGTCGGGGAATGGGTGTGTGTCGACGCCCGTACGAGCGTGGACTCGGCCGGTATCGGCATGTCCGAGAGCGTCCTCCACGACGAGCAGGGGCCCATCGGCCGGGGAGTGCAGAGCCTTTTCGTGGCATCCCGCGGCTGACGGCTCCGCCGCCCGGGGCGGGCGGCGGGAACGGCCTGTCAGACGTCGGACACGGCGAGGGTGTCGTCGGGACCGACTCCGTAGACGCCGCGGTAACAGGCGGCGAAACCGGCCGGCCTGGCGAACCCCCAGCGCGCGGCGACACCCGCCACGGTCGCACCGCAGGCGGCGTCGGCAGCGAGGAGTTCGAAATGCGCACGGGCGAGGCGGACCCGGCGCAGGCAGCCGAACACGCCGCCGCTGTGGTGACGGGCGAAGGCCAACCGCAGCGCCTGCGGGGTGACTCCGGCCGCCGCGGCGACGTCGGTCGGCCCGATGTCTGTGTGCGCGTGCTCCTCGATGAACGCGACCGCCCGCCGGACGGCGTCGGGTGTGGCGTCGCTCCGGTCTGCCGGAGTGGGCTCGGGGGCGCCGGTGTTGGGGAAGGTGTCGAGCGCGCTCGCCGCGAGGGCGCGTGCCACGGTGCCGATCACCAGCGGTTCGCCCAGCACCCCGGGGTCGGACTTGAGGAGGTCGCGGACGCGTCCCGCCGTGTGCTTCCAATGGGCCGCGAGGCCGGGCGAGGCGGGCTGCACCCCGGTGAAGCGGAACGAGTCGCTCGGCTGGTCCTCGCCGAAGCCGGCGGCATGCAGCACGAGCGAGCGGTCCAGCATCACGGCGACGGAGTCCACAGCGTGTGCGACGGCGCTGTAGGGCTGGTCCGGCGGGGCGGTGAGGGCGACCTCACCGGGGCCGGTGCGGGCGCTGCCGCCTTCCCAGCGGTGCTCCATCCAGCCCTGCGTGGGTTCGAAGACTGCGATATTCCTCCGCGGCCCCGCCTCGTAGCCGACCTCCGCGGGCAGGGCCAGGTGGTCGATGCAGAAGGAGCCGAAGTCGCTGCGGACGTGCCTGGCGACACGGCAGGTCTCCATCTGACTGAGCCGGATCCTGGTGCCGTAGGCGCTGCTCATGGCGTCGACCCAGACGTCCAGATCGGCGGTTTCGAGCACGTTTCGCACCGCCGCGTGGTTGTGTGCTCCGGCGTCAACAGTGCTGGTACTCATGAGCCTCTCGCTGCACGGGGTCGGGTGCACAGAACAGGTGGTGCGCCGGTCTGCGCGTCTGGGGTGAGCAACACGGCGGAGGCGTACTCGTGACCCGGGCCTCTACGGAGAGCTTCCTCCGCGGCACGGCTGCCAGTGCGCCGCCGCCTCACCCGGCCATCGGGGATGACCGGCGTGCGGACCTCACCTTCGACCGTACTCCCGCCCCACGGTCCCGGGTCGTGGAGCGGGAAGCCGCCCGGGGGTACGGCTGCGCGCGCCGCTACGGACCGTTCTCTCGGGGTGGCGCAAGGTGACGGGACCTCACGTACAGCTCGGCCAACGGAAAGCGGGCCTCCGCCGCGACTTCCGTCACCGGCAGAGACCCGCTTCGTCGGTGTCTCGATGTGTCCGAGGGGGGACTTGAACCCCCACGCCCTGTAAAGGGCACTAGCACCTCAAGCTAGCGCGTCTGCCATTCCGCCACCCGGACAAGGGTTGTCGCCCGGTGTTGGCCGTGGCGACGCGGACAACCATACCAAGGTTTCGCAGGGGTCTTCACCCAGGTAACGCGGCGTGCGCGGGCGGCCCGGCGCGGTGGTTGTCAGTGCCGTGCCGGGCCGCCCGCGTCCCCTCCCGCGGGGCCTGCCGTCAGGCCGCCCGCGCGTGCTCGGCCTCCGGCTGGAGGCGGTAGTCCGGGAAGTTGCCGGGGAGACGTTCGCCGGACGGACCGTCCGTCACGGCCCGGATCAGCAGTTCGCCGCCGACGAAGGCACCGCGCCACGAGGCTCCGAAGCCTCCGAAGAGCTCATCGCGGTCCCCGCGGGAACGGGGCTTGCTGTGGCCCGTCTTGAAGGCGCGGATCTGCGGCGCGAGGCGGTCGAAGGCCTGCTGGTCGTCGGTGGAGAGGGTGGAGACCAGGGCGCCGTTGCTGGCGTTCATCGCGGCGAGCAGCTCGGCCTCGGTGTCGACCAGGACGATGCTGTCCACCGGCCCGAACGGCTCCGCGTGGTGCAGCGGCGAGGACGTCGGCGGTGAGAGCAGTGTCGTGGGCGGCAGATAGGCGGAGGTGTCCTGTCCGGGCAGGAACAGACCGTCCGTCAGGGAGCCCTGGTAGAGGGGGACCGCTCCGCGGTCGATGGCCTCCCGTGTCTGGTCGGCCAGCTCCTTGGCCTTGGCGGCGTTGATCAGCGGGCCGAAGTCCAGCTCCGGGTACGGGGCCTCCCCGCCGGCCGGGCCGTCGGGGAGGGCGACGGCCAGCGGGTGCCCGTACCGGATGGAGCGCACCGCGGGCAGGTACGCCCCGAGGAAGTCGGCGAAGAGCGTGCGCTGCACGACGAACCGGGGGTAGGCGGTGCAGCGCTGCTTGGCGTAGTCGAAGGTCTTGCGGATGAGCGGGGTGAGGGACTCCCAGTCCGAGTAGTTCCACACGCCCCAGCAGTTCAGGCCCTCCTGTTCGAGGATGTGCCGCTTGCCCAGGTCGGCGACGGCGGTCGCGACGCGGGCTCCGGTGTCCCGGCCGCCGACGAAGGAGACGCATCCGATCTCCGGTGCGCGCACCAGGGGTTCGGACAGCGCGCCGCCGCTGCCGCTGACGAGGGTGAGCGGCAGCCCCTCGCGTACGGACAGGGCGCAGGCAAGCGTGAGGCAGGACAGGCCGCCGTCGGTGGGGGTCTTGGCGATGACCGCGTTGCCGGCGAGCGCCTGGATGAGCATGGCGTGGACGAGCACGCTCATCGGGTAGTTCCAGCTCGCGATGTTGCTGACGGGCCCGTGCAGGGGCGTACGGCCGTCCAGCATCGTCTCGATGTTGTCGACGTACCAGCGCACGCCGTCGATGGCGCGGTCGACGTCTGCCTGTGCCAGCTTCCAGGTCTTGCCGATCTCCCAGACCAGCAACAGGGCCAGCAGCTCCCGGTGTTCGGTCAGGGCGTCGAGGGCGGCGGCGACGCGGGCGCGGCGCTCGTGGAGGGGGACGTGCCGCCAGGCGCGGTGCTGGTCGAGGGCGGCGGCGACGGCCTGGTGGGCGGTCGCCGCGTCCAGCATCGGCGGCCCGGCGATGGCGGTGCCGTCGACGGGGCTGGTGGCCGGCAGCGGGTCGCCGTCGGCCTGCCAGCCGCCGCGCCAGAGGTTGAGGACGCGGCCGTCGGCGGCGAACGCCTCGGGCGCGAGGTCGCGGCAGCGGCGCCAGGCGTCGGCCCAGGCGGTGCCCGGCTTGAGGGTGAGGGTGGGCGGGGTGTGGGGTGCTGCGGGTGAGGGTGTGTTGCCCATCGTTGTTCTCCGCTCTCGTTGCACTACGGGGCGGGTTGCGTGGGTTGTGCGGGTTCATGCCCGACGGACCCGGGAGCTCCCGGGTTTATTACTGGACGGTAGCGAAGTGTTCCCGCCCGCACAGCGGGCTCCGTGCCGATATGCGGAACGTCACGTCTCCGCGAAGGCTCAGGCCAGCCGGTCGAGTACGAGCCGTGCCGTCCCGGTCGGCGTCTCACCGACCCGTACGCCCGCGGCCTCCAGTGCCTCCTTCTTCGCCCGGGCGGTGCCCGAGGAGCCGGAGACGATGGCGCCGGCATGGCCCATCGTCTTGCCCTCCGGAGCGGTGAACCCGGCCACGTAACCGATGACCGGTTTGGTCACCCGCTCCCTGATGAAGTCGGCCGCGCGCTCCTCCGCGTCACCGCCGATCTCCCCGATCATCACGATCAGGTCGGTCTCGGGGTCGTCCTCGAAGGCGGCCAGGCAGTCGATGTGCGTGGTGCCGATGACAGGGTCGCCGCCGATGCCCACACAGCTGGAGAAGCCGATCTCCCGCAGCTCGTACATGAGTTGGTAGGTGAGCGTGCCGGACTTGGAGACGAGCCCGATGCGGCCCGGCTCGGGTGCGATGTCGGCGGGGATGATGCCGGCGTTGGACAGACCGGGGCTGATGAGCCCGGGGCAGTTGGGGCCGATGACGCGCGTGCCGCGCTCCTGCGCGTAGGCGCGGAAGGCCACGGCGTCGTGCACGGGGATGCCCTCGGTGATGACGACGGCGAGACCGATGCCGCCGTCGGCCGCCTCCACGACCGCCGCCTTGGAGAAGGCCGGCGGGACGAAGAGGACCGACACGTCCGCACCGGTGGCCTCGCGCGCCTCCCGCACCGACCCGAGGACCGGGACGGAGCGCCCGTCGACATCAACCTCCTGACCTGCCTTGCGGGGGTTCACGCCGCCGACGATGTCCGTACCGGCCGCGAGCATGCGACGGGTGTGCTTCATTCCTTCGGAGCCGGTCATGCCCTGGACGATGACCTTGCTCTCCTTGTTGAGGAAGATCGCCATGTTCTCTCCCGCCTCCTACGCGGCGCTCGCCGCGGCCGTGGCCAGTTCGGCGGCCCGCTGGGCTGCGCCGTCCATGGTGGTCCGCTGCTCCAGCAGCGGGTGGGGGTTCTCCTCGAGGATCGTGCGGCCGAGTGCGGCGTTGTTGCCGTCGAGCCGTACGACGAGGGGTTTGGTCAGCCGGACCTGGCCCAGCGCCCGGGTGATTCCCTCGGCGACGGCGTCGCAGGCGGTGATGCCGCCGAAGACGTTGACGAGGAGTGACTTCACATCGGGGTCGCTCAGGACGACGGAGAGCCCGTCGGCCATGACCTGCGCCGACGCCCCTCCCCCGATGTCGAGGAAGTTGGCCGGTTCCGCGCCGCACCCGGCGACCACGTCGAGCGTGGACATCACCAGGCCGGCTCCGTTGCCGATGACACCGACCTGCCCGTCCAGCTTGACGTAGTTGAGTCCCCTGGCGGCGGCCTCGGCCTCCAGCCTCCCGGCTCCGTCACCGCCCACGGGTTCGGCGGCGTCGCCCCAACGTGCCTGCCGGAAGAGGGCGTTGTCGTCGAGGGTCACTTTGCCGTCGAGGGCCCTGATGTCGCCCTCGGCCGTGCGGACAAGAGGGTTGACCTCCACGAGGAGGGCGTCCTCCGATTCCAGGACCCGCCAGAGCCTGCGCAGCACCGGTGCCACGTCGGCCGGCAGTCCCGCCGCCTCGGTGATCTCGGCGGCCTTCTCCTCCGTGACACCAGCC
Organism: Streptomyces sp. TAA204; assembly: GCF_000424965.1. Classification (NCBI taxonomy): domain Bacteria; kingdom Bacillati; phylum Actinomycetota; class Actinomycetes; order Kitasatosporales; family Streptomycetaceae; genus Streptomyces; species Streptomyces sp. TAA204. The sequence continues at coordinate 380,892 of NZ_AUKW01000002.1, forward strand.
GCCGGGTCTACGGGGACGCGCGCGACGGCCTCGGGACGCGCCGCGGCCACCTCCTCGATCTCCATGCCGCCCTCGGCGGAGGCGATGGCGAGGAAGCAGCCCCGGGCCCGGTCGAGCACATAGGAGACGTAGAACTCCTGCTCCACCCGGACGGGCCGCGCGAGCATCACGCTGTGCACGGTGTGGCCGTTGATGTCCATGCCCAGGATCTGCCGGGCGGTGATCTCGGCGGCGGCCTCGTCGGCCGCTTTCTTCACTCCGCCGGCCTTGCCTCTTCCTCCTGTCTTCACCTGCGCCTTGACCACGACGCCGTGCCGGTCGGCGTCGAGACGCCGGGCGGCTTCACGGGCGGCGCCGCTTGTCCCGGCGACCTCCGCCTCCGGCACCAACACGCCGTGGCGATCGAAGAGTTCCCTCGCCTGGTGCTCGTAAAGGTCCACATGTGCTCCCTGGTCGATCTTCGAAACGATCGGTGCACGCCCCCTGGACATCACTCAGTCGATGCGGGATAACAAGGTTCATACAGTATTCGTCGACTGTATGCAATCTGCTCTGACCCTGCTCCGCACCCGACGAAGGGACTCGAATCGCCATGCCCGACGACAGCCAGGACAGCCGGGAAAACCAGGACCTCATATCCGGCGGACACCTGGTCGCCAAGGCACTCAAGGCGGAGGGCGTGGAGGTCATCTACACGCTCTGCGGCGGCCACATCATCGACATCTACGACGGCTGCGTCGACGAAGGGATCGACGTCGTCGACGTACGTCACGAACAGGTGGCCGCACACGCCGCGGACGGCTACGCGCGCCTCACCGGCAAACCCGGATGCGCCGTGGTGACCGCCGGACCCGGCACCACCGACGCCGTCACCGGCGTCGCCAACGCCTTCCGGGCCGAGTCACCCATGCTGCTCATCGGCGGCCAAGGAGCCCACACGCAGCACAAGATGGGCTCGCTGCAGGACCTGCCGCACGTCGACATGATGACGCCCATCACCAAGTTCGCCTCGACCGTGCCGGACACGGCACGCGCCGCGGACATGGTCTCGATGGCCTTCCGCGAGTGCTACCACGGAGCGCCCGGTCCCTCCTTCCTGGAGATCCCGCGCGACGTGCTCGACGCGAAGGTCCCCCGCGAGAAGGCGCGGGTTCCCGAGGCCGGCAACTACCGTGCCTCCACACGCCAGGCCGGCGACCCCGAATCCGTGCAGAAGCTCGCCGACCTGCTGTCGCAGGCCGAGCGCCCGGCGATCCTGCTGGGCAGCCAGACCTGGACATGCCGGGCGACGGAGGCGGCGACGGAGCTGGTACGGACGCTGAACGTACCGGCGTACATGAACGGCGCCGGCCGCGGCACGCTGCCGCCCGGCGACCCGCACCACTTCCAGCTCTCGCGGCGCTACGCCTTCTCCAACGCCGACCTCATCATCATCGTCGGCACGCCCTTCGACTTCCGCATGGGCTACGGCAAGCGCCTCTCCCCCGACGCGACCGTCGTCCAGATCGACCTCGACTACCGCACCGTGGGCAAGAACCGCGACATCGACCTCGGCATCGTCGGTTCGGCCGACCTGGTGCTCTCCGCTGTCACCCAGGCCGCCTCCGGACAGCTGAACGGCGGTGGCGACAAGCGCAAGGCGTGGCTGGAGGAGCTGCGCAGCGCCGAGCAGACAGCGCTGGAGAAGCGGCTGCCGCAGCTGCGTTCGGACGCCTCCCCGATCCACCCCTACCGGCTGGTCAGCGAGATCAACGACTTCCTCACCGAGGACTCGCTCTACATCGGCGACGGCGGCGACATCGTCACCTTCTCCGGCCAGGTCGTGCAGCCCAAGGCGCCCGGCAACTGGATGGACCCGGGGCCGCTGGGGACGCTCGGCGTGGGCGTGCCGTTCGTGCTGGCGGCCAAACAGGCCCGTCCCGACAAGGAGGTCGTCACCCTCTTCGGTGACGGCGCCTTCTCCCTGACCGGCTGGGACTTCGAGACGCTGGTCCGCTACGACCTGCCCTTCGTCGGCATCGTCGGCAACAACTCCTCGATGAACCAGATCCGTTACGGCCAGAAGGCCAAGTACGGCGAGTCGCGCGAACGGGTCGGAAACACCCTCGGCGACGTGCCCTACGACCAGTTCGCGCGGATGCTCGGCGGCCACGGCGAAGAGGTGCGCGAACCCTCGGAGATCAGGCCCGCCCTGGAGCGTGCCCGCGCCTCCGGCAAGCCGTCCCTGGTCAACGTGTGGATCGACCCGGACGCGTACGCCCCCGGAACCATGAACCAGACGATGTACAAGTGAGGTGACCGCGGTGACCGACGTGACCGATGTGACCGGCACGACGAACCTGACCCAGAAGGCACTCGACGGGGTGCGTGTCCTCGACATGACCCATGTGCAGTCGGGCCCGTCCGCGACCCAGCTGCTCGCCTGGCTCGGCGCCGACGTGATCAAACTGGAGGCGACCTCCGGCGACATCACCCGCAAACAGCTCAGGGACGTCCCGGACGTGGACTCCCTCTACTTCACGATGCTCAACTGCAACAAGCGCAGCATCACGCTCAACACCAAGTCCGACCGCGGCAAGGAGCTGCTGACGGAGCTGATCCGGCGCAGCGACGTGCTGGTGGAGAACTTCGGTCCCGGAGCGGTGGACCGGATGGGCTTCACCTGGGACCGCATCAAGCAGATCAACCCCAAGCTGGTCTACGCGTCCATCAAGGGCTTCGGAGAAGGCCCCTACACCGGCTTCAAGGCGTACGAGGTCGTCGCGCAGGCGATGGGCGGCTCGATGTCGACCACCGGGTTCGAGGACGGCCCGCCGATGGCCACCGGTGCCCAGATCGGTGACTCGGGCACCGGCGTGCACACCGTCGCCGCCATCCTCGCCGCGCTGCTGCAGCGTGAGCGCTCCGGGCGCGGGCAGCGTGTGAACGTCGCCATGCAGCACTCGGTGCTCAACCTGTGCCGGGTGAAGATGCGCGACCACCAGCGGCTCGAGCACGGCCCGCTCGGCGAGTACCCGAACGAGGACTTCGGCGACGAGGTGCCGCGCTCGGGCAACGCCTCCGGCGGCGGCCAGCCCGGCTGGGCGGTCAAGTGCGCGCCGGGCGGCCCCAACGACTACGTGTACGTGATCGTGCAGCCCGTGGGCTGGGAGCCGCTGACGAAGCTCATCGGACGTCCCGAACTGGCCGACGACCCGGACTGGAACACCCCGGAGGCGCGGCTGCCGAAGCTGGACAAGATGTTCCAGCTCATCGAGGAGTGGTCGGCCACGCTCCCCAAGTGGGAGGTGCTGGGCGCGCTGAACGCCCACAACATCCCCTGCGGGCCGATCCTCTCCACCAAGGAGATCGCCGAGGACGAGTCCCTGGCGGCGAACGGGATGATCGTCGAGGTCGATCACCCCGAACGCGGCGCCTTCACCACAGTCGGCTCCCCGATCAAACTCTCCGACTCCCCCGTGGAGATCACCTCCTCGCCCCTGCTGGGTGAGCACAACGAGGAGGTCTACATCGGCGAACTCGGTCTCGGCGAGGAAGAAGTGGCGCTGCTCAAGACGAACGGAGTGATCTGAGAGATGCCCCAGGACAACGAGACCGGCCCCGGGCAGCCGGACAGGGCAGCGGTACGGGCGGTGCTGGAAGCCGCCCGCGCCGAGGGCCGTACCGCGCTGACCGCCCCCGAGGGCAAGCGTGTGGCCGACGCCTACGGCATCCCCGTGCCGGACGAGGGCCTGGCGGAATCCGCCGACGAGGCGGTGCAGTTGGCCGACCGGATCGGCTTCCCCGTCGCGATGAAGATCGTCTCCCCGGACATCCTGCACAAGACCGACGCGGGCGGGGTGCGCGTCGGCGTCTCCTCCTCCGCGGACGTGCGCAGCGCCTACCGCGAAATCGTCGGCAACGCGCGTGAGTACGACTCCGGGGCGGACGTACTGGGCGTACAGGTGCAGCAGATGGCGAAGCCCGGGCAGGAGGTGCTGGTCGGTACGGTCACCGACCCCACCTTCGGCAAGGTCGTCGCCTTCGGCCTGGGCGGGGTGCTGGTGGAGGTCCTCAAGGACGTCACCTTCCGGCTCGCCCCGGCCACCACCGAGGACGCGCTGTCGATGCTCGACGGCATCGAGGCGGCGGAGATCCTCAAGGGCGTACGGGGCGGCGAACCGGTGGACCGCGCGGCGCTGGCGGGCGTCATCGTGGCCGTCTCGCAACTCGCGCACGACTTCCCGGAGCTGGCCGAGGTCGACCTCAACCCCGTCTTCGCCGCTCCCGACGGCGCGCTGGCCGCCGACATCCGCGTCCTGCTCACCGAGGGCGAACCGGCACCACGCCGGCGCTACACCCCGGAGGAGATACGCGCCTCGATGAAGCGGCTGATGCAGCCGCGGTCGGTCGCGGTGGTCGGCGCCTCCAACGAGCAGGGCAAGATCGGCAATTCGGTCATGCGCAACCTCGTCGACGGCGGGTTCCCGGGTGAGATCCACCCGGTGAACCCGAAGGCCGACGAGATCCTGGGGCTCAAGGCATACAAGTCGGTCGCCGACATCCCCGGCGAGGTGGACGTTGCGGTCTTCGCCGTGCCGGCCAAGTTCGTGCCGGACACGCTGGAGGCCGTCGGCGCCAAGGGCATCCCCAACGCGGTGCTCATCCCCTCCGGCTTCGCCGAGACCGGCGAGGTGGAACTGCAGGACCGGATCGTGGCCATCGGGGAGAAGCACGGCGTACGCCTGCTCGGCCCGAACATCTACGGCTACTACTCGACCTGGCACGACCTGTGCGCCACCTTCTGCACGCCCTACGACGTCAAGGGCGGTGTGGCGCTCACGTCCCAGTCGGGCGGCATCGGCATGGCCATCCTCGGCTTCGCCCGGAGCACCAGCACCGGTGTCTCGGCGATCGTGGGGCTGGGCAACAAGTCCGACCTGGACGAGGACGACCTGCTCACCTACTTCGCGGACGACCCGAACACCGAGTGCATCGCGATGCACCTGGAGGACCTCAAGGACGGGCGGGCGTTCGTGGAAGCGGCGCGGGAGACCGTGCCGAAGAAGCCCGTCGTCGTCCTCAAGGCGGGCCGCACCAGCGCGGGCGCCAAGGCGGCGGGTTCGCACACGGGCGCGCTCGCGGGCGACGACGCGGTCTACGACGACATCCTGCGGCAGGCCGGCGTCATCCGGGCGCCGGGCCTGAACGAGATGCTGGAGTACGCACGGGCCCTGCCCGTGCTGCCCACGCCGCAGGGCGACAACACCGTGATCATCACCGGCGCCGGCGGCTCGGGCGTACTGCTCTCGGACGCGATCGTCGACAACGGACTGTCGCTGATGGAGATCCCGCCGGACCTGGACGAGGCGTTCCGCGCCTTCATCCCGCCGTTCGGCGCCGCGGGCAACCCCGTGGACATCACGGGAGGCGAGCCGCCCTCCACGTACGAGGCGACGATCCGCCTCGGTCTGGAGGACCCGCGCATCCACTCATTGGTCCTCGGCTACTGGCACACCATCGTCACTCCGCCCATGGTCTTCGCGGAGCTGACAGCCAGGGTCGTCGCCGAGGCACGGGAGAAGGGAATCGAGAAACCCGTGGTTGCCTCCCTTGCTGGTGACGTGGAGGTCGAGGAAGCATGCGCGTACCTCTTCGAGCGAGGAGTGGTCGCCTACCCGTACACGACGGAGAAGCCCGTGGCCGTGCTGGGAGCCAAGTACCAGTGGGCACGGGCGGCCGGGCTCCTGTAGGGCCCGTGCTGCGGGAGCTGCTCCGTGGTGGTGGGGACTTGCGCTCCATCACCACGGCGGAGCCGGGCGGTGGCCGGGCGGACTGCGCAGTCCACCCGTCCGCCGCTTGAGAAAGCAGCTGGACGCAGCACCGCAACACCGCACCAAGCAAGAGATCCGGACAGGGGGCGCTGGCCAGACTCTCTCCACGCAAGGGGTGCAGCACATGACAACGACAGAAGTTCCAACAGGCCTCCCATACCGGGAGGTGACGGACAAGAACGGTCGAACTTACCGCGTAGGCGAGTCCGACATCGACATCATGGGACGCCGCCGCCGGTGGATGGTCATCCTGCCGTGGGTCGGCATGATGGGCATCTCCTCCGCGGAGTACGCGTTCGCTTCCGCCGAATCGACGCTCCACACGGCGCACGGCTGGAACAGTGCACACATCTTCTGGATGATGGGCATCTGGGTCCTCTTCCAGGGAGGCGTGGCCTTCCCGGTCGGCAAGCTGCGTGAGAGCGGGCGGTTCCCCGCACGGCAGGCGATGATGTGGGGTGCGCTCGGCACCTTCATCGGCTATCTCGCGCTCGCGTACGCGCCGAACGTCGTCCTCGCCTACATCGGCTTCAGCGTCTTCAGCGGTATGGGCGCCGGAGCGGTGTATGCGACCTGCGTGAACATGGTCGGCAAGTGGTATCCGGAGCGCAAGGGCGGCAAGACCGGCTTCGTCAACGGCGGTTTCGCCTACGGCTCGGTGCCGTTCGTGTTCATCTTCACCGGCTTCATGGACGTCAGCAACTTCAAGTGGGTGCTGGTCAGCGTCGGTGTGTTCCTGGCCGCGGTCGTCGCCTTCGCCGGCTCGTTCTTCAAGGACCCGCCGAAGAACTGGTGGCCCGACCACGTCGACCCGCTGAAGCCGCCGGACGACCCGCGCGCACGCCGTGCGCTGCAGAAGAACCCGCCGGCGGTCAAGCAGTACACCGCCAAGGAGGCGTTCCGGACCGGACGCGTTCCGCTGATGTGGTTCTGTCTGCTGTGCACGTCCGGTGTGAACATCTTCGGTATCGCCTTCCAGGTGCCCTTCGGCGACGACATGGGCTTCGCGGGCGGCATCGTCGCCACCGCCATGTCGCTGAAGGCCATCGTCAACGGCACCGGCCGGGGCGTGATCGGCTGGCTGTCCGACATGTACGGACGCAAGCAGTGCCTGATCTTCGTCTGCGCCGTCCTCGGCCTGGCGCAGTTCGGGGTCCTGCTGTCCGGGCAGGCGGGGTCGATGTGGCTGTTCCTGTTCTGCTCGATGGTCTCCGGATTCGGCGGCGGAGCGGTCTTCCCGCTGTTCGCTGCGCTGACCGCGGACTATTTCGGTGAGAACAACAACGCCACCAACTACGGCATGGTCTACAGCTCCAAGCTGCTGTCCGGCATCGCCGGCGCGGGGCTTGGTTCCATGGTGGTCACCGCCTGGGGCTACGGCGGGGCGTTCTGGCTCGCGGGAGGCACCTCGCTGTTCGCCGGCTTCGTGGCGCTGTTCCTGTACCAGCCCGGACGGCCGAGGAAGTCCGTGATCAAGCCCAATCCGCAGCCGACAGGCGGAGAGTGACGCCACCCCGGGCCTGCGGGAAGTGATGTGACGGCCTCGGGCCGCCTCCCTTGCGAAGGGGGGCGGCCCGAGACCGTTTCCGGGATGCTGCGCTCAGCGCCGCAGCGACCGCAGATGGGCCGCCGAACGGCGCGCCGTCCTCAGGGAGTCGGACGGCTGGTCGTGCTCCACCTGCCAGTTGTGCTTCCTCCCGCCGTGCGACCTGGTGACCTTCGACAGGAAGCGCTGATAGTCGATGTCCCCGTCGCCGACGTCCACCATCCGGTACCCGTCGTCGGCGGTCTCGTCGTGTTCGCCGTCCTTGACGTGGAAGAGCGGGTAGCGCTCGGGCTGCGCCAGCACGTAGTCGACGGGCTCGAAGGGCGCGGGGATGCCGTCGGGGCGGACGCTGAAGCGGTACTGGCCGGCGTAGGCCCAGTAGATGTCCATCTCCAGATAGACCAGTTCGGGGTCGGTCTCGGCGAGCAGCACGTCGTAGAGACGTACGTCGGGGCGGTCCTCGGCGAAGCCGAACTCCATCTGGTGGTTGTGCTGGTAGAACTTCAGCCCGCGCTTCCTCGCCGCCGCGCCGTAGGTGTTGAAGTCCTCCGCGGCGCGTTTCCAGGCGTCGACGGTGCGGCCGTAGCGGTCCGGGCTCGCGGCCGTGCCCACATGCGGCAGCCCGAGCGCGGCGGCGTCGTCGAGGACCTTCTCCAGCTGGGTGTCGAAGGTGTAGGCCGCCGGGTCGTCGGACCAGTAGCCGACGTGGCTGCCGATGCCGCGCAGCCCGTGCTCCCGCAGCAGCCTGCGCAGCCGGGCGAGGGAGATGTCACCGGTCCCCTGGGTGTAGCCGGCGAACTCGACCTGTTCGTAGCTGTACCGGGACAGCTCCTCGAAGACGGCGGCGAAGCCCAGCGAGGCCACCTTGTCGCGCAGCGTGTAGAGCTGGATGCCGAGCCGTCCCTTGGGCAGGAGCGGCCCGCAGCGGTCGTCCGCGCCGGCAGCGGCGGCGGGGACCGCGGCGTGTGCGGTGCCTGTGCCGCCCAGCAGCGAGGCAGCTGCGCTTCCGGCGGCGACGCCGAGGAATCCGCGGCGGCGCAGCCGCCGGGAGAGTTCGGGATCGTGCGGTGTGCGTGTCATCAGGAGTCTCCAAGGGCGAGTTCGATGAGCAGGGACTTGACGTCGGTCGCGGCCAGGGGGCCGTCGGCGACACCGGCACGGGAGCAGATGAAGACGGGCCCCTCTTCGGGGCTTTCGGGGAGGCGGCCGTGGCTGCCGCGCACCGGTGACGGGTCGAGCGGTACGACCGCCATGCGGTAGCGCATGCCGGTCTTCTTGCGTGCCAGCGCGGTCGCGGCGCGCAGGCGCACATACGGGTCGCCGGGGTCCATGAACAGCTCGGCAGGGTCGTAGCCCGGTTTGCGGTGGATCTCGACCAGGCGGGCGAAGTCGGGCGCGCGGGCGTCGTCGAGCCAGTAGTAGTAGGTGAACCAGGCCCCCGGCTCGGCGAGGGCGACGAGTTCGCCGGCGCGCGGATGGTCCAGGTGGTGGGTCTTCTTCCCTCGCTCGCCGAGGAGTTCGGCTATTCCGGGCAGCCCGTCGAGTGCGCGGCGGGCGTCGTCGAGGTCGGCGGGGTCGCGTACGTAGACGTGGGCGAGCTGGTGGTCGACGACGGCGAAGGCCCGTGAGGTGGTGGGGTCCAGGTACTCCATGCCGTCCTGGGTGTGCACCTCGAGCAGCCCGGCGCGGCGCAGCGCCCGGTTGATGTCGACGGTGCGCTCGACGCGGGTGATGCCGTACTCCGAGAGCGCGACGACGGTACGTCCCTGTGCGCGGGCGTCGTCCAGCAACGGGGCGAGGGTGGCGTCGAGTTCGGCGGCCGCGCGGTGGGAGCGGGGGTCGTCGGGGCCGTAGCGCTGGAGGTCGTAGTCCAGGTGCGGGAGGTAGGCCAGCGCGAGGTCGGGTTCGCGGGTGCGCAGGATGTGGCGTGTGGCGTCGGTGATCCAGCGGGAGGAGACGATGTCCGCGCCGGGGCCCCAGAAGTGGAAGAGGGGGAACGTGCCCAGGAGGTCGGTGAGTTCGTCGTGCAGAGCGGGCGGGCGGGTGTAGCAGTCCGGCTCCTTGCGTCCGTCGGCGTAGTAGACGGGGCGCGGGGTGACGGTCCAGTCGGTGTCGGCGCCCATGGCGTACCACCAGCAGATGTTGGCGACGGTGTAGCCGGGGTGGCGGGCGCGGGCGGCGTCCCACAGCTTCTCCCCGCCGACGAGCGCGTTGTGCTGCCGCCACAGCAGCACCTCGCCCAGCTCGCGGAAGTACCAGCCGTTGCCGACGATTCCGTGCTCGGCGGGGGTGACGCCGGTGAGGAAGGTGGACTGGGCGGCGCAGGTCACCGCGGGCAGCACCGTGCCCAGCGAGGTGCTGGTGCCCTGGCCGGCCACGGCGCGCAGCGCCGGCATGTGGGCCAGGAGCCGGGGTGTGAGCCCGACGACGTCGAGGACGACCAGCGGACGGGGCCGGGGCTGGGGCTGGGGGTCCTGTGTCACGGCAGCTCCTTCAGGCCGAGGCCGATGAGCATCTCGCGGGCGACGTCGAGTTCCGCCGCGATGCCGTCGGCGAGCTGGGCGCGGGTGCGGGGGCGCAGACCTTCCGGGAGGGCCTGCCAGGTGTAGGTCTCCACCTCCAGATGGCGGGTCAGCGGTGCGGGTCCGCCCACGAGTTGGGCGAGCGCCCCCCGCAGAACGCCCACGGTGCTGGTCAGCGGCGGGTCGGGCGGTGCGTGCAGGGGGACGTGGAAGTGGGAGCGCCAGGGCGCCGAGTCCGGCAGGGTGCCGGGCAGCAGCGCGTCGCCGAGGTCGTCGGTGGCGCGCACTCCCCGTCCGGTCAGGGCGCGCGTCTGGTGGAGGAAGCGGGGCTCGGCGAAGCCCGACAGCGCGGCCAGCGCGCCCTCGGCGGCGGGGTCTTCGAGGTGCAGGGCGGCGGAGAGCTGGCTTTTGACGATGGGGACACCGGCACCGGTGAGGGCGGCGACGGCCTCGTCGGGCTCCTCGAACTGGGTGGCCAGGTGGCAGGTGTCCACGCACACGCCGATGCGGTGCGAGGGCGGCGCCGAGGGGCCCGTCAGCGCCTCGACGGCGTCCGCGGTGGTCTCCACCGTGCAGCCGGGTTCGGGTTCCAGACCGACACGGATGCTGCGCGCGGTCAGCTCCTCCAGGGCGTCCAGGCGTGCCGCGAGTGTGCCGAGCGCTTCCAGTGCGGTGCGGCGGCGCTGGGCGGTGAAGTCGCTGCGCCAGGCCAGCGGCAGCGTGGAGACGGTGCCCTCGTCGGCGTCGTCGGGCAGCAGCGCGGCCAGCAGCCTGGCCAGGTCGGTGGTGTGGTCCAGCCGCGCCGGCTCTGTCCAGTCCGGCCTGTAGACGCGGTACTTGACGTGCTCGTCACCGAAGCCCTGGTAGGGGAAGCCGTTGAGGGTGACCACCTCCAGTCCGCGCCGGTCGAGTTCGGAGCGCAGCGTCCGTACCGAGGAGGGGTCCGCGGTGAGCGTACGGGCGGCGTCGCGGGCCAGCCACAGACCGATGCCCAGGCGGTCGCGGTGCAGGCGGCGGCGCACCGGCTCGGCGTGCTCGCGCAGTTGGCTCAGCACGCCCTCGAAGTCCTCGGCGGCGTGCACGTTCGTGCAGTACGCGAGGTGGACGGTCGAGCCGTCGGGGTGTCGGAAGCGCATGGCCCTGCCCTCCCCTCATTCCCCGCCGCGCAGAATGGAGTTGCCCTCGTGGGTGAGCGCGCCGGTCTCATCGACGGGGTCGAGTTCGAGGCGTCCGCTCTGCCCGTAGAAGGCGACGGGGTTGTGCCACAGCACCTGCTCGACCTCGTCGTCGGTGAAGCCGGCCAGCAGCATGGCGTCCGCCACGGCGCGGGTCTTGAGCGGGTCGCTGCGGCCCCAGTCGGCGGCGGAGTTGACCAGGACGCGGGAGGTGCCGTGCAGACGCAGCAGGCGCACCATGCGGTGCTCGTCCATCTTGGTGTCGGGGTAGATGGAGAAGCCGAGCCAGCAACCGCTGTCGGCTGCGGCGTCGACGGTGGCCTCGTTGAGGTGGTCGAGCACGACCCGCTCCGGCGGCAGCCCGGACTCGCGCAGCACGTCGAGGGTGCGGGTCAGGCCCGCCGCCTTGTCGCGGTGCGGGGTGTGGACGAGGGCCGGGAGGCCGTGGTCGGCGGCGAGTTGGAGCTGCGCTGCCAGGGCGGTGTCCTCGGCGGGCGTCATGGAGTCGTAGCCGATCTCGCCCACGGCGACCACGCCGTCCTTGTCGAGGTAGCGCGGTAGTTCGTCCAGAACGGGTACGCAGCGCGGGTCGCCGGCCTCCTTGGGGTTGAGGGCGATGGTGCAGTGGTGGGCGATGCCGTACTGGGAGGCGCGGAAGGGCTCCCAGCCCAGCAGCGAGTCGAAGTAGTCGAAGAAGGAGCCGGGGGAGGTGCGGGGCTGGCCGAGCCAGAAGGAGGGTTCGACCAGGGCGCGTACGCCGGCCTCGTACATGGCGGCGTAGTCGTCGGTGGTCCGCGAGGTCATGTGGATGTGCGGGTCGAAGATGCGCATCAGGACTCCTCGGGCGTCGGGGACGAGGGGGCGTCGGCTTCTGCTTCCGCTTCGGCCTCCGCCAGGTCGAGGACGTGCAGCAGGTCCGCCGGTACCGTGCGGCCCGCTACGGTGCGTTCGTGTGCGAAGTCGCGGAGCATGCGGGCCAGTTCGGCGTCGCCCCGGGCGCGCCGGGCGAGGCCGTGGACGGCGGCCGTGGGGACGCCTGTGAACAGGCACTTCAGCACGGCGTGCCGCCATCCGTGCCGGTCGAGGTGTGCGGCGGCGTACGGGCCGACGGCGGCGGTGACCAGCCCGGTGTCGTTGGCACGCAGCGCGTCCTCCACCAGTGGCACGGCGTCGGGGGTTCCCGCGACAGGCAGATGGGGCAGGGCACGCAGGACGGCGACGCGTTCGGCGGCCGTGCCCTGGCGGTAGAGCCGGGTGAGGGTCGCGCTTCCCGCTCCGGCGGCGTGCAGCAGCAGCACTCGGACGGCGGGCGCCGCGGTGCGGCCGCAGCGGCGGCGGGCGGCGGCGAAGTGCGCCTCCCAGGCCGCCGGCCGGTGCGCCTCACGGGCGTCGGCGAGCGCCTGGTGCAGCCAGGTGCGGGCGGGGCCGTCGAGTTGGCGCTCCAGCCGGGCCTGGAGGTCGCGGAGCGTGCCGCTGAGGGATGTCTGCTCCTCGGAGGGCGGGTTCGGCATGGTCACTGTGCTCCTCTCCGGCCGCCGGCGGCGCTCTGCGGCCCGTCCGCCCGGTCCCCGGTCCGGGCGCCGCCCGCGCCGTGCCGTGCCGTTCGTTCCGCCTCGCGCAGGGCGCGGAGGGAGTCGCGGGCGCGGTCGGGTCCGGCGTGCGAGTCGCGGGGCAGTTCGACGGTGACGAGGCCGGCGTAACCGGCCTCCCACAGTGCGGCCAGTACCGGCGGTACGTCCAACTGGCCTTCACCGAACGGCAGATGCTCGTGCACGCCGCGTCGCATGTCCTCGATCTGCACATGCCGCAGCCACGGTGCGGCACGGCGTACGCACTCGGGCGGCGGCTCGGTCTCCAGGCAGAGGCAGTGCCCCACGTCCAGGGTCAGCCCGAGCCCGCCGGGCTCGCCGAGAGTCGTGCGCAGCCGGTGGAAATCGGCCAGGTCGCCCAGGAGGTGGCCGGGTTCGGGCTCGACGGCGAGCGGCACCCCGGTGGCCTGCGCGGCGGAGAGCAGCGCGCTGACGCCGTCGGCGAAGCGGGGCCACGCTGTGTGCCTGTCGGTCCCCTCGGGCAGCGTGCCGCTGAAGAAGTGTGTGGCGTGCGCGCCGAGGTCGGCCGCGACACGTACGGCCTTCAGCAGCAGGTCCAGACGTGCCGCGCGCGCCTCCGGGTCGGGGTCGAGCAGGGTGGGGTGGTGCTTGCGCCGCGGGTCGAGGACGTAGCGGGCGCCGGTCTCGACTGTGACGGTCAGCCCGTACCTCTCAAGTGCACGGCCCACGGCGGCTGTTCGACGCGGCAGGTCCGCGGCGAGGGGGTCGAGGTGCATGTGGTCGAGGGTGAGTCCCACCCCGTCGTACCCGAGGTCGGCGAGCAGCCCCAGGGCGTCCTCCAGCCGCAGGTCGGCGAGTCCGTTGGTGCCGTAGGCATAGCGCAGCGGGGCGTTGGGGCTCATGTGGGGCTGACCTTCCGTGAGAGCCGTCCGGCCGCCGGGAGAAGCGCCAGCAGGGCCGCGGCCCAGCCGGGACGTCCGGCGCGGGCGGCCAGGGCGGCCTGGAGCGGGACGGTGGCGCGGATGCCGCCGCCGACGGCGCGCTGGAGCAGCGGCGGCGACGGGTCGACCGCGGCACGGGTGAGGGGACGGGCGGCCGTCGTGGCATAGGTGAGGGCGAACGCCGCCGGCATGCGCCCCGCGGCGCCGGTCGCGCAGGCGAGGGCGGCGACGGCGCCGGTCGCGGCCAGCGGGACGGCGGGGGTGGCGCCGAGCGTTTCCCGGCGGGAGACGGCGGTCACGGCGAAGGTGTGCGCGCCGAGGAAGGCGGCGGAGCGCAGCACGTCGCCGGTGCGGGTCGCCGCGGGCGCACCGAGGGGGCGGGGGCCGGGCCCTGCCCGGTGCTGAACGTGGCTTGGTGCCCGGCCCGTCGGGGCGCGGCTCGCTCCCGGCACCGCGCTTGGGTGGGTGGCCGCGGACGCCGTCCTCGCCTTCACGGTCCCGCACCCGGTCCCGGTCCCGGTCCCGGCAGCAGTCACCGCCGTCGCCGTCGCGCCCAGGATCAGGTCGAGGGCGCGGGCGCCCGCCATCGCGGCCGGTCCCCACGCCGTGTGCTTGAGGCGCAGGTCGTAGGCCCAGACCGTGCCCGCCAGCGCCGTCGCCGTCAGCAGCGCCGGGCGGCTCGCCGCCGCGGCCAGCCGCAGGCCGGCCGCGGTGAGGACGGCGGCGGCGGTGAACGCGGCGGCCGGTGCTATCCGCCCGGACGGCAGCGGACGGTCCGGGCGTTCGGCCGCGTCGATGTCGCGGTCCGAGAAGTCGTTGAGGGCCATCCCGGCCTCGTACAGGCACAGCGACGCCCCGGCCGCCAGCAGCGTGCCCCCGTTCGGCCGGTGCCCGGAGGCCGCCGCACCCGCGAGTGCGTCCCCGGGAACGGTGAAGGCGGCAGAGATCCGCAGGAGTTCGGCCCAGTCGGCGGCGCGGCCCAGCGACCGCGGCGCCCTCACCGGCACGACCGCAGACGGCCGGCGAGTCCGAGCAGCGCGCCCCACTGGTCGGGCAGGGCGCTCGGACCGGTGTCGGGGTCCTTGAAGTAGAAGCCGAGCCCGTCGACGGGTCCGCCGAGTCCCTTCTCGTGGGCGCGGGCGACGAGCCGGGCGAGGTCGAGGACGAGCGGCGCGGCCAGCGCGGAGTCGCAGCCCTGCCAGACGGTCTGCAGGATCATGCGCGAGCCGAGGAAGCCGTCGAAGGCGACGTGGTCCCAGGCGGTCTTCCACTCCCCCAGTGCCGGGACGTCGTCGATGTGCAGTTCGCCTTCGGGCAGTCGGCCCAGGTTGTCGGCGAGGACACGTTCCTTGCCCGCGTTCTTCGCGGCCGCGGCGCCGGGGTCGGCGAGGGCGGCTCCGTCGCCGCCGCCCAGCAGGTTGGTGCCCGACCACGCGCGTACGGGCAGGGCGCGCTGCGCGAACATCGGCGCGAGCACGGAACGCAGCAGCGTCTGCCCGGTCTTGCCGTCACGCCCCGCGTGCGGAAGCCCCGAGTGCCGGGCGGCCGCCCGCAGTCGAGGGTGGTGCAGGCCCGTGGAGGGCGTGAAGTTCACATAGGGGCAGCCCGCCCGCAGGGCGGCGGAAGCGTAACGGGAGCTGGGCGGCAGCGCGGTCTGCGACGCGGACGGTGCGGCTTCCGTGGAGGCGACGTTGACGACGACCGTGCGGGCGAGACCGTTGTCGCGGGTGAAAGCGGTGAGGTCGGCGGCGAAGTCGTCGATCACCTCCTCCTCGGTGCGCGGGTCTCCCGTCAGCGGGCCGCCGGGGCGCACGCAGGCGTCGGCGGCGGCAAGTTCGGCCCGCACGGCCGCGGGCAGCCCGTGCGGGAGCACCCCTGCTGCGACGAGCTGTTCGGCCCGTTTGGGCAGCGGGCAGGAGGCCGTGTCATGACCGCCGAAGACGAGGTGTCCCAGTGGCGGCAGGCCGCAGTCGGCGAAGGGGGCGGTCTCCGTGACCATGCCGGCGGGCGGGTGCATGCCGGCGGCGACCGCCGCGCAGCCCGCTGCCGCCGTGGTGGCGACGGAGCCGCGTGCGCCGACGAGCCAGACGCCGGTACGGGCCGCGGACGGGCGCGGGGGCGGGGGCTGCTGGATGGGGTGGTCTTCGTTCACGGCCTGCCTCCGTGGTGAGGGGGTGGTGGTCAGGTGTCGTCGGTGGGGCGCCGGGTGGGTGTGCGTGAGGGGGTTGCCTGACGGAGCGGGGCCGGGGTGCCGGGGCGGGGAGGACGGGGATGCGGGAGGGGGTGAGGGACGCGCGGCGGGGAGGCGCGGCGGGGAGGAGTCGGCGTTCTCCTCGCCCGCCGCTTGCCCGGTGCCTTCAGGCCCCCCTCGGGCCACGGGGCACCGGGCGGACGGACCGCTGGCTGCGGCTCGTCATCCGGCGTGTGCCGGACGGCAGTCGGGCACCGACCCGTACGGGAGTCCGGCCCCCGTAGGGGGAGTCAGCCCGCTCCTCCCTTCGCGGCGGCGGGCCCGCCGTGGCCCTTGCCCCGGTCCCCGCCGTGGGAGTGGCCGTGTGAGTGGCCGTGGGTTCCCTCCGGTGCGTCCGGAGCGGAGGGCGCCAGCTGACGCAGCCGGACGTCGCGGAAGGCGACGTCGTCGCCGTCGCCGTGGTTCTGCAGGCCGATGTGGCCGTCGGCCAGGCTTCGGACGGGGTCGGTGTTGGTGAAGTCGTTGACCTGGACGCCGTTGAGCCAGACCCGCAGGCGTTCGCCCTCGACGCGGATCTCGAAGGTGTTCCACTCGCCGGGCGGGCTGAGGGCCTCGTCGCGCGCTTCGAGGTCCGCGGACCGGAAGCCGTAGACGGAGCCGGTCGTCTTCTCCGGTACGTCCGTGGCGTCGATCTGGATCTCGTAGCCGTTGTCCACGGCCGAGACGGGGTCGTCGGAGGCGGGGAAGCCGACGAAGACACCTGAGTTGTCGTCGCCCGCCATCCGCCAGTCCAACTTCAGTGAGTAGTCGCCCAGTTGCTCCGTCCGGTGCCACAGCAGGCCCATCCCGCCGACCGTGCTGAGGGTGCCGTCCTCACCCTCCTCGAAGCTGCCGGGCCCGGCCTGCTCCCACTCCCCCAGTCCGGTGCCGGCGTCGTAGAGCGGCGTGTAGCCGTTCTCCGGTCGGCAGTCGGCCTGAGCGGCGCCCGTGGCCCAGCGGATGCCGCCGAGCAGGTGTTCGCGGAAGGCGTCCTCGGCGTAGGACTCCTTGGTGTGCCCGCCGCCGGTGTAGAAGGCGCGGCCTCCCTCGTACTCCTGGCACCAGACGATCGGGTGGTCCCCGTCCATGGTGCCGCCGTCGTAGGACTCCTCGTCGAGCGCGGCCAGCACGCGGACGTTCTCACGGGGACTGGCGCGGTAGTTGTACCACTCGTCGGTACGGTCCCAGGTCCCGCCGAGATGCGCGGTGGCCGGGTGCGCCCGGTCCTCCACCTCGACGGTGGCGGGCTGTATCTGCGGATGCGAGTCGAACCACGCGCCCACCAGCCCGCCGTACCAGGGCCAGTCGTACTCGGTGTCGGCGGCGGCGTGCACGCCGGCGTATCCGCCGCCCTGCTGTATGTAGCCTTCGAACGCGGCCTGTTGCTCCTCGTCCAGCACGTCGCCGGTCGTGGAGAGGAAGACGACGGCGTCGTACTCGGCGAGCCGGTCGGGGGTGAAGACGGCGGCGTCCTCCGTCGCGTCGAGGGTGAAGCCGCCTTCCGCACCGAGTTCACGCAGCGCCGCGATCCCGTCGGGGATGGAGTCGTGGCGGAATCCCGCGGTCTTGGAGAAGACCAGGATCCGCTCGCCCTCCTGCTGCCCGCCGGGCGGTGCCGCTGCCTGGGTGGGCAGCGCGGTGACGGTCAGCATCAGCGCGGCAGCCGCCGCGGTCAGTGCCGACCGCACGGTCCCGCGCGGGAGTCGCCGTGTGCGAACGTACGGGTGCGCCCGTGCCCGCGCTCGTGCAGGTGTGCGTTCACGGGCCGTTCCGGATGCGCGTCTCATCGGCTCTTCCTCCCTCAGCTCGTCGTGACCTTGAAACTGTCCAGGTCGAACAGGCCGCCCGCGCCGCCGGTGAAGACCAGATAGAGCTCTGAGGAGCCCCCGGGCGCGTTCTCGACCGCGGTGCTCACCTCGCTCCAGCCCTCGCCCGTGCCGACCTCGGCGGTGCCCAGCAGCGTGCCGTCGGGTGCTCCGGCACGTACTTCGAGCTCGCCTCCGGCGGAGCCGCCCCCGTCGACCCGCGCGGTCAACTCGGTGACGTCAGCGGTGACATACGGGTCGAAGGCGATCCACTGGCCGTTCTCGACACCGGTGACGGCACGATCTCCCTCGGCCCCCTCTACGGAGGAGACCTCGACGCCGTCGGCGGAGCCGGTGAAGTGCTCGGCCTGCCGGTGCTCGGGCTGGAGGACGCTCTGGTCGTGACTGGTCAGGGAGTCCTGGCCCCCGCCGCCGTGGTCGGTGTACTCGGCGTCGAAGACGCCGAAGATGTCGGCGTTCGGGTCGTGTTCGCCGTCCTCGCTCGTCTTGATGGTGCCGGAGCAGCCCTTGGCCGACGTGATCGGGTGGCCGTGGCTGTCGTGGCCGAGGATGTAGCTGACCTCCACCTCGGAGCAGTCGATCTCGCCGTCCTCCGGGTCGGTCACCTTCACCTCGAAGGGCACCTCGTCGCCGAAGCCGAACGGCTGGCCGTCGGCGGGCAGTTGCAGCTCGACCTTCGGCGCGGTGTTCCCGACGGTCACGATCACGCTGGCGCTTCCCGTGCGCCCGCCGGGGTCGGTGGCGGTGACCGTCGCGGAGTAGGTGCCGTTCTCGGTGTAGGTGTGGGTCGGATCGGCCTCGCCGGAGGTGGCGCCGTCACCGAAGTCCCAGCTGTAGCTGAGCGCGTCGCCGTCGGCGTCGCTGCTTCCCTCGGAGGAGAAGGCGACCTCCAGCGGCGCCTGACCGCTGGTCGTGTCGGACTTCGCCTCGGCGATGGGGCTGTGGCCGTCGGTGGCGTTCTCGATGCGGTAGACGGCGGAGTTCTCGTCGCCGTTGAAGTAGCCGGTGCCGTAGTCCAGGACGTAGAGCGCGCCGTCCGGGCCGAACTCCATGTCCATCACCTGAGTGCCGCTCCAGGGGAAGGAGTTGATGGAGGAGACGTCTCCTCCGGCCCCGTGCTCGATGCGTTTGATCCACTGGCGGCCGAACTCGCCGGCGAAGAAGTCACCGTCGTACTCCTGCGGGAACTTCACCTCCGAGTCCAGGTCTTCGTCGTAGCGGTAGACGGGACCGCCCATCGGGGACTCGGAGCCGTCGCCGAACTCCGGTACGGAGGCGCCGTCGTAGGCGATCCACGCGGGCTGGGCGGCGGGCAGTTCCGTCAGCCCGGTGTTGTGGGGCGAGTCGTTGACGGGGGCGGCGCAGTCGAACTTCTCCCCCGACTCGCCGCTGCCGAAGTCGTAGTCGGTGTAGGCGTCGTTCTCGCCCGTGCAGTAGGGCCAGCCGTAGTTGCCGGCCTCGGTGACGCGGGCGAACTCGACCTGGCCGGACGGCCCGCGCGCCGGGTCGGCCGAGCCGGCGTCGGGCCCGTAGTCGCCGACGTAGACGGTGCCGGTGGGCTTGTCCACGGACATGCGGAAGGGATTGCGGAAGCCCATCGCGTAGATCTCGGGGCGGGTCTTCTCGGTCCCCGGCTCGAAGAGGTTGCCCTCGGGGATGCTGTAGCCGCCGTCGTCCTCGACCTTGACACGCAGGATCTTGCCGCGCAGGTCATTGGTGTTGCCCGAGCTGCGCTGAGCGTCGAAGGCGGGGTTGCGGTCGGCGCGTTCGTCGATGGGTGTGTAGCCGTCCGACTGGAAGGGGTTGGTGTCGTCCCCGGTCGACAGCAGAAGGTTGCCGTCGGCGTCGAAGGCGATGTCACCCCCGACGTGGCAGCACAGCCCGCGGTCCGCCTCGACGTCGAGGATCTTCGTCTCGCTGTCCATGTCGAGGGTGCCGTCCTCGCCGAGCACGAACCGCGAGAGCCGGTTGACGCCCTCGAAGGGCTTGAAGTCGTCGGGGTTGCCCGTCTCGGGGGCGTCACCCTCGGGGGTGTCCATGGGCGGCGCGTAATAGAGGTAGACGAAGCGGTTGTCGGTGAAGTCCGGGTCCACGCCCACGCCTTGAAGGCCCTCCTCGTCGTGGGAGTAGACGGGCACCTCGCCCGCGACCTTGGTGGCGCCGCCCTCGTCGGTCAGGCGCACCGTGCCCTCGCGGGAGGTGTGCAGGACGGAACGGTCGGGCAGCACGGCCATCGTCATCGGCTCGCCGGTCTCGGCGGCCCCCTTGGCCAGGGTGACCTGCTGGAAGTCGGCGGCGGCGGCCGGTGAGTCGTCCGCCTTGGGCGGAGCGGCGCCGAGCGTCAGCAGGCCGCCTGCCATCGCGCAGGAGACGAGTACGGCGACGCGGGCGCGGAAGGTACGGCGCCTGGCGGACAGTGGTGGGGACTGGGAAGTGGAGCGAATGATCCTGTGCACGCGACTCCTCCTGTGAGGGAGAACGGTGGTGGACGCAGGTGTCGTTGACCGTCGAGCAAGCACAGGCGCGCGCCGTCGCGCCGAAGTATTCCGGGCCGTGCCCGGTTTTCACCGGAGTGCGGACGTACCGGTCGTGCAGGAGATCGAGGGGGAAAGCGGCTCATGTCCGGTACACCACAAGGACGGTAACCATCTTCGTCTCATACGGAAACCCCTTTGACAGCGCTTAAGTTGGCTTCATCCACGATGCGGACAAAGTCTCGACTTACCCACGGTCACAGAACCCGTACAGACCCGGGGCGTACGTGCACTCAGATGGACACGGAGAGTCACATTCGGTGACCATTGCGGGAGTTGACTGAACGAGAACGCGAGAGGGCGGCCGGGCATGACGGAAGGCACAGGCGGCGGCGAACCGGAGTCCACGGACAGCCTGAAGGCGTTCGGAGAAGTCCTCAAGGCCTTCCGGAGACGGGCGAGGCTGACCCAGGAGGAGTTCGCGCCACTCGTGCGCTATTCGCACCCGACGGTCGCCTCGATCGAACAGGGACGCCGCTTCCCCCCACCGCAGTTCGTGCAGCGCGCCGAGGAGACGCTGGACGCCTTCGGAGCCCTGCAGGGAGCGGCACGGCACGTCTCACGCCGTCCCGGTCTGGCGAGCTGGTTCCGGCAGTGGGCACGGCTGGAGGCAGAGGCGACGGCCCTCAGCACCTACGAATGCCGCCTGATCCCGGGCCTGTTGCAGACGGAGTCCTACGCTCGCACCCTCTTCGTCAACCAACTCCCCCCACTGGACGACGCCCAGATCGAGGCCCAGTGGACCGCACGGGAGGAGCGCAAGCGCCTGCTGACCGAACGGCCCCACACGGCCTACAGCTTCATCCTCGAAGAGCACCTCTTCCTGCGCCGCACCGGCGGCACCGAGGTCACACGGGAACTGATCGACCACGTCCTGACAGCTGCGGAACTGCGGAACGTGGAGATCCAGGTCATGCCGCTGGTGAAGGAGAACCACGCAGGGCTGCACGGTCCCATCCGGCTTCTGGAAGCTCCGGGGAACCTGTTCTTCGGCTACAGCGAGGGACAGGAGATTGGCCAGTTCATCTCCGACCCGCAGGTGCTCAGCGTGCACCGGATGCGGTATGCCAGGATGCGCTCACAGGCACTCTCCCCCGAGGAATCCCTGAGCCTGTTGCAGGGGATGCGAGGAGCGCTATGAGCAGCACCGAACCGTCCTGGTACAAGAGTAGTTACAGCAGTGGCTCCGGCGACGACTGCGTCGAGGTGGCCGCCTGTGCGGACACCGTCCACGTGCGGGACTCCAAGTTCGAGCAGGGCCCCCGGCTCGCACTGTCCCCGGCCGCCTGGGCACGCTTCGTCTCGTTCACGGGCCGGGACTGACCCTCCTCGGAGGGCCACTCCTCAGTGCCGTGCCGGGACAGCCGCCCGGCCGCGGGAGGGGGCGGGACGCGCAGGCGGTGGCCCCGGGACACTCAAGCGTGATTTGCGGCCCGGCGCCTCCGACGGGCGCCAGTTGACGCAACAGAGCTGCGCCGGGCCGTAAATCATGCCGTCCCGGGGGCACCGCCGGAGCGGCACGCACCCGCACCACCGGCACCGCCGGCCCCACCGCCCAGCCCTCAGTCGCTGCTGAACGCCGCGTCGAACGACGACGACGGCGGATCGTAGTCGAACGCCTTCAGCCGCCGCAGCGCCTCCGGCGCCCCGGCCAGCCGGTCCATGCCGGCGTCCTCCCACTCCACCGAGACCGGTCCGTCGTATCCGATGGAGTGCAGCATCCGGAAGACGTCCTCCCAGGCCACATCGCCGTGCCCGGCCGAGACGAAGTCCCAGCCGCGCCGCGGGTCGCCCCACGGCAGGTGGGAGCCCAGGCGCCCGTTGCGTCCGTCGAGCCGGGTGCGGGCCTCCTTGCAGTCGACGTGGTAGATCCGGTCGCGGTAGTCGTAGAGGAAGCCCGTCGGGTCCAGGTCCTGCCAGACGAAGTGGCTGGGGTCGAAGTTGAGCCCGAAGGCCGGGCGGTGGCCGATGGCTTCCAGGGCCCGGTGTGTCGTCCAGTAGTCGTAGGCGATCTCGCTGGGGTGGACCTCGTGGGCGAAGCGCACTCCCTCCGCGTCGAAGACGTCCAGCACGGGGTTCCAGCGCTCGGCGAAGTCCTCGTAGCCCCGCTCGACCATGTGCGGCGGCACCGGGGGGAACATCGCCACCAGATGCCAGATCGACGATCCGGTGAATCCGACGACGGTACGTACGCCCAGCGCTGCCGCGGCCCGTGCGGTGTCCTTCATCTCTGCCGCGGCGCGCTGCCGTACACCTTCCGGCTCGCCGTCTCCCCAGATGCGCGAGGGCAGGATGCCCTGGTGCCTCTCGTCGATGGGATGGTCGCAGACGGCCTGGCCGACGAGGTGGTTGGAGACCGCCCAGCACTTGAGGCCGTGCTTGTCCAGCAGGGTGCGCCGTCCCTCCACGTAGCCGGACTCGTTCAGTGCGCGGTCGACTTCGAAGTGGTCGCCCCAGCATGCGAGTTCCAGGCCGTCGTAGCCGAAGTCGCGGGCGAGGGCGCAGACTTCCTCCAGCGGGAGGTCCGCCCACTGGCCGGTGAAGAGCGTGAACTGTCGGGGCATGTTGCGGTGCCTCCTGATCTGTGTCTCCCGGCTCCCCGGGCGGTCGGCGCCGCGCGGGGCCGCCG
This sequence comes from Streptomyces sp. TAA204, assembly GCF_000424965.1. Lineage (NCBI taxonomy): Bacteria > Bacillati > Actinomycetota > Actinomycetes > Kitasatosporales > Streptomycetaceae > Streptomyces > Streptomyces sp. TAA204. Next base: position 403,658 of record NZ_AUKW01000002.1, read on the forward strand.
GATGGACGGGCAGCGGTCGTCGTCAGCCCGCCACGGGCGTGACCGCGACGGGCGTGAACGCGCTGTTCTTGTCCGCGCTCTCCTCGACCGCCGCCAGCACCCGCTGGACCTGGAGGCCGTCGGCGAAGGAGGGTTCGGGGTCCGTGCCGGTGGCGACGGCGTACAGCAGGTCACGCGCCTGGTGCACGAAGGTGTGCTCGTAGCCCAGCCCGTGGCCCGGCGGCCACCACGCCTCCAGATAGGGATGTTCGGACTCGGTGACCTGGATGCGCCGGAAGCCGGACTCGGTCGCGGCGTCCGTGTGGTCGTGGAACTGCAGCTCGTTGAGGCGCTCCAGGTCGAACACCACTGATCCACGGGTGCCGTTCAGCTCGACCCGCAGCGCGTTCTTCCTCCCCGCGGCGACCCGGCTGACCTCGAAGGAGGCCAGCGCCCCCGAGTCCAGCCGCCCGTGGAAGAGCGCCGCGTCGTCGACGGTGACCTCTCCGAGGGCGCCGCCGGGATCGCCGCCGGGCAGGGGACGCTCGGTCACGAACGTCTCCGTCTGCGCCGAGACGCCCGTCAGCGGCGAGCCCGCAAGGTGCTGCGCGATGTCGACGGCGTGCGCTCCCAGGTCGCCGAGGGCGCCCGATCCCGCCGCCTCCCTGCGCAGCCTCCACGCCAGCGGGAATCCGGGGTCGACCAGCCAGTCCTGGAGGTAGCTCACGCGTACGTGCCGCAGCTCCCCCAGCCTGCCCTCGGCCACCATGCGCCGGGCGAGGGCGAGTGCGGGTGTGCGGCGGTAGTTGAAGCCGACCATCGTCAACTGGCCGCGCGTACGGGCACGCTGCGCCGCGGCCGCCATCCGTTCCGCCTCCTCGACCGAGTTGGCGAGCGGCTTCTCGCACAGCACGTGCTTGCCCGCCTCCAGCGCCGCGACGGCGATCTCGGCGTGGCTCTCACCCGGTGTGCAGATGTCGACGAGCTGGATGTCCTCGCGGGTGATCATCTCCCGCCAGTCGGTCTCCGTCGAGGTCCAGCCCAGCCGTCCGGCCGCGGCCCGTACCGCGTCCGCGTCCCGTCCGCACACGGCCGTCATGGCCGGTGCGAGCGGCAGGTCGAAGACGCGGCCCACGGTGCGCCAGCCCTGGGAGTGGGCCGCTCCCATGAAGGCGTAGCCGACCATTCCCACACCGATCGGTGGCGCCGAGGCGGGCTGCTCGGGGCGTCGGGGTGCAGGAGCGGGCGCGGTGTCGTCGGACATGGGACTCCTCCCTGTCGGGGTGTGCGCTGCGGGGGCGGCGGCGGGCGCGCTCGGCGCCGCGCCGTGACGGTGGTCCGCCCGGTGCCTACTTGAAGCCGGTCGGGAGGTACTCGTCGACGTTGTCCTTGGTGACGACGGCCGAGTACAGCGTCATGGAGGCCGGGATCTCGAACTCGGCGAGTCCCGCGACGCCCTTGCCCTGCCCGAGGGCGCGGGCGAGGTCGATGGCGGAGGCGGCCATCGTCGGCGGGTAGAGGACGGTGGCCTTGATGACGCTGTTGTCCGCCTTGATGGCGTCCATGACGCGTCGTGACCCGGCGCCGCCGACCATGAGGAACTCGTCCCTGCCCGCTTGCTTGATGGCCCTCTCGGCGCCCACGCCCTGGTCGTCGTCGTGGTTCCACAGCGCGTCGAACTCCGGCTCCGCGCGCAGCAGCTGGGCCATTTTCGACTGCCCGGACTCGACGGTGAACTCGGCGGCCTGACGGGCGACCTTCTCGATGTTGGGGTAGTTCTTCAGGGCGTCGTCGAAGCCCTCGGTGCGCTCCCGCGTCAGCTCCAGGTTGTCGATGCCGGCGAGTTCGACGACCTTGGCGTTCTTCTTGCCCTTGAGCTTCTCGCCGATGTAGCGGCCGGCGTTGAGTCCCATGCCGTAGTTGTCGCCGCCGATCCAGCAGCGGTAGGCCTGCTGGGAGGCGAAGACCCGGTCGAGGTTGACCACGGGGATGCCCGCGCGCATCGCCTTCAGACCGACCTGGGTGAGGGCCTTGCCGTCGGCGGGGAGGATGACGAGGACGTCGACCTTCTTGTTGATCAGCGTCTCGATCTGGCCGACCTGCTGAGCGTTGTCGTTGGAGCCCTCGGTGGCCTCCAGGGTGACGTCCTTGTACTTCTTGGCGCGTTCGGTGGCCTGTTCGTTGATGGCGTTCAGCCAGCCGTGGTCGGCCTGCGGCCCGGCGAAGCCGATGGTGACCTCCTTGCCGGGCTTGTCGTCGGCGACGTTGGCCTGGCCGGTCTCGGCCTCCTTGTCGTCGTTGGACTTGTTGCTGGTGCAGCCGGTTGCCAGCAGGGCTCCGGCCGCGGCCGTCCCGAAGAGCAGGTTCCTGCGGGAGGTGGGTGAGGGGATCTCGTTGCGGGGTGTGCTGGAGTTCTCGGTCATGGCGTCTTCCGACCCTTCTGGACCAGGACTGCGGCGACGATGATCGCCCCCTTGGCGATCTGCTGGACGTCGCTCTGGAGGTTGTTGAGCGCGAACAGGTTGGTGATCGTGGTGAAGACCAGCACTCCGAGGACGGAGCCGGTGATGGTGCCGCGGCCGCCGCTCAGGAGGGTGCCGCCGATGATGGCCGCGGCGATGGCGTCGAGTTCGTAGAGGTTGCCGTTGGTGTTCTGGCCGGAGCCGGTGAGGACGACGAGCATGAACGCGGCGATGCCGCAGCACAGTCCGGACAGCAGGTACAGCAGGAGCCGCTGCCGCTTCACGGCGATCCCGGCGAGCCTGGACGCCTCGGCGTTCCCGCCGACGGCCACGGTGCGGCGTCCGAAGGTGGTACGTCCCAGCACCAGCCAGCCGAGCACCGCCACGGCGGCGAAGACCAGCACCAGCGGCGGCACCCCGAGCACGTAGCTGTCGGAGACGCCGAGGTCGAGGACGGACTGCACCGTGACCACCTGCGTCTTGCCTTCGCTGATCAGCAGTGCGAGTCCGCGTGCCGAGGCGAGCATGGCGAGGGTGGCGATGAAGGGCACCATCGGCCCGTACGCGATGAGCATGCCGTTGACCAGCCCGCAGCCCACACCGACCGCCAGGGCGCACAGCAGCATGCCGCCGAGTCCGAACTCCTGTGTGGCCACGGTCGTCGCCCACACCGAGGCGAGCGCGACGATCGCACCGACCGACAGGTCGATCCCGCCGCCGATGATGACGAACGTGACACCGACGGTGACGACCCCGATGACGGAGGACTGGGTGAGGATGAGCTGGAGGTTGCCGGTGCTCAGGAACTGCTCCGGCCTGGTGACGGCGCCGACGATGACCAGCGCGACGAGCACGCCGGCCAGCGAGAGGTGGCGCAGGCCGAGCCGGGGTGCGCTGATCCGGCGCCTGGAGGACGAAGTCGGCGGCGGCGCGGGCTCCTTGACCGCTTCGGCACCGGGTGAGCTCAGCACGAGGGGCTCCCTTCCATGACGAGGTCGAGGACCCGGTGCTCGTCGAGCTCCCGGGCGGGGGCGGTGTGCACGACGCGTCCCTCGCGCATCACCAGCACCCGGTCGGCGAGCCCGAGGACCTCGGGCACTTCGCTGGAGACGAGCAGGACCGCGACGCCGGAGTCCGCGAGGCCGCGGATGACGGTGTAGAGCTCGGCGCGTGCCCCGACGTCCACCCCCCGGGTGGGCTCGTCCAGCAGCAGTACGCGGCAGTCGCGCAGCAGCCAGCGTGCGAGGACGACCTTCTGCTGGTTGCCGCCGGAGAGCGTGCGTACGGGGCGCTCGGGGTCGTCGGGGTGCAGCGCGAGGTCGCGGGTGCGGGCACGGGCCTGGGTGCGCTCCCGCGCGCGGTCGATCCAGCCGCCGCGGGAGAAGCGCGGGAGCGAGGAGACCGACACGTTGCGGGTGACCGACTCCAGCATCAACAGCGCCTGGGACTTGCGTTCTTCGGGGGCGAGGCCCACTCCGGCGCGTACGGCCGCGGTGACGTCGCCCGGCCGCAGCGCGGCCCCGCCGACGAGGACGCGGCCCGCGGTGGGGCGGCGGGCGCCGGAGAGGGTTTCGAGGATCTCGGAGCGTCCCGAGCCGACGAGTCCGGCGAGTCCGACGATCTCGCCGGGGCGCAGTTCGAGGTCGAGGGGCGCGAACTCGCCCCGGCGCGCGAGTCCTTGGGTGCGCAGCACCGGCTCGGGGGGCTGCGGCACCTGGCCGTCCGGGCCGGGGGTGGGAACGGGGGGACGTTCGGGGAAGGCGTACTGCACCTCGCGGCCCGTCATCAGCGCGACGAACTCCCGTGTCTCGGTGGTGCGGGCGGGCAGTCCGCGAGCGGCGACCCGGCCGTCCTTGAGCACGGAGACCCGGTCGCCGATGCGGCGGATCTCCTCCAGACGGTGGGAGATGTAGACGACGGCGACACCCTCGGCGGTGAGGCCGGCGACGATGCGGAAGAGGTTGGAGACCTCGTCCGGGTCGAGGGCGGCGGAGGGTTCGTCCATGACGATCAGGCGCACGTCGTGGGAGAGGGCGCGGGCCATGGAGACGATCTGCGCTCCGGCCGCCGAGAGCGCGCCGACCGGGACGTCCGGGTCGATCTCGGGGTGTCCGAGGCGGGCGAGGAGTTCCGCCGCGCGGGTACGGGCGTGGCGTGACCGTATGAAGCCGCGGGTGGTGACCTCGTTGCCGAGGAAGATGTTCTCGGTCGCCGACAGGTGCTCCACCAGGTCGAGTTCCTGGTAGATGGTGGCGATGCCCAGCCGCATGGCGGCGATCGGCGTGTGCAGCCGTACGGGCCCGCCCTGCCAGCGGATCTCGCCCTCGTCCGGCTGGTGGGCGCCCGCGAGGACCTTGATCAGGGTGGACTTGCCCGCGCCGTTCTGCCCCAGCAGGCAGTGCACCTCGCCGGCCTCGACCTGGAGGTCGACGCCGTCCAGCGCGCGTACGCCGGGGAAGGTCTTGGTGATGCGGGACATGGTCAGCAGTGGAGCCGGTGAAGCCATGGAGGGGCCTCCGTGCGTGCGGGCAGGCGGGACCGTGGGAAGGGTGCTGAGCTCGAACCGGACGGGGACGCGGTGCTGAGGTGCCGGGTGCGGTGCCGTACAGGTGCCGAAGTGCCGTGCTGCGGTGCCGAGTCGGTGGTGCAGGCGGTGGTACGTGCAGTCGAGCGGGGCGGTGCGCGCGCTGTGCCACGTGGCCCGCCGGCCGGTGGGCCGGGTTCGGGGGCCGGAACGGATGGAGCCGGTCGGACCGGTCAGGCCGGGGAGAAGAGGTGGTCGCTGATGAGTCGGGCGGCCCCCGTCACCCCGGCGACAGGGCCCAACTCGCCGAGGACGATGGGGAGGTTGCCGGTCGCCAGAGGCAGCGACTGGCGGTAGACCTGAGTGCGGATGCTGGCGAGCAGGGTGTGGCCGAGTCCGGTGACGCCGCCGCCGATCACCACCAGGCCGGGGTTGAAGAAGCTGACGAGCCCCGCGATGACCTGGCCCACGCGGGCCCCGCCGTCGCGGATGAGATCGAGCGACGTGCCGTCACCCGCGGCCGCCGCGGCAGCCACGTCTTCGGCGGTGAGCCGCCCTGCGGCCTCCAGCCGGGCCGAGAGTTCGGCGGACTGTCCGTCGCGCGCGGCGGACTCCGCGTCCCGTGCGAGAGCGGAGCCGCCGAAGTACGCCTCCAGACAGCCGCGGTTGCCGCAGGGGCAGGGACGGCCCTCCGGCTCGACCTGGATGTGGCCGATGTCGCCGGCGCTCCCTGTCGTGCCGCGGTGGACCTCGCCGCCGACGACGACGCCGCAGCCGATGCCGGTGCCGATCTTCACGCAGAAGAAGTCCCGCACGGAGCGTGCCACTCCGGCCTGCATCTCGCCCATCGCGATGAGGTTCACGTCGTTGTCGACCATGACGGGGCAGCCCAGCTCCTGGCTCAGCGCCTCGCGCACGGGGAAGCCGTCCCAGCCGGGCATGATCGGCGGTGCCACGGGCACGCCCTCGGGGAACCGCACCGGTCCGGGCACGCCGATCCCGGCGCCGTCGAAGCCCTCGGCGAGACCGGAGTCGCGGAGCTTGGCGACCATCGCGAGCACCTGGTCGAAGACGGCGACGGGGCCCTCACGGACGTCCATGGGCTGATTGAGGTGGCCCAGGACCTCCAACTCCGGGTTGGTGACGGCCACGTCGACGGAGGTGGCGCCGATGTCGACGCCGAGGAAGCGGAGTTGGGGGGTGAGCCGCACATTGTGCGAGCGGCGTCCGCCGCGGGAGGCCGCCAGTCCGTCGGCGACGACGAGCCCGGTCTCCAGCAGCCGGTCGATCTCCACGGCGAGCTTGGAACGGGAGAGGTCGACCTGATCGCCCAGCTCCGCACGGGAGTTGGGGCCGCCGTCCCGCAGCAGACGGAGGAGCCGTGCCTGGTGCGCGTTGGCGGGCCGGGCCGTCATACGTCTCACCGCCACCCCTCCTTCCCCTGCCCGCGGGCTTCCGTTGTACGTCCGGGCGATGCCTGGATTGACTGGGAACGTACCAGCACTGTGCGCAACGGGGAAGAAGTTCTGCAGGAATTGCTTCTACTTTCTCCATGTAGTGGACAAAGATGCGGACAGGAGAAAACCCGGCACCGGGACCCTGGGACGGGCGCGTTCGGCCGCACATGACGAACTCCCCCGCACAGCAGGGGAGTCGAGCGCCTCAGGCGCAGCGGAGGAGGCAGCGGGCGGGCACGCCCCGCCATCCGCAGGCCGGCGGAGGGAAGGAACAGCCGGTGACGGGCGCCGGCCCGGCTCAGCCTCGTTCGCGCTCGTGGTACGAGCGACGGGTGTGCTCCGTGTGCTCCCGCATGACGGCCGTGGCCCGCTCACCGTCGCCGTCGGCGATGGCCGCGATCAGCGCACGGTGCTCCGTCCAGGACTGGGCGCCGCGCTGCCGCGCCACCGGCGTGTAGTACCACCGCACCCGGCGGTCGACCTGACTCGCCAGCTCCGCGAGCACCGCGTTGCCCGCCAGGCCCATCACCCGGGCATGGAACGCGGCGTTGGCCTCCACGACCGCCTCGACCTCGTCACCGCCGACGGCGGCCTCCCCCCGCCGGCACAGCTCCTCCAGCTCCGCGATGCCCGCCGCGTCCGCGTTGACGGCGGCGAGCCGGGCGGCCTCCGCCTCCAGCAGCGTACGTACGGTCAGCAGCTGGTCGGCCTCCTCCTCCGTCGGCTCGTGCACGAACGCACCCTGTGCGGGACGCAGATCGACCCAGCCGTCCGTGTTCAGCCGCTGCAGCGCCTCCCGCACGGGCTGCCGGGAGACCCCCAGATGCTGGGCGAGTTCGCTCTCGACGAGATGCTGGCCGGGCCTGAGGGCACGCGTGGTGATGAGTTCGAGCAGCGCCTCGTAGACCCGCTCCCGCAGCGGGCCCGGCCGCTCCAGCTTGGGCATGGCGCCTTCCGGCAGTCCTGCGGACAGCATTCGCGACTCCCGTTCTCGACCTGTCTTGGCTATTGGATACAGTCTACGGAGTGCATTGTGCCTCGGGGGACGCCCCGGGCATCCCCCGCCCGTTTGTGACGCGATACACGCCATCGGGCCGGCCCGGCCGTCTGCCGGGCCGGCGGCGCCCCGCGCAGGCGTCGCACGCACACGGGCCCCGCACGGTATCCGAGTGCCCGGTCCGGCTTCCGCGCGGCCCAGGTCGCCGCTGACGCGGGGTGCCGTGCCGCCCTTGGCGCAGGGAGGCCGGCCACCGCGTTTATTGCCGCGCGGCGGGCCGCTCCCCCGTGCCACTCTCCTCTCCCATGGACCCCGACTGGATGCTGGACGAAATCGCCCATGCCGGCCCCGAGCACCTCGACGCGGCCTTCGTCTCCGGCTTCGACCGCAAACAGGGACACCCCGACCCCGCCGCCGACATCGCGCTGCTGCGCGCGCACGGGCTGACCGAGGACTCCGTGGTCGTCGACTTCGGCGCCGGTACGGGCCAGTTCGCCGTACCGGCCGCACGGCACTTCGGACGCGTGGTCGCCGCGGAGATCTCGCCCGCGATGCGGGACGTGCTGCGTGAACGCGCCTCCAGCCGGGGGCCGTCCTCACTGGAGTGCGCGAGGGGCGGCTTCCTCAGCTACGAGCACACCGGCCCGCCCGCCGACGCGGTCTTCACCCGCCACGCTCTGCATCAACTGCCGGACTTCTGGAAAGTGATCGCGCTGCGCCGCATCGCCTCGCTCCTCAGACCCGGCGGGATTCTGCGACTGCACGACCTCGTCTACGACTTCGCCCCGCACGAGGCGGTCAGCTCCGTGGAGCGCTGGCTCACGGACGCGGCCACGGACCCGTCGGCCGCCTACACCCGGGCGGATCTGGCGGAGCACGTGCGTACCGAACACAGCACGTTCCGCTGGCTGTTCGAGCCGATGCTCACCGCCGCGGGCTTCGAGATCACCGACTGCGCCTTCCGCGCGTCGGTGTACGCCTCCTACACCTGTGTGAAGCGCTGAGAGCCGGGGAGAGACCGTGGAAGTTACCGTGCTCGGCGGCAGCGGGGCCTTCCCGACGGCCACCCAGGCGTGCAGCGGCTATCTGGTCGTACGGGACGGATTCCGGCTGCTTCTCGACCCCGGGTACGCCACGCTGCCGGTACTGCTCGGCCACATCCGGGCGGAAGAGGTCGACGCGGTACTGGTCAGCCACGGACACCCGGACCACTGCGCGGACATCAACCCGCTGCTGCGCGCCCGCTCACTGTCCGGCGAACCGCCCCCGCCGCTCCCCCTGTTCGCGCTGCCCGGCGCACTCGACGCCGTACTCGCCCTCGACCGGCGCGCCATGCTCGAAGACACCTACGCGCTGTACGAGTTCACCGCGGGAGCCCGCTTCGGCATCGGGCCGTTCACCGTCGAGACCTCGCCGCTCCCGCACTCCGTACCGAACGCGGGCATCCGGCTGACCGACCCGGGCGGCACGGTCCTCGCCTTCACCGGCGACACGGGAGCGAGCCCTCTCATCCCTCAACTCGCCCGCGACGCCGATCTGTTCCTCTGCGACGCGACGCACCCCGAGGAGACCCCCGCGGATGTGTCGGGCACACTCCTCACGGCCCGTGAGGCGGGGCGGTACGCCCGGCAGGCCGGGGCGGCACACCTGATGCTGACGCATCTGTGGCCGGGCACCCCGCACGGCGACGCCGTCGCGGCGGCCTGCGCGTCCTTCACCGGCCCCGTCACCGTTGCCGCACCAGGCCGGCACGTACGTCCGGGGAGCGGCGCCCACGGTCAGGCGGTTCTCTGAGGGCCGCCCGGCCCGCCCCCGGCCCGTCCCTTTGCGGGCAGACGGGGCGGAGCGGCCCCGGCAGCAGCGCCGTGAACCGCTCCACCCGCGCAGGAAGGCGCCGCGGGGCCGCGCCCCGGAGGCCGGTCAGGCGTGCCCGTCGCCGAAGTAGAAGTGGTTGACGATGCTGTTGTTGTCGGAGTTCTTGAAGCCGGTCTCGACGTTGTTGACGGTCAGTTGGGGCGTCGACTGCTGCGGCGCCTGACCGCCGTTCTGGCCGTTCCCGCCGTTTCCGCCGTTTCCGCCGTTCTCGCCGTGCTCGCCGTTCCCGCCGTGCCGGCCGTTCTCGCTGTGCTGGCCGTGCTGGCCGTGCTTCTGCGGCTCAGGGGCCTCGTGGCCGCCCCTCTCGCCCGTCCCACGCGGCCCCTGCGAGTCGGGGGCCTGGTGACCGCCGTCGCTGACGGACGACTCCGGCTTGGGCGCTTCGTGCTTTTCGCAGGCCTGCGCGGACGCGGCACCGGTGAGGGCCATACCTACGGCCGCGAGGCTGACGAGAACGGGGCGGATGACCGGTCGCATGTGATTGCCTTTCTCCTGGGTACTGACAGAACAAATCTGCGCATTCTGATGCAAATATGAAGAACGACACGCTTGAGTCGTTCCTGCGACCCTCAATCGGCGCACCCTGTGAACATCCGCCACGGCCCGCGGCATACAGTCGACAAAATCTGCCGGACCTCTGGTCATCGCCCCTTCAACTACCTAGGGTTCCGGCCCATGATGCCCGGGTTTCTTGATCGCTCCCATACCGTCGCCCCGCCTGGCTGGAGCCGGTGGCTGGTGCCTCCCGCCGCCCTCTCGGTCCATCTCTCCATAGGCCAGGCCTATGCGTGGAGCGTCTTCAAACCTCCACTGGAGTCCTCCCTCGGCCTGTCCGGGACGGCGAGCGCACTCCCCTTCCAGCTCGGCATCGTCATGCTGGGCCTGTCCGCGGCCTTCGGCGGAACCCTCGTGGAGCGCAACGGACCCCGCTGGGCGATGTCGGTCTCCCTGGTCTGCTTCTCCTCCGGGTTCCTGCTCTCCGCGCTGGGCGCGTCCCTGGAGCAGTTCTGGCTGGTGGTCCTCGGCTACGGCTTCCTCGGCGGCATCGGCCTCGGCATCGGCTACATCTCCCCCGTCTCCACCCTCATCAAGTGGTTCCCCGACCGGCCGGGCATGGCGACCGGCATCGCGATCATGGGATTCGGCGGCGGGGCACTGATCGCCTCCCCGTGGTCGGCGCAGATGCTGGAGACGTTCGGCTCCGACAGCGACGGCATCGCCTCGGCCTTCCTCGTGCACGGGCTGGTCTACGCCGCCTTCATGGCCCTGGGCGTGCTGCTCGTGCGCGTCCCCGCCGAGGGCTGGCGGCCTCCCTCGGGACGTACGCCCCAGGAGCGGCAGCGCAAGCGGCCCCTGGTCACCACCGCGGACGTCTCCGCCCGCAACGCCGTGCGCACGCCGCAGTTCTGGTGCCTGTGGGTGGTGCTGTGCATGAACGTGACCGCGGGCATCGGCATTCTGGAGAAGGCCGCACCGATGATCGGCGACTTCTTCGCCGGCACCTCCGCCGCCGTCAGCGCCTCCGCCGCCGCCGGCTTCGTCGCACTGCTCTCGCTCGCGAACATGACGGGGCGCTTCCTGTGGTCGGCCACCTCCGACGTGATCGGCCGCAAGAACATGTACCGGGTATATCTCGGAGTCGGTGCGCTGATGTACCTGGCCATCGTGCAGTTCGGCGACACCTCCAAGCCGCTGTTCATCGCGTGCTCGCTGGTCATCCTCTCCTTCTACGGCGGCGGCTTCGCGACCGTACCGGCGTACTTGAAGGACCTGTTCGGGACGTACGAGGTGGGCGCCATCCACGGGCGGCTGCTGACCGCGTGGTCGATGGCCGGCGTGCTGGGGCCGCTCATCGTCAACTGGGTCGCCGACTCCCAGGCGGAGGCGGGCCGTTCGGGACCGGAGCTCTACGGCCTGTCCCTGTCCGTCATGATCGGGCTGCTGGCCGTCGGCTTCGTCGCCAACGAGCTGGTGCGGCCCGTCAATCCCAAGTACCACGAGCCCGCACCCTCCACGGACCGGGCCGGCGACGACGCACACGAGGAGGCGGCGGCCGATGACGAACGGCGCGAGCAGCACACCTGACGGAAGCGCGGCGGCGGAGCCCTCGCGGATTCCGCTGAGCATCCTGGCCTGGGTCTGGGTGGGCGTGCCGATGGCCTACGGACTCTACGAACTGGCCCACAAGGCCGCGCAGCTCTTCACCGGCTGACCGGCCTGCGTGCCTCCCTCTCCGGGCGCCGGACCGCCGGCGGGGAGAGGGAGGCACGGCGGTGACATTTCCGGGCGAACCAAGCCACTGCACACCCCTTGCCGGTTCACGATGGCGAGTGTATACAATATTCTGTCGACCATCCCAGTTCCATCCCACGCTCGGTCCCCTCAACCGAACGGAGAGCGGATATGAAAGTCGCAGTGGTCGGCGCCGGTGCAATCGGCGCCTACGTCGGAGCAGCTCTGCATCGAGCGGGCGCCGATGTCCATCTCATCGCCCGCGGAGAGCACTTGACGGCCATGAAGCAGCACGGCGTCCAGGTGCTCAGCCCGCGCGGTGACTTCACAGCGCGCGTGCACGCCACAGACGACCCGGCCTCCATCGGGCCGGTCGATTACGTCTTCCTGGGGCTGAAGGCCAACTCCTACGCGGCGTGCGGGCCGCTGGTCCACCCCCTGCTGGGCGGGAAGACGGCCGTCGTGGCCGCGCAGAACGGCATCCCGTGGTGGTACTTCCACGGTCTCGAAGGCCCCTACGAGGGCCGCCGCGTCGAGAGCGTGGACCCGGACGGAGCGGTCAGCGCGGTGCTCCCTCCCGAACGGGCCATCGGCTGCGTCGTCTACGCCGCGACCCAGCTCCAGGGGCCCGGTGTCGTACAGCACATGGAAGGCACCCGCTTCTCCGTCGGCGAGCCGGACACCACCGACTCGGCGCGGTGCGAAGCCTTCAGTGAGGCCATGCAGGCAGGCGGCCTCAAGTGCCCCGTCGAGGCGGACATCCGCAACGACATCTGGATCAAGCTGCTCGGCAACATCGCCTTCAACCCGCTCAGCGCCCTCTCCCGCGCGACGATGGCGCAGATATGCCGCCACCAGGACACCCGGGCGCTGGTGGAGACGATGATGCGCGAGACCCTTGCGGTGGCCGAGGCCGTCGGCTGCCGCCCGGACATCTCAGTCGAACGGCGCCTGGCCGGAGCCGAACGCGTCGGCGACCACAAGACCTCCACCCTCCAGGACCTGGAGAGCGGCAAGCCCATGGAGCTGGACGTGCTCCTGGCCGCCGTGGTCGAACTCGCCGCGCTGACACGCACCCCCGTGCCGAAGCTCTGCGCCATCCACGCCGTCACCGACCTGCTGGCACAGACTGTAAGGAGCGCGGCATGAGCAAACGCGAGCGCGGAAAAGCACCGTCGACGCAGTACCCGCGGCTGACCCACCCCCTGGTGCGGGACGAGAAGGGCGGACCGCTGCGCCGGGCGAGCTGGGACGAGGCGCTGGAGAGGGCGACGGAGGGCTTCCGCCGGATTCGCCAGGAGCACGGGCCGGACGCCTTCGGGATGTTCTCCTGCGCCCGGGCGACGAACGAGATGAACTACGTCGCGCAGAAGTTCACCCGTGTGATCATGGGCACCCACAACGTGGACTCCTGCAACCGCACTTGTCACGCGCCCAGCGTCGCCGGCCTGACCGCCGCGCTCGGCTCGGGCGGCGGAACCTCCTCCTACGAGGAGGTCGAATCGACGGACCTGATCGTGATGTGGGGCTCCAACGCCCGCTTCGCGCACCCCATCTTCTTCCAGCACGTGCTGCGCGGCATCCGCAACGGCGCCCGGATGTACGCCGTCGACCCGCGCCGTACCTCGACCGCCGAGTGGGCGGAGAGCTGGCTCGGTCCGAACGTCGGCACGGACATCCCGCTGGCGCACGCGATCGGCCGCGAGATCATCCACTCCGGCCTGGCCAACAGGGCGTTCATCGAACGGGCCACGAGCGGCTTCGAGGAGTACGCGGCCGAGGTGGAGCCCTGGACGCTCAGCGCGGCCGAGGAGGTCACCGGCGTGCCCGCGGAGGCGATCCGCGACCTCGCGCACGCCTACGCCACCGCCGAACGGGCCCAGCTGTGCTGGACCTTGGGCATCACTGAGCACCACAACGGCACCGACAACGTACGCGCCCTGATCAACCTCTCCCTGCTGACCGGCCACGTGGGCCGCTACGGCTCGGGACTCCAGCCGCTGCGCGGCCAGAACAACGTGCAGGGCGGGGGTGACATGGGCGCCATCCCGAACAAGCTGCCGGGCTTCCAGGACGTCCTGGACCCGGAGACCCGGACGAAGTTCGAAGCGGCGTGGGAGACCACGCTGGAGCCCCGGCACGGACGCAACCTCACCGAGATGTTCGAGGCCATGGAGTCGGGCGAACTGCGCGCCGTCTACTGCATCGGTGAGAACCCCGCCCAGTCGGAGGCCGACAGCGGGCAGGCCGTCGAGCGCATGGAGGCTCTCGAACACCTCGTCGTGCAGGACATCTTCCTGACGAAGACAGCCGAACTGGCCGACGTCGTCCTGCCGGCCACAGCCGCGTGGTGCGAGACGGACGGCACCACCACCAACAGCGAGCGTCGCGTGCAGCGCGTGCGCAAGGCGGTCTCACCCCCGGGCGAGGCCCGCGAGGACATCGACATCATCTGCGACATCGCCGCACGCCTGGGCCACGACTGGAAGTTCGCCGACTCGCAGGCCGTCTGGGACGAGCTGCGCGCCGTCTCACCCGACCACTACGGCATGACATACGAGCGTCTCGCCGAGCACCAGGGCATCCAGTGGCCCTGCCCCAGCACGGAACGCATCGAACCGACGTACCTGCACGGGCGGTTGTGGGAGACGGAGCCCGGCGCACGCGGCAAGCCGGCGGCGTTCGGCATCGTCAAGCACGACCCTCCGGTCGACCACACCGACGAGCAGTACCCGCTGCGGCTGACGACGGGACGACGCCTGGACTCGTACAACACCGGTGTGCAGAGCGGGAGTTTCGCCTCCCCGCTGCGCCGCGGCGAGTACGTGGAGCTGTGCCCCGAGGACGCCGAGCACTACGGCGTGACCGCGGAGGAGGAGGTCCGGGTCAGCTCCCGTCGCGGTTCGGTGGTCGCGCCCGTGTGGATCGACCCGGGGCTGCGGCCCGGCCTGGCCTTCATGACGATGCACTTCCCGGACGAGGTCGACACCAACCTGCTGACCATCGAGGCCAATTGCCCCATCGCCGGGACCGCCGAGTTCAAGGCGTCCGCGATACGGATCGAGAAGCTGCCGGTCCCGGCAGCCGTGAGGAGCTGAGAGCTGCGATGGACCTGCGCTTCGGTGACAGCAAGCCGACGGACGAGGAGAAGGCCGCCGTCGACGACCTGCTCGGCCCGCCCCCGAGCGCGTGGGAGGGCGCGGACGACCGCAGTACCGCCGATCTGCGCTGGGCCACGGGCGGCCGGGAGTCGCGGGAGCGGCGCGACCTGCTGTTGCCGGGGCTGCACGCGGTCAGCGACCGGGTGGGCTGGATCAGCGAGGGGGCACTGGCCTATCTGTGCCGGAGGCTGACGGTTCCGCCCGCGGAGGCCTACGGCGTCGCCACGTTCTACTCGATGTTCTCCATGCGTCCGCGTCCGGCGACCGTCGTGCACGTCTGCACGGACATCGCGTGCGCGGCGGCGCCCGGCGCGGACGCGTTCCGGGCGGATGTGGAGAGGCGGCTCGGCCCCGCCGGGCAGGCCCGTGACGGCGCGGTGTGGGAGCCCAGCCCCTGTCTGGGCCTGTGCGAGCGCGCACCGGCGGCCCTCACCGTACGGGCGGGCGTACAGGGATGCCCGGCCGGCGCCGGGACAGCCGGGACAGCCGGGACAGCCGGGACAGCCGGTGCCAACGGCAACGGGCCGGCGGCCGGGGCTTCCGGCGCGGCGGCCGGGGTCACCGTGCCGGACGGGCGGACGTACGCCACCGCGGTGGTCGCCCCCGCCACCGCCGAGGCCGTCGAGGCGGCGGCCCGCGCCCCGCAGGACGCTCCGGAGGAGCCCCACGCGGGCCTGGCCGTGCCTCAGGCCGGCGACCCCTCCCTCAAACTGCTCTCCCGCATCGGCGTCGTCGACCCGACATCGCTGGACGACTACCGCGCGCACGGCGGATACCGCGCGCTGCGGCGGGCGTTCGCGATCGGGCCGGCCGAGGTCCTGCGGGAGGTCACCGACTCCGGGCTGGTCGGGCGCGGCGGCGCGGCCTTCCCCACGGGCCGCAAGTGGCAGGCCACGGCTGCCCAGCCCGACCAGCCGCACTACGTGGTCTGCAACGCCGACGAGAGCGAGCCGGGCACCTTCAAGGACCGGGTGCTGATGGAGGGCGACCCGTACGCCCTGATCGAGTCGATGACCATCGCGGGCTACGCCACCGGCGCGCACCACGGCTACCTCTACCTGCGGGGTGAGTATCCGCGCGCGCTGCGGCGGCTGAACCACGCGATCGAGCAGGCGCGGGCGCGCGGGCTGCTCGGCCCGGACGTGCTCGGCCAGGGCTACGCCTTCGACATCGAGATACGGCGCGGCGCGGGCGCCTACATCTGCGGTGAGGAGACGGCCCTGTTCAACTCGCTGGAGGGCTACCGCGGAGAGCCGCGCTCCAAGCCGCCCTTCCCGGTGGAGAAGGGGCTGTTCGGCAAGCCGACGGCCGAGAACAACGTCGAGACCCTGGTGAACGTGCTGACGGTGCTGGAGCTGGGTGCCGAGGCGTACGCCGCCATCGGGACCGGCAACTCCACGGGCCCCAAGCTCTTCTGCGTCTCCGGCAGCGTCGAGCGTCCCGGCATCTACGAACTGCCCTTCGGCGCGACGCTCGGTGACCTGCTCGGACTCGCGGGCGCCGCCGGGGACCTGCGGGCGGTGCTGCTCGGCGGGGCGGCGGGCGGCTTCGTTCGCGGTGACGAACTGGACATCCCGCTCACCTTCGAGGGGACCAGACAGGCCGGGACGACGCTCGGTTCGGGCGTGGTCCTCGCACTGGACTCGAGCGTGCCGCTGCCGAGAATCCTGCTGCGCATCGCGGAGTTCTTCCGCGACGAGTCCTGCGGCCAGTGCGTGCCCTGCCGCATCGGCACCGTACGTCAGGAGGAGGCGCTGGGCCGTCTCGCCGAGCGGGCCGAGGGGCCCGACGCGGCCACCGACATCGCGCTGCTCCGCGAGGTGGGAGAGGCGATGCGCGACGCCTCGATCTGCGGTCTGGGCCAGACCGCGTGGAACGCCGTGGAGTCCGCCATCGACCGACTGGGAGCCTACGCATGACAGCCGTACCGCTGAATCCCCCGCGCCGTCTCGTGGAGTTCACGCTCGACGGCGAACCTGCCCGGGTCCCGGAGGGCTCCACGATCCTGGACGCCTGTGAGGCCGCGGGCAAGGACGTCCCCACGCTCTGCTACGGCGACACGCTCACGCCGAAGAACGCCTGCCGCGTCTGCGTCGTCGAGGTGGAGGGCGCCCGTACGCTCGCACCCGCCTGCTCACGCCGCGCCGAGGCCGGCATGGAGGTCCGTACCGACACCGAACGCGCCCGGCACAGCCGCAAGATCGTCCTCGAACTGCTCGCCTCGGCCACGGACCTGTCCACGACCCCCGGGGTCGCACAGTGGATCAAGGAGTACGAGGCGAAGCCCGACCGGTTCGGCGCGGACGCCGCCACTCTCAACGACGGGCCCAAGGTCGACAACGACCTGTACGTCCGCGACCTCGACAAATGCATCCTGTGCTACAAGTGCGTGGACGCCTGCGGAGAGCAGTGGCAGAACACCTTCGCCATCTCCGTCGCGGGCCGGGGCTTCGACGCCCGTATCTCCGTCGAGCACGACGGCCCGCTCACCGAGTCCGCCTGCGTCTACTGCGGCAACTGCATCGAGGTGTGCCCGACGGGCGCGCTGAGCTTCAAGTCGGAGTTCGACATGCGCGAGGCGGGAACCTGGGACGAGGAGGAGCAGACGCAGACCACGACGGTGTGCGCCTACTGCGGCGTGGGCTGCAACCTCACCCTCCACGTGCAGGACAATGAAATCGTCAAGGTCACCTCACCGCACGACAATCCCGTCACGCACGGGAACCTGTGCATCAAGGGCCGCTTCGGCTATCAGCACGTCGGCGGTGGGAACGCGGGCTGACGGACGCCCCCGTCCGGTCCGGCTGAACAGCGGGACCGGACGGGGCGCGGGCGGTACGGACGACCGGCCGGGGCACGAGACTCACCGACGGGACTGATCGAATGGGACGGGTCACAGAGCGACGGCGTGTGCTGCGCATCCGGGACGGGGCTGTCACCACCCGCCCCGACACCCTCGTCGCCGAGGAGCCGCTGGAGATCCGGCTGAACGGCAAGCCGCTCGCCATCACCATGCGCACGCCGGGTGACGACTTCGCCCTGGCCGCGGGCTTCCTCGTCAGCGAGGGTGTGCTCGGCGCGGCGGAAGAGCTGGCGAACATCGTCTACTGCGCCGGGGCGACGGATGAAGGCTCCAACACCTACAACGTGGTGGACGTCCGGCTCGCGCCCGGCGTCCCCGTGCCCGACATCGCGCTGGAACGCAACGTCTACACCACCTCCTCGTGCGGCCTGTGCGGGAAGGCCAGCCTGGACGCGGTCCGTACGACGGCACGCTGGTCCGTGGAGGAACCGGACCAGCGCCACCCACCGGTCCGGCTGGAGCCCGCCGTGCTCTCCCGCATGCCCGACCGGCTGCGGGCCGCGCAGCGGGTCTTCGAGCGGACGGGCGGGCTGCACGCGGCGGGGCTCTTCAGCTCCGAGGGTGAACTGCTCGACCTGCGGGAGGACGTGGGGCGCCACAACGCCGTCGACAAGATCGTCGGACGGGCGCTCCAGCAGGGCACGCTCCCGCTGCGGCAATCCGTGCTGATGGTCTCCGGCCGCGCCTCCTTCGAACTCGCGCAGAAGGCGGTCATGGCGGGCATTCCGGTGCTGGCGGCGGTCTCGGCACCGTCCTCGCTGGCGGTGGACCTGGCCGCGGAGACGGGGCTGACGCTCGTCGGCTTCCTCCGCGGGACATCGATGAACGTGTACGCGGGCGAGCACCGTCTCGCGCTGCGCACAACAGCCGGCCGGGCCTGACGGTCCTCGCCTGCTGCACGGGATAGGGCTCGGCCGGCGGGAGGCGCCCCCTGCGTCGGCCGGGCCCTGCCGTGCGTCCCGAGCCGTACGCGCGGGCTGTGACGGACGCCGTGGACGGGCCGGGGTCGTGCGGGGCCGGACTCCCGCGCGGGCCACTTCAGGTGCCGGTGAACGCGCCGGAAGCGCGTCCGGCTCCCCGGACGGTCCCCTCCCGTACGGGCTCCTCCCGTACGGACCCCCCGCCGTCACTTCCTTCCGCTGCCGCCGCTCCCTCAGCTCCGGCGTGCGCCGTGCCGCCGGTGCCGCCGCCCGCGCCGGTGCCGGTACGGGTGGCACCGTCCCCGAAGCGGCGTGCGAGGAACGCGCAGACGATGAGCTGCATCTGGTGGTACAGCATCAGGGGCAGCACCGCGATGCTCGCGTGCGCCCCGAACAGAACGCTGGCCATGGGCAGTCCGGCGGCGAGCGACTTGTTGGAGCCGGCGAAGACCGCCACGACGCGGTCGGCGCGCACGAAACCGAGCCTGGCCGACCCGTACCAGGTGAGCGTGAGCATCAGCGCCAGCAGCACCGCCTCCACGCCCAGCAGGCCGACCAGGCGCAGCGGAGTGACCCGGCCCCAGATGCCCTCGTTCATGCCCTGGCTGAAGGCCGTGTAGACGACGAGCAGGACCGCGCCCCGGTCGACCAGGCCGAGGACCCCCCGGTGCCGGGTGAGCAGAGAACCGATCCAGCGGCGCAGCAACTGCCCGGCCAGGAACGGCGCCAGAAGCTGGCTGACGATCCCCACGAGCCCGTCGGTTCCGACCGCCGCGTGGGAGCCGATGAGCCACGCCGCGAACAGGGGCGTGGCGGCCATGCCGAGCAGGCTGGAGTAGGTGCCGGCGCAGATGGCGGCCGGCACGTTGCCGCGCGCCACCGAAGTGAAGGCGATGGAGGACTGGACGGTTGAGGGCACGACACACAGGAAGAGCAGCCCCGCGTGCAGTTCGGACGTCAGCACGTGGGGCACGAGTGCGTACGCGGCCAGCCCGAGCAGCGGGAAGAGGGCGAACGTGCACAGGACGACGGCCAGATGGAGCCGCCAGTGCCGCATGCCCTCCACGGCCTCCCGGGTGGAGAGCCGAGCGCCGTAGAGGAAGAAGAGCAGACCGACGGCGGCCTTGCTGCTCCAGGCGAACCCCGAGGCGGCCGCGCCGCTCGCGGGGAGCAGCACGGCGAGAAGGACGGTGCCGAGGAGCAGAGCGACATAGGGGTCGGCCAGTCGTGCCAGGCGGCGCATGAGCTCCCTCGGCGCGGTGCGGCCGCGGGCGCGAGGGGATGCTGTGAGCTGCGCGTACGGGCCGTCGTGCGGAACGTTTCAGGGCATCCTCTCGCGCGCGGCGGGAGCGTTCTCACTCGGGGGAGGTTCGGTGCAGAAAGCTCGTACGATGTGCAACAACCTGACAACCCCTTTCCGAAGTGCCTGAAATGACCGACTGGCTGGTATTCACAGCTCTCCCCACCGGCCCTGTCATCGGATACGGTCACTCCGCCGTGCCGTACAGCTGCACTGCATGCGAGGAGCAGACCCATTGCGCGAGTTCACCGTCCCGGCTGCGGCGCCCACGCCCCAGGTTGGAGGGCTGGCCGACGCCGTCTTCGATCACGCCACCGAGGACCCGGAGAGGGTCGCCCTGTCCCGCAAGGACGCGGCGGGCAACTGGCAGGACGTGACGGCGGCGGAGTTCCGCGATCAGGTGATGGCCATGGCCAAGGGGCTGCTGGCGGAGGGCCTGCGCTTCGGTGACCGCGTCGCGGTGATGTCCCGCACCCGGTACGAGTGGACGCTCCTGGACTTCTCCCTGTGGGCGATCGGCGCGCACGTGGTCCCCCTCTACCCCACCTCCTCCGCCGAGCAGGTCTGCTGGATGCTGCACGACGCGGAGGTCTCGGCCGCCGTCGTCGAGCACGAGGACCACGCGATGACGATCGGGTCCGTCATCGACCGGCTGCCGAAGCTGAAGCGGCTGTGGCAGCTCGACGCCCAGGCCGAGAAGGAGCTGATGGCGGCGGGCACCCACATCGAGGACGACGTCGTGCACCGGCACCGGCTGGCGGTCACCCCGGACTCCACGGCCACGATCATCTACACCTCGGGCACGACGGGCCGCCCCAAGGGCTGTGTGCTCACCCACGCCAACTTCATGGCCGACGCCGACAGTCTGATCGCCCGGTACCAGCCGGTCTTCAACGCCAAGCCCAGCGAGCCGCCGTCCCTGCTGCTCTTCCTGCCGCTCGCGCACGTCTTCGGACGGATGGTGCAGCTGGTGTGCATACGGGGCAAGATCAAGCTGGGCCACCAGCCGGTGATGGCGGCGGAGGCTCTGCTGCCGGACCTGGCGTCCTTCAAGCCGACGTTCATGCTCGCCGTGCCGTACCTCTTCGAGAAGATCTACCAGGCGGCACGCCGCAAGGCCGAACGCGAAGGCAAGATCGAGCCGTTCGAGAAGGCCGTGGAGGTCGCCGTCCAGTACGCGGAGGCGGTCGAGAACCGCGCGTTCCGCACCGGGCCCGGCCCCAGCCCCGCCCTGCGGCTCAAGCACCAGATCTTCGACAGGCTGGTCTACAGCAAGCTGCGCGCCGCCATGGGCGGACGCTGCCGGGGCGCCATGTCGGGCGGCAGCGCGATGGAGCGGCGGCTCGGGCTGTTCTTCGACGGCATCGGCATACGGATCTACGAGGGCTACGGGCTGACCGAGACCAGCGCGGGCGCCGTCGTCAACCCGCCGGAGCGCACGCGGTTCGGCACCGTGGGCCGCCCGCTGCCCGGTACGACGGTGCACATCGCCGAGGACAACGAGATATGGCTGCGCGGCGACCAGATCTTCCAGGGCTATCTCAACAACCGCAAAGGCACCGACGAGGCCCTGCACGACGGCTGGCTCGCGACCGGCGACCTCGGCGCACTGGACGAGGACGGCTATCTCACGATCACGGGCCGGAAGAAGGAGATCCTGGTCACCTCCAACGGCAAGAGCGTCTCCCCCGGCGTGCTGGAGGAACGGGTCCGCGCCCATCCCCTCGTCGCACAGTGCATCGTCGTCGGCAACGACCGTCCCTACATCTCGGCGCTGGTCACCCTCGACCCGGACGCGGTCTCGCACTGGCTGCTGATGCGGGACAAGCCGGACCTCAAGGACACGGATCTGGTGCGTGACCCCGACCTGGAGACCGAGGTGCGGCGTGCGGTGGTCGCCGCCAACACGCAGGTCTCGCAGGCCGAGTCGATCCGTACCTTCCGGATACTGGCCGCGCATTTCACCGAGGAGCAGGGCTTCGTGACACCTTCGCTGAAACTGAAGCGCAAGGCGATCGAGAGCGCGTACGCGGTCGAGATCGAAGCGCTGTACAGCCACTGACCGCAGGCGGCCGGCGCGGACGGGGCCGAAGGGGGCGCCAAGACGCCGGGACGCCGGGACGCCGGAACGCCACGCAGAAGGTGAGCGGGCCTCCCTTTCGTCCGCTCTCTTCGGGGTACACGCGTTCCCGCGGGCGTTCCCGGCGGGGAAGGCCGTCCCGCCCGGCGGGAAAGGAACGCCCCGGTGCCGGTGACTGCCGGCACCCACCGAAATCAGCAACCTCAATGCGAACGTGAGGACCGATCGCTCGTGAGCAACGTTCCCTCCATCACCCTCAACAACGGCAGTGTCATGCCGCAGCTGGGCTTCGGCGTCTGGCAGGTGCCCGACGACGAGGCGGCGAGCGCCGTGAGCACCGCGCTGGAGGCCGGGTACCGCAGCATCGACACCGCCGCCATCTACGGCAACGAGCGCGGCACGGGCCGTGGCATCGCCTCCTCCGGCGTCCCCCGTGAGGAGGTCTTCGTGACCACCAAGCTGTGGAACGCCGATCAGGGCCACGACTCGACGCTGCGTGCCTTCGACGCCTCGCTGGAAAAGCTCGGCCTGGACCATGTGGATCTGTATCTCATCCACTGGCCGATGCCGGACGTCGACAAGTACGTGGAGAGCTGGAAGGCCTTCGAGAAGATCTATGCGGAGGGCCGCGCCAAGGCAGTCGGCGTCTCCAACTTCCACCCCGCGCACCTGCAGCGGCTCCTCGACGAGACGGGCACCGTCCCGGCCGTCAACCAGATCGAGCTGCACCCGCACCTCCAGCAGGACGTCCCGCGGGCGTTCCACGCCGGCCACGGCATCGCCACCGAAGCGTGGTCCCCGCTCGGACAGGGCAAGGACCTCCTCCAGGAGCCGACGCTGACGGCGGTCGCCGAGAAGCACGGCAAGACGCCGGCGCAGGTCGTGCTCCGCTGGCATCTCCAGCTCGGCAACGTGGTGATCCCCAAGTCCGTCACCCCCTCCCGTATCCGGGAGAACATCGACGTCTTCGGCTTCGAGCTGGACGATGAGGACCTGCGCACGATCGCGGGGCTGGACTCCGGCACCCGTCTGGGCGCCGACCCGGACGAGATGAACTGGATGGGCTGACCGCACCACATCCCCCACGGGACAGCCGGACACGCCGCCGCCCGGGACCGTCCGGGACCGGCGTCCGCCGTGGGTACAGGAGTACGGACGGCGGCGGCGCACCGGCCTCGCACACGGCTCCGGCGCATCGGGGATGCGCCGGAGCCGGCTCGGGGCCGTGCCCGGAGCGAGCCGTGCCGGACCGTGCCGTCACGGCTCGGGCCGGGACTGAGCGGGCCGGGAGTGAGCGGGCCGGGACGGCCGATGCGGCCGGGCGGAGCGCGGCCGGCGCTCCGTGGGAGGGTTGCCGCCCGGGACCAATCCGTCCGTCCCCCGGCGACGAATGAACCCCGAACGCAGCTCCCGGGAGGAACGATGGGCTCGCCCTGGCCCCGCGTACGCACGCGGCAACCACAGCACGCTCCGACAGCGCTCTTCGGGCGGGCACCCGTCCCCGTGCCCGAGGTCGGTGCCGCCCCGTGAACGAATCCGTGCACATCGCCGGTGCGGGCGACGGAGCCGGTCCGGACCTCGCGGAGCTGCTCACAGAGGTGGCCAGGGGCGACCAGGACGCCTTCGCCGCCGTCTACGACCTCATCGCCGGACCCGTGCTCGGGCTGGTGCGCAGCGTGCTGCGCGACCCGGCCCAGTCGGAGGAGGTCGCCCAGGAGGTCCTGGTGGACGTCTGGCGTACGGCCGCGCGCTTCCAGCCCGACAAGGGCAGTGC
This sequence comes from Streptomyces sp. TAA204, assembly GCF_000424965.1. NCBI lineage: Bacteria > Bacillati > Actinomycetota > Actinomycetes > Kitasatosporales > Streptomycetaceae > Streptomyces > Streptomyces sp. TAA204. Next base: position 427,282 of record NZ_AUKW01000002.1, read on the forward strand.
CATGTCCTGGGTGATGACCTTCGCGCACCGGCGGGCGGTGGACCGGGTGCGCTCCGCACAGGCCGCGGCCGACCGCGAGCAGCGGGCGGCGCTGCTGGACCAGACACCGGCCTTCGACGAGGTCACCGAAGCGGTGGAGGCACGGCTGGAGCGTGAGCAGGTGCGCCGCTGTCTGCGTACCCTCACAGAGCTCCAGCGCCAGTCCCTGACCCTGGCCTACTACCGGGGCCTGACCTACCGGGAGGTCGCCGAGCTGCTGGCGCAGCCCCTCGGCACCGTCAAGACACGGCTGCGGGACGGCCTCATCCGGCTCCGCGACTGTCTGGGGGTGACGATGTGACGGGCGAGGCGGAACTGCACACGCTGACCGGCGCATACACGGTGCACGCGCTGCCGGACGACGAACGCCGGGAGTTCGAACGGCACTTGGCGATCTGTCCCGCGTGCGAACGGGAGGTGTCTGAACTGAGCGCCACAGCGGCACGGCTCGGTCTGGCGCTCTCCGCGGCGACACCGCCGGAGATGCGCGAGCGGGTACTGCGGCGGATCACGCACGTACGGCAGGAGCCTCCGAGGCTGTCCGGTGACGCGCCGGAGGGCGCGGAAGGCGCACGCACGGACGGGGCAAGCACCGACGGGGCAAGCACCGACGGGGCAAGCACCGGCGGGGAGACGCCGCGGACGGGCGGGGGCACGGACGGGAAGACGGCCCGGAGCACCGGCCGGGGGGCAGGGGGTGGCACCGGCGGGCGGGGGCGCCGGCGGCTGCGCACACTGCCCCGCCTCGCGCTGGCGGCAGCGCTGGCCGCGGCAGCCGCCTTCGGCGGTGTGGCCGCCTGGCAGTACCAGGCGGCACAGGAGGCCCGTGAGCAGGCCGAGCAGTCGCGCCAGCAGCAGGAGGAACTGGCACGGGTGCTGGCCGCGCCCGACGCGCGGGCGACGCCGAGCACCGACCTTCCGGGCGGCGCGAGCGGCACGGTCGTCGTCTCCCGCGAACGGGACCGGGCCGCCTTTCTCGCGACGGGAATGGGCGCGCCTCCCAGCGGCAAGGTCTACCAACTCTGGTTCGACCAGGGGGAGAAGATGCGTTCGGCCGGGCTGATGGAGGGCGGCTCCGACAGCGGCGCCGTACTGATGGACGGCGGAATCGGTCAGGCGTCCACGATGAGCATCACGGTGGAGCCCGCCGGCGGTTCGCAGCAGCCCACGAGTGAGCCGCTGGCGCAGATGCCGCTGCCGGAGGCGTGAGGCCGCTCACCGACAGGGCCGGCGCGCGGTCATCCGGTCGCGCCCGGCCCCCGGCCGGTCCCGTCCGCCGCCCAGCGAAGCCGCCGCGTCGTCGTCGGGGGCGGTCCGTCCGCACCGACGGAGACTGCCGCGCGCGTGCGGGGGGACTTTGACCGAGTCCGGCCGCCGGCAGCTGCCGGCGGCCGCTCCGGCTCAGCCCGCGTCGGCGTCGCGGCGCGGCGGCAGGGGGAAGAAGCCGCTGGTGCGGGCGGCGTACTCCGCGTAGCCGGGACGCTCCCGCATCTGCCGTTCCAGCAGCCGCTTTCCGCTGCCCATGGTCAGCAGCAGGCTCATCACCACGGGCGAGACCAGCGTCAGTGCCGCCACCGCCCAGTCGCCGCAGGCCAGCAGGAACAGGCCCCACCAGACCATGAAATCGCCGAAGTAGTTCGGGTGGCGCGTGTACCGCCACAGGCCGCGGTCCATGATCCGGCCCTTCAGGCCCAGGGCACGGGACTCTGCCCGGAAGCGGGCGAGCTGGGCGTCGCCGACCGTCTCGAAGAAGAAGCCCGTCAGCCAGGCCGCCACGCCCACGGCCGCGAGCGGGCCCATCGCCATTGGCAGATACATCGCGGCCTGTACGGGCAGGGAGACCAGGGCCACCAGCGCGCCCTGGAGCAGGTAGACCATCCGCAGCGCGTACAGGTGCGGGTTGCCGGGAGCCTTGGCGAGCATCCGGGCGTAGCGGGGGTCCTCGCCGTGGCCGCGGCCGCGCAGCGCGATGTGGCCCGACAGCCGCAGCCCCCACAGCGCCGTCAGCACGGTCACGGTCAGCCGCCGCCCGTCGTGCCCCTGGCCGTCGGAGAGGACGAGGGAGACCACGGCCACGGCGGTGAAGGCCAGGCCCCACGCCACGTCGACGATCCGGTGCACGCCCTTGGCCAGCGCCACCGCGAAGGTGACGAGCATGACGGCGAGCGCGGCGGCGCAGGAGGCGGCGACGTTGAGACCGAAGTCGCCCCAGGGGAATCCGTTCACCGGTCACCGGCCTCCATTCCGCTGCGGCCCTCCGCGTCGGGCCGTACCGCGAGGATCTGGTCCACGCCCATCCGACGCTCCTCGAAGGCGAGCATGCCGCCGATCAGATAGAGCCTCCACACGCGTGCCGCCTCCTCACCGACCATGGCCGTGAACTGCTCCCACCGCTCCTCCAGGGTGCGGTGCCAGGCGGCGACCGTACGGACGTAGTCCTCGCGCAGCGACTCCACGGTGCGCACCTCCAGCCCCGCCCGCTCCAGCAGCGAGACCGTCTCACCGAGCGGACGCATGTGCATGTCCGGGGCGATGTAGGTCTCGATGAAGGCTCCGCCGCCGGGGGCGTCACCGCCGCGGGACATCTGCTGCACGAGCAGCCGTCCGCGGGGCCGCAGCTTCGCGCGCAGGGACGCGGCGAAGGCCGGGTACTCGGCGTTACCGACGTGTTCGCCCATCTCGACGGTGCTGACGGCGTCGTAGGTGGCGGCCTCGATGTCGCGGTAGTCCCGCAGTTGCACGTCGACCAGCTCCTCCAGACCCTCCTCGCGTACACGCCGCCGCACCGTCCCGGCCTGCTCGCGCGACAGGGTGACGGCGGTGACCCGTGCCTGGTGGTGCCGTGCGGCGTGCAGCGTGAGCGAGCCCCAGCCGCAGCCGACGTCGAGCAGCCGTGCCCCGGGACGCAGGGCCAGTTTGCGGCAGATGAGTTCGAGTTTGTCGTACTGGGCGTCGGCCGGCCCGTAGGCGGGATCGTCGGGGCGCTTCCAGTATCCGCAGGAGTAGGCCATCGACTCGTCGAGCAGCAGGGCGTAGAAGTCGTTGGACAGGTCGTAGTGGTGGCTGATGGCGGCGCGGTCACGGGATCGGCTGTGCAGCCGCCCGCCGAGGCGGGCACGCGGCGCAGGCACCGGCGGCCGGGGGCCGAGCGCGCCGAGCCGCACCAGCAGGGCCACGGCCCGGGCGCGGTCGGCGGGGCTCATGCGCACTCGGCGCAGACGCCGGGACCGTACGGAGCGCCAGACGGTGCGCAGACCGTCGGCGAGGTCGCCCTCGATGTCGAGTTCTCCCGTGATGTAGGCCTCGGCGAGGCCGAGTTCACCGGGCTGCCACAGCAGTCTGCGCAACGCGCGGCGGGAGCGCAGCACGACCACGGGGGCGTCCTGCGCGACGGCCCCGCCGCCGTCCTCGGGCACATGGCCGGGGGCGGTGGTGCTGCCGTCCCAGGCGCGCAGAGGCAGGGGCAGCGGCCCGCCGAGCACGTCCTCGATCAGCGGGGTGAGCCGGTGTGCCGCACCGTTGCGTTTCACTGTGCGCTCTTCTCGTTCGGGGGCGCGGTCGACGCGGGTTCGGTCGACGCGGGTTCGGTCGACGCGGGTCTGGTCAGCAGCAGTTGCTTCACATCGAGGTAGCCGGAGCGGAAGCCCGCCTCGGAGTAGGCGAGATAGAAGGTCCACATGCGGCGGAAGGTGGTGTCGAAGCCGAGGGCTGCGACTTCGGGTGCATGTGCTGTGAAGCGTTCGCGCCACAGCCGCAGGGTCTCGGCGTAGTGGGGCCCGAAGCCCTCGTGCCGCGCGAGGCGCAGTCCCGTCGACTTCCTTGTGGTGGCGGCGACGGCTTCGAGGGAGGGCAGCAGCCCGCCCGGGAAGATGTACTTCTGGATCCAGGTGTGGGTGCGGCGGCCGGCCAGCATCCTCTCGTGCGGCATGGTGATGGCCTGAAGGGCGGCTCGTCCGCCCGGGGCGAGCAGCTTGTCCAGGACGGCGAAGTAGTCGGGCCAGAACTCCGCGCCCACGGCTTCGATCATCTCGACGCTGACGACGGCGTCGTAGGAGCCGGTCAACTGCCGGTAGTCGCGCAGCAGTAGAGTCACGCGCTCCTGCTGCCCGGCGGCGCGCACGCGCTCCCGTGCGAGGTCGAGCTGCTCCTGGGAGAGGGTGACCGTGACGACGTGCGCACCGCGGCCGGCGGCGCGCAGGGCGAGTTCGCCCCAGCCGGTGCCGATCTCCAGCAGCCGTGTGCCGGGGCCGACTTCGGCCAGATCCAGCAGCCGGTCGATCTTTGCGTGCTGGGCGCCGCGGAGTTCGGGCCAGGTGGCGGGGAGGGTGCGGAAGAGCGCCGAGGAGTAGCTGAGGGTGTCGTCGAGGAAGAGGGCGAAGAGGTCGTTGGACAGGTCGTAGTGGTGGTGGATGTTCTCCCGCGAGTGGGTCTGCGTGTTGCGCTGCCGGGGCGGCTGGCGCCGGGCCCACAGGCCGCGCAGCCTCTGCAGCGGGCGCGGTACGAGAGTGGTGACGTGCTCCGCGAGGACGGTGAGCGGGCCGACGAGGTCGGGCGCGTCCCACTCCCCTGCCATGTAGGACTCGCCGAAGCCGATCAGCCCCGACCGCCCGATGCGGCGGAAGAAGGAGTCGGGGTCGTGCAGTTCGAGCAGCGGCCCGCCGAGTCCGAGGATCTCGCCGTCGCCGGCGCGTACCCGCAGGGGGAGCCGTTCGAAGGCGCCGCGCACGATCCTCTGCGCGACGGCGGTGCGTATCGGCGCGGGACGGGGGACGTCGGCCACGTCCGGCCAGCGACGGTGGTCCACGGCCGGGCCGGGAATGGGTTCCGATGGCATGTGCAGGCTCACTCCAGACCCTCCTGGATCCGGTGTCGGGGACGGGGACGTATGCGAAGACCGCGCAGTAACAGCCGGACGCCGTGCCAGCGGATGGCCGCGGAGACGGCGAGCGTCGGCCAGGGGTGCCTGAGCGTCGCCCTGAGCAGCCCCGCTGCGCCGGCGGGCAGGCGCCTGCCCCGTACGGTGGCGGTGAACGGGCTTCCCTCAGCACGCTCCAGACGCACCGTCAGCCGCAGGTTCTCGCCGGGTTCGGGCAGGCGCATCCGGTACTCGCCGTCGACGGGGAAGAACGGCGAGACGTAGAACTCCTTCGCGGCGGAGGCCACTCCGTCCCCGTCGGTGTGCAGCAGGTAGCAGTGGCGTCCGCCGTAGGTGTTGTGCACCTCGGCCACCACGAACTCCCTCCCGCCGTCCTGCCCGTGGCACCAGTAGAGGGTCAGCGGGTTGAAGACGTGGCCCAGCACGCGGGCGTTGGTGAGCATCAGCACCCGGCCGGGGGCGGCGACACCCCGGGCGGCGAGGAACCGCTCCAGCCCCGCGCGGATCGTGGGCGCGCCACCGCCGAAGTGGTCGCGGCTCTCGAAGCGGGCGAGGGGACGCAGCAGGCGCGGCAGCCGGGGCGGCCGGTCCGGATCGGTCAGCCACATGTAGGTGCGGTGCCGGACGGTGTGACGCAGCGGGCGGGTGCGTACGTGCGTCACCAGGCACTCGTAGAGTGCCGCTCCGTAAGGCGGCGCGTCCGCCTGTGCTGGTGCGGTCACCAGCGCACCCCCAGCGCCGCGGCCGCTCCGGCGCCCGAGCGGCATCCGTCCTCGTGGAAGCCCCAGCCGTGGTAGGCGCCGGCGAAGACGGTGACGGCGGAGTCGAGTTCCGGCAGCCGCTGCTGGGCCGCCACCGACTCCGGTGTGTAGACGGGGTGTTCGTAGACCATGCCGGCGAGGACCGTGTCCGGGTCGACGCGGTCCCCGCCGCCGAGCGTGACCACGTACTCCTCGGGGCCGTCGAGCCGCTGGAGCCGGTTCATGTCGTAGCTGACGCGGACCGAGGAGGCGGAGGCGCGGCAGCCGGGCATCAGGTAGTTCCAGGAGGCACGCGCCCCGCGGGCGGTCGGCAGCACCGACGAATCCGTGTGCAGCAGCGTGGAGTTGCGGGAGTACCGGAACGCTCCGAGGACTGCGCGCTCGGTCGAGGTGGGAGCGGCGAGCAGCCGCAGCGCCTGGTCGGCGTGGGTGGCCAGCACGACCGCGTCGTAGTCGTGGGTGGAGCCGTCCTCGGTGACGATCTCCGCGCCGTCCGCGAAGCGTCTGACGGTACGCACCGGCGTGGAGGTGTGCACGGCGGTCAGCTGCTTGCAGGCGGGTTCGACGTAGGCGCTGGAGCCGCCCGTGACGGTACGCCACGACGGCGAGCCGCCGACGCTGAGCATGCCGTGGTTGTCCAGGAAGCGGAAGAGGTACCGGGCCGGGTAGTCCAGCGCCGTCACGGGATCGCAGGACCACACCGCGGAGACCAGCGGGGTCATGAAATGCGCGGTGAAGTAGGAGGAGTAGCCGCCGCGGGCCAGGAACTCCCCCAGCGTGCCGGCTGTTCCGCTTCCGCCCCCGGCCCCGTGACCGGTCCGCTCCCCGTCACGGGCCAGTACACGCCGTGCCTGCCGGTGGAAGCGCGGGATCTCGGTCAGCATCCGCAGATAGCGCGGACGTACCAGGCTGTCCGGCCGGGCGAAGAGCCCACGCGGACCGCGCGCACCCGCGTACTGGAGACCGCAGCCCTCGCACCGCACCGACATGCTCATCTCGGACTCCTGGGTGCGCACGCCGAGTTCGCGGAAGAGCCGCAGCAGCATCGGGTAGGTGCGCTCGTTGTGCACGATGAAGCCGGAGTCGACCCGCTGGACGCGGCCACCGGCCGAGGCGACCTCGTGGGTGTGGGCGTGACCGCCGGGCCGGTCGTCCGCCTCGTACAGGGAGACCTCGTCCGTGCGCCGGAGCACGTGCGCGGCGGTCAGTCCCGCAACTCCGCTGCCGATCACGGCAATCCGGCGCCGCTGTGCGCCCCCGCCACTGCGCTCCTCCATGCCGCCCCTTACGTGTGTCCGGAAAACATGCCTCTCTGAACGTCGTTCGGAGCCGTGCGTGCGGCGGCTTGGTCCCGTGACGGAATTTCCTCCGACGGGCTGAGCTGCGATTTCTCCCGGGTGATCGACCAATCCGCCGAACGCACGGGTGCCGAATGCGGGATGTGAACACAGACCGGGAACCGATCACGGAGCCGACCGCGGCGGCGGACGACGTTGCCCGCGGCGGCCGTGCGCCGCGCGCGCTGCGTGCCGTACTGGCCATGCTCGGCGGCCTGTTGTCGGGGGCGTCGGCACTGAGCGCGGCGGAGCTGACGGCGGCGGTGACAGGTCCCGCGGGCAGTCCGCTCACGGCGGTCGGCGGCGCCGTCATCGACCGGACCCCCGCCGCCGTGAAGGATTTCGCGATCCGGACCTTCGGCAGCCAGGACAAGCTCGCGCTCCAACTGGGCATCGTGGCGCTGCTGGTGCTGGCCGCCCTCGGCCTGGGCCTGCTCGCACCGCGCTTCCGGCGTACGGGCGCCGCCGGGGTCCTGATCTTCGGCGTCGTCGGTGCGGCGGCCGCCGTGGAACGGCCCGACGCCGGGCTGTCCGACGCCGCACCCTCGGCCGTGGGCGCGCTCGTCGGCGCGTCCGTGCTGTACCTGCTCTCGGGCCGGCTGGATCGACGGGCGCCGTCCGAGGGGGAGGTGACCACCGGAGGGGAACTCACCGCCGCACCCGGCGTGACGCCCCCCGGCCCGGCGTCCGTGCCGGCATCCGCCCCCGCACCTCCTGCACCCGTCCCGGCACCCTTCGACCGGCGCGGCTTCGCCCTCGCGGCGGGTGCGGTGGCCGTGGGCTCCGCGGGTGCGGGGCTGCTCGGCCGGCAACTGGCCGCCTCGCGCCGGGGGGAGGCGGAGGCGTCCCGCGAGTCCGTCGTCCTTCCGGCTCCGGCCTCGCGTGCCGCGCCCGTACCTCGCGGGGCGGACCTGCGGATCGACGGACTGGAGCCGTTCGTCACGCCCAACGCGGACTTCTACCGCGTGGACACCGCCCTGACCGTCCCCCGTGTCGACGTCCGCGGGTGGAGACTGCGCATACACGGGCGCGGAGTGGCCCGCCCGCTGACGCTCTCCTTCGCCGATCTGCTGGAGCGGAGGCTGATCGAGCGGCACATCACCCTCACCTGCGTCTCCAACCAGGTCGGCGGTTCCTACACGGGCAACGCGCGCTGGCTCGGCGTGCCGCTGGCGTCGCTGCTGCGGGAGGCGGGGGTGCGCCCGCCGTCCCGGGGCGGCCGGGCCGACCAGCTCGTGGCCCGTTCCGTGGACGGGATGACGCTGGGCAGCCCTGTCGAGACCGTCATGGACGGCCGGGACGCGATGCTCGCCGTCGGCATGAACGGCGAGGCCCTTCCCTTCCGGCACGGCTTTCCCGTCCGCATGGTCGTGCCCGGTCTCTACGGCTACGTCTCGGCCTGCAAGTGGCTGCGGGAGCTGGAGCTGACGACGTTCGACGACTACGACGTCTACTGGGTCCGGCGGGACTGGGGGCGCGAGGCGCCGGTCAAGACGCAGTCCCGCATCGACACCCCCCGGCCGCTGGCCCCGCTGAGGACCGGCACGGTGCGGGTCGCCGGGGTCGCCTGGGCGCAGCACAGAGGCGTCCGCCGCGTCGAGGTACGCGTCGACGACGGCCCGTGGCGCCGCGCCGAACTGGCCGCGGAGGACAGCCGCGACACCTGGCGGCAGTGGGTGTGGGAGTGGCGCGCGACCCCGGGCAGCCACCGGCTCCAGGTACGGGCGACGGACGGTGACGGCGAGACACAGACCGCCGAGCGCGCCGGGACCGTACCCGACGGCGCGACCGGACGGCATTCGGTGGTGGTCGACGTGGCCTGACGTGACACCGGGCGGGACAGGCCGTCCCGCCCCGCCGCGCACGGGCGCGGCCCGACCACCCTTCCGGCTTTCTTCGATTCACCCGATCAGAGGCTCCGTCACGGGCCTCCGTCAGCTCAGGAGACAACCATGAACAGCACCTCCCGTATGCGCCGCACCACCGTCGCCGTCGCGGCCGCCGCACTGCTCCCGCTGGGCCTCACCGCCTGCGGCGGCGACAGCGGCGGCGAGAGCGACAAGGCGTCGGAGAGCAAGAAGTCCTCCGCGCCCGAGAAGCCGGAGACGGAGGAGAAGCAGACGGCCGGCGGCGAGTTCGGGCCGGCCTGTAAGGCCGTGCCCGAGAGCGGCAAGGGCAGCTTCCAGGGCATGGCACAGGACCCGGTGGCGACAGCCGCCGGAAACAACCCCGAACTGTCCACGCTGGTCAGCGCGGTGAAGAAGGCCGGCCTGGTCGACACCCTGAACAGCTCCGAGGACATCACCGTCTTCGCGCCGACGAACGCGGCCTTCGAGAAGATCCCCGAGGCCGACCTGGAGAAGGTGATGAACGACAAGGAGATGCTCACCAAGGTCCTGACGTACCACGTGGTGGGTGAGCCGCTGCCGAAGGAGAAGCTGGCCGAGGGCACCTACCCGACGCTGGCGAAGGAGGACCTGACCACCGCCGGGTCCGGCGACTCCTACAAGGTCAACGACGAGGCCGCCGTCGGCTGCGGCAACGTGAAGACGGCCAACGCCACGGTGCACATCGTCGACTCCGTCCTGATGCCCCCGAAGTAGGCGGGAGACGGGAAGACCCGGTCAGGTCCGTGCGGCACCGGAGCCGATCCGTACCGCACGGGCCGCCGAGGCGTGACTGCGGCCGTCCGGGGACTGCCACCAGGGCCCGGCGACATGGCCGTCTCACGGACCGGCGCGACAGGCCGATCCCGCAGAACGGCCTCGCAGACCGGCCTCGCAGACCGGCGCAGTGGGCGGCGTCACGGGAGCACAGGGGTCTCCCGCAGGCGCCGCCTGACTGTCCCGGGTAGGCGTCCCGCTCCCGGTACGCCCATCTGGTCCACGCACCGGTGGTGCCCTTGCGGCACAGGACCGGAGGGTGGGGCATGAGCCGACCACGTCCGCGCATCCGCGAGACCGAGGAGAGCGCCATGTCCCGTAAGGTCCCCGTCCTCGCCGCCGCGGCGCTCGCCGCCGGCGCTGTCGCCATCGGTGTTCTGCCCGCGAGCGCCGCGCCCACGCCACCGGTGCCCACTCCCGCCGGGGACGCCACGCCCTCCCCCGAGATCGCCCCCGGAGTGCTCCGGAGCGTCAGCCGGGACCTGAACATCACCACCGCGGACGCGAAGAGAAGGATCGCCAACGAGCTGCGGGCCGTGGCGGTCGAGAAGTCGCTGCGCGAGAAGCTCGGCGCCCGCTACGCGGGTGCCTGGGTGACCGGTGCGACCTCCGAGATGGTCGTGGCCACCACCGACCGCGGCGACACCGGCACCATCGAGGCCGCGGGCGCCACCGCCGAGGTCGTCGGACACTCCCTCACCGAGCTGGAGAAGACCAAGGAGACCCTGGACAGCAAGGCGCTGAAGCAAGCACCCCGCAGCGCCGCCGTGTGGGCCGTGGACGTGCGCAGCAACAGCGTGCTCGTACGGACGGGGGAGCCCGACGCCGCGAAGGACTTCCTCGCCGCCAGCGGCGCCGCCTCCTCGATGGTGCGGGTCACGCAGTCGGCCGAGCGTCCCCGCACCTACGCCGAGGACCTCCGCGGCGGCGACGCGTACTACGTCAACGGCTCGACACGCTGCTCGATCGGTTTCGCCGTCACCAAGGGCAGCCGGCAGGGCTTCCTGACAGCCGGTCACTGCGGGCGCCCGGGCGCGAAGACGACCGGCCACAACCGTGCGGCACAGGGCACCGTCCGCGAGCGCGCCTTCCCCGGTGACGACTACGGCTGGGTGGAGGCGAACAGCGACTGGAGAGCCTCCCCGTATGTGAAGGGCCCGGGCGGTGCGAACGTCACCGTCTCCGGATCGCAGCAGGTGCTCACCGGTTCGTCGGTCTGCCGCTCCGGCTCGACCAGCGGCTGGCGCTGCGGCACCGTCGAGCAGCACGACGCCACCGTCACCTACGAGGAGGGCACCGTCGAGGGACTGACCCGCACCACCGTGTGCGCCGAACCCGGCGACTCCGGGGGCTCCTTCATCTCCGGCGACCAGGCACAGGGGACCACCTCCGGCGGCACCGGCGACTGCTCCTCGGGCGGCGGCACCTACTACCAGCCGGTGACCGAGCCGCTCTCCGTGTACGGTCTGACGCTCAGCACCGGCTGAACGGCCCGCCGGGACGCCCGGATCGGACGGACCGGGCGCACCGGGCGGACCGGGCGGCGGCGGCCGGTGACCGGCCCCGCCCGCCCCGCCCGTGACGCCGCCTCAGCTCGCGCCGTGGCCCGCCGCGATCTCCTCGACGCGGCGGGCCAGTTCGACGTCCTTCCCGGTGATCCGGCCGCCGACGCTGTGCGTGTTCACCGAGAGGGACAGCTTGTTGTAGCCCAGGGACATCTCGGAGTGGTGGTTCAACTCCTCCTGGATCGCCGCCACATGGACCACCATCGCGGCGGCGGGCAGGTGACCGGCGAAGGAGTAGGTACGGGCGATGCTGTCGCCGTCGGTACTCCAGCCCGGCAGCGCGGCCAGTGCGTCCTCGGTCTCCTGCCCGGTCAGCGCCTTCGGTGCCTGTGCAGCCATGGGTCTCTCCCGCTCTGTCGAGGACTTCCCACCGTAGTGCTGTGGCCGGTCCGCGTGAGGCGGCTGGTCCGCCGGCGGGCATGCCGTCAGCGCCCCAGCAGATGGCGGCCCCTGCCGGTCAGCCGGTGCACGACGTGCGAGCCGGTCCGTTCGCTGCGGATCAGCCCGGCGTCGCGGAGCACCTTCAGATGGCCGCTGACCGTGGAGGCGGACATGCCCAGCCGCACGGCGACGGAGCCCGTGGTGAAGGTGGTTCTCAGCGCGTCGAGAACCCGCGCCCGGCCGGTTCCGAGCAGGGCGGCGAGCGCGTCCGTGCGGCAAGGGGCCGCGGGCGGCGCCGGGTACTGCCGGGAGGCCGGATAGACCACCACCGGCGGCAGGTTGGGATCGGCGATCGCGATGGGCGTGGTGTGGCAGAAGAATGACGGGATCAGCCGGACGCCGCGGCCGCGCAGGCGCAGGTCGAGGTCGACCGGGTACGGCGCGGAGAGGACCGGGTCCCGCCACGCGAACGGCGGCAGCTTCTCCAGCACCGCCACCGTGCCGCCCTCCATCGCCTCCATCCGGCGCTCGCGGTCCGCGGCGATGGTGGCTTCGACCTCGCTCCAGTCGGGGGCGACCAGTTCGGTGTGGAACTGGCGCAGGGCTTCGGCGACCCGGTCGAGCACGGACCGGTCGCCCGAGGCGAGCCGGCGGGTCCAGCCGGGCAGCGGACGGTGCCTGGCCGCCTCGTGCAGCTCGCGGGCGAGCCGCGGGCCGGACGTGGCGCGCAGCGTGTCCAGACCGGCCGACATCCCCTCCTCCGACTCGGCAGGGGTGAGGAAGTCGGGGAAGTAGGCGGCGTCCGCCGGCGCGAGGTCGCCCAGCAGACGGCAGGCGGCGCGCAGTTCGTCGTTGTGCAGCCGTGCCGCCGCTCCCCGCCGCCAGGAACGCAGATGTCCGGGGAGGCGGGCCGGGGAGGTGGTGAGGACGTGGAGCCCGAGTATCGCCTCCCACATCGGGTCCGCGGACTTCGCCAACTGCACGTACCGGAAGTCGCGGTCGCTGAAGTGGATGCGCAGGACGCCGGCCATCGGTCAAGGTTAGGCCCGTCGTGCGCTGCGACCGGGGGTTTTCGGTGGAGCCCGAAAAGCTGCGCCCCGCTCTGGGTGTCATGTACCTAACATCCCTGCAGGCGGGCACGGCGAGAGGCCGGGAGTACGCCCGTCCGCCCGGGCAAGGGTTCCCGCGTCCCCAACTCCTCGCCTCTGTACGGGGGTCGGCGATGCACCGCGCCCCGGTCCCGTGCCCCGCTCCGAAGAAGACAATCCCCCACCAGGAGGTCGTGGTGAGTCAGTCACAGGTGTCCCGCCGGCTCGCGCTGAAGTCCGCAGGCGGCCTGACGGCGGCGGCCGTACTCGGCGGCGCGGGCGTGCTCGCCTCGGCGACGGCGGCGCACGCGGCCCGGGACGGCTCCGGGCTGCGGATCGTGGAGAGCGACGAGCGCGACCCCCGCATGAGGTACTACCGCTTCGCCACCGGCGCGATCGGCTGGAACCCGGCGGTCAACGTGCTCCTCCCCGACGGCTACTCCGGCGGACGGCGTTACCCCGTCCTCCACCTCCTCCACGGAGGCGGGCTGGACCAGGACTTCATGAGCTTCGACCGCGCGGGAATCCGCGCCCTGACGGCGGGCCGGGACATCATCGTCGTCATGCCCGACGGCGGCCACGCGGGCTGGTACAGCAACCCCGTCCACTCCAACACCGGTCCCCGCAACTGGGAGACCTTCCACATCGACCAGCTCCTGCCCTGGATCGACGCGAACTTCCGGACGTACGCCGAGTACGACGGGCGTGCGGTGGCCGGGTTCTCCATGGGCGGCTTCGGTGCGCTGAAGTACGCGGCCAAGTACCACGGCCACTTCGCCTCGGTCAGCTCCCACTCCGGCCCGGCCAGCCTCCGCCGCGACGCGGGCCTGGTCACCCACTGGGCCAACCTCTCCTCCGCGGCGGCCGACCTCGCGGGCGGCAGCGTCTACGGGGTGCCGCTGTGGGACGAGGCGCGGGTCAGCGCCGACAACCCCGTGGAGCGCGTGGCCGAGTACTACGGCAAGCGCGTCTTCCTGGTGGCCGGGACCAGCCCCGACCCCGTCAACTGGGCCGACCAGGTGACCGAGACCCAAGTCCTCGCCGGCCAGCGGGAGTTCCGCGCCCGCCTCGACGATGCGGGCATCCCCCACGAACAGCACGAGGAACCGGGCGGCCACGTCTTCCGCGCCCACATGTTCAGCCGCGACCTCGACGGCATCATCGCCCGGCTCCGCAAGGCGTAGTGCCGGCACCCCTGCGTCCACCTCACCCACCGACAGCACCTCACCGCACGGAACCCCACGACGAGCACTCCAGGAGCCCCGATGCGCAAGAGACACATCCAGACAGCGATCGTGACCGCCCTCGCGACGACCACCGCCTTCGCGGTGCTCGTCACCCCGGCCGCCGCACAGGACCGGCCCTCCCCCGCCCCCGTGTCCGTGACGGAGGACGGCACCACCGCCGGCACCGCGGTCGTCAGCGGGCGCAACGAGCCCGGCACCCGCTTCCACGTGGACGGCGTGGACACCAGGGCCGCCCGGACCCTGGAGATCGACTACCAGGTCCAGGAGACCGGTTACTGGTGCGGCCCGGCCGCGACCCGCATCGCCCTCTCGGCGCGCATCGGCGCGCCGAGCCAGGCCGCCCTCGCCGCGCAGCTCGGCACCACCGAGGCAGGCACGGACCACATCAGCCAGGTCACCGACGTCCTCAACGCCAACCTCGGCACCGGCTGGTACGAGACCAAGGAGATGCCGAACGACCCGCCCACGCAGGCCCAGAAGGACCTGCTGTGGCGCGACATCGTGCTCGACATCGACAACAACTACCCGCTGGTGACCAACATCGTCGCCCCGCCCGGCAACCAGCCCCCCGGCTACCCGCCGGACCAGACGATCTACCACTACTTCACGGTCATCGGCTACGACGACGCCAACCGGACGGTGCTCATCGCCGACCCCGCGTCATTCGGAGGGAACCAGATCTACTGGCTCTCCTTCGACCAGCTCGCCACTCTCATACCGCCGAAGGGCTACGCGGCCTGACGGGCCTTCCGGCCGGACCGGCACGACCGGCCGGCGGTTCCGGCTTTCACGGGCGACCCGCCTGCGCGGCGGGCCGCCCGTGCGAGCGGGCCGACTGCGCCGGGTCGCCACCCCCCGAGCGGCGGGGAACCGCGCGTCGCGCCGGGCGCCGGCCCGGCCGTACTCTGGCGGCATGTCGACCGCCACGCCGGACGCCCCCAGCACGGTGGGCCCGCTGCTGCGGAGATGGCGCGAGCGGGCAGGACTGAGCCAGCTCGAACTCGCCCTGCGCGCCGACTCCTCGGCCCGGCACATCAGCTTCGTCGAGACGGGCCGCTCCCGCCCGAGCCGGGCCATGGTGCTGCGGCTGGCCGGACATCTCGAGGTACCCGTCAGGGAGCGCAACGCGCTGCTGGTCTCGGCGGGTTACGCACCGCACTATCCTCAGACCGCGCCCGACTCCCCCGCCCTGGCGCCCCTGCTGGGCGGCCTGGAGCGGATGGTCGCCGCCCACGAGCCGTACCCGGCGCTGGTCGTGGACGGTCTCTACCGTGTCCTGGCGGCGAACCGGGGCATCACCGCGCTCCTGGACGGCGTCGCCCCCCGGCTGCTGGAGCCGCCGCTGAACGCCATGCGGGTCACGCTCCATCCGGAGGGACTCGCCCCGCGCATCCTCAACTTCCGCGAATGGCGCGGCCATCTGCTGCGGCAGATGGAGCGGCAGCTCGCACTCGCGCGCTCGGAGCCGCTGCGGCAGCTGTACGAGGAGGTCTCGGCCTACTCCCTGCCGCCCGGCGGCGGAGAACTGGCGGGCCGGGACAGCCCGTTCGCGCTGCCGATGCTCGTCGGGCACCGTGGGCACAGGCTCTCGTTCCTGTCCACCATCGCCACCTTCAACACCCCCGTGGACGTGACCGTCTCCGAGCTGGCTGTGGAGACCTTCCTTCCCGCCGACCCGGAGACGGCCGAGAGCCTCCGGCTGCTCATTCCGTAGCGGCGGCCTCCGGAACCCGGTCGAGGAAGCCGAGGACGGCGCGGATGCGTCCGTCGTCGGCGAGGGTGATCACGTCGAATCCGGCGACGGGTGCGGGGCCTGCCTCCTCCACCGGGCCGGAGCCGTCCTGTGACGGCCGCAGTTCCCAGGTGAAGCGGGCGGTGTCGTGGTGGCCATCGACCGTGCCGGTGTGCACGAACGTGAATCCGGGGAACTGCTCGCGCACGGCGGCGATCATCGCGGCCGTCTCGCGGTGTCCCCGGCTCTCGGCGAGGGGGTCTGTGTAGGAGCCGTCCTCGGTCCAGGCGGCGGTGACGGCCTTCTCCCGCCGGGCCTCCCCCTGGGCGTTCCACGCGTCGAAGTAGCGGGCGACGGCGGTCTCGTAGCGGTTCATCACATGCCTCCCGGGCTGCGGTCGGAGTACGGATCGCGAACTGCGAACCGGCGGCTGCGCACGTGGGAACGTGCCCCGGGCCGGAGTGCGCCGGCCCGGGACCGCGGCTCCAGACTGGTCCGCGCCCGCGGCCGGGTCGATTACCGCCGAGGTAATCGACCGGGTACGGGCCGCGGGCATCCGGCCACAGCGGCCGGAAGTATTCGTCCGCAGACCCATTGACACCCCTCGGCGCCATCCGGTTGAGTGCTGCCATTGCAGCGGAGTTAAAGCGGTTTAAACAACACATAACACTCAACAGACCGCCGAACAGACAGGCTTGGATCCATGGCAGCAGGCGAGAGGCGTCCCACCATCGCGGATGTGGCGAAACTGGCGGGCGTCTCCCCCAGTGCCGTCTCCTTCGCGCTCAACGGCCGTCCCGGTCTCGCCAAGGAGACCAAGTCCCGCATCCTGGCCGCCGCCGCGGAACTCGGCTGGCGCCCCAGCCGCCCGGCGCAGGCCCTCTCGCACGGCAGGGCCGGCGCTGTCGGCCTCGTACTGACGCGGGAGACGGACGCCATCGGCGCCGACCCGTTCTTCCCGGCCTTCATGGCGGGCGTGGAGTCCGTGCTCTCCCCCAGAGGCGACTCCCTCGTCCTGCACGTCACCGGCCCCGGCGACGAGGCCGCCGCCTACCAGCGGCTCGCCGCCGACCGCCGCGTCGACGGCGTGCTGCTCACCGACATGCGCGTCGAGGACCCCCGGCCCTCCCTGACGGCCCGGCTGCGCCTGCCCGCCGTGGTGGTGGGCGACCCGGACTGTGCTCAGGGCCTGTGCGCCGTCAGCCTGGACGACCGTCCCGCCTTCGCCAGCGCCGTCGAGCGCCTGGCCGAGCTGGGCCACCGCCGCATCGCGCACGTGGCCGGACCGCGCGAGTTCCGGCACGCGCTGCGGCGCCGGGAGTCGTGGGAGCGGGCGGTACGCGCGGCCGGGCTGGTCCCCGGGCCGGTGCTGCCCGGCGGCTTCACCGCCGACGGCGGAGCGGCCGCCACCCGAGAGCTGCTCGCGGCCGGCAGCCGGGAGCGCCCCACCGCGATCGTCTACGCCAACGACCTGTCCGCGACCGCCGGGCTCGCCGTCGCCCACCAACTGGGCCTGGCCGTACCGGAGGAGCTCTCCGTCGTCGGCTACGACGACACCCCGCTCGCGGCCTACACCCACCCGCCCCTGGCCTCCGCCCGCGCGGACGCACCGGGCTGGGGCGCGGCAGCGGCCCGCGCGCTGGACGAGGTCATCGCCGCCGGGCGCGCCGACGATGTCGAGCTCGCACCGGCCGAGCTGCTGCCGCGCGCCTCCATGGGCCCCGCCCCCTGCGGCGGCCCTGGCGGGAGCACGGGCACCACCGCCGGACCGACAGTACGGAGAGAGTCTTGCTGAGGAAGACGGGAGCGGCGCTGCTCGTCCTCGCGCTGTGCGGCGTGAGCGCGGGCTGCGCCCGTACGGTGCCGGACAGCGCGGAGGCGGCCTCGGCACGGGGGCCCATCACCGTGTGGCTGTCGAACAACGCCCAGGAGGTCGCCTGGGGCGAGAAGATGGTGGCCGAGTGGAACGAGGCCCATCCCGGGCAGCGGATCACCGCCCAGCAGATACCCGCCGGCAAGAGCTCCGAGGAGGCGCTGAGCGCGTCGATCATCGCGGGCAACAGCGCGTGCCTCGTCTTCAACACCTCGCCCGCCTCGGTGCCGCAGTTCCAGAAGCAGGCCGGTCTGGTCCCGCTCGACGACTTCCCCGGCGCCGAGCACTACATCACCTCCCGTACGGGCGAACGCGCCGACCAGTACCGCTTCGAGGACGGCAGGTTCTACCAACTGCCCTGGAAGAGCAATCCGGTGATGATCCTCTACAACAAGAAGCTCTTCGAGAAGGCCGGGCTCGACCCGGAGCACCCGAAGCTGTCGAACTACGAGGACTTCCTGAACAGTTCACGCAGGATCGTGCGCAGCGGCGCGGCCGACTCGGCGATCTGGCCCTCGCCCGGCTCCGAGTTCTTCCAGTCCTGGTTCGACTTCTACCCGACCTTCATCGCGGAGAGCGGCGGCAGGCAGCTCGTCGAGGACGGCAGGCCGAGGGTCGACACCCCCGCCGGGCGCCGCGTCGCGGAATTCTGGCGCACGCTCTACGACGAGAAGCTGGCGCCCCGCGAGGTGTTCCCGGGCGACGCGATGGCCGCCGGCAAGACCGCCATGACGATCGCCGGGCCGTGGGCCGTCGCCGCGTACAAGGACAGCATCGACTGGGGCGTCGTTCCGGTACCGACGTCGAAGGGCAGGCCGCTGGAGAAGACCAGCACCTTCTCCGACGAGAAGTCCGTGTCGATGTTCAGCGCCTGCGAGAACCGCGCCACCGCCTGGGACGTGCTGAAGTTCGCCACGTCGAAGAAGCAGGACGGCGAATTCCTCGAAGCCACCGGCCAGATGCCGATGCGTCCCGGCCTGACGGCCGCCTACGGGGACTGGTTCGCGAAGAACCCCGGCTACACCGCGTACGCCGAACAGGCCGAACGCACCGTCGAGGTGCCGGGTGTCGCCGGCTCCATCGACCTGTGGCAGGCCCTGCGGGACGCCTGGACCACGTCTGTCGTCTTCGGCCGCCAGACGCCCGGCACCGCTCTGCGCGACGCCTCCCGCGACATCTCCGAGATCCTCGACGAGTACTGAGGTCCCCCGATGAGCCTCCCCCTCATATCGCGCACCGCGGGCAGCGGACCACGGCTGCGCAGGCCGCCGCTGGGCGCCCTGTTCGTCTCCCCCTACGCGCTGTTCCTGCTCGTGGTCTTCGCCGTGCCGCTGGGCTACACGGTGTGGATGTCCTTCCACCGGTTCTACTTCACGGCACCGGGCACGGACGTGGACGCGCCGTGGGTCGGGCTGAGCAACTACCGGGACGTTCTCACCGATCCGGTGGTGCTCAGATCCTTCCTCAACATCGGGATCTTCCTGGTCATCAACGTGCCGCTCACGGTGGTGCTCTCCCTGGTGCTGGCGTCGGCGCTCAACGCGAAGCTGCCGCTGCGCTCCTTCTTCCGCGCCGCCTACTACGTGCCGTACGTCACCGCCAGCGTGGCCCTGGTGGCGGTGTGGGCGTACCTGTTCGGCACCGACGGGCTGGTCAACAACCTGCTGGGCGGCCTCGCCCCCGACCCCTCGTGGCTGGTCAACCCGGCGCTGGCGATGCCGGTGGTGGCGGTCTTCGTCACCTGGAAGGGGCTGGGGTTCTTCGTCATGCTCTACCTGGCCGCGCTGCAGAGCGTGCCGGGTGAGCTGTACGAGTCGGCAGCCGTCGACGGCGCCGGCCGGGTGCGCACCTTCCTGACGGTCACGGTGCCGGGCGTACGCCACGCCACCACCCTCGTCACGGTCTTCGCCATCATCACCGGCTCCAACCTCTTCAGCGAGCCGTATCTGCTCACCGGTGGCGGCGGGCCCGACCACGCCTCGGCCTCGCCGGTACTGATCCTCTACCAGAAGGGCATCGAGCAGGCGCATCCGGACTTCGCCGCGGCGCTCGGCGTCATCCTGGTCGTCCTCGTGGTGACGCTCTCCCTCATCGCCCGCCGGTTCACCGAGAAGAAGGAGGGCTGAGCCGTGAACAGCAGCCGGGGACGTTCGCTCCACATGGCGGTGCTCCTGGCGGGAGCCGTCGTCTTCCTCTTCCCCTTTCTCTACATGTTCGGCGAGTCGCTGCAGAAGACGACCACGGGCGAGATCGGCTCGGTGGTCCCACGTCCCGGCAGCAGCGGGACGCAGAACTACGAAGCCGTCAACGGCGCGGTCTCGCTGGGCACTTCGCTGGTCAACTCCGGCGTCTTCACGATGGGTGTGCTGCTGTGCACTCTTGTGCTGGGCGTACTGGCCGGATACGGCCTCGCCCGGCTTCACTTCCGCGGACGCGGCACCCTCTTCGCGACCCTGCTGCTCGTCCAGACGGTGCCGTTCCAGCTGCTGATGCTGCCGCTGTACGTGCTGGTCGTGCGGGACTACGGACTGGGCGACAGCTATCTGGGGATGATCCTGCCCTTCGCGATCAACTCGACGGCCGTCTTCCTCTTCCGCCAGTTCTTCCTCCAGCTTCCCTCCGAACTCTTCGAGGCCGCGCGGATCGACGGCGCGGGCGAACTGCGCGTCCTGTGGCGCGTGGCCCTGCCCCTCGCCCGTCCCGCCCTGCTCACCGGCACCCTGCTGACCTTCATCGGCCCGTGGAACGAGTTCCTGTGGCCCTTCCTGGTGACCAAGGACACCGGCATGCAGCCGCTCGCCGTCTCCCTGGCGGGCTTCATGAACAACCTGCGCGGCACCGTGGAGAACCCGACGGGCGCGGTCATGGCCGGTGCCTGCGTGCTGGCCGTTCCCGCCGTCGCGCTCTTCCTCCTCTTCCAGCGCCACTTCACCCAGACCAGCGTCGACTCCGGAATAAAGGGCTGATCACACCGTGCACGACCGCACCGCACACACCGACCCCACCGGCATCCCCTACCGGCTCGTGCGGGAAGGCGTCGTCATGTCGCCCTCCCCGGGGGACCCGCTGGAGGCCGAGGGGGTGCTCAACCCCGCGTCAGGACGCACCGGGGACGGCACCCTGCATCTCCTGCCGCGCCTCGTGGCCGAGGGCAACGTCTCCCGCGTCGGACTCGCCGAGGTGACCCTGAGCGGGGGCGTACCCACCGGCGTCACCCGGCGCGGCGTGGTCCTCGCACCGGACGCCGGATGGGAACGCGGCAAGAACAACGCCGGCGTCGAGGACCCCCGGGTGACCTGGATTCCGGGCCTGGGGCGGTACGTCATGTCGTACGTGGCCTACGGCCCCCTCGGCCCGAAGCCGGCGCTCGCCGTATCCACGGATCTGCGGGAGTGGCGGCGGCTGGGCCCTCTCCAGTTCGCCTACCGGCACGACCTGGACACCGACCTCAACCTCTTCCCCAACAAGGACGTCGTGCACTTCCCCGTCCCCGTGCCGGGCCCCGACGGCCAGCCCGCGTACGCGATGCTGCACCGGCCCATGTGGGACCTGGGCTGGTTCCGCCCCGGTGAGGGCGTGCACCTGCCGGCCGGCGTCGACGACGAACGCCCCGGCATCTGGATCTCCTACGTGCCCGCCGCCGAGGCCGAGCGCGACATCACCGCACTGACCAGGCCGCGCGACCACCGGCTCGTCGCGATGCCCGAACACCCCTGGGAGAGCCTGAAGATCGGCGCGGGGCCCGCCCCGGTCCAGGTCGAGGAGGGCTGGCTGCTGATCCACCACGGCGTCTCCGGCAGCATCGAGGACCCCTTCGTGCCCAATCAGCGGGTCAGCTACGCGGCGGGCGCGATGATCCTCGACCCGGCGGACCCGGCGAGGGTGCTCGCCCGCTCCTCGGAGCCTTTGATGGAGCCGGAGACGGAGGAGGAACGCGCCGGCACCGTCCCCAACGTCGTCTTCCCCACGGCGATCGAGGAGATCGAAGGCGTCAGGTACGTCTTCTACGGCATGGCGGACGCGCACATCGGCGTCGCCCGCCTGGAACGGACCGGATGAGCGGCCGGCACGGCTGGTGGCACGACGCCGTCTGCTACGAGATCCACCCCCGCGCGTTCGCCGACTCCGACGGTGACGGGGTCGGCGACCTTCGCGGCGCGACCCGGCGCCTGCACCACCTGCGCGACCTCGGCGTGGACGCCGTCTGGCTCACGCCCTTCTGCCCCTCGCCGCTCGCCGACGCCGGATACGACATCACCGACCACACCGCCGTCGCACCGGACGCCGGTACGGTCGCGGACCTGGACGGTCTCACCGCGCAGGCCCACGCGCTGGGCCTGCGCGTGCTCGTCGACCTCGTCCCCAACCACACCTCGCACGAACACCCCTGGTTCCGCGAGGCGCTCGCCGCCCCCGCCGGCGCCCCGGCCCGCGGCCGCTACATCTTCCGGCCGGGGCGCGGCCCGTCCGGCGACGAACCGCCCAACGACTGGCGCTCCGCCTTCGGCGGCCCCGCCTGGACCCGTACGGACGACGGCGAGTGGTATCTGCACCTGCACGCGCCCGAACAGCCGGACCTGAACTGGCGCGACCCCCGGGTGCCCGCCGAGTTCGAACGCGTCATCAGGTGGTGGCTGGACCACGGCGTGGACGGCTTCCGCGTCGATGTCGCCCACGCCCTGTTCAAGGCCCCCGGCCTGCCCGACGCCGGGGACGGGCAGCACGAGGACCCCTGCCGCAACCATCTGATGCCCTACTACGACCAGGAGGAGCTGCACCCCCTCTACCGCCGCTGGCGTGCCCTGCTGGACGCGCATCCGCCCGGGCCGCCCGGGTCCGCCCCGCCCACCGAGCGGATACTGGTGGCCGAGGCCGCGGTCTTCGACCCCGGGCGCCTGGCCCGCTACGTACGCCCGGACGAGATGCAGCAGACCTTCAACTTCGCCTTCCTGGAGTGCGGCTGGGACCAGGCGGCGCTGCACCGCGTCATCGAGGACTCCGCACGTGCGGCCCGGCCCGTGGGCGCGCCCGTCACCTGGGTGCTCTCCAGTCACGACTCGGTGCGGCCCGTCACCCGCTTCGGCGGCGGCCGCCGCGGGGCGCGGCGGGCGCGTGCCGCGGCGCTGCTGATGCTGGCGCTGCCCGGCGCGGCGTACGTCTACCAGGGCGAGGAGCTGGGACTGCCCCAGGCCGATCTGCCCCCGGAGCGGCTGCGCGACCCGGCGGCGAGCAGAACGGGAGGCGGCGGGCGGGACGGCTGCCGCGTACCGCTGCCCTGGTCCGGGGAGCATCCGCCCTACGGTTTCTCCACGGCCGCCCCGTCGGAGTGCTGGTTCCCCCAGCCGGAGAACTGGCGGACTCTCACCGCACAGGCGCAGCGCGGCGATCCGGACTCCACCCTGAACCTGTACCGCGCGGCGCTGCGCATCCGCCGGGGCCACCCGCCCGCGGCCGGAGCGCTCCGGCTGCTCACACCGCCCGGCGGCAGCAGCCTCGCCTTCGACCGCGGTGCCGGACTGCGCTGCGTGGTCAACTTCGGCCCCGCGCCGCTGCCCCTTCCCGAGGGCGCGACGACACTCCTGGCCAGTGGCCCCGTACCGCACGGTGAGCTGCCCGCCGACACGACGGTGTGGCTCTCCCCGCCCTCGGCGCCCTCTCCGGCGCGCACCGGCGGCGGCATTGCGCCACCGTAGAGGCAGTACGTGCGCGGCGGCGGTGCGGCAGCAGCGCCGTGAGGCGTGAGGCGTGGTGTGAGGAGGCAGCCGGTGGACCCGCTCGAGGCCCTCGAGAGGATCGCGTTCCTGCTGGAGCGCGGGCAGGCTCCGACGTACCGGGTGCGGGCCTTCCGTACCGCGGCCGAGGTGCTGCGCGGGCTGCCGGCACAAGAGGTGGAACAGCGTGCGTCCGGCGGCTCGCTGGAGTCGCTGAAGGGGGTCGGGCCGAAGACCGCGCAGGCGGTGCGGGAGGCGCTGCGCGGCGAGGTCCCGGGCTACCTGGCGAAGCTGGAGACGGACGAGGAGCACCGGGCCGAACAGGAGCGGGCGCTGCCGCACGCCCGGGAGGCGCAACGGCTGCGGGAAGCGCTGCGCGGTGACTGCCATCTCCACTCGGACTGGTCCGACGGCGGCAGCCCCATCGAGGTGATGGCCCGTGCGGCCGCCGGGCTGGGGCACGAGTGGGCGGTGCTGACGGACCACTCGCCGCGGCTGACGGTCGCACGGGGGCTCTCCCCGGAACGGCTGCGCGCACAGCTGGAGGTGGTGGCCGAGGTGAACGAGGCGGTCGCCCCGTTCCGGCTGCTGACCGGCATCGAGTGCGACATCCTCCTGGACGGAACCCTCGACCAGGAGGAGGAGCTGCTGGGCGGCCTGGACGTGGTGGTGGCGTCCGTGCACTCCAAGCTGAGGATGCCCCGGGCGGAGATGACGCGCCGTATGGTCGCGGCGGTGCGGAACCCGCTGGTGGACGTGCTGGGTCACTGCACGGGCAGGCTGCTCTCCAGCCGGCCCGAGTCGGAGTTCGACGCGGAGGAGGTCTTCGCCGCGTGCGCCGAGTCGGACACCGCCGTGGAGATCAACTGCCGCCCGGAGCGGCTCGACCCGCCGCGCCGTCTGCTGCGGCAGGCCGTCGAGGCGGGGGTCTTCTTCTCCGTCGACACCGACGCGCACGCCCCCGGCCAGCTCGACTGGCAGATGAACGGCTGTCTGCGGGCGGCCGAGTGCGGCGTGCCCGCCGAGCGTGTCATCAACACCTGGACGGAGCACCGGCTGCTGCGATGGACCCACGGCGGCTGAACGGAACGGCACCGAAAGGCGCCGTGCGTGACAGCGCCGCGTCGCATGCCGCGCGCCGCAGGAACGCACCCGGGTGACCCGGTCACCCCTCCGGCGCCCGTGCCGCCGGCCGTGGACCGTACGAGACGAGCCAGCCAGGAGGACGCACGTGACGCATCACAGCCCCCGGGACGGGAGCCACCGGTCACCTGCCCACCGTCCGGGCCGGTACGAAGCGGCGATGCGGCAGCGCTACGAACTGGCGTCCATCGTCAACGACATCCTCATCGCCCTGTGGTTCCTGGTCGGCAGCGTCATGTTCTTCTCCGAGCGCTGGCAGGCGCCCGGCACCTGGTGCTTCGTCTTCGGCAGTGTGGAACTGCTGGTCAGGCCCGTGATCCGGCTGGCCCGTCACATGCATCTGCAGCGGCTGCACGCCACGGGCCACTACGCGCACGAGTCGGCCCAGGACTTCTGACGCGCGAGGCAGGCAAACAGGGCGGAACGCATGACGGCACGCAGGGGGTGTACCCAGCGCCACCCCCGCGGGGGGACAGCCCCCGGGTGGCCCGGCGTGCTGCACGGCTCGCACCACCTGCAGCCCTTCGACAGGCTGGAGATATGACAACAGCACCCGACCTACCCGCCCCGGCCCCCCTCACCGGCACCGCACGGCCCTCCCGGGGCAGCGACTTCGCCCGGCTGACACGGCGAATCGAGGAGGCAGGCCTGATGCGCCGGCGGCCCGGATACTACGTGCTCCGGCTGACGCTCGTCTCTCTCTCCCTCGCGGCCGGCTGGTCGGCGTTCCTCACGCTCGGCGAGAGCTGGTGGCAGATCGCGGTGGCCGTCTGGATGGGCCTGGTCTTCGGGCAGCTCGCGCTCGCCGCGCACGACATCGCCCACCGGCAGGTCTTCAGCACGCGCCGTGCAGGCGAGACGGCCGGCCGCCTCGTCGGCAACCTCGGCATCGGCATGTCCTACGGGTGGTGGATGAACAAGCACACCCGGCACCACGCCAACCCCAACCACGAGGAACTCGACCCCGACGTCAGGCCCGACATCCTGGTCTGGTCCCAGGACCAGGCGCGCGCCGCGAGGGGGCTGCCCCGCTTCGTCGGACGTCACCAGGCCGGACTGTTCTTCCCGCTGCTGACGCTGGAGGGCTTCAACCTCCACGTCTCGAGCGTACGGGCGCTGCGCGAACCGCACATGAAGAGGCGGATGCTGGAGGGGGCGCTGCTCTTCGCACATCTGGGCGGCTATCTCGCGGCGCTCTTCCTCGTCCTGCCGCCCCTCATGGCAGTGGTCTTCCTCTTCCTCCACCAGGCCGTCTTCGGCGTCTACCTGGGATCGATCTTCGCCCCGAACCACAAGGGCATGCCGGTGCTCACCGCCGGGGACCGGCCCGACTTCCTGCGCCGCCAGGTGCTCACCTCGCGCAACGTACGGGGCGGACGGCTCACCGACATCGCGCTGGGCGGGCTCAACTACCAGATCGAGCATCACCTCTTCCCGAGCATGCCCTCACCGCATCTGCGCCGCGCCCGGCCCATCGTCCGCGAGTACTGCGCCGAACTGGGCATCAGCTACCACGAGACGGGACTGGTCACCTCCTGGCGCGAGGCGCTGCGCCACCTGCGTGAGGTGGGCGTCCCCCTCCGTGAGGGCCGGGAGGGAGAGGCGGGACGGGCCTGAGGGACAGGACGCCGCGGACAGCGGAAACGTCGGACCCGAGGCCCGCGACCGGGCGGGCCCCGACGTTCCCGCTCCCGCCCGTCAGGCCGGGTGAGGCGCGGGCAGATCGTCCGCCCGGTCCGCACGCGTGGAGCCGCCCGGCCCCGGTGCCGGCACCCGGCAGGCGGCCGACTCCTCCAGCCAGCGGCGCAGCACCTGATGCACGCGCTCCGCACCGGCCACCTCCTCACCGTCCCCGGCGGGTGCGGACAGTTCGAGGGGGGAGAGCAGGAAGGCGTCGCTCTGCTCCCCGCCCAGCCCTCCGTGCGAGCCGATCTGCTCCTCGAAGGCGTGGACGGCGCCGGACTCCGGCTCGACCACCGAGTTGACCATGATGTCCGGGACGTGCCGGAACCCCGCCGTACGGCGCACGGCCTCGGCCGCCCCCGGGCCGAAGGGTTCGAGCGGGTCGCGCCCACCGGTGATCTCACCCGTCTCCAGCCGGTGCGCGCACCCGCCCGCGCCGAGCACCACCGGGCCCAGATCCTCGCTGCGCACCAGCAGGAAGCCGATGCCGGGGTGGTCGGCGAGTGTGCGCAGCAGCGCGGGATACCGCTTGTCCACCTGCTCCACCGACATCTGGCCCGGCACGTCCGGGAAGGAGACGAGTCCGAGGTTGCCGGAGGCGAGCACGAGAGGCTCCTCGCGCGCGGACGGGCTCCGCTCCTCCTCCTGAGCGGGCTCCTCCGGCCTGTGCAGAGCGGCCCGCACCGGCCCCTGCAGCGCCGCCCGCGCCGCCTCCCGCGCCTCCGCGCCGCTGGGCGTACGCCCCACGCGCCGCGAGACGGGCCTCCCGCAGCCGGCCCGTACCAGGTCCTCCAGCGTCAGCCCGTAGGCGGCGCGGAAGGTCTCCCCGTGGCTCTGCCCGTGGTCCGACAACAGCACGACGCGGTACGGACGGGGCGCGCGCTGGGCCGCCTTGACGATCAGCGCGACGGAACGGTCGAGGCGGCGCAGCACCTGCCGGGCGTCGCGGCTTCGGGGACCGGAGTGGTGCGCCACCTCGTCGTAGGCCACCAGGTCGGCGTAGACGGCGGTACGGCCGCTGAAGATGTCGCCGAGCACGGCCGCGACGACCACGTCCCGCTGCACCACAGTCGCGAACGCACGGATGAGGGGATAGAGCCCGCCGCGCGGTACGCGGGGCCGCTCGCCCCGCAGCCGGGCCCGGGTGGACTGGAAGAGCTCGCGCACGGCCTCCGCCACGAAGGAGACCGCGGTGCGGGTGGCGTTGGCGGGATCGGAGAAGTAGGCGAAGTAGCCCGCGCGGGAGCGGTTCTCCCGGCCTCTGCGCGCGGCGACGGACAGCACGAGCGCGACCTGTCCGGCGCCGCCGCTGAAGAGGTTGCCGCGGCTGGCGCCGTCCTTGGCGAGCAGGCCCGGACGGCCGGTGGCCGCGACGGCGCGGCGCTGGAGTTCGGCGGCACCGCTGGGGCGGTTGCTGATGAGGACCTCGCCGCGGTCCTTCTCGTACCAGCGGAACGCGGGCACGTCCCTGTTGGTGCCGTGCAGGATGCCGAGCTGGCTGGCGCCCGTCTGGGACGAGAGGTCGGTGCGCCACCGGGTCAGCCGGTGCGTCGTGCCGTGCATCGCGGCGAGCGCCGGCATCAGCGGCGGCGAGAGACCGTCCGCGGTCACGGCCTCGCGCAGCATGTCGTGGCCGACGCCGTCGAGTTGGACGAAGACCGTGCCGGGGGTGCCCGGCAGCCTGCCCTCGGCACCCTCCCGGCGCCGCCTGCGGTCCGCGAGACGGGCGAGGCGGCGGCGGTAGGCGCCGTCGTCCCGTACGGCCAGTGCCGTACTGGTCGCCGACGACGCCGCGGACATCACCGCGGCGACGACGACGGCCGTACCGGGGTCGGCCGAACCGCTCCCGTAGGGAACCAGGGAGAGCGCGAGCCACAGCAGCGAGCCGTTGAGGAAGAAGACCAGCAGGCCCAGCACGAGTGCGGGCACCAGCAGCAGCGCCCGTACCAGCACGGGCCACACCAGGGCACCGAGCAGACCGAACACGCCCGCTCCTATGGCCGCGGTGGTGCCGATCAGCGTGGCGCTGTCGCCGTCGGAGGACTGGAGCCGGAAGTCCGGAAGGAGCCCCGCGAGCAGCAGCATGGTGAGGGTGCTGACCGCCCACACCGCGAGCACACGGAACGTGGCGGCGCCGGCGCTCCTCCAGCGCGGCGGCCACGCCCCCGGCGGAACCGGAGGCGACCACCTCAGCCGCATGCTTCCTCCTCGGCCCCGTACGTTCCCACCAACACGACAACCCGCCCCGCGCGCGGGATATTCTCCACTTTTTCACAGTGTGCGGAGCCGGTGACGCCTCGGATGCCCCGCCACGTCCCCCTGGGCATACGCTCGGAGGCGCGGCCGGCGGCCTGCCCGGTCCGCTCGCGCGCGGGAGGTGCACGGGTGCCGGTGGAAGTGACGTGGTGGGGGCATGCCACCGCCACGGTCCGCGATTCCGGGGTGACGGTCCTGACGGACCCGCTGCTGGTGCGCCGCATGGCGCACCTGCGCAGACGGCGCGGTGAACTGCCGCCCCCGGGGGCCGCGGTGGCCGATGTGGTGCTCATCTCCCATCTGCACGCCGACCATCTGCACCTGGGTTCGCTCGCCCGGCTGCCGCCCGGCACGCGCGTCGTCGTCCCGCGCGGCGCCCTGCGGGCTCTGCCCCGGCTCCGGCGGCTGGCGGGGCTGCTGCGTCTGGAGGAGGTCTCGCCCGGTGAGTCGCTCACGGCGGCCGCCGCCGGCGGGCCGCAGGGAGCCGGGCCGGTGCGGGTGCACGCGGTGCCCGCCTCCCACGACGGCCGGCGCATGCCCTGCGGACGGCATCACGCGCCCGCGCTCGGCTACGTCGTCCAGGGCGAGGCCCGTACGTACTTCGCCGGCGACACCGGCCTCTTCGAGGACATGGCGGAAGCCGTCGGACCGGTCGATGTGGCACTGCTGCCCGTGGGCGGCTGGGGGCCCTGGCTGGGCAGCGAACATCTGGACGCGGAGCGTGCCGCGCAGGCGCTGGTGCGGCTGCGGCCGCGCCACGCGGTGCCGGTGCACTACGGCACGTACTGGCCGATCGGGATGGACGCGGTGCGCCCGCACGAATTCCACGCCCCGGGTGACGAGTTCGCACGCAAGGCGGGAAGGCTGGCGCCCGCGGTGGACGTGCACCGCCTCGCACACGGCGAGAGCAGAGCGCTGGAGGTGGTCCGGTGACCCTCCCCTCCGCGATGGCGGCCCTGGAGGAGGGCCCGGGCCTTGCCGCCGGGCTCGGTGCGGCGGTGCCGCCGGAGTCCACGCAGGAGGCGGTCACCTATCCGTCGCTGTTCCTGCTCGTGGTGGTGGGTTCGCTCGTCCCCGTCGTACCGACGGGTGCTCTCGTCAGCGGCGCCAGTGTGGTCGCTCTGCACCACAGCGCCCCGGCGCCGTCACTGGCGGCCGTCTTCGCCGTTGCGGCGGGCGCGGCCTTCCTCGGCGACATCACGCTCTACTGGCTCGGCCGGCGCGGCGTCGATTCGAATAAGGGTTCGCGCTGGCTGCGGCGGCTGCGCGAGCACTCCGCCCCGGAGCGGCTCGCCCAGGCCCGCGACAGGCTCGTCGAACACGGAGTCGCCGTCCTGGTCCTCTCCCGGCTGATACCCGCGGGACGCATACCCGTCATGCTGGCGTGCCTCCTCAACCGGATGCCCCTCCGCGACTTCGTGCGCGGCAGCCTGCCGGCCTGTCTCACCTGGGCCGTGACCTACGGGCTCATCGGCATCCTGGGCGGCTCCCTCTTCCCCGAGCCGTGGGAGGGCGTGGCGGCGGCGGTCGCCCTGACCCTGGCCGTCAGCGCGGTGCCCCGCATGTGGCGGCGGCTGCGAAGGCGGGGAGAGACGGGCTGACGGGGTGCACGGCGGCACGGACGGTCCGCGGGCCCTCACTCCAGCACGCGCGAGGCCCCCACGGGCAGGTCCCACAGGTCGGCGCGCGGCCGCCCTGCCTCGGCCCACGCCGCACGTACGCGGCGCAGCGGCGCGAGCGGCGGTTCGGCGGACAGCAGGAACGTGGCCCAGTGCATCGGCGCCATCGCACGGGCCCCCACGTCCGCGCACGCCTGGACGGCCTCCTCGGGACAGGTGTGGACCGGTGTGAGCATCCAGCGGGGCTCATAGGCGCCGACGGGCAGCAGGGCCAGATCGATACCGGGCAGACGGCGGCCGATCTCGGCGAACCAGTGCCCGTAACCGGAGTCGCCGGCGAAGTAGACGCGCCGGCCGTCCGGTGCGGTCAGCACCCAGCCACCCCACAGGGAACGGCAGGTGTCCGTGAGCGTCCGCCGGGACCAGTGGTGGGCGGGCACGAAATCGAAGCGGACGCGGTCCCCGTGCGCTGCCGGCAGCTCCGCGGCCTCCCACCAGTCCAGCTCGGTCACGCACGTGAAGCCGCGTCTGCGGAACCAGCGGGCCAGTCCGGCCGGTACGAACACGGGGGTGCCGCGCGGGAGGCGGGAGACGGTGGGGGCGTCGAGATGGTCGTAGTGGTTGTGGGAGATGACCACGGCGTCGACCGGTGGCAGATCGGACCAGGCGACGCCGACCGGGGTGACGCGCGGCGGCGTCGCCAGGATGCGCCGGGACCAGACGGGATCGGTGAGCACCGTCAGCCCTCCGATGCGCACGACCCAACTGGCGTGCCCCGCCCAGGTGACGGCGACGGTCCCGGCGTCGGCCGCGGGCAACGGGCCCGGCTCGTACGGCAGTTGCCGGATCTCGCGCAGGGACTCCTCCGCCGGCCGCAGCGCACGCTCGCGCGCCACCCGGCCCAGCGCGCGCACACCGGGAAGCGGAGAGGTGAGCCGTTGCGCGAACGAGCGCGGCCAGAACCGCCTGGCCCCCAGCGGGTGCGGCGGTGCGGGCGTCGCCGCGGCCACGGCTGCCCCGGCCCCGGGCGGGGTACCGGCCCCGGGCGGAGCTCCCGCACCGTGTGGCTTTCCGTCCGCGCGTACGCCCTCGTCAGCCGGGGGCCCCTCCGCCGTGGCTGCGCCCCGGCCTGCGCAAGCGCCCTGCTCCGGGGTGACGCCCTCAGCGCCGAGCGGGTGCCGCTTCAGAGGCGTCCGCGCTTCCTGCCCGGTCAGCGTCCTGTCCGGTTCCACATTCACTCCCGGGAGGCTGTCAGTTCGGCCAGTGTGGAACGCACGGAGTCCAGCGCCCGGCCGACGGCCGGCGACCCCAGCGGTTCGGGCGGACGGGAGCCACCGGTGAGCAGTTCGCTCGACAGCCGTACCCGCAGCGCCTGCGGATCGTCGCCGAAGCGGTGCCCGCCGACGGCGTGCGGGCCCAGCCGCCGCACCAGTTCGGCCTCCAGTCCCGCCGCGTCCCGGATGCCTTGCGCGGTCAGCCGCGGCCGTACCGGCTCCAGATCGGCGTAGATGTGCCGGCCCGCGTGCGGCGGACGGCACAGGGCCCCGGCCTCGGTGAAGGCGTGCTGCAGCGCGGTCAGCAGGGTGCCGTAGGCGCGGGCGGCGGTCGCACGGCGGGTGCGCAGCGGCTCCGGTTCGGTCAGCGCGTCGGCGACCACGGCGTCGGCCTGGCCGTTCAGTTCGCTGCGCAGCCCGGCCAGCACCCCGCGGGCGGCGTCGGCGAGTCCGCGCCCGCGTCCGCTGTCGGGGAAGCGCGCGATGGCGGCCTGCGGGCCCTGCGGCAGCAGCGCCTCACCGAGCCCGGCCAGCACGACCACCGCGTCGGTGTCCCTGCCTCCGTGGACCATCTCGGCGGGGCTGACGACGACCGTGTCGTGCGGCGCGTGCGAGGTGTCCCGCCAGGTCTCGTCGCTGACGATGAGCAACTCCTCGTCCCCGGCGGCCTCGCACACCTCGTGCAGCAGCTCCGGGGGCACGGCGGTGCCGGTGCAGTCGTCGGCCACCGACAGCACGAGGACACGCGGCGCGTCCCCGTCCGTACGCGCACGGCGCACCGTCTCGCGCAGCGCCACCGGGTCGGGCACTCCGCCGCATTCGGCGGGTACGGGCACGGTGTGCAGCGGTCGCCCCAGCAGCCGCGCCTGCGCGGTGTGCCACTGCGCGCACGGCCGGGGCAGCACCACGGCACCGCCGCCCGCCACGGCGAACACGGCCAGCAGCAGCAACGGCGCACCGGGGGCGGCGACGACCTGCTCCGGTTGGGTGTGCATCCCTTTGCGCTGCCAGTAACCGCAGGCGGCGACGGCGGTGGCGGAGCGGCCCTGCCGGTATCCGTCGGTGCCCTCCATCGCTTCTGCCTCCGCCGCAATCCGCAGATCGGACAACCCGCTCGACCCGTCCACCTTCGCAGAAGTGCGGACGGTCACGCGCGGCGACACGAACAGCGCCACACGGCGCCCGGGAGGCTCCGCGGCCGTGTCAGCCGCGCCCCTGCCGCCGGGTGCGGCGCAGCTTGCGCAACTGCTCCTCGACACCGCGTCCGCGGTTGCGTACGAGGGCTTCCGCCAGCTCGGACAGCTTGCGGTTGGAGCGCTGCGACATCGTGCGCAGCAGTTCGAAGGCTTCCTTGGAGGTGCAGCCCTCCACCGCCATCACGATTCCGCACGCCTGGTCCACCATGGGGCGCGAGTTCATGGCGAGGTGGAGCTGTTCCACCTCGGCGAGGGCGTCACGGTAGCGGCGGTCCCGGCCGAGGACACCCGCGGCGAGTTCAGCCAGTTCGGCACCCGTGTCCTGGACGACGTCGGTGAGCTGGTGCGGCCTGAAGGCGTAGACGGAGACGGTGAGGACCGCGCCCTCGTGCCGGAAGGGCAGGGTCGCGCACCCGCGCAGTCCCCTCTGCAGCGCCAGCGCGCGGTAGCCCGGCCAGCGCGTCTCGGCCAGCAGATCGTCGACGATCACCGAGGTGCCCGTCCTCAGAGCTTCGGGCACCGGCCCCTCGCCCGTGTCCCACTGGGCGGCCACGAGCGCCGAGAGATCGGGGTGGGTGACGGCGGTCGAGGGCCGGTCCGGTGCGTCGGCCAGGGGGCCACCCCTGCCGTCGGTCAGGGTGACGGCCGCCGCGCAGCTTCCGGGGGTGCCGCGCACCGCCCGTTCCGCGAGGTCGGTGAAGCCGCGGCTGACTGAGATCTCACCGCCCCGCTCGTCCGCCGTCTTCAGCGGCGCCAAGGTCGGGAGGTTGTGCGGACCGGTGTCCGCGTCGGCGTCGGCGTACTTCGGTGCGTCCACGAGCGCACGGTTGCCCGGGAACCCGCTGCGGTAACCGCCCCCACGGCGGCCGTCCTCGGCAGCCCGCCGGTGCGGGGCCACCGCACCGGCGCGGAGACCCCGCGGAGGCGCCTTCCGGCACACGCTAGATTGAACTCCATGACCGAGATGGAGGGCTTCGGCTCTGAGCTCGCCGGTTTCCGAAGGCGCGTCGACGAACTGCGCTCCGCACGCGCAATCCCCGAGGGCGACCACCTCCCCACCCTGGACGCCGCCCTCTTCGAACTGCAGCACGCGGCGGAGGTCTTGTGGCCCCGCTACGAGAAACTGGCGGCAGACCGCAGACGCCGCGGCAGCCGGGACGAGTCGCACGAACAGCAGGTGCTGCGCGCCCTGTTCCAGCGGCTGCCCGTCGCGGTCGCGCTCATGGACCCGGACGGAGTGGTGCGACGGCTCAACCTCGCCGCCTCCCAGCTCTTCGGCATGCGCGCCGGATACGCGGCCGGGCGCCCCCTCTCGGGGTCCTTCACGCACGAGGGACGGCCGGCCTTCCGCACCCAGGTCGCGGCCGTCGCCAGGGGCGAGGGGGCGCGCAGCCTGCGGGTCTGCCTGATGCACTCCGAGGGCGGGGGCGAGGGAACGGTCGAGGCGGGCGACGGGCCCACGAGGCTGCGGGTGACGCTGACGTCACTGCGTCCCCCGCAGGAGCCGAGAAACATCGTCCTCGCGGTCTTCCAGCCCGCCGTGGACGGCGCGGCCGGCGCCTCGGTCGCCGGTGTGCAGCCCTCGGAGGACGCGGCGGCGGCGCTTCCCGATCTGGGAGAGATGGCCAGGCACACGGGCATCCTCGACCTCGTGGACGACGTGGCCGCCGAGTTGATGGTCACGGAGCGGGAGCCGGACCTGATCGCCGCACACGCCGCGGCAGTCCTGCACAAACGATTCGCGGACTGGGTGATCGTGGACATCCGCCCGCCGGGGGAGCCGCTGCGCCGCCCGGTGGTGCTCGGCCCGGAAGGCACGGTGCGCAAGGCCCTCCTGGACCAGCGTCCCTGCGGCGTCCCTCTGGTGAACGCGGCCGTGGACGACCTTGTGACCACGATTCAGGCCCGCCCGGAGGACACCGACGCGTTCGGCCGCGACGACGAGGGGGCACCGATGCTCGTGAGGGCGGAGGTCGGCTCGCTGATCTGCGCGCCGCTGTCGGCCGCCGGCCGCGGCCGCGCCTCGTCCCGGGCGATGCGGAAACCCTCCTCCCCCGACGACGGCCCCGCCCCGGTACAGGGTGCGCTGACCCTCTTCCGTACGGGCAGCACCCCCGCCTTCGAGCTGGCGGAGGCCGCGGCCGTGGGACGCATCGCGCGTCACATCGCGCTTGCGCTGGGCCGTCGCTGACGAACGACGACGGCCGGCCGTGGACGTGGGTGCACGCGGCGGATGTGCGGGCCATCCGCCGCGTGCACGGTGAGATTCGCCGGACAGGGCCTGGCCGGTGCCCCTCCCGGCAGGGTGTGCCCCGGCGGGTCAGGCAACGGTGAGCGAGGAGGAGACGGAGCCCGTCTTCTCCTGCTCGGCCTCCTGCTCCTGGTCGGCATCGGCGTCGACCTCCTGGTGTATGCGGTCGCAGGTGCGGCTGATGAGCCGGGAGACGTGCATCTGCGAGATGCCGAGCTGATCGGCGATCCTGCTCTGCGTCATGTCGCAGAAGAAACGCAGGTACAGGATGTGACGCTCCCTCTCGGGCAGCCGCTGGAGGCGCGGCTTGACCGACTCCCGGTAGACGACGTGGTCGAAGCCGGGCTCCGGCTTCCCGAGAGTGTCGGAGAGTGAGTATCCGTCATCCGCGCCGGGCAGTTCGGCGTCGAGGGAGAGAGTGCTGTAGCTCTCCAGCGCTTCCATCCCCACCAGCACGTCCTCCTCGGACATCCGGCTGTGTTCGGCGAGCTGCGCCACGGTAGGGGTGCCGCCGCCCAGGGATCCGCTCAGCTCCCGGTGGCTGATCCGTACCCGGTTACGCAGTTCCTGGACGCGGCGCGGTACGTGGACGCCCCACATGTGGTCACGGAAATGCCGCTTGATCTCGCCCACGATGGTCGGCACCGCGAAGCTCTCGAACGCGCTGCCGCGGTCGGGGTCGTACCGGGCGACGGCCTTGACCAGGCCGAGTGAGGCGACCTGCTGCAGGTCCTCCAGCGCTTCGCCGCGGTTGCGGAATCGCTGTGCGAGGCGCTGGGCCATGGGCATCCAGGCCTTCACGACCTCCTGGCGCAGCTCTTCCTTCTGCGGGCCGTCCGGAAGTGAGATGATCCGGCGGAAATCGGCTTCGGTGTCGGGAGCGTCATCGTGCGGGTGACGTGCCCGCTTCGTACGGGTTCGCACGGAAGTCATCAGGCTTCGCCCTCTTCCCTTTGGTGTCATGCGCTGAGCAATCACCGCGGGAGAGGACACATGCGGGGGGCCGACGGCCCTGAGCGGACTCAGAGGTCTCGCTCCCGCGGATGTGCCTTCTTTCCGAAGCACTTGATGGCTTGTCTGCCCTGCAACCGGTGCGGCAAACGTCCACCTTCCCGGCTCGTGGGTGTGTCCCTGCTCTCATCATTCCTCTCCCCGCGCCCAGTCGTCCGCTGCCCGGCTCCACGGCCGGGCGCCGACGCGGGTTTCCGGGTCCGGAGCCCGGAAACCCGGGGGAGCCCCCCGGGCCGAGAGGAGCACACGTCCATGTCCGAGAAGGTTTCCGACCACATCCTGCGCAGGCTGCGTGAGTGGGAGGTCGAGCACGTCTTCGGCTACCCCGGCGACGGCATCAACGGCCTGCTCGCCGCGTGGGAGCGCGCCGGGAACGAGCCCCGTTTCGTGCAGGCGCGGCACGAGGAGATGGCGGCGTTCGAGGCGGTGGGCTACGCCAAGTTCTCCGGCAGGCTCGGCGTGTGCGCCGCCACCTCCGGTCCGGGCGCCGTCCATCTGCTCAACGGGCTCTACGACGCCAAGCTCGACCACGTGCCCGTGGTGGCCCTCGTCGGGCAGACGGCGCGCTCGGCGATGGGCGGCTCCTACCAGCAGGAGATCGACCTGCACTCCCTCTTCAAGGACGTCGCCTCGGAGTTCCTGGAGACGGTGACCGTCCCCGAGCAGCTGCCCAACGTGCTGGACCGCGCCATCCGCACCGCCCTCGCCCGCGGCGCCCCGACGGCCGTGATCGTCCCGGCGGACGTGCAGGACCTGGACTACGAACCGCCCGGCCACGCGTTCAAGATGGTGCCCTCCAGCCTCGGCAGCAGCGGCTGGCACTCCGAACCCACCGAGGAGGCCCTCGACCGGGCCGCGGAGGTGCTGAGCGCCGGCAGGAAGGTCGCCGTCCTCGTCGGTCAGGGCGCGCGCGGGGCGCGGGCCGAGGTCGAGCAGACCGCCGAGAGGCTGCAGGCCGGTGTGGCCAAGGCGCTGCTCGGCATGGACGTCCTGCCGGACACCCTGCCCTATGTCACCGGCCCCATCGGGCTGTTGGGGACGCGGCCGAGCTACGAGATGATGCGGGACTGCGACACCCTGCTGACCATCGGTTCGAGCATGCCCTACAGCCAGTTCCTGCCGCCGTACGGCAAGGCCCGCGCCGTCCAGATCGACATCGACCCGCACATGGTGGGGATGCGCTACCCCTACGAGGTGAACCTCGTCGGCGATGCCCGCACCACGCTGCGGCGGCTGCTGGACCGGCTCCCCCACAACGACGAGGGCCTGGAGTGGCAGGAGGAGCTGACGGCGAACGTCGACCGGTGGAAGGAGGTGATGCGCCGGCGCGCGGAGGTCTCGGCCGACCCGGTCAACCCCGAGTACGTCGCCCACTGCCTCGACCCGCTGCTGCCCCAGGACGCGATCATCACCGCCGACTCCGGTTCGGCCACCAACTGGTACGCCCGTCATCTGACGATGCGCGGCACCATGCGCGGCTCGCTCTCCGGGACGCTGGCGACGATGGGCTGCGCCGTCCCGTACGCGCTGGGCGCCAAGTTCGCCCACCCCGGCCGTCCCGTCGTCGCGCTGGTGGGTGACGGCGCCATGCAGATGAACGGCATGGCCGAACTCGTCACGCTCGCCAAGTACCGCATGTCCTGGGACGATCCGCGGCTGGTGATCGGGGTGTGGAACAACCGGGACCTCAACCAGGTCACCTGGGAGATGCGTGCCATGGGAGGGTCACCGCAGTTCCTGCCCTCGCAGTCGCTGCCCGACGTCTCCTATGCCGCCTTCGCCCGCTCCCTGGGAATGACGGGCATCCGCGTCGACAAGCCGGAGGAGGTGCGGGACGCCTGGCAGGAGGCGCTGAACGCCCAGGGCCCGGCCGTGGTGGAGTTCATGACCGACCCGTCCGTGCCGCCGATCCCGCCGCACGCCGACTGGGACCAGATCGAGGCGACGGCCGCAGCCATCACCAAGGGCGACCCGGCCCGCAGGGCGATGGTCAAGCAGGGCATCAAGGCGAAGGTGCAGGAGTTCCTGCCGGGCGGCAGGCCGCACCGCTCCGGGAGGGCGACGGGGTCGGAGACGGAGGGGGGTCCGGAGGTCTCCGGGGGCTCCTCCGGAGCACCGGAGGGCGGTGCGTCCGAGAGCGAGGAGGAGAGGGCCGGAGGAGAAGAAGGACAAGACCGGCCGTAAGGCCTGTAGGCCGCGCACCCCGCCGGGCCTGGCCGCGTCCGGCCCGGCGGGCTGCGCGAAGGGCGCCGGCTCCCCACCGGGCCTCGCCGTACGGCCCGTGGGCTCGCCGTACGGCCCGGTGCGGCCGTCACGCGCCGCGGGCCCGCGCCCCCTCCCGCGTACGGCCGGGGGTGACCGGCCGCTCCGGATGGCGGCGCAGATACTCGGCCTCCAGTTCGGCCATCCGGACACTGTGCGCGGACAGCGCGTCCATCGGCGCGTGCAGCAGGGTGTCGTGCCGGGTGCGGTGGATGGTCTCCAGCTCCCTGAGCAGGTCCGCGTCGCTCAGCTCACGTGGATCGATTCCCATGGGACTTCCTCTCCTGGCGGGGACGGACCTTCCCTCGTGTTTCCTCTGTCCCCCGTGTGGCCCGCGGACGCACGGGTACCCGGCCTCGGCAATTCAAGGAGGGAATAAATGGAACTCGGATTCCTCGGGCCGCTCTTCGAACACCGGGGCCCCTGGGCGTCGGTCTACTTCGACACCACCACGGCCTCCGAGGACGCCGCCGCACGGCAGGAACTGACCGCCCGGTCCGTGAGCGACCACCTCGAGCGCCAGGGCGCGGACGAGGCCACTCGCCGCGCCGTCTACGACCACCTGGTGGCACTGCCCCGCGGGGCACAGCCGCCGGGGCGCGCGGTCTTCGCCACGGACGGTGAGGTCGTGCTCGACACGGAACTGACGGTCCAGCCGCCCGGCGGTGGCCAGCCGCTCGCCACCTGGCAGGCGCTGCCGCGCCTCGCACCGCTGCTCGAACTCGGGGACGGCGATCCCGCCTGTCTGGTGGCCTACATCGACCGCACCGGGGCGGAATTCGAGCTGAGGGGCTCCCTCGGCTCCCAAGCCGCGGGCCGTGTCACGGGCAGTGACTGGCCGGTGCACCGCACTCCCAGCGGCGACTGGTCGGAGCGGCACTTCCAGACGGCGGTCGAGAACACCTGGGAGCAGAACGCGGAGGAGATCGCCGACGAACTGCGCAAACGCCGGGACAAGAGCGGTGCGCAGGTCGTGGTCCTGGCAGGCGACGCGCGCGAACGCAACGCCGTCCACGACCGCCTCCCGCCCGATCTGCGAGAACGCACCGTCAAGGCGGAACACGGCGTACGCGACGACCGCGGACCCGACGGCCCCGCCTCGAACACCGCCAGGGGCCGGGAGCTGCTGGACGAGGAGATCGCCCAGGCACGCGCGGAGTACGGACGGGCGCGTACGGCGAAGGCCCTGGAGCGCTTCCAGGCCGGACGCGCGCCCACCGAGGAGGGCAGAATCGACGCCGCCGAGACCGTTCCGGCGCTCGTCGAGGCCGCGCGCGAGCACCGCATCGCCCTGCTGCTGGTACGTCCCGAGGGCGGCGACCTCAACCACGAGGTCTGGGTCGGCGACGAACCGGACCAGCTGGCCGTGCGCCGCACCGAGAGCCAGTATCTGGGCGCCGACGATCCGGCGGAGGCACGCGCCGACGACGCTCTGCTGCGCTCGGCGGCGGTCACGGGTGCGGAGGTGCTGTGCGTACGGGCGTCCGACGTGCCCGAAGGCGTGCCCGAGGGGCTGCCCGAAGGCGGCTTCGGCGCGCTGCTGCGGTGGCCCTACGAAGGAGCACCCGAAGGAGGTGGAGCCGGTGGCGGACAACATGCAGCGCGGGAGTGACCAGCTGAGCGCCCACCGGGACGAGGAGGCCAAGCGGGAGCTGCAGGGCTGGCTGAAGTCCGGGCACCCCACGCGGGCCGAGGAATGGGACGACGCCGAACCCGGGGCGGACGACGACCCGGAGGTCACGGAGCGCGTCGTGCCTCCGGCCGGGGCGGCGGGCCGCGAGGAGGCGCAGGACGAGGCGCTGCGCTCGGATCTCGCCCGCCACCTGGGGCGCCACGCCTTCCCCGCGGACCGCGAGGCGCTCAAGCGCACGCTGATGGACCAGTACGCACCGGACTGGCTGGTGGAGACCGTGCGGGAACTGCCCAAGAAGGGCGGCACCTACGGCAACGTGCAGGAGGTGATGGCCGCACTGGGGCGCAAGCCCCTGGCGTGACCTGCGTGGCCGCCGCACCGCGGCGGCCCGGTCGGCAGGCCCCCGCCCGCCCCGGCGGGGGCCTGCCGACGCTCCGGGGGACGGCTGCGCGTACGATCCGGCGGACCGCTGCGGAAAGCCGCGGACCGGGCCCGGCCGGAGTCACGGGCGGCGAAGGTTTACCGACATCACGGTCAGAGAAGGCAAAACTCCATGGCACAGTTCACCAGTCGCGTGGGGCAGGGTCTGCGCACCTTCCGCCGTCCGGCACGCGTCACGGCCCTCCAGCGGGTGCGCGCTTGGTGGCAACCGACCGAAGGGGCCGGGACGTTCACGCGGGGCGGGCAGACGACCGCCGGGCACACCGGCCCCACCTGGCGGGACTGGCCCGCTCCGCGGGCCTGGTCGGCCGCGGACCGCAACGTCTTCGAACTCGTGGCACAGCGTGACTGGCCCGGCCCCGACCGGGTCCTGCCCCGGCTGAGCCGGAGCGCCAACGGCGGCCGGCTGTGGTTCGCGGTCGCCGGTGCCATCGCCCTCTCGAACACCCCTCGCGCACGGAGGTGCGCGGCACGTGGCCTGGCCTCGCTGGCCGTCGCCTCGGCCACGGTCAACACCCTCGGCAAGGGCTCGGTACGGCGCCAGCGTCCTCTGCTGGACGCGGTGCCGATGATCCGCCGGCTGCACCGCCAGCCGGTGACCACGTCCTTCCCCTCCGGGCACGCCGCCTCAGCCGCGGCCTTCGCCACCGGCGTCGCCCTGGAGTCGCCGCGCTGGGGCGCGGTGGTGGCGCCGATCGCCGCCGCGGTGGCCTTCTCCCGCGTCTACACGGGAGTTCACTACCCCAGCGATGTACTGGTGGGCGCCGCCCTGGGTGTGGGCTCCGCCTTCGCGGTACGGGGCATCGCCCCGACCCGGTCCCAACTCCCCTCCCCCGGACGTCCCCTGGTCGACGCTCCCGCGATGCCGGAGGGCGCGGGGCTGGTGCTGGTCGCCAACTCCACGTCCGGCTCGCGGGCCGAGGAACCGGACGCGCAGACCGAGCCGGACACCGAGCCGGAGGAGCCGCCCGCGCTGGGCGTGGTGCGCAGCATGCTGCCCGAGGCGGAGATCATCACCTGCGACCCGAAGTCCGGGCAGCTCGGCGACACACTGGAGAAGGCCGCGCAGCGTGCCGCCGAACTGGGCGGCGCCCTCGGTGTCAGCGGCGGCGACGGAACGGTCAACGCCGCCGCGACCTGCGCCATGAGGGCCGGGGTGCCGCTGGCCGTACTCCCGGGCGGCACACACAACCACTTCGCCTACGACCTGGGCATCGAGGAGTTCGCCGACACCTGCCGCGCCGTACAGGTGGGCGACGCGGTCGCCGTGGACCTGGGGCGCTTCACGCCGCAGCCTCCCCACTCGGGCTACGAGACCCGCGAGGACGGCGGCGCTCTGTCCGAACCGGGCTACTTCCTCAACACCTTCAGCCTCGGGGCGTACCCCGAACTGGTCCGCCTGCGCGAACGCTGGGCCCACCGCATCGGACCGTGGCCCGCCGGCGTACTGGCCGCGCTGCGCGTACTGCGCACCAGCGGGCCGGTGGAGGCCGGACTCGGCGGCAGGGAACGGGCGTTGTGGCTGCTCTTCGCGGGCAACTGCGCCTACCGGGTCGGCATGGCGCCGGTGCGGCGGCACGACCTCGCGGACGGGCAGCTCGACATCCGCCTCGTCTCCGCGGGCCGCTGGGCCCGTTCACGGCTGTTCGTCGCCGCGCTGACCAGCACCGTGGGACGCTCGCCGCTGCACAGCACGAAGAGGCTGCGCAGGCTGATGATCACCGACATCCCGCAGGGCACACACCTGAGCTACGACGGTGAAGTGGCGCCCGCGCCGGGGCGGTTGCTGCTCGACAAGCAGCACGAGGCGCTGCGGGTCTACCGGCCGCTGGTGACGTGAGCGTGCCACCGCACCGCCGCGTGCGCCACGGTCAAGGCCGGTGAGGAGCCCGGCCCGCAAGCAGCGCAACTCCGCCGAGGACGTCATCGTCACCACCCGGTCGGCGTTTCCCCGCGCTTCGTCGCCACGGATGCCGTCAGCCGACGGCATCAGGACCCGGCACGGAGCAGTGAACGCGGATGGAATTATCGCATCGGCCGTCCACGTACCCATTGCCGGCGGCAGGAAAGTACGCCCACATCGACGACCTTGCCGCGCCTCCCGGGCTCATTCAGGAACGTGGGTCGTTGCGTGATCCGGCTTCGCCGGACGAGGCGAAGACGGCAAAGGGGGGCGGGCTCGCAGTCATCACGATCGCGAACCCGGTCCATATTGCGAGACTCATCTGCCCAGAATGTGAACCGTGGGCGTACCCTGCCGTCATGCCGCACGAGACAGCCACCTACACGCACGGGCATCACGCCTCCGTGCTGCGCTCGCACACCTGGCGTACCGCCGCGAACTCAGCCGCGTATCTGCTGGGCGAGCTGGAGCCGCACATGCGCGTGCTCGACATCGGGTGCGGCCCCGGCACCATCACCGCCGATCTCGCCGCGCTCGTACCGGACGGCCACATCACCGGCCTCGACGCCGCTCCCGGCGTGCTGGAGCAGGCGCGGGCCACGGTGGAGGCGCGCGGGCTGGAGAACGTCACGTTCACGACGGGTGACGTGCACGCGCTCGACCACCCCGACGGTTCCTTCGACGTCGTGCACGCGCATCAGGTTCTCCAGCACGTCGGCGACCCCGTCGCCGCGCTGCGCGAGATGCGGCGCGTGTGCAGGCCCGGCGGCATCGTCGCGGCGCGCGACGCCGACTACGGCGCCATGTTCTGGTATCCGCCGACCGACGGCCTGACGGACTGGCAGCGCCTCTACTCTCGCGTCGCCCGCGGCAACGGCGGTGAGCCGGACGCGGGACGGATGCTGCACGCCTGGGCGCGGCAGGCGGGACTGGCCCAGGTCACCGCGTCCTCCAGCACCTGGTGTTACGCGACGCCTCAGGAGCGGGCGTGGTGGAGCGAGCTGTGGGCGGAGCGCACGCTGGCCTCGTCGTTCGCCCGGTCCGCCGTGGACGGCGGCCACGCCACGGAGGTGGACCTGCGCACCGCCGCGCAGGCGTGGCGGGAGTGGGGCGCGGACGAGGACGGTTGGTTCAGTGTTCCGCACGGGGAGATCCTCTGCCGGTTGTGACGTGGGCTCAGTCGCCCAACTAGGCTCAGGTCATGGACATTCTGGGGACTTCACTGCGCGTCTGCGTCGACGATCTGGATGCCGCCGTGCCGGTGTACGAGCGGATCGCAAGTGCGGAGGCCGTGCGCTTCCAGCAAGGGCCGGTCACGGTCGCGGCCGTCGGGCCGTTCTTCTTGATGAGCGGGCCCGCGGAACATCTCGACATCCTGCGGAAGATCGCGGCGACGCTGGCCGTGAAGGACGTGGACGAGGCCGTCGCCGATCTGACCGCGGTCGGGGCGCAGATCATCGCCGGGCCGAAGGAGACCCCGATCGGACGCAACGTGGTGGCACGGCATCCGGACGGCAGCGTCTTCGAGTACGTCGACCGCCAGGGGGCGGATCAGTAGCACCGGGCGGTCGGCGCGGGCCCGCCGGGCCGGTTCGTGGACGAACGCGGCGAAGGGCGCCGGGGACTGCCCCGGCGCCCTTCGGCTCGGGCGGTGCCGGACGGTGCCGGACGGTGGACGCGCCGGCCGGGCGGACGTGTGCGCCGGCCGACGCAGGGGGATCAGGGCACGACGACGATCTTCCGTCCCTTGCCGGCCGAGAACCGCTCGATCGCTTCCGGGTACTGCTGCAGCGGCATCCGGTCCGAGATGAAGACGTCCGGGTCGAGCACGCCGCCCGCGAAGAGTTCGGCAGCGCGCTCGTAGCTGTGCAGTACGGCCATGGAGCCCGTGATGGTGATCTCCTGGTTGTAGATCTTGTACGGCTCGATGGTGGCCGTCGTCGCGTAGTCGGAGACGCCGAACTGCAGGAATGTTCCCGCCTTGGCGACGCGTCCCAGCCCGTCCTGGATGGCGGCGGCGTTGCCGGTGGCGTCGACGACGAGGTCCCAGCCCTGCGGCCGGTCCAGCTCGTCGGCCGTCGCCGCCGATGCCGAGCAGCCCAACTGGCGTGCGGTGGCGAGCCGTTCGTCGTTCAGGTCGATCATGTCGACACTGGCCGCGCCGGTACGTTTGGCCAGCTCCAGCATCATCAGACCCATCGTGCCGGAGCCGTAGATGACGACGTGGGCGCCGAGTTGGCTCTTGAGGACGTCGTAGCCGCGTACCGCGCAGGAGAGCGGTTCGATGAGCGCGGCGTCCTGCGTGCGTACGTGCTCGGGGAGTTTGACGCAGTTGGCGACGGGAGCGACGGCGTACTCCGCGGCACCACCTGCCGTGGTGACACCGATGGCGGCCCAGCGCTCGCACAGGTTGTTGTGGCCGGTGCGGCAGTAGCGGCACTCGTAGCAGTACAGCGAGGGGTCGACGGCGACGCGGTCGCCGAGGGCCACTTCGGTGACCTCGCTGCCCACACCGACCACTTCGCCGGCGAACTCGTGACCGGGCACCACGGGCAGCGTCGGGGCGAACTCTCCCTGGAGGATGTGCAGATCGGTGCCGCACAGTCCGCACGCCGCCACATCGACGACGACCTGCCGGGGTCCGGGGGTGGGGTCGGGCACGGTGGTGAGTGTGACCTTGCCGGCGGACTCGACGAGAGCGGCCTTCATTTCACGGCTCCTAGAGACAGGCCCTGGACGAGTTTGTCCTGGGCGGCAAATCCTGCGGCGAGCACCGGCAGGGAGATGACCAGCGACGCGGCGCACACCTTGGCGAGGAACAGGCCCTGGCTGGTGATGAATCCGGTCAGGAAGACCGGTGCGGTCTGCGCGACCACTCCAGTGAGGACCCGGGCGAAGAGCATCTCGTTCCAGCTGAAGATGAAGCAGATCAGCGAGGTCGCCGCGATGCCCGGCATGGCGATGGGGGCGACGACGCGGGTGAGGATC
This sequence comes from Streptomyces sp. TAA204, assembly GCF_000424965.1. Taxonomy (NCBI): domain Bacteria; kingdom Bacillati; phylum Actinomycetota; class Actinomycetes; order Kitasatosporales; family Streptomycetaceae; genus Streptomyces; species Streptomyces sp. TAA204. The sequence goes on from NZ_AUKW01000002.1 coordinate 472,215, forward strand.
ACCGGCAGCTTGGCCCCGTCGATCTGCGCGGCCTCGATGAGTGCGGTTGGTATCTCGGCGAGGAACGACTGCATCATCCACACCGCGATCGGCAGGTTCATCGAGGTGTAGAGGATGACGAGCAGCCAGATGTTGTCCAGCAGGCCGGTGTTCTTGGCGAAGAGGTAGATCGGCAGCAGTCCGGCGACGATCGGCAGCATCTTCGTGGAGAGGAAGAAGAAGAGCACGTCCGTCCACTTGCGTACCGGCCTGATGGACAGCGCGTACGCGGCCGGCAGCGCCAGCAGCAGGACGAAGAGGGTGGAGACGACGGACGCCGTGAGGGAGTTGGCCAGCGAGAACCACGGGCTGGGTCCTCCGCCGGCTCCGAAGAACTCGCGGTAACCGTCGAGGGTGAGCGGAACGGCCAGTGCGGGCGGGTTCTTGGCGGCGTCGGTCTCCGAGTGCAGTGACGTCAGGACCATCCACAGCACCGGCGTCACGAAGAGGATGCCCACCACCCAGGCGACCAGGCCCAGTCCGGCGTTCCTCCTGCGCACGCTCTTGGGCGCGGTGTTCGGTGCGGTCTTCGTGCCGGGCTTCGAGGCCGGGATCGCGGCGGGTTTCGGATCGGACGTGGAGACGCTTCCGGCGCTCATGAACGGACCTCCTCGCGGAAGAGGGATGAGACCACTCGCAGCGCGAGGGTGGCGATGATGAGGGAGCCGATGACGACCAGCACACCCGCTGCGGAGGCGAGACCGTACTCGTGTCCCTGGTAGAAGGTCTGGTAGATCGTGTACGGCAGGTTGGCGGTGCCGAGCCCGCCGGAGGTGATGGTGAAGACGGCGTCGAAGTGCTGCACGATGTAGACGGTGCCGAGCAGGGCGCCCAGCTCCAGATAGCGCCGCAGATGGGGCAGGGTGATGTAGCGGAAGACCTGCCAGGCGCTCGCGCCGTCGATCCACGCGGCCTCTACCGCCTCGGCCGGGCGGCTCTGCAGGCCGGCCAGCAGGATCAGCATCATGAACGGCGTCCACTGCCACACCAGCGATGCCTCGACGGCGACGAGCGGCATCTCGGCGACCCAGTCGGGCTGGGCGGCGCCCTCACCGAAGACCATGTTCAGCAGGCCGTTGAAGAGTCCGTACTCGGGGTTGTAGAGCACGTGCTTCCACAGCAGCGCCGCCGCCACGGGAACCAGCAGGAACGGCGCGATCAGCATCGTACGGACCGCGGCACGCCCCTTGAAGCGGCGGTCGAGGAGCAGGGCGAGGAGCATCCCCAGCACGAGGCTGACGAGTACGACGGTGACGGTCAGCAGGATCGTGGTGAAGACGGACTTGCGCAGCTCCGGATCGCTCAGGACCTCGCCGTAGTTGGCGACGCCGGCGAAGCTGCGGGCCTCCGGGTAGAGGGCGTTCCAGTCGAAGACCGATATCACCAGCGTTGCCACCATGGGCAGTTGGGTGACGATGATCAGGAACACCAGGGCGGGCAGAAGCGGGGCACGGGTGACCCAGGCGCGCAGCTTGGCGGGCGGCGGCGCGGTCCGGGCGCGGGGTGGTGTCTGCGGCGCCTGCGCGCCGGGCGGGGTGGTCGTCGCGGTGGTCATCGTCCTCGTCCCTCGTACTCCTCGGAGACCTCTTCGGCGAGCTTCTGTGACTTCTTCAGGGCCGCGTCGACGGACTGCCGTCCGGCGATGGCCGAGCTGATCTCCTGCGAGACCTTGGTGCCCAGGTCGGAGAACTCGGGGATGTCCACGAACTGAATGCCGATGGTGGGGCGCTGCTGTACGCCCGGGTCACGCGGGTCGGCCTCGGTGATCGCCTCGCGGGTGACCTCGCCGAAGGCGCCCGCGGTCTCCTTGTACTCCGGTATCTCGTAGGTGGACGCACGCTTGCCGGCGGGCACGTTGGCCCAGCCGAACTCCTTGCCGACCAGGCGCTCGTACTCCTTGCTCGAGGCCCAGGAGATGAACTTCCACGCCTTGTCCTGGTTGCGGGACGCCTTCTGCAGGCCCCAGGCCCAGCTGTAGAGCCAGCCGGCGGAGTCGGTCTTCACGGTCGGCGCCGGCGCGTAGCCGATCTTGCCCTTCACGGGGGACTTCTCGGCCTCGAGGGAGCCGGCGCCGGAGGTGGCGTCGTACCACATGGCCGACTTGCCCTGTGTCATGTTGTTGAGGCACTCGGCGAACCCCGACTGGGTGGCGCCGGACTGGCCGTGCTTGCGCACCAGGTCGACGTAGAACTTGGTGGCCTTGGTGAAGCCGGGGTCGGTGAGCTTGGCCTTGTAGTCCTTGTCGAACCACGTCCCGCCGTAGGTGTTGACGACCGTCGTCAGCGGTGCGATCACCTCGCCCCAGCCGGGCAGGCCGCGCAGGCAGATGCCGCTCATGCCCTTCTCCGCGCCGTCCGCCTTCGCCGCCAGATCGGCGACCTCGGGCCAGGTCGGCTTCTCGGGCATCTTCAGGTTCTTCTTCTCGAAGACGTCCTTGCGGTACATCAGGAAGGACGACTCGCCGTAGAAGGGTTCGGCGTAGGTCTTGCCGTCCTCGCCCTTCAGGGACTCGCGGATGGAGGGCAGGATGTCCTGCTGGTCGAAGTCCTCGTCCTTCTTGAGGTAGTCGTCCAGGGGGCGCAGCCACTCGTTCTTGGCGTAGATGGGCGCCTCGTAGTTGCTGATGGTGGCGACGTCGTACTGGCCGGCCTGGTTGGCGAAGTCCTGGCTGATCTTGTCCCGGACGTCGTTCTCCGGCAGCGTCGTGAAGCGGACCCTGATGCCGGTCTTCTTCGTGAAGTGCTTGGCGGTGAGCTTCTGCAGCTCGACCATCTGCGGGTTGTTCACCATCAGGACGTTGATGGTGTCGCCGCCGGTGGCGAGGCTTCCGGCCCCGGCACAGGCGGCCAGCAGCACATTGGCCGTGACGACTCCAATGACTGCGCGCGTCCTGTGACGGCTCTGACTGCGCATGAACGGTCTCCTGGTCATAAGGGGGCGAAGCGGGCACGGAATGTCCGTGTGGTGGTCCGGGGGCCGGGCCGGTGGTGCGAAACCTGCGGTGTGTGTGGTGTCCGGGATGTGTGTGGCGCTTCTGGGGCTCGTGGGACTTCCGGTGCCTGCGGGGCGACCCGGGGGTTCCGCCCGGGTCGGGGTGAACGGAGTCGGCGGACGGGCACGTACAGAACTGGTGCGGATACGTGCACGGGCCGTCAGACCCTGATCACTTGAGGGCCGCGCAGCGAATACCGGTGCGCCTCGGAGGCGGGCACCCCGGTGGAGGTGATGATCGCCTCGAAGTCGCCGACGTCACCGAACCTGCAGAAGCTCACGGCCCCGAACTTCGTGTGCATTCCCGCGAAGATGCGCCTGCGGGAGGCCCGCATGGCCTGTGCCTTCACCTCGCTGACCGCGGGATCCGGTGTGGTCAGGCCGTGTTCACGCGAGATGCCGTTGGCGCCGATGAAAGCCAGGTCGATGACGAAACCGGCGAGCATCTTCGTCGTCCAGTGGTCGACAGTGGCCAGCGTCCCGCCCCGTACCCGTCCGCCGAGCAGCAGCACCGTGATGTCCTCGGCCGTGGCGAGCGCACCCGCGGCGGCCAGGGAGGCGGTGACGACGGTCAGCTGACGGTCGCGGGGCAGGGCTTCGGCGATGAGCTGCGGGGTGAAGCCCTCATCGACGAAGACCGTCTCCGCCTCGCCGAGATGTTCGACTGCGGCGGCCGCGATCCTGCGCTTCTCCGGAACGTGCATGGTGGTGCGGAAGGCGAGCGTCGTCTCGAAACCCGCGCTCTCGACGGGATAGGCACCGCCGTGCGTACGCCGTACCAGACCGTGGGACTCCAGTACGCGCAGGTCACGGCGGACCGTCTCCTTCGCCACGCCCAGCTCGGCGGCGAGCTCGGCGACGTCGACGGAACCGCTGCGCCGGGCTGCCCCGACGATCTCCCGTTGACGCTCCTCCGCACTCATGCGCGGTGCTCCCCTCTCCGTAACGGTCACGGCGCTGCCCGTTCGGGCCTGTGTGGAGAGTTGTACAGCCCCTGAAACATATGGACCAGGCCGGGAACCGGCGGGATCGTGCCCGTATCCGCCCGCTCCCACGCTGCCGGGAGGGCCCGGGCGTGCGGGAACGGGTCCGCTGCCGGCCGGGCATGGCCTGTTCAGGCGCGGGGAAGGCCCGTTCTGTGCCCGTTGCCCTCCGACCGGCCCCTGCCGCGGAGTTCACCGCGCTCCGTGCTCGGAGTCCGAACGGTCACACCGTCCTCCGGCTGCGCCCCGACCTCCCCGTCCCCTCGCTCAGGCGGGACGCATGCGGAAGTCGTACGCACCGGGCAGCGGCTCGTCGCTGACCGCCGCCCAGGTCTCGCCCAGCACCTCATCGCCCTCACGCAGATCGTCGACGTCGAAACCCCTCTCGAAGACCGCCCGAGCCGCCTCTGTCTCCCCCTGGGCCGACAGCACCCGGGCACGCAGCAGCTGGAAACGGCCACGCGCGCGCAGCGAGGACGGCAGCCGCTCCAGCACCTCCCGCGCCTGCTCGGCACGGTCCGCCGAGAGCAGCACGGGCACCGCCTCCCGTACGAGCGCCGCGAGCACCGGGGCACCGCAGCCCGAAGCGGCGTCGATGGCGGCGAGATAGCGGTCGGCTGCGCGCTCCATGTCCGGACGCACGCGTCCCTCGTGGGCATCCGCGAAGGCCAGACACCGCAGCGCCCAGGGCGTCGGCCGGGCCGCGGCCGAGCGTTCCCAGCTGCGCACGGCCTGCGCACGGTCGCCGGCGTGCCACTGCGCGACACCGAGGTGGTAGTCGGTGAGCGGACCGGAGGGTGCACATTCCAGCTGGTCGCGCCAGGCGTCGGAGACGAGCGAGGGCACGGGGGCGGGCGTGGGAGCGGAGCCGGGCGCGGCGGTGCGGCTGCCCGAAGGCGTCCCGTCGTCGGGCAGCCGGCCCTTGGCCAGCAGTTCCCGCCAGGGCATCTGTTCCTCCCCCATCGTCTCCGCCGGGAAGGGGGTGCCCGGCAGCACATGCCCGGCTCGCGCCACTTCGAGCGCGCCCCAGCCGGAGCCGGTGGCCAGGAGGCCGCCTTCGGGTTCGGTGTCGGCGCAGGGCCGCCAGGCGGCATAGGCGGCGTCCACGTCCGCGCGGGGCAGCGCCTCCTCAAGACAGGCCCCGGTGTGGGCGCGGGCCGCGGCCCAGTCGTCGCCGTGCACCGTGGCCGCGTCGGCCGACAGCGGCCCGTACGCCTCCATCCACGCGAACTCCTGCCCCGCCTCCAGCGGGACGTGTTCGAGCTGGGTACGGGCCAGGCCCGCCTGGATCTCCGCGTAGCCGTCCGTGCCGGGTTCGGTCAGCCACCGCTGCCAGCGCCGGCCACCGGGGCCGTGGCCCCACACGAACAGCTTCCGCCCGCGCAGCAGGTCCGTGGAGGTCTGCACGAGTCCCTGCCCGTGCTCGTCGAGCGAGGCGATCCACTTCCTCTCCGGCGGGGGGATCTCGTAGAAGTAGTCGGCGGGGAACTCGCTGCGCAACGGGTACGAGCGGTCGGTCCCGTCCCACTCGGGCACCGGTATGCGGCGCAGCCGGCGCTCGTAGGCGAAGTACCAGGTCTCCTCCGCCGGTACGAGGACACGGGTGCGCTCCTCCTCCGGCACCGCGATGTTGGACCACCAGTAGACGGGCACGGTCCGGTCACGGGGATTGCGGACACGGGCCCCGACGAAGAGGAAGTCGGAGCCCTCGGGCAGCCAAAGATCCACCTGGAACGGGGTGTCCCGCAGCCGCTCCCACTCCCACAGCCGCAGCATCTCCCCGCCGTCCGGGGCGGGTACGCGCGCCGCGTGCAGCGGTGCGCAGGAGAGCGTGGTGTGACCGGTGGCACCGATGTTCCACTCGATGCCGCCGGAATACCAGGCACCGTTGAGAGCGAAGTTCGCGGGCTGAAGTACGGGGTTGGTGTAGAGCAGGTCGCGCCCAGTGGGCTTGTGGTGCAGCGCGTGGACGCGGCCGCCCAGCGAGGGAAGTACGGTCGCGCGCAGCCGGTCGTTCTCGATGACGAGGGCATCGAGAGCTGCTGGCGCCCGCTCACGTGTGTAGCCGTCGAGAAGCCGGACGGGCAGCACGGAACGCAGCGGGGCGTAGCCGACCTGACGGGCCATCTCGGGGGGCAGCGCGGCCCGTTCACCTTCGTCGACGGTGTGTGTCTCGTCGAGGGGAAGCAGGGCGGGCAGCGGGTTCTCGGGACCGACGGGAGCGAGAGGCAGGGTCAGGGTGGTGTGGCTGACGGTCGTCGGCACGTCTACCTCGATCCTCTTCGTGGACGTGAGCGTGGGCGGCGCCGCCTTGCCGGGCCCCGATGACCATGGAACACGGCGGGGGGCGGCTTGAACAGGCCGCCCGGTGCGGGTGCCGGGGTACGCCCGTGCTCGTTGTGCCGCGCGCCCGTACGCCCGTGCGCCCGTACGCCCGTGCGCCCGTACGCCCGTCCTACGCCGGTACGTGGACGCCGGTACGCCGGTTCCGCCACGTCGACGCCGGTACGCACGTCCCTCATACGCCGGGTACCTCCGTCGGGCCGGGGCCGGGCATCGCCCAAGGGTCCGCGCGACGGTCGCGGTCCGCTCGGAACTTGACCGCGGCACCAGCGGAGAGCTCCTCCGCGGACAGCAGCGTGCACGGCGGCGTCCCCGGGCCCTGGAATGGCCGGGGTGATACGAACGTCAGGTGTCCGACGACCTCCTCTTCCCGCCCGGGCTCCCCGTGACGACCGCCATGGGACGCACCGCGAGCGGTCGCGCCTGGCTGCACGAACTGCCCGGTCTGGTGGCCGGGTTGAGTTCGCGCTGGGAGCTGCAGCCGGGTGCGCCGTACCGCGGCGGGAGCTGCTCGTGGGTGGCCCCGGCCCAGCGCCGGGACGGCAGCCGCGCCGTGCTGAAGGTGACGTGGCCCCACCGCGAGGCCCGTTTCGAGGGCGCGGTGCTGCGGCTGTGGGCGGGGCGCGGCGCGGTGCGGGTGTACGAGCACGACGCGGCGCAGTACGCACTGCTGCTGGAGCGCTGCGAACCGGGCACGGAACTGGGCGCGGCGAGTGACATCGACGCCGAGGAACGACTGTTGCTGGGGGCGGGCGTCCTCCGGCGACTGTGGGACGCCGGGCGGCACCTGGGGCGCGGTGGTTCGCGGACGGGGCGGGCTGAGGGGCCGGGCGCGCCGGGGGTGCCGGACGAACCACCGCGGGCAGCGGCGGCAGCGGGCCGCACGGGGTCAGCCGGGGGACCGGGCGCGGGCGCACCCGGTACAGCTGTCCCACCGGGCACACCGGGCACACCTGCGTCGGCTGAACCGGCCGTTCCGGAGGGCTTGGAGCGGCTGTCGGACGTCGCGGCCGAGTGGGCGGACCTGGTGGAGGAACGCGCCGCACGGCACCGGTGGCCCGCCGGCACGGACACCGGCCTACTGGCACGGGGTGCCTCCCTGCTGCGTGAACTCCCGCCCGGTGCCCGGCAGGAGACCGTCGTGCACGGTGATTTCAATCCCGGCAATCTGCTGGCCGCCGGGCGCGAGCCGTGGCTGGCGATCGACGCCAAACCCATGTACGGGGACGCCGCATTCGATCCATGGCCGCTGATCCAGCAGATCGACGACCCCTTCGCCCACCCGGCACCGCACCGTGTACTGGCACGGCGGACGGCACTGGTGGCCGACGCGCTCGGTGAGGACGTGGACCGGGTGCGTGCCTGGGCGGTGGCACGCCTCGTCGACCAACTGCTGTGGTCCACGGATCTGGACGGCGAAGTGTCAGGGAGTTTGCCGCTGATACGCCAGGTCAGAACGCTGGCGGACGTGGCCGGACTCTGACGGTCTCCTCTCCCGCCGTGGGGCGGGAGAGGAGAGGCAAGACGACTCCGATCCGGGGGAGTTCACCCACTCCCCCATGGCGCACCGCCGAATCCCCGGCGTCACTCCCCCGCCGCGCCGTCCGCCAGTTCCCGTGCCACGTCGAGATGGCCGACGTGGCGGGCGTACTCCTGCAGCAGATGGAAGAGGATCCAGGCCAGCGACGGCGCTTCCTCCTCGGTGGGGAAACGCCCGCCGAGCCGGGCGTGCGCGTCGAGACGCGCCTCGCGGACGATCTCCCGGGAGCGGTCGCACTGGGCGCGGAACGCGGCGAGGGTCTCGGCCACCGTCACTCCGTCCGGCACCCGCCACTTGTCGTCCCCTCCCCGGTCTCCCCACGGGTCCGGGACCTTCTCGGCCTCGAACCCCCAGGCCAGCCAGCGGCGTTCGACGTATGTCAGATGGCGCACCAGCTCCAGCGGCGTCCATCCGGAGGGCAGACGGCTGCGGCGCAGCTCCTCCTCGGCCAGGCCGTCCAGCTTCCGCAGCAGGGTCTCACGGTAGTGGTCGAGATAGCCGCGGAGCAGGGCGTGCGGGTCGGCCACGGACGGGTCGGGCTCGCCCGGCGGCAGCGCGGGGATGGATGCTTCGGTGGCGGTCACAGCAGTCCCGGTTCGTCGTAGGTGAGAGTCCGGGCGTCCGCGTCCAGTACGGCCGGCACGCCCAGGGGAAGAGTCGGAGTCGACGGGCCGTGGCCGAAGCCCAGTTCATCGAGGACGGGGACGCCCAGGGGAGCCAGCCGTTCGCGCAGCACCACCCGGACGTCCTCGGGCCTGCCGCAGTCCGTCCAGGAGCCGAGCACCACACCGGCGACGCCGTCGAACCAGCCCGAGCGCAGAAGCTGGGTCAGCAGCCGGTCCAGGCTGTAGGGCTGCTGGGCTGTGTCCTCCAGCAGCACGATGCAGCCGGCCGCGGAGGGGCGAGCGTGCCCGGTGCCACGCTCGGCCGCCAGCAGCGAGAGGTTCCCGCCGGCGGTGATGCCGCGTGCGCGTCCCGGAACCAGGGTGCGGGTCGCCTCCCCCGGGCCGATCTCCAGGACGCTCTCCGGGCTGAAGAGCGTGCGGCGCAGATGCTCCCGGGTCGCTTCGTCACCGAGGAAGGAAGCCGTCGCCGTCATGGGCCCGTGCAGGGTGGCCAGCGAGAGCCGCTGCGCCAACGCCTCGTGCAGGACGGTGAGATCGCTGTAGCCGACGAACACCTTCGGGCCCGCGCCGCGCATCCTGTCCCAGTCCAGCAGGTCGAGGATGCGCTGGGTGCCGTATCCGCCGCGCGCGGCGACGACGGCGGAGAGCGACGGGTCGCACCAGGCGTCCTGGAAGTCGCGGAGACGGTGCTCGTCCGCGCTCGCCAAGTGGTCCATGCTCGGGTGGGGATCGAGCACGTGAGGGCCCAGGACGGGCTCCAGCCCCCAGTCCCGCAGCACGTCCACCCCGGCGGCGAGCCGCTCCTGCGGTACGGGGCCGCTGGGGGCGACGATGCCGACCCGGTCACCGCGCCTGAGGCGGCGGGGCCTGGTCAGGGCGGCGGGGCCCGGCGAGCCCGCGCCGTCGGCGTCATCCGTGTCCCGGACGGGCCGTCCGCCGGGCCGGCCGTGCCCGGCCCGGGCCGGAGCCTGCGCGCGGGCTCCGTCTGCCGCGGTCATCGGGTCTCCAGAACGGGCACGTCGTCGCGGGTGATGCCGAAGGTCTGTGTGTAGAGGGCGAGTTCGGCCTCTACCGCGCGGACGATGGTCTCCGCGCGGCGGAAGCCGTGGCCCTCCCCCTCGAAGGCGATGTAGGCGTGCGGGGCGGCGTGCCCGTCGACCTTCTCCAGGAAGCGTTCGCACTGGACGGGCGGGCAGATCACATCGTCCAGCCCCTGCAGGAGCAGGAAGGGCACATCGATCCGGTCCGCGCGCTGTATCGGCGACCGGTCGCGGTAGCGCTCCGGGAAGCGGTCCAACGGGCCGACCAGGGACTCCAGATACTGCGACTCGAAGTCGTGGGTCTCGCCGGTGGCCCAGCCCGTCAGGTCGAGGATGGGGTAGGTGATCGTCCCGCACGCGTACAGACCTGCGGTCTGAGGTGAGGTGAGGGATGCGGCGCTCGTCCAGCCGCCGGCGCTGCCGCCGCGCACGGCCAGCCGTGCAGGGTCGGCCTCGCCCTCGGCGGCGAGCTGCCGTGCGACCGCGGCGCAGTCCTCGACGTCGACGACACCCCACTGCTCGCGCAGCCGGTTGCGGTACTCCCGCCCGTACCCCGTCGAGCCGCCGTAGTTGACCTCGACGACGCCTATGCCGCGTGAGGTGAAGTAGGCGATCTCCAGATCGAGCACGAGCGGAGCACGGCTGGTGGGACCGCCGTGCGCCCACACCACGTACGGCGGCAGCTCCCCTTCGGGGGCGGAGCAGGACGGGTGGTGCGGCGGATAGACCTGGGCGTGGATGTCTCGGCCGTCCGGACCTGTGAAGGTGCGCACCTGCGGCCGGGGATAGAAGGCCGGGTCGACGAAGTCCTCGTGCTGTGCGGCGACGACGAGGCAGTGACCGGTGACCGTGTCGAGTTCGACGACCTCGTAGGAGCTGTGCGGGCCGGCGGCCACTCCGACGACACGGGTGCCGGCCACCGCCAGGCCCGCCCACTCGGTCCAGGGTCCGGTCGCGTCGGCGAGTTCGCCGGTCTCCGGGTCGAGGATGCCCAGCCGCAGGGTGCCGCGCCCGTGCAGGGTGGCGATGAGGCCGTTCGGCATCGGCTCGAACCATCTCTGCCCGATGCGCCAGAGGCCGGCCGCGAACTCCTCCTCACGCGGGCAGAGGGCCACGGCCTTCCCCGCACCGGTGTCCGCACCGGTGTCCGCTGCCGCACCGGAGCCGGCAGGCTGTGCGTCGAGGTCGAGACGCTGCAGGTTCCACCAGCCGCTCTCGTCGGAGGCGAGGAGCAGGCCCCCGTCGGGAGCCCATTCGACCTGCGCCACGGACTCCCCGGGGCCGCCCGCGACGGTGCGCACACCGGCGAAGTCCCCCTCCGCGGTGACGTCGGCGGTCTTCACCACGGTGCCGTCCCACGGCATCGCCGGATGGTCCCAGGCGAGCCAGGCGACGCGGCGGCCGTCCGGGGAGATACGCGCGCCGGTCACGAAACGGCTGGAGCCGTCGGTCAGTTCACGCACACGGCCGCGGTCGGCCGCCGCTGATCCGTCCAGCGGGACGGCCGCGAGCAGCCGGCGCAGATCGGTCGGCCCGTCCCCGGTGAACTCCTCCAGCACACACCACACTTCGGGCCCCGCCGCGCCCTCCGGCACGACCACCGGGTCGCACCAGCGCAGCCCGGCCGGATCCAGCGGGGAAAGGGGCGTGAGCGGTCTGGGCCGGGAACCGGGCACGTCCGGCTCGTACGCGTACAGCCGCTGGTCGGCGAAGTGCGTGAAGACCACCAGCGGTCCGCGCCCGTCCCGGGGGATGGCGGCCCACGGCAGGCCGCCGTACTCGATGACGCGGTTGCGCACGTTCCACGGAGGCGGCAGCACCGGCACCGCACCCTCCCCACGGCCTGCGGGCAGCCGCATCAGGGCACGGCGCCCGCCCTCGGCGGGACGCGGCTCGGTCCACCACACCTCCTCGCCGACGGCACCGGGGTATTCCGGCCTCCCGTCGTGCTCGGCCACGAGTGCCGCATCGATCGGGGACGGCCAACTGCCGTAGGGGGCGGTGGTGGTCGCCATGGTGCTGTCAGCCTCCGGGAACCTAGAGAGCGAGCAGGGTGCGGTCGAGTACGCGGACGCCGAAGTGCAGGGCGTCCACCGGGACACGCTCGTCGACGCCGTGGAAGAGCGCCTGGTAGTCGAAGCCTTCGGGCAGCTTCAACGGGGTGAAGCCGTACCCGACGACGCCCAGACGTGAGAACTGCTTGGCGTCCGTGCCTCCCGACATGCAGAAGGGCACGACGTGGGCGTCCGGGTCGAAGTGCTCCAGCGCCTCGCGCATCGCGGCGTACGCCGGTGAGCCGACGGGTGCCTGGAGGGGGACCTCGCGGTGGTGGAACTCCCAGTCCACGTGCGGCCCGGTGAGCCGGTCGAGGGTCTTGTCGAACTCCTCCTCACCGCCGGGGAGCATCCGCCCGTCGACGAACGCCGTGGCACTGCCCGGGATGACGTTGACCTTGTAACCGGCCTCCAGCACGCTCGGGTTGGCGCTGTTGCGCACGGTGGGCTCCACGAGCGCGGCGGCCGGGCCGAGTTCGGCGAGGAACTTGTCAGCGTCGAAGTCCGGCCCGTCCACGTCCGGTTCGGGCAGGCCGTGCGCCGACGCGAGCTCCGTGAGCGCGGCGCGCACGGTCGGGGTGAGCCGCTGCGGCCACTGGTGCTCCCCGATGCGTGCCACCGCCGCGGCGAGCCTGCTGACGGCGTTGGCACGGTTGACCTTGGAGCCGTGTCCGGCCTTGCCGCGTGCGGTCAGCCTGAGCCAGGCCGTGCCCCTCTCGCCGGCCGCGACCGGGTACAGCCGCAGCCCGTTCCCGGCGTGGAAGGTGAAGGCGCCGGACTCGCTGATCCCTTCGGTGCATCCCTCGAACAGCTCAGCGTGGTGCTCGGTGAGATAGCCCGAGCCGTAGTCCGCGCTGTCCTCCTCGTCCGCCGTGAAGGCCAGCACGATGTCGCGGCGCGGCCGCACACCCGCACGTGCCCAGGCGCGTACGAGGGCGAGCACCATCGCGTCCGCGTTCTTCATGTCGATGGCGCCGCGGCCCCAGACCACCCCGTCGCGGATCTCGCCCGAGAAGGGGTGCACACTCCAGTCGGCGGGCTCGGCGGGCACCACGTCGAGGTGACCGTGCACGAGCAGCGCGTCCGCGGACGGGTCCGTGCCCTCGATCCGTGCGACCACGTTCGTCCGTCCGGGGGCCTTCTCCAGCAGGGCGGGCTCGACGCCCACCGCGGAGAGCCGCTCGGCCACGTACTCGGCGGCGGCACGCTCGGAGCCCTCGCCCCCACCGTGGTTCGTGGTGTCGAGGCGGATCAGCTCCGAGGTGAAGGTCACCGCCTCGTCCAGGGCACGCTGGTCGATGTGCTCAGCCATACTGCTCCTCCACCGCTGCCGAGACCAGGGTCGTGACCGCCTTGAACGTACGGATTCCTTCGTACATGTCCGGGGACGTGTAGGCCACGCGACGCTCACCCGTCCTGTTCACGCCGGGCACCACGCAAGCCGCTCCGGCCAGGTGCTCGGCGTCGAACTCCAGCTCCACCGTGTGCTCCTGGGCAGGCGCCGGGGGCGTGCGCACCGCCAGCCGGGCACCCTCGCGTGCCGCCGCCCTGATGTCCGCGGCGGTGCGCCCCGGGGTGCGGCAGACGGCGGCGTAGCGCGAGACGTAGTCCTTCACGGCGACCCCCGGCGCCTCCGGCGCGTACCCCTTGGCGTCCTCCACGGTGCGGTCGTCGCCCGTCACCAGCACCACCGGCACCCCGTACTCCGCGACGACCAGGGAGTTGAGCAGGCCCTCGCTGGCACGCACGCCGTCCGCCCACACCCCGGTGATGGAGTTGGCCAGATAGGTGTGCGCCAGCACGCCCTCCTCGCCAGCACCCGTGTGGTATCCGACGAAGGCGATGCCGTCCACGTCGCCGTGCTGCACGCCCTCCACCATGCTGAGCGACTTGTGACGGCCCGTGAGCATCTGCGCCCGGTCGTCCAGCTGCTCCAGCAGCAGATTGCGCATCGTCCAGTGCGCCTCGTTGATCAGCACCTCTGCGGCGCCGCCCTCGAAGAAGCCCTCCACCGCGGCGTTGACGTCTGAGGTGAACATCGGGCGGCAGCGCTCCCACTGGGGCGTGCCCGGCAGGACGTCCGCGGGCCACGTGACTCCCGTGGCGCCTTCCATGTCGGCGCTGATGAGGATCTTCATGCCGGGAACGTTACGCGGTGCGCAAACACCTTGACACCCTTGTGGATAACTCCTGTGGTCTGAACCACTGGAGTTCCCCTCTCCCACCTGCTGACCAGCGCATTCACCCGCCGCAACACGCCCCGCGGCCGCTCAGCGACACGCTCGGACGTCAATGCCCGTGCGGCAACGCTCAGTCCTTGTGCCCCAGTTGCAGATCCCGCTCGGTACGGCCGCCGCCCGCCACCTGAAGGACGGTGGCCACCGGCGGATAGCCCGAGGCGATGACGGTGTACTCGCCCGAGCAGAGGTCCACGAAGCGGAAGACCCCGTCCAGCCGGGTGGTGACCGTGTCGACGACGTTCCCTCCCGCGTCCATCAGCGTCACCCGTGCGTCCTCGACGGGCCGTCCGCCCGCCGCCCGTACGGTGCCGCGCAGCACCGCGCCGCCCGTCAGTCCGATGTCCTGCCGGGTCTCGCGCGAGGCGTGCACGGAGACCGGCAGCGCGGCGGGCCGGTGGGCGGGCGCGGCGGCTGCGAGGGTGTACTCGCCCGCCACCAGCGCGTCGATGGCGTAACTCCCCTCCCGGCTGCTGCGGGTGGCGGCGACGACCTCGCCGCGTACGTCGGTGAGGCTGACCGCCGCGTCCCGCACCGGCTGTCCGTCCCCGGTGAGCACGCGGCCCGCCAGCCGTCCCGCACCGCCCAGCACGACGTCCAGTTCGACGGGGCGTTCGCCCACGGTGACGCTGACGGCCTTCGGCTGGTGACCGCCGGCGGCGGCAATGAGGACGCAGGAGGCATTGCCGGGCGCGTTGAGCGTGTACCGCCCGTCCTCCCCGGTCGCTCCTCGGCCGACCTGTCTGCCCCCGGTGTCGATGAGGGTGAGCGCGGCACGGGGCACGCCGCTGCCGTCGTGGTGCCGCACGCTGCCGCGGACGGGGACGCCCGCGGAGCGGTGCCTTGCGGCTCCGGCGGCGGAGGCGGCAGCGGTCTCCCCCCTGGCGTCCCTGGCCTCCCTGGCCTCCCAAGGGTCCGCACGCCCCGCCGGGGAGGGCCGGGAAGGGCCGCCGTCGCCGGAGGGGCCGGCCGCACCGGTGGGGTGATGCTCCCCGCCGGCCTCCCCGCCGGGGCCGGAGCGTTCGGACTCGGCGCCACGCGCCTCGGGCACGGGAGCGTTCTCGGACACCAGGGGTTTCTCCTTGAGGAAGAAGGTGAGGACGAGCCCGAGCACGAGCACCGGGACCAGATAGAGGAAGATCCGCGGCATGGCGTCCGCGTAGGCCTGCACATAGGCGTCCCGCAGCGGGCCGGGCAGTGCGTGCACCGTCTGCGGGGTCAGCGACGCGGGGTCGGGCAGTTCCCGGGCGGGCACCCCGGACGCCGCCTGCGGCAGCTCCCGGGCGAGCGCGTCGGTGAGCCGGTGGATGAACAGGGTGCCGAACACGGCGGCGCCGACGCTTCCGCCGATCTGCCGGAAGTAGTTGTTGGCGCTGGTCGCGGCACCCAGGTCGCGTACGGGGACGGAGTTCTGCACGGCGAGAACGAGCACGGGAAGCACGAACCCGATGCCGAGCCCGAGCACGCCCATCCACACGCTGTACGTACCGCGCCCGGTGTCCGTCCCCAGCCCGGACAGCAGCCACATCCCCGCGGCCGACAGCGCGCAGCCCAGCACGGGATACGGCTTGTACCGCCCGGTGCGGGAGATGAGCTGGCCCGAGGCGGTGGAGGCCAGGACGACGCCGCCCATCATGGGCAGCATCAGCAGCCCGGACTCCGTGGCGCTGACGCCGTCGACCATCTGCAGATAGCTCGGCAGGTAGCTGGCGGCGCCGAACAGGGCGATCCCGACGGCCACGGCGACCAGCCCCGTGATGGTGAAGACCGGGTCCTTGAACAGACGCAGCGGGAGGACGGGCTCGCTCGCACGGCGTTCGACGGCGACGAGGAGCCCGGCGCCCAGCACCGCCCCGGCGCCCAGCCCGAGGATGACGGGGTCGTCCCACTCGTACTCGCTCCCGCCCCAACTCGTCAGCAGAACCAGACAGGTGGAGAAGAGTGCGAGCAACAGCGTGCCCGGCACGTCCAGCCGGGGACGCCCGCGCGGACGGGGCAGCTTCAGCACGAGGGCGGTGACCAGGAGTGTGAGCAGACCGAAGGGGACGTTGACGTAGAAGCACCAGCGCCAGGAGAGTTCGTCGGTGAACCAGCCGCCGAGCAGCGGTCCGGCCACCGAGGCGAGGCCGAAGGCGGCGCCGATCAGGCCCATGTAGCGGCCGCGTGCACGGGGCGGCACGATGTCCGCGATGATCGCCTGCACGCCGATCATCAGGCCGCCCGCGCCGATGCCCTGCAGGGCGCGGTACGCGATGAGTTCGGTCATCGTCCGGGACCAGCCCGCGAGCGCGGAGCCGGCGACGAAGACGACGATGGCGAAGAGGAAGATTCCCTTGCGGCCGAAGAGGTCCCCGAGCTTGCCGTAGACGGGCAGGACGACGGTGGCGGCCAGGAGGTAGGAGGTCACCGCCCACGACATGCGGTCCAGGCCGTGCAGCTCGCCGACGATCTTCGGCAACGCCGTTGCGACGATGGTCTGTTCGAGCGCGGCGAGGAGCAGTGCGAGCATCAGGGCCACGAAGACCAGCCGTACGCGGCGCGGGCTGAGCCCGGCGGCGGTCTCCCCGCCATCGGGAGGGGGCTGCGCGCCGCGCACGTCCTCGGCGGGTTCCCCGGCGGGTTCCTCCGCGGCTACGGCCCCGGTTGCCCCGAGCGGCCCCGGCCCGGGCTCCTCACGCCGGGCCGCACCGGCAGCCTCCCGCCCGTACGCCGGGATCTCCAGGCTCACTTCGACGACGGCGGGGCTCTGCTCGTCCCTGTGGCCCAGAGCTGTCCCGCCCATTGCACTCCCCCTGTCGCGCCGGCCCGTCCTCGGACGGCATTTCTCGCATTACGCGACAGAGCGAGCAAGTCAGACACGGGACGGCCGCCGGCGCCGGGGAGAGCGCCGAATCCGTTGCCCAGGGCGCCCATCGGGCGCTCAACTGCGACTTTGACGGCGGGTCGCACGGGCGGCCCGTACAACGCACCGCCGCGAAAACCACCCGAACCGGTGAGCGGCGAACGCGCGCCGCCCACCGGCCCGTTGACCGGCCTACTTCTCCAGCTCGGCCGCGAGCTTGGCGAGGATTTCGTCGTAGATCCGGGCGAGGCCCTTCGGCGCGAACGTCTTCTCGAAGAAGCCGCCGACGCCCCCGGCGCCGTCCCACGTGGTCCGCACGGTGACGCGCGCGGTGCCCTCGCCCGCGCCCGGAGTGACCTTCCAGGTGGTGACCATCGAGGAGTTGCGGTCCTTCTCGACGAGTTCGTCGTCGGCCGGTTCACTCACCTCCATCAGGCAGTCGCGCACCCGCTTGCTGGTCGCCTGGAGCTTCCAGTGCACGACGGTGCCCTCGCCGTCACCGCCTTCGCGCACCTCGTACTCGCTGAAGTGGGCGGGCAGCACCTTCGGCCGCGTGCCGCTGTAGTCGGCGAGCCCGTCGAAGACGGCATCGGGCTTCGCCGCGATCTCGCGCTGGGTGGTCGAGACGACCTGCGCCATTAGCTCCTCCTGCTCATCCGCACACGTGAGTTGCGCCGGGCCGGCGCCCCGAGTACGCCGCGCACTGGCCGCGACGGGCCCGGGACGCAACCCAATCACCCCCGCGTCCCGGGCCCAAATCGGCTTGACACCAGGCGTGGGAACAGGTGTTCTATTACATGTACGAGGACGGCCAGGCTCGAGGAGGGTCCATGCGCTGGGAAAACCTGAGCGGCGACGGGACGGCGGAGACCGCTGCCCTCTTCGGCACCGACGTCGTCACCCGCCGGTTCGACACCCCCGAGTTCCGCGGGATCACCTTCCACGAGGTACGTGCGCGCTCGATCGTCAACCGGGTACCCGGAGCGTCCCGGATGCCGTTCGAATGGACGGTGAACCCCTACCGCGGCTGCTCCCACGCGTGCGTGTACTGCTTCGCACGCGGCACACACCGCTACCTCGACCTGGACACCGGCGCGGACTTCGACTCGCAGATCGTCGTGAAGGTCAACGCCCCGGAACTGCTGCGCCGGGAACTGGGCGCGCGCCGCTGGACGGGCGAACACATAGCGATGGGCACCAACGTCGACTGCTACCAGCGCGCAGAGGGCCGCTACCGCCTGATGCCCGGCATCCTCACCGCGCTCCGCGACCACGCCAACCCGTTCTCCATCCTCACCAAGGGCACGCTCATCCTCCGGGACCTCGACCTGCTGCGCTCGGCCGCAGCCGTCACGGACGTGGGGATCTCGGTGTCGGTCGGTTCCACCGAGGAAGAGCTGTGGCGCACGGTCGAGCCCGGAACACCCGCGCCCGAGCGCCGCCTGGACGTGGTGCGCACCCTCAGCTCCCACGGCATCCCGTGCGGCGTCCTGATGGCGCCCGTCCTCCCCTTCCTCGGGGACTCCCCCGCCCAACTGCGCGCCACCGTACGGGCGACAGCCGCCGCCGGTGCCACGTCCGTCACCCCGCTCGCGCTGCATCTGCGGCCCGGCGCCCGCGAGTGGTACATGGAATGGCTCGCCCGGCACCACCCGCACCTCGTGCGGCACTACGAGGCGCTCTACGAGAACGGCGCCTACGCCCCCAAGTGGTACCAGCGCCGCATCACCCGGCAGGTGCACGAACTGGCCGCCGAGTACGGCATCGGCCCCTCCTCACCCGGCACCCACCGCCGCGTGGAGGCCCGCCCCGAGCGGGCGGAGGAACCCGACAGCCCGGACTGCACGCAGCTGACGCTGCTGTGAACCCCTGCGGCGGGGCCGGCCCGCTCAGGCGTCCACGTGCAGGGTGCTGTCCTCGTTCTCACGCCGGATCGTGCGCAGCGCGTGTCCCGGGTGCCAGACCTCGAAGACGATGTACGGGTCCTCCACATGCACCCGTACGACCTCCGACAGCTCGGTCCGGAAGAGGTGGAAGCGCTCCGGCTGCTCGCCCTCGGGCTGCCCGGCCGCGAACCGCGCCAGTTCGTCCTCCTCCGTCACCTCGATCGCGCGTCCGGAGACGCGTACGTCGCCGCCGGCCATGTCGCTGTGGGAGCCGGGGTTGGCGTGCAGGGAGAAGCGTGGGTCGCGGCGCAGGTCCAGCGCCTTGCGGGAGCCGATCATCATTCCCAGCCAGAGCCCGCCGTCGTGGAAGTTCGCCTCCAGGCCGGTCAGCCGGGGCGACCCGTCGGTCCGCAGCGTGCCGAGGACGTGGTGACGGAAGTCCTCGAAACGCGCTTGCACGGTGTCGGCGAATTCGGGTTGTGCGGCACGGAAGTCCGCCCAGCTGTGAGTCATGTGCTCATGCTGACGCGGATACCCGACATCTTCCGTCCGGATTGCCGCCGACTGCTCCACCGGGGGCACACCCCGGAAATCCCCTCGCCCTTCCGGACCGGCGGCTGCCGCCCCTCCCCCACACATGCGCGTACGGGAGAGGGCAGGGACGGGCGCCGGGAGCCGCGGCCCTCCCACCGCCTCCTCCGGGCCGGGTCCGCCCGGGGCACTCACCCGTGCGGTCTGACCGACCGTCTGCGGGTGCGGCCGGACGCCGCCGGTATCCGCGCCAGTGCCGCCTTCGCCGACGGTGACAGCCGGTGGTGCTCCGCCGCCGCGCCCAGTACGGCCACGGCACGCCGGTCGCCGAGCGCACCGAGCCCCTGTACGCACGCCTCCGCGATCGGCCAGTAGTGCACCGGCCCCATCAGCAGCCGCTGCAGGACGGAGATCAGGGTGGGCACGGACTCCGGAGCCCGTAACGCCGTGAGCAGCCGTACGGCGTGCAGCGCGTAGCCCGTGCGCAGTTCGTTCGTCGCCAGGGCCGCCGCCGCGCGTGCGGTGCGGGGGTCGCGCAGGCGTGCCAGGGCGTGGGCGGCGGTCGCGCAGCGCACGGGGTCGCGGTAGTTCAGCATGAAGATCAGCGTCTCGAAGGCACGCCGGTCGCCCGCGCTGCCGAGCGCGAACGCCGCCACTTCCCGTGCCCACAGCGGACGTTGGCTCTCCGCCAGTACGGCCGCGAGTTCGTCCAGCGCCGCCGGTGTGCCCTCCCTCGCGAGTGCCACCAGACGTTCGTACTCGGACGGGTCCGCCTCGGCCCGTACGCGATCGGTCAACGCTCGGAATGCGTCGCTCACTTCCGCTCCACCCCCACGTGCTCCGTCCCACAGCCCTGGGAGAGCCATACCCCTGGCGCATTGGTTACCCACGAGTTAAGGTGGCTCGCAGAGCGGCACCCCCGCTCGGGCGGCCTGGTGACGCAGCTGCCCGAGAGTGCAGTCGGTTCGGCGGGGGTCCGGGCCTGCGGTGTACGCCGCGGCGCTGCCCGGACAGCACGCTGAGTTGGTAACCGCCCCCGGGACAGGGCAGGTTCCGCGTTCCTCGCATCCTCGCCCCACCCTGCCGCGGGCACCCTCCGTGTTCCACCGCTGAGCCGGTCACGGCGGGCGCGCGGCCGAACCCTCACCGTTCAGTCGTCACACCCCTGGAGTCCCGTGATGGACCGTCCGCCTCTGCACACCATCGCCGTCGTCGGCCTCGGCACCATGGGTACCGGAATCGCCGACGTCCTTGCCCGTGCCGGCCGCGAGGTCATCGGCATCGACATCAGTGACACCGCCGCCCGCCACGCCACCACCGCCTTCGAAGCCTCCACCGCGCGTGCCGTACAGCGCGAACGCATGACGGAGGACGAGCGGCAGGAGGCTCTGTCCCGCTTCCGCACCTTCTCCGACCTGCGGGCCGCCGCCGAGGCGGACCTGGTGATCGAGGTCGTGCCGGAGGACTACGACACCAAGTGCCAGGTCTTCGCCGCGCTCGACACCGTCGTCAAGCCGGACACCATCCTCGCGACGGGCACGAACGCGCTGTCCGTCACCCGCCTCGCGGCCGACTCGGACCGGCCCGAGCGCGTGCTGGGGATGCACTTCTTCCACCCCGCGCCGGCGATGAGGCTCGTCGAGGTGGTCTCCTCGGTGCTCACCTCTCCGGAGGCCGTCGAAGCGGTCACCGCTCTGGCGCGCGATCTGGGCAAGGAGCCGGTCGCGGTCGGCGACCGGCCCGGATTCGTCGCCGACGGGCTGCTCTTCGGCTACCTCAACCAGGCCGCTGCGATGTACGAGTCGCGCTACGCCAGCCGCGAGGACATCGACGACGCGATGCGGCTGGGCTGCGGCCTGCCGATGGGCCCGCTGGCGCTGCTCGACCTGATCGGCATCGACACCGCCCGCACCGTGCTGGAGGCCATGTACGCCGACTCGCACGACCGCTTGCACGCGCCCGCCCCGATCCTGCGCCAGCTCAGCGACGCCGGGCTGACCGGGCAGAAGGCCGGCCGCGGCTTCTACACCTATGAGGCGCCCGGCTCGTCGGTGACCGTCACCGACACGCGGACACCGGACGCCGGCGCCGCGCGCACGCCCGGACGCACCGTTCAGAGCGTGGGCGTGGCCGGCTCGGGAACCATGGCGTGCGGCATCGCCGAGGTGTTCGCCAAGGCCGGGTACGCGACGGTGCTCGCCGCACGCGGGGAGGAGAAGGCGGCAGCGGCCAAGGCCCGCGTCGCCGCCTCCTTCGAACGGTCCGTGAAGAAGGGCCGGATGAGCGAGGAGGACCGGGACGCGGCACTCGCCCGCATCACTCCGGCGGGCTCCCCGGAGGGGCTGTCCGCAGTGGACCTGGCCGTCGAGGCGGTGGCCGAGGACCTGGAGGTCAAGCGGCAGCTCTTCGCGACACTGGACAGGGTCTGCAAGCCGGGTGCGGTGCTCGCGACGACGACCTCCTCCCTCCCCGTCGTGGCCTGTGCCCGCGCCACCTCACGTCCCGAGGACGTCATCGGGATGCACTTCTTCAACCCGGCGCCCGCGATGAAGCTCGTCGAGGTCGTGCGTACGGTCCTCACCGGCGACGAGGCGCATGCGACGGTCCGCGAGGTGTGCGCGGGGGTGCGCAAGCACCCGGTGGACTGCGGGGACCGCGCGGGATTCATCGTCAACGCACTCCTTTTCCCATACCTCAACAACGCCGTGAAGATGGTCGAGCAGCACTACGCCTCGCTCGACGACATCGACGCCGCGATGCGCCTGGGCGGCGGCTACCCGATGGGGCCGTTCGAACTGCTGGACGTCGTCGGGCTGGACGTGTCCCTCGCCATCGAGCAGGTGCTGCACCGCGAGTTCCGCGACCCGGGGCTGGCTCCGGCGCCGCTGCTGGAACACCTGGTGGCCGCGGGCTGTCTGGGCAGGAAGACGGGACGCGGATTCCGCGAGTACGCACAGCGGTGAGGCGCAGTTGAAGCGGATCCACCGGTGGGGCGGGCTGCTCGAGCCGACAGGCGGCTGCCCGCCCCCCGAGTCCGTCACGGCGTGTAACGTTCCCCACATGTCAGACTCCGCGAAGCCGTCCCGTTCGCACGCCGCGTCCTCCCAGCGCCTGCGGATGCGCCGCGAGTTGGCGGCGGCGGCGATGGAACTCTTCGCGACGAAGGGCTACGAGGCGACGACCGTCGACGAGATCGCCGCCACGGCCGGGGTCGCCCGCCGGACGTTCTTCCGGCACTTCCGCGCCAAGGAAGAGGCCATCTTCCCCGATCACGACGACACCCTGGTGCGCGCGCAGGCCGTGCTGGAGGCCGCGCCCGCGCACGAGAACCCGCTGGACACCGTGTGCCGGGGCATCAAGGAAGTCATGCGGATGTACGCGGCCTCGCCCAAGGGCAGCGTCGAGCGCTACAAGCTGACCCGTGAGGTGCCCGCGCTGCGCGAGCGTGAGATCGCCTCCGTAGCGCGTTACGAGCGGCTCTTCACGCGCTATCTGCTGGGTCACTTCGACGAGGCCGCCCACCGCGACGGTGTCAGCGACTTCGACGAACCGCTGCTGGCGGAGGTCGCCGCCTCCGCGGTGGTCACCGCGCACAACCACGTGCTGCGGCGCTGGCTGCGGGGCGGCGGAGTGGGCGACGTGGAGGCGCAGTTGGACCATGCCTTCGCGATCGTGCGCAAGACGTTCGGTACCGGATTCGGCGCGAACCGGCCCGCGTCGGCGGAGCCGGCGGCCGCCGCCGGCACGACGCGGGCGGACGAGGTTCTGGTCACCGTCGCCCGTACGGACACCCCCATCGACGAGATCATGCGCACGATCGAGCAGGCGCTACGGGAGTAGGCCGTCGAGCTGGTGGACCCGCGATGGCCGAGCAGACCGCTCGCCCGGATCTCGGGTGCCGATGCCCGTTTCCCGGGTGCCGTGCCGTCCCGGGTCCCGGGTGCCGTGCCGGCGTATGTCCGCCCGTGTCCACCCCGGCCGGCGGCCGCGGCCCGAGGGCCGGTCACGGCTGCCCGCGAAGGCGGGACATCCACGGGCATATCCACCGCCAGCGGGGCACCTCGGAAGGGTAGGGGACGTGACCCGTCAGGGGCCGGCAATGGCCCGTGCCCGAGGAGGACGTCATGGCTGCCGAAGCCGCTTCATCGCAGCTCAGCC
The DNA here is from genome assembly GCF_000424965.1 of Streptomyces sp. TAA204. Lineage (NCBI taxonomy): Bacteria > Bacillati > Actinomycetota > Actinomycetes > Kitasatosporales > Streptomycetaceae > Streptomyces > Streptomyces sp. TAA204. Next base: position 495,485 of record NZ_AUKW01000002.1, read on the forward strand.
GCTTGATCGAGACGCACCCGCCCGAGTCGGTGTCCCTGGTGCACGAGGGGCGGCCGTGGACCTACGGCAAGCTGGCCGCCATGGCCGGCGCCCTGGCCGGCGAGATGTCCGGGCTGGCGGGCGAGCGGGTGGCTTTCATGCTGCCGACCTGCCCCGAGGCCGTCCTGACCTATCTGGCCTGCTTCCGTTCGGGCGCTGTCGCCGCACCGCTCAACACGCGCTACGCACCGCCGGAGATCGAGCGTGCCCTGCGGCGTGCACGTCCCCGCTGGCTGATCGTCGACGAGAACCTCGCGGACCGGCTCGACGGCATCGACCCGGCGGTCCTGGCCGGGCTGCGCGTGCTGGTCACCGGGCGGAGCGGGCGTCACGAGGCGTTCGCCCCTCTGCTGACGTCCCGCCCCGGAAGCACACCGGAGCCGCCCGGGCCGGACGGACCCGCAGCGCTGTTCTTCACCTCCGGCTCGACAGGCGACCCGAAGGGCGTGGTGCACACTCACCGCTCCGCCCTGGCGATGCTCACCAGCACCGCGGAGGCGATGGGCGGCGTACGGGCCGACGACGTGGTGCAGGTGTGCGATCCGCTGGTCCACGTCAGCGGTTTCATCGAGACGATGAGCACGCTGCTGGCCGGCGGCCGGGCCGTCCTCTACGACGGGTTCGAACTGCCGGTCTACGTCCGGGGGTTGCTGGAACACCGGCCCACGCTGATCTGCACGCACCTCGACATCCTGGCCCGGCTCGCGCACGAACCCGGAGCCCGGCACGAGTGGTTCTCCTCGCTGCGGGGCGTGTACACCGGCGGTGACACCGTCCCCGCCGCACTGCAGCGCGACTTCACGGCACTGGCACAGGTGCCCATCGGTGTGGGCTACGGCCTGACGGAGGCGATCTGGCTCACCGTGGACCGCGAGCCCCACCTGGACCGGGACGGCTGCATCGGCACACCGGTCGGCGGTGCCGAGCTGCGCACCGACGGGGAGACAGGCGAGCTGCTGGTGCGAGGCCCCATGGTGATGGACGGCTACTGGGAGGACGAGGCCCTCACCCGTCGTTCCCTCTCCCGGGGCTGGCTGCGCACCGGGGACCTGGGCTCGCAGGACGCGGACGGCCTGTGGTGGTTCCGGGGCCGCATCAAGGACCTGATCGTGCGGCGCACCTCCAAGATCACCCCCGGGGAGGTCGAGGCCGCGATCGACCGGCATCCGCAGGTCGCGGACTCGGCGGTCGTTGCGGCCGCCGATCCCGAGGAGGGCCAGGTGCCGGTGGCCTTCGTCGTCAGGCGGCAGGCGCGCGGGCCCACGGCCGAGGAGCTGACGGCGTTCCTGAGAGGACGCCTCGCCGAGTACAAGCTGCCCAGCCGCATCCACTTCCTCGACGCGCTCCCGCTGACCGCGAGCGGCAAGATCGCCCACCACGAACTGCGTGAAACAGCCTGACCCTGCTGACGTACACCTCGCGGAGTCCCCGCAGAGGCACCCGCAGAGACGTGGCGGGGGCCTCCGCGCGCTCCGGCCCGACCCGGGGGTGAGCGCGCTCATGCGTGCGCGACGCGGTAACAAATGAGAAATCAATGGCACGCAGTGTCTTGCGTGCTGGCACTGGGTGTCATACGTTGGTGCGAGTCCGGGCACCGTCCCGACGGGACCACACCCGTACGTGCCCGGATGCCTGCGTCACAGGCCACATGGCGCTCACCAGCGCCGCCAACAGCATCACCCGCCGAACCGACGGCACTGCCTCACACCCGACGACCCTCAAGCGTCTCCTTCCTCAGCGCTTCGCCGGAGGCATTACCGTGAACAAGATCCTTGACGCGATCCTCGCACCAGACACGACCAGCGAAGACTTCGCCGGCATCCCCCTCCCCGAGTCGTACCGCGCGATCACCGTCCACCGGGACGAGGCCGAGATGTTCGACGGCCTCCCCTCCCGGGAGAAGGACCCGCGCAAGTCGCTCCACCTCGACGAGGTGCCGGTGCCCGAACTGGGCCCGGGTGAGGCGCTGGTGGCGGTGATGGCGTCCTCCGTCAACTACAACTCCGTGTGGACCTCGCTCTTCGAGCCGGTCTCGACGTTCAGCTTCCTGGAGCGCTACGGGCGTCTGTCCCCGCTGGCCAGGCGGCACGACCTGCCGTACCACGTCATCGGCTCCGACCTGTCCGGCGTCGTGCTGCGCACGGGTGCGGGCGTCAACTCCTGGAAGCCGGGCGACGAGGTCGTCGCGCACTGCCTCTCCGTCGAGCTCGAGTCGGCGGACGGCCACAACGACACGATGCTCGACCCCGAGCAGCGCATCTGGGGCTTCGAGACCAACTTCGGCGGCCTCGCCGAGATCGCGCTGGTCAAGTCGAACCAGCTCATGCCCAAGCCGGGCCACCTCACATGGGAGGAGGCCGCGGCCCCCGGCCTGGTCAACTCCACCGCCTACCGGCAGCTGGTCTCCGGCAACGGCGCCGGGATGAAACAGGGCGACAACGTCCTCATCTGGGGCGCCAGCGGCGGACTGGGCTCCTACGCCACGCAGTTCGCACTCGCCGGCGGCGCCAACCCCGTCTGTGTGGTCTCCAGTGAGCAGAAGGCGCAGATCTGCCGGCGGATGGGCGCCGAGGCGATCATCGACCGCAGCGCCGAGGGCTACAGGTTCTGGAAGGACGAGCACAGCCAGGACCCCCGGGAGTGGAAGCGGTTCGGCAAGCGCATCCGCGAACTCACCGGCGGCGAGGACGTCGACATCGTCTTCGAGCACCCGGGGCGCGAGACCTTCGGCGCGAGCGTCTACGTCACCCGCAAGGGCGGCACGATCGTCACCTGCGCCTCCACCTCGGGCTACGAGCACACCTACGACAACCGCTACCTGTGGATGTCGCTCAAGCGCATCGTCGGCTCGCACTTCGCCAACTACCGCGAGGCATGGGAGGCCAACCGCCTCATCGCCAAGGGCAAGATCCACCCCACCCTGTCCAAGACCTACACCCTGGAGGAGACCGGCCAGGCCGCCCACGACGTCCACCGCAACGTCCACCAGGGCAAGGTCGGCGTTCTTGCCCTCGCCCCGCAGGAGGGCCTCGGCGTCCACGACGAGGCCAAGCGGGCCGAGCACCTCGACGCCATCAACCTCTTCCGCGACGCCGACACGCACCCCGCCGCGCAGGGCAAGGTGGCCTGATTCCCCATGACACGAGCAGGGGAACCCGCATGGGCCGCTGAGCCGGCGCCCAACGGCGCTAACGGGTCGAAGGGGGCGCCCGCCGCCTCCGGGCGCCCGGAGGCGGCGGGACGCGGAAAGCGGGACCGGCCATGGCTCATGCGCACCTACGCCGGCCACTCCACCGCCGAGGCGTCCAACGAGCTGTACCGGCGCAACCTCGCCAAGGGCCAGACGGGGCTGTCGGTCGCCTTCGACCTTCCCACGCAGACCGGCTACGACCCCGACCACGTGCTCGCCCGCGGCGAGGTCGGGCGGGTCGGGGTGCCGGTCTCCCATGTCGGCGACATGCGGCGGCTGTTCGAGGACATCCCGCTGGAGCAGATGAACACCTCGATGACCATCAACGCCACGGCCATGTGGCTGCTGGCGCTGTACCAGGTCGTCGCGGAGGAGCACGGCGCGGACATCTCCGTGCTCCAGGGGACGACGCAGAACGACATCGTCAAGGAGTACCTCTCACGCGGGACGCACGTCTTCCCGCCGGGGCCCTCGCTGCGCCTGACCACGGACATGATCGCCTACACGGTCGCCCACATCCCCAAGTGGAATCCGATCAACATCTGCAGCTACCACCTCCAGGAGGCCGGTGCCACGCCGGTGCAGGAGATCGCGTACGCGATGAGCACCGCGGTCGCCGTCCTCGACGCCGTGCGCGACTCGGGGCAGGTACCGCCGGAGCGCATGGGTGACGTGGTCGCGCGCATCTCCTTCTTCGTCAACGCGGGCGTCCGCTTCGTCGAGGAGATGTGCAAGATGCGGGCCTTCACCCGCATCTGGGACCGGATCATCCGCGAGCGGTACGGCATCGACAACCCCAGGCAGCGCCGGTTCCGCTACGGCGTCCAGGTCAACTCCCTCGGCCTGACCGAGGCGCAGCCGGAGAACAACGTCCAGCGGATCGTGCTGGAGATGCTGGCCGTGACCCTCTCCAGGGACGCCCGCGCGCGGGCCGTCCAACTGCCCGCGTGGAACGAGGCGCTGGGCCTGCCCCGGCCCTGGGACCAGCAGTGGTCGCTGCGCATCCAGCAGGTGCTCGCGGAGGAGAGCGACCTGCTGGAGTACGGCGACATCTTCGACGGCTCGCACGTCGTCGAGGCCAAGGTCTGCGAACTGGTCGAGCAGTCCCTCGCCGAGATCGAGCACATCGAGAAGCTGGGCGGTGCCATGGCAGCCGTCGAATCCGGCTATCTCAAGGCACAGCTCGTCTCCTCGCACGCCGAGCGCCGCGGCCGGATCGAGTCCGGCGAGGAGAAGATCGTCGGCGTCAACTGCTACGAGTCGACCGAGTCGAACCCGCTCACCGCCGACTTGGAGACCGCCGTCCACACCGTCGACCCGGCCACCGAGGCCCGGGTCGTCGAGGCCGTCAAGCGCTGGCGCGACCAGCGCGACCAGACGTCCGGCCCCCGCGCGGACCGCGCCCTGCGGGACCTGAAGGACGCGGCCGCCACCGACGCCAACCTCATGGAGGCGACGCTGGAGTGCGCACGCGCCGGCGTCACCACCGGCGAGTGGTCGGGGGCGCTGCGTGAGGTCTTCGGTGAGTTCCGCGCCCCCACGGGTGTCAGCAGCGCCCCCGTGGCCGTACCGTCCGAGGAGGGCTCCTCCCTGGCCGACGTACGGCGCCGGGTGGAGCTGACCGCCGGGGAGCTGGGGGTGGACAGACTGCGGCTGCTGGTGGGCAAACCCGGCCTGGACGGCCACAGCAACGGGGCCGAGCAGATCGCCGTACGGGCCCGTGACGCGGGCTTCGAGGTGATCTACCAGGGCATCAGGCTCACACCGCAGCAGATCTCCTCGGCGGCCGTGGCCGAGGACGTCCACTGCGTCGGCCTGTCCATTCTCTCCGGCTCCCACGCGGAGCTGGTCCCGGACGTCCTGGACCGGCTGCGCGCCGCGGGCGCGGGCGACGTCCCCGTCATCGTCGGCGGCATCATCCCGTCCGCGGACGCGGCGGATCTGCGCGCCGCCGGGGTCGCGGCGGTCTTCACGCCCAAGGACTTCGGGATCACGCAGATCATCGGCCGTATCGTCAATGAAATCCGCACAGCGAACAAGCTCGACCCCCTGGAGGTCCCCGCATGACAGCCCCGTCGCCGGCCGGCCCGGCTTCCCGTCTCCGCCCGCGGCGTTCCTGTCTCGCCGTGCCCGGAAGCAACCCGCGCTTCCTGGAGAAGGCGCAGGGCCTCCCCGCGGACCAGGTCTTCCTCGACCTGGAGGACGCGTGCGCGCCGCTGGCCAAGGAGGGCGCGCGGCACACCATCGTGAAGTTCCTCAACGAGGGTGACTGGAGCGGCAAGACCCGGGTGGTCCGGGTCAACGACTGGACGACGCACTGGACGTACCGTGACGTGATCACGGTCGTCGAGGGCGCCGGGCAGAACCTGGACTGCATCATGCTGCCGAAGGTGCAGGACGCCCAGCAGGTGACCGCGCTGGACATGCTGCTCACCCAGATCGAGACGACGATGGGCCTGGAGGCGGGCCGCATCGGCATCGAGGCGCAGATCGAGAACGCCAAGGGCCTCGTCAACGTCGACGAGATCGCCGCGGCCTCGCCGCGCATGGAGACGATCGTCTTCGGCCCGGCCGACTTCATGGCCTCGATCAACATGAAGTCGCTGGTCGTCGGCGAGCAGCCGCCCGGCTACCCGGCTGACGCCTACCACTACATCCTGATGCGCATCCTGATGGCCGCCCGCACGCACGACCTCCAGGCGATCGACGGTCCGTACCTGCAGATCAAGAACGTCGACGGCTTCCGCGAAGTGGCCGGACGCGCCGCCGCGCTGGGCTACGACGGCAAGTGGGTCCTGCACCCGGGCCAGGTCGAGGCGTCCAACGAGATCTTCTCGCCCTCCCAGGAGGACTACGACCACGCCGAGATGATCCTCGACGCCTACGAGTACTTCACCTCCGAGAAGGGCGGCGCGAAGGGCTCGGCCATGCTCGGCGACGAGATGATCGACGAGGCGAGCCGCAAGATGGCGCTGGTCGTCGCGGGCAAGGGCCGGGCCGCCGGATTGGCCCGGACGACCACCTTCGAAGCTCCGGAGGCGTGAGGCGGATGCAGTTCGGCCGTACCTACGAAGAGTTCACCGCCGGGGACGTCTACAAGCACTGGCCCGGCAAGACCGTCACCGAGTACGACGACCACCTGTTCTGTCTGCTCACCATGAACCACCATCCGCTGCACCTGGACGCCAACTACGCCGAGGGGACCACCGACTTCGGCAGGAACGTCGTCGTCGGCAACTACGTCTACTCGCTGCTGCTGGGCATGTCCGTGCCGGACGTCTCGGGCAAGGCCATCGCCAACCTGGAGATCGAGTCGCTGAAGCACGTGGCGCCGACCTTCCACGGCGACACGGTCTACGGCGAGACGACCGTACTGGACAAGATCCCCTCGAAGTCCAGGAGCGACCGCGGGATCGTGCACGTCGAGACCAAGGGCTACAACCAGGACGGGACGCTCGTGTGCGTCTTCCGCCGCAAGGTGATGGTCCCCACCGAGGCTTACGTGCGGGAACGCGGCGGCGAGCAGCCGGGACGCCCCGTCCTGCGCGAGCAGGCCGGCCCGCGGGGCGCGGCGAAGGGAGGCGAGTGAGATGGCGCGGCTCGCGCAGACAGAAGGTCTCACACAGATCCAGCGGGAGATCCTCTCCACGGTCCGCAGCTTCGTCGACAAGGAGATACTGCCTGTCGCCACGGAGCTGGAGCACCGGGACGAGTACCCCACGGAGATCGTCGAAGGGCTGAAGGAACTGGGCCTGTTCGGGCTGATGATCCCGGAGGAGTACGGCGGTCTCGGTGAGTCGCTGCTCACCTACGCCCTGTGCGTGGAGGAGATCGCCCGCGGCTGGATGAGCGTCTCCGGCATCATCAACACCCACTTCATCGTCGCGTACATGCTCAAGCAGCACGGCACGCAGGAGCAGCGGGACCACTTCCTGCCGAGGATGGCCACCGGCGAGGTCCGGGGCGCCTTCTCCATGTCGGAGCCGGGGCTGGGCTCGGACGTGTCGGCCATCACCTCCAAGGGCGTGCGGGAGGGCGGCGACGACGGCGACTTCGTGCTCAACGGGCAGAAGATGTGGCTGACGAACGGCGGCTCCTCCACGCTGGTCGCGGTGTTGTGCCGTACGGACGAGGGACATCCGGAGGGCACGGCGCCGCACAAGTCGATGACGACCTTCCTGGTGGAGAAGGAGCCCGGCTTCGGGGAGGTCCGTCCGGGGCTGACGATCCCCGGGAAGATCGACAAGATGGGCTACAAGGGCGTCGACACGACCGAACTCGTCATGCAGGACCTGCGCGTCCCTGCCGCACGCGTACTGGGCGGCAGGACCGGGCAGGGTTTCTACCAGATGATGGACGGCGTCGAGGTCGGGCGGGTGAATGTCGCGGCGCGTGGCTGCGGCGTCGCTCAGCGCGCCTTCGAGCTGGGCATCGACTACGCACAGCAACGGCACACGTTCGGGAAGCCGATCGCGAAGCACCAGGCGATCCAGTTCAAGCTGGCCGAGATGGGCACGAAGGTCGAGGCCGCGCACGCGCTGATGGTGGGCGCCGCCCGGAAGAAGGACGCCGGTCAGCGCAACGACCTGGAGGCGGGGATGGCCAAATACCTCGCATCCGAGTACTGCAAGGAGGTCGTGGAGGACGCATTCCGTATCCACGGCGGGTACGGTTTCTCGAAGGAGTACGAGATCGAGCGGCTCTACCGGGAGGCGCCGATGCTCTTGATCGGTGAAGGAACCGCCGAGATCCAGAAAATGATCGTGGGCCGCCGCCTGCTGGAGGAGTACCGCTTTCAGGGGTGATTGTCCCTTTTCGAGGTGTCATCCCGGACTTCGGGACGGCACCTCGGACCGGGATTTCGGCCACGGACTGACGTACTGGCTTGGCCAGTTGCCACCGGTAACCGATAACATCCCGAAAAGCCGCCGTCCCCCGATCACCGCCGCGGCTCCCTCCGCTACGAAGGTCTTACATGCCCCACAGCCCCTCCTCTGCAACCAGCGGCCGAGTCCGTATCGCACGCGGAGCATCGCCGTGGCTCCTCCCGACCGTGGCCACCGCCGCCGTCGGCCTCCTGCGGGCCCGCCGCTCCAGGAGAGCAGCCGCTGTCGCCGTGCCCGCCACCGCTCTCGCGGCAGGCATGCTGTGGTTCTTCCGCGACCCGGACCGCGAGATCACTCAGGGCCGCGTCATCTCGCCGGCCGACGGCGTGGTGCAGAGCATCATGCCGTGGCACGACGGACGTACCCGCGTCGCGATCTTCATGAGCCCGCTGAACGTCCACGTCAACCGCGCTCCCCTGTCGGGCACCGTGACGTCCGTGGACCACGTCCCCGGCGGTTTCGTACCGGCGTTCAACAAGGAGAGCGAGAACAACGAGCGGGTGGTGTGGCACTTCGACACCGAGCTCGGCGACGTGGAGATGGTCCAGATCGCCGGGGCCGTCGCGCGCCGGATCGTTCCGTACGTGCCGCGGGGCTGCAAGGTCGAGCAGGGTGACCGCATCGGCCTGATCCGCTTCGGCTCACGCGTCGACGTCTACCTCCCCGAAGGGGTCGAGACCGGCGTCGAGGTCGGCCAGGCCACAACCGCGGGGGTGACTCGTCTTGACTGTGATTGATCCCGACACTCAGGCCGCCGTCTGGGTCGCCGAGGCCGAGGCGGACGACGACGAGATGCCGCTCTCGACGCGGCTGTCGATAGCCGACACCCTCACCCTCGGCAACGCCACCTGCGGCTTCATGGCCGTCTACTTCACCACCACCGGCGTACTCATCCCGCACCTGACGGGCAGCGAGGACGGCGGCATGGCGCGGCACAGCGCCGCGACCGCGGTGATGCTGATGCTGCTGGCCTCGGTCTTCGACCTCTTCGACGGCCTGGTGGCGCGCAAGCTGCGCAGCTCGGCGATGGGCGCGGAGCTGGACAACCTCTCCGACCTGATCAGCTTCGGGCTGGCCCCCGCCTACTTCGTGGTGACCTGGGGGATGGTCGCCAGCGACGCGCATCAGCGGGTCTCGGTGGTGGCCGCCGTCGTGGTGCTGCTGGCGGTGGTGCTGCGGCTTGCCAGATTCTCCTGCGTACCCATGCGGGACGGGATCTTCCAGGGCATGCCTGGGCCCTTCGGGGCTCTGACGGTCGTCTCGATCGTCCTGCTGGAGCTGCCCTTCGTGCCGACGCTGCTGGCGATCGTGGGCGTCGCCTGGCTGATGGTGAGCCGCGTCGAGTACCCCAAGCCGCGCGGACGGCTCGCCGTGGCGATGCTCGGCTGGATCGTGGCGAGCATGGGGCTGCTGGCGGCCTGGGCGTTCGAAGCGCCGGGCGGCGAGGTTTTGTTGCAGACCGGCTGCGCGCTGCAGGTCGTACTGGGCGCCGTCATCCCGCTGTTCGCGACGGCCCGCCGCGTGCACACCTTCCGCGACAACCGGCGCGAGGCGCGCACCGCCGCGCAGGGCTAGAGGGCGTCCGGCCGGGCGAACGACCTGTTTGTCAGGCACCCCTGGGCACTTTCCCGGCCCGAGGGCACGAACGGCCGGGCATGGACGTGAAACGGACCGGACCGGGCCGCCGACCGCGGCGCCCGGTCCGGTCCGTTTGCGCGGGGGCCCGGGCGCGCGGGAGGGAGCGGCTGCCGCTACAGCTCACGCCGGCGGCTGCCGGGCCGCTCCCCGTCAGCGGTCGAGCTGGAGGCGTGACCACGCGCGCACGGCCAGCAGGCCCGAGACCAGCGGGACCAGCGGGACCAGCGCCAGCTGGGCGGCGGAGACCTCCCCTGGCTGCATGGCCCACAGCGAGGGCGCGGCGACGGGGAACCAGGCACCGGTCCCGGAGACGACCATGACCTGCGTGACGACGACGGTACCGATCGATGTGGCGATGCCCGGGAGCAGTCCCCTGCCGAGCGTCGCCACCCACGCCGCGGGCACGGCCAGCAACCCGGACAGCACGGCCAGCGCGAGCAGCCTCCCGAGCCCGGCGAGCGCCTCGCCGTCGGGTGCGCCGTTGCCCGCGGCGAGGCCGGTCACGGCGAGGACCGTCACCAGCGCGACCGCGACACCCGCCGTCCAGAGGGCGAACGCGGCCAGCTTCGCCGCCATGACGGTCGCCCGCGACACCGGGAGGGCGAACAGACCGCTGACCGTGCCCTCGGCGAACTCCCGCCCCACCGCCCATGCCAGGACGACCCCGAAGCCGAGCAGCCCGCCCGCTCCTGTGATCTGGGCGGCCACACCCGCCAGCCGGTCCCAGCCCTCCGCGTCGGCGAACTCCCCGAGCTGCGCGAGGATCTTCTCGTTGCCGGCCTCGGCGGCCGCGGTCATCGAACCGGTCAGCACCGAGATGCCCGCGACGACCAGCGCGGTCGCACTCCGCACGACCCGCGACGCGGCGAACTTGCGGACCTCGACGGACAGCGCCGCCGCGAACGCGGTGTTCATCCCTTCCTCCGTTCGTCGTCGGCGTGGACGAGCGCGAAGAAGGACCGTTCGATGTCCACGCCGTCCGGGTCCAGCGTGCCGATCGTCCGGCCGCGGTTGACGACCGTGATGCGGTGCGCGATCCGCGCCACCTCGTCGAGATGATGGCTGGAGACGAGCACCCCGGCCCCCGCGTCCGCCCTGCGCAGCAGGGCCTCCCGCACGAGGATGACTCCGGCCGGGTCGAGGGCACCGGTCGGCTCGTCCAGCACGATCAGGTCCGGGTCGTGCTGGAGCGCGCCGGCGACCCCGAGGCGCTGCCGGTTGCCGCTCGAGAGCACCCGCGTCCGTACCCGCGCGTACTGTTCGAGGTCGAGTTCGGCCAGCGCACGGGTCACCATGGCGGGTATGCGCGGGCGCGGTACGCCGCGCATCCGGGCGGCAACCGCGAGATTCGCGCCGGCGGCGAGTTCGGGGTAGGCGAGGGGGTGGTCCACCAGGTGCCCGACCCTCGCCCAGTCCTTTGCTGACACCTCGCCGAGGCCGTGCCCGCCCAGGCGTACGGTTCCCGAGCCGGGGCGCAGCATCCCCAGCAGAAGGCGCATCAGCGTGGTCTTTCCGGCCCCGTTGAGCCCGACCAGGACGTGGATCTGTCCGGCCCCGACATCGAGGTCGATGTCGTGCACGCCGGCGCCGCCGGGGAACGTGCGGTTCAATCTCCTCGCCCGCAGGCGGACTTCACTCATCCCTGCCGCCCTCCACCGTCTCCAGCGCCGTGAGCACCGCCTCGCCCAGGGGCGCGGCCTCACTGACGGACCACTCCAGGAGCGCCGCGGTCACCGCTGCGAGCACGGCCGCGGCGGCCACCTTGGCACGCAGCGGGCCGGTCCCGTCCCGGACGAGCTGTTCGGCGACCAGGCGCTCCGTCTCACCGTTGTTGCGCCACATCTCGCCCCGCAGGGCGGGCGTGTCCGCCACGATGCGCACGCGCCGGCGTACGACGTCCCCGTCCGGTTCCGGTACGTGTGACCACGCCTGCCGCAGGCCGCCCGCCGCTCTGCGGAGCGGGTGGAGGTCTTGCGGCTGGGCGGCGACCGCGTCGGCGATGAGGGCGTCGTAGGGGTCCTCGAAGAGGACCTGGTGCTTGGCCGGGAAGTGGCGGAAGAAGGTCATCTCGGTGACCCCGGCGGCGGCGGCGATCTGGGCCACGGTGGTCTGTTCGAACCCCTGGCGTTCGAAGAGTTCCAGGGCGGCGTCGGCCAGGCGTGCCCGCGTCCGCTCGCTCTTGCCCATGGCACTCGGCCCTCGCCCTCGTCCCGTCCGGCCTGATCCGGCCCCTGATGTTAGACACTAACATTTCCTTGGGGAACCGGACCGGGCCGGAAGCGCCGGCGGCACGGGGTCCGCTAACCGCGGCCGGGGAACCGGCGGAGAGAGAGCCTTCCGGCACGGACAGCCGCGCCCGCGCCGCCTGAGCAGGCGGCGCGGGCGCGTCGGCGTTGGTGCTGGTGCTGGTGCTGGTGCTGGTGCTGGTGCTGCGAGGGGCGTGTCAGAGGCGTTCGGCTGCGAGGCGTTCCGCCAGCTTCTCCAGCAGGGGGCCCGCCTCGGCCATGCAGCGGGAGGGGTCCTTCTCCAACTCGCTCAGCGCGTAAGCCCGTTCGATTCCCGCACCCTTGAGGGACCTGCTGTCCAGGTCGAGCCGTCCGCACACCGCCAGAACCGGCTTCCCCGCCTTGCGGGCCGCCGCGGCGACACCGGCCGGAGCCTTGCCGTGCAGCGTCTGCGCGTCCAGCGAACCCTCGCCCGTGATCACCAGATCGGCACGCTCCAGCGCGGAGTCGAAGCCCAGCACCTCCAGGAGCACCTCGATGCCGGGCCGGAACGTGGCATTGAGGCCGACCAGCGCCCCGTAGCCGATGCCTCCGGCGGCACCGGCGCCGGGCGCCTCCGCGGTCTCGGCCGCGCGGGGCCCCACGGACTCCCCCATCACCTGCACGAAGTGGGCGAGCGCGGCGTCGAGGACCTGCACGTCCTCCTCGCCGGCGCCCTTCTGCGGACCGTAGACGGCCGCAGCACCCTTGGGGCCGGTCAGCGGATTGTCGACGTCGCTCGCGAGCACGATGTCGACGTTCTTCAACCGCTCGTCCAGCGCGGAGAGATCGGCGGAGACCATCTCCACCAGCGGCCCGCCGCCGTGCGGGATCGGGTCGCCGTCCTCGTCGAGGAAACGGGCACCGAGCGCTTCGAGCATGCCGGCGCCGCCGTCGGTGGTCGCCGACCCGCCGACACCGAGGACGACGCGGCGGGCCCCGGCGCCGACCGCGGCGAGCAGCAGTTCGCCGGTCCCGCGCGTGGTGGCCGTCAGGGGTGCGTACACCCCCGGCGGCATGAGCTGGAGGCCCGATGCCTCTGCCATCTCGACCACCGCCAGCTCGCCACGCAGCGCGAAGGCCGCGGTCACGGGTGCCCCGAGAGGCCCGGTGACCTCAGCCTCGTGCCGCTCGAAGCCGCCCGCGACGGCCGCCGCGACCGTGCCGTCGCCGCCGTCCGCGACCGGCAGGGCCTCCACGCTCGTGCCGGGACGGCTCCGCGCGATCCCGGCTGTGATCCGCTCGGCGACCTCGACGGCCGTCAGTGATCCCTTGAACTTGTCCGCGGCGATCAGTACGCGCGCCGTCGTCGTCATGGTTCTGCCCCTGGGTGTGTTTTGCGTTCGAACAGGCAGTCGCGCCGATGCGACCCTATCCGGCCATGCCCCCTGCCCACCATGGCATCCGCAACGTCAGCGCCCGCAAATACGGCGACCGCCCGAGTACAGCCGTCCCCGGGCGTTCACACCCGCTGCCGCAGCCTCCGCCATACCGCCCGAGCCGCATGATGTCCGGACATGCCGTGCACTCCGGGCCCCGGCGGTGTCGAGGAGGAACACAGGAAGACGGCCGGGTGCGCGGTGCTGTACGGACGGCGGGTCAGCTTCGGCCGGAGCAGGAACTGGAGACCGTCGACGGCGCCGGCCGCGAAGTCACCGCCCACGTAGTTGGCGTTGCGGGCGGCGAGCTGCGCGGGCCCCGCCGTCGCACGGGCCAGCACACGGTCGCGGAACCCCGGTGCGAAGCGCTCCAGTTGACGCTCGACGGCTTCGGTGGCGTCGCCCTCCCATCCGTTGGGGAGGTGCCCGTAGGCCCAGAAGACGTGCTTGCCCTCCGGCGCCCGGCCGGGGTCGACGAGGCTCGGCTGGGCGGTGAGGAGGAACGGCCGCTCGGGGGCGCGCCCCGAGACCGCGTCCTTCAGCGCCGTCCCGATCGCGCCGGCCGTCGGCCCGACGTGCACGGTGCCGGCGCGGCGTGCGGCGTGAGACGTCCAGGGCACGGGGCCGTCCAGTGCATAGTCGATCTTGAACGCGCTCGCTCCGTACCGGAAGCTGTCGTAGGCGTTGCCCAGGCCGGCGATACGGGCCAGCGCCTTCGGTGAGGTGTCGAAGATGTAGGCGCGTGCGGGCGGGAGTTCGTCGAGTCGCTTGACCTCCGTGCCCGTGTGGATGCGGCCGCCCTGCGCACGCAGATAAGCGGCGAGCGCGTCGGAGATCGCCTGCGACCCGCCCCGCGGGAGGGGCCAGCCGTTCGCGTGCGCGGCGAGGGCGAAGCACATGGCGGCGCCGCTGACGCCCGGTGTGCTCAGCGGGGCGATGACGTGGCCGCCCATGCCCGCCATCAGCGCCCGTGCCTTCTCGTCCCGGAAGCGGAGGTTGAGCATGCTGACGGGCTGCATCGCGACGAGCCCGAACCTGGCCAGCAGCACCGGGTCCTCGGGGAAGCGGCCGTTGAACCAGGAGCCCATGCCCATGAAGTCGGCGGCCAGGGTGTCCCACCTGCCGAGGAAGGGGGCCACCAGCCGCCGGTAGGCGCCCGCGTCCCGGCCCAGGGACTCGGCGGTCTCGGTGACGGAGCGGGAGAGCACAGCCGCGGTACCGTCCAGAAACGGGTTCGCCATGCACAGTTCGGGGTGCAGCCACTCCAGCCCGTACTCCGCCAGCGGCATGCGGTGGAAAGCGGGTGAGCCCGCGCCGGTGGGGTGCACCGCCGAGCAGGGGTCGTGGCGGAAACCGGGCAGCGTCAGCTCCTCGGTGCGCGCGCCGCCTCCCACGGTGTCCATCGCCTCGAAGAGCTCCACCGAGAAACCGCGGCGGGCCAGTTCGACGGCCGCGGTCAGACCGTTCGGCCCGGCTCCGACGACGACCGCGTCCCTAATCGATGGCACTGTCGGCTCTCCCCTCGCCCGTGAGGTCACTCGCCGACGGTCAGCTGCCGGCGCGCAGCAGGTTCACAATACGCCGGGCCGTCCCCGCGTCCCTCGCCGCCGTGAAGGGAAGCGCGTTGCCGCCCGCGAGGCGGAACGGCACTCCCCCGATCGTGGCACTCGCACCGCCGGCCTCGGCCACCAGCAGCAGGCCCGCCGCATGGTCCCAGGCAGCCTCCCAGCTGAAGGCCACCGCGTCGACCCGGCCGCGCGCCACGGCGAGATACTCCAGGCCGGCCGAGCCGCACGGCCGGGGGGCGACCCCTTCCGTGCGCAGCCCGAGCAGCGCCCGCTTCTGCTCGTCGGTGGTGAAGTCCGGGTGGGAGGTGGCCACTTCGAGCACCTTGCCGGGTTCGGGCATCCCGGACCGCAGCGCCTCGCCGTTGAGCAGGGCGCCGCCGCGGTGCCGGGCCACCGCCATCTCGTCCCGCACCGGGCCGTACGTCCAGGAGGCGACGGTCTCGCCGTACCGGGCGAGGGACACCAGGGTGCAGAAGCCGTCATGGCCGCGCACGAACTGCCGTGTGCCGTCGATGGGGTCGACGATCCACACCGGCGCCTGGCCGTGCAGCGCCTCGTACGTGGCGGGCCTGGCGTGCACCGCCTCCTCGCCGACGACCACGGAGCCGGGAAGCAGGTTGACCAGGGTGCGGCTGAGCTGCTCCTCCGCCCGCTGGTCGGCGACCGTGACCAGGTCGTGCGGACCGCTCTTCTCCACCACCTCGTGGTCGGCGAGCTGCTGCCACCGCGGCATCACCTCCTCGGCGACGGTCCTGCGGATGGCACCTTCGACTGCCGTGACCAGCTCATCGTCGATCATGTCCCCATGGAAGCACGAGGGCCGCGGCGCGGTCGGACGCGCCCGGTTGCCCCTCCCTCCTCCACTCCCCCGGAACGCGGGGACGCGGGGACGCGGGACGGGTGACGGTGGGCGGGCGGCGGGGCACGGCCGCTCGGGCTTCGCGCGTCAGCGCCCTACGGCGTACCCCTGCATGCCGCGCGGGTTGGCCGCCGCGCTCAGCACTCCCGTCTCCGGATCGCGGGCGACGGCGCTCAGCCGCCCCTCCGACCAGTCGGGTCCGGCCTCCACCTCGTGCCCGCGCTGCCGCAGTCCGTCCAGCAGGGACCGCCCGGCACGGGACTCGACGGTGACGCTGCCGGGACGCATGGCGCGGGGGTAGAAGGAGCCGGGGAAGCTGTCCGTGTGCCAGTTGGGGGCGTCGATGGCGCCCTGCAGGTCGAGTCCGCCGCGTACGTGTGGACGGAGTGCGGCGGCGAGGAAGAAGTGCGTCTGCCACTGGTCCTGCTGGTCGCCGCCCGGCGTGCCGAACGCGAGCACCGGCTGCCCGTCGCGCAGCGCCAGCGAGGGGGTGAGCGTGGTGCGCGGACGGCGGCCCGGGGTCAGGGAGTTGGGCAGGCCGCTCTCCAGCCAGGCCATCTGCAGGCGGGTGCCGAGGGGGAAACCCAGCTCCGGCACGACGGGGTTCGAGTGCAGCCATCCCCCGCTGGGCGTGGCACTGACCATGTTGCCCCAGCGGTCGACGACATCGAGGTGGCAGGTGTCGCCGTTGGTGGCGCCGTCGCGTGCGACGGTCGGCTCACCCGCTCCGGCGGCAGCCGCACCGGCGGCGCGGTGGGCGTCGTGGCCGCCGGCGACGGCGGTGGCGTGTGCGGCCAGCCGCGGCGTGCGTCCGCCGGGGCTGCCGGGGCGCAGCGCGAAGGACGCGGTTTCGCCGATGAGGGCACGCCGCGCCGCGTTGTAGTCCGCGGAGAGCAGTTCTGCGACGGGGACGGCGGCGGCTCCTGCGGCGTCCCCGTACCAGGCCTCGCGGTCGGCCATCGCGAGTTTCGTCCCCTCGATGAGGCGGTGCACGAGCGCGGGGTCGGCGAAGCCGGTGTGGCCGCTGCCGGTGTCGGCGAACTCGACGTCGCCGGCGGCCACTTCGTCCGCGAGCAGCGCGAGCTGCTGGAGCATGCCCGGGCCCTGGGTCCAGGCACCGGCCTTGCAGACCGTCCAGCCGTTCCAGTCGTAGGTGACCGGGTCCTCGTACGTCGCCTCCCAGCCGGCGAGGTCGTCTCCAGTGAGGGTGCCGGTGTGGCGCTCGCCGGAGGTGTCCATGGTGGGGCGGGCCGAGGCCGCGAGGAGCGCGTCGGCGATGAAACCCTCGCGCCAGATGCGCCGGGCGGCGTCGATGCGCTGTTCACGGCCCGGTCCGGCGGCGGCGGACTCCGTCAGCAGCCGCTGCCACGTGGCCGCGAGCGCGGGGTTCTTCAGCAGCTCCCCGGGCGCGGGCGGGCGGCCGCCGGGCAGATAGAGCGCGGCGGAGGTGGTCCACTCCGTCTCGAAGAGCTCCCGTACCGTCTCCACGGTCTCGCCGACGCGGTCCACGGCGGGGTGGCCGCGTTCGGCGTAGCCGATGGCGTAACCGAGCACGCGTTCCAGGGAGAGCGTTCCGTGGTCCCGCAGCAGCGTCAGCCACGCGTCGAACGCACCGGGCACAGCCGCGGCCAACGGGCCCGTGCCGGGGACGAGTTCGAGGCCGAGCGAGGTGTAGTGCGCCACGCTCGCACCGCGCGGCGCGACACCCTGCCCGCACAGCACCCGCACCGGTCCCCCGGCGGGCGCCACGATGAGGGGCACCTCACCCGCGGGGCCGTTGAGGTGGGGTTCGACGACCTGCAGCACGAAGCCGGCGGCGACGGCCGCGTCGTAGGCGTTGCCGCCGTCCTCCAGGACCGCCATCGCCGTCTGCGAGGCGAGCCAGTGGGTGGAGGAAGCCATGCCGAAGGTGCCTTGGAGGGTGGGGCGGGTCGTGAACACGGTGAGGTGGCTCCTGTGTGCAAGGTCAGGGCGCGGCGACGGTATGCCGTGGACAGCCCGCTGACAAGGGCCTGTTCGAGGGCTGGACCAGCGGCACCCACCGCTGGGTGAGGAACGCTCCACCCGCCGTGACCTGCGTGCCGCCGGCGGGTGACTACCCTTGGCGGGCATGGTGACCCCCTCCGGCTCCCACGGGCCCACACCGGACGAACCGATCGCCGCGCACGCCGCCCACGCCGCCCACGCCGCGGACTCCCGGCGCGGACCGCTGCTGGCGATCCTCAGCGGAGCGGGGATCTCCACGGACTCCGGCATCCCCGACTACCGGGGACCGCAGGGGCTCTGGCGCAGCGACCCCGAGGCCGAGAAGCTCGTCACCTACGACTACTACATGAACGATCCCGGCATCCGCCGCCGGTCCTGGCAGATGCGCCGCTCCAGCCCCACCTGGAACGCCCGCCCCAACGCCGCCCACAAGGCGGTGGCCGCACTGGAGCAGTCGGGGACGCCGGTTCGCGTCATCACGCAGAACGTGGACGGACTGCACCAGCTCGCCGGCCTCCCGGACCGCAAGGTGCTCGAACTGCACGGCAGTTCACGGAGCGTGGTCTGCACCGGATGCGACGGGCGTATGACGATGGCCGAGGCCCTGGAGCGGGTCGAGGCGGGCGAGGAGGACCCGGACTGCCCGGAGTGCGGCGGCATCCTCAAGTCGGCGACCGTGATGTTCGGGCAGTCACTGGACCCCGAGGTGCTGGGCCAGGCGGTCGGGGTGGCGAAGGCGTGCGACATCTTCGTGGCGGTGGGCACGAGTCTGCAGGTGCAGCCCGCGGCGTCCCTGGCGGAGGTCGCCGCACGGCACGGCGCGCGGCTCGTCATCGTCAACGCGGAGCCCACGCCGTACGACGAGCTTGCGGACGAGATCGTGCGCGAGCCGATCGGTGAGGCGCTGCAGCCGCTTCTGGAGCGGCTGCGACGGGAGTGAGCACGGCGGGTAGATCACGGCGGGCTGCGCACGGCTCAACGCCGCCTGCTGCGCACCGACGCATGTACGCACGGACGGCTCGCCCCGTCCGTCCGTCCACGCGTGCGTACGCACACGTGGTCACCTTCCCGTATGGCACTGCCGATGCTCCGCCGCAGGGACACCCCTACGGCGTCGCGCCGGCGGCGTCCGGTGCCCTGACCAGCCTCGTCGCGGCCCGCGCATCCGCACTGCCGTGCAGCAGCGCGCCGGTCAGCGCCTCTCCCGCGGCCCGCAGCGCGTCGTCGCTCATCGGGCCGAGTGCGTCGAGGACGAACAGGGCGCGGGTCGTTCCGGTCGTCAGGCGCGTACGGGTGCACTGGCGCCAGTTCCAGCGGCGGCAGGTCACACCCGCGTCGTCCCGCCAGACGACCTCGCCGGGACGGGGGTGCTCCACCGCCTGCCCGCCGGTGGGGGCGAGCTCGAACGGCTCGGTGCCCTCGGCGCGTACGAGCCGGGCGGCTCCCTCGTAGCGGTCGAGGTCCTCACCGCCGACCGGGAGCACGTGTGTGACGGAGACGGCGTTGTAGATGTCGGTGAGCCGGTCGACGCGGGGCAGCCCCGCCGGTGCGCGGCGCAACAGGGCGTCGACGCTGGGCCGTTGGCGTCTGGGTTTGGCACCGAAGGAACTGAACGCCTCGTGCCAGGCGGCGACATGGGGGTGCGCGCCGGGGTCCTGGCAGGCAGAGTTCTCGGCGGCGGTCAGCATGCTCTCGCTCAACTCGTCCCCGGGGCCGGGACGCAGGCCCTCGGCTGCGACGAGCAGCGCGCGGTAGTCGGGGCGCAGTGCGGCGACTTCGGGGGCGATGCGGGCGGCATCCAGCACGCGGTGCAGGGCCTCGGGTCCGCGCCGGACAGCACCGGTTTCGGCCTCCACGGCTCTCCCTCCATGCGAGAACACTTCAGTGCACCATAGAGTACAGTATTGACGACTCCGGGACCATCTCAGCGCGCCTCCCGACTGCCGCCCGCCGGGGACGGGTCGGGCTCCCGGCCCCGGCCCGGTGCGCAGGCCGCCTGGCGGGCGGCTCCGCGCTCCTCCTACGATGCTGGCCATCACGGGGAGGGGTGGATTCGTGGCACAGCGTGTAGGGCGCCTGGAGAGCGGCATCGGCTGGGTGATCAGGAACCTGGACGTCGTCATCGCCGTCGGACTGGGCCTGACGATCGGGTTCCTGGACGTGTTCGGCGACGTGGTCAGCGACGATGTCGCCTCCGGCGCCACCCTGCTGGTCCTTGGCGCCCTGGCCATCGGCTCGATGACCGAACGCGTCCGCCGCAGGACCGACATCCGGGAGGTGGCCGCGG
This sequence comes from Streptomyces sp. TAA204, assembly GCF_000424965.1. Lineage (NCBI taxonomy): Bacteria > Bacillati > Actinomycetota > Actinomycetes > Kitasatosporales > Streptomycetaceae > Streptomyces > Streptomyces sp. TAA204. The sequence goes on from NZ_AUKW01000002.1 coordinate 515,581, forward strand.
AGACGCGCCGCACCCTGGAGGACCTGGCGATGGTGCGCTCGCTGTCGGGCAACGAGGTCGGGGAGGAGCTGCAGAAGGCCCGGCAGGAGACGGGCCGCTGGTACTTCAAGGGCGGCACCGGCACCTATCTGCGGGCGGTGACGCTGCCCAGGTGTGTGGAGCGGGCCACGCAGCAGCGCTCGCCGCTCACCGTCAAGATCGACATCATCAACCCGGCCAACGAGCGGACCTGTGCGGACTATGCGCGCTTCCGCCACACCTTCGCCCGTCAGCGCAACGTGGGTGCCGCCGACGTCTGGACCATGGAACGCACCCGCAAGGAGTCCTACGCAACCGTGCTGGCCGCCTGCTGGTTCCAGCAGCGCCTGGACACTCTCGACATCAGCGTGCACCTCTCCTCGGGAGTGCCCACGCTCCGCTTCGACCTGTCCGACTCCTGTCTCGTCATCACGCAGGACGACCCGAACCGCGTCAGCCTCCTGGTGGCCCGCGACCAGCCGCTCTACGACTACTACGTCACCGAGCTCCACCAGAGCAGGGAGCACGCGGCCAGGCTCCATCTGCACGGCCTGCCGCCGCTGAGCGAGTCCCCGACCGTGGACGAAGTGCGGGCTGTCTTCGCCCACTTGGACCTCCAGCTCCCCGCCGTCTTCTCCGACGGCGACGTCGGCGAGATCATTGACAAGGCACTGCACGCCGAGGACCCCTACCGGAGGTGAGAAGCCCCGGCGCCCATGGACTACGACGACCTCGAACACGCGCTCAGGGACAGCTCGGCGGCCCCGCACGCCCCGCGTGACGCCGCGGCCGAGGCCCTGGCGGAGATCGCCTCCGGCAGACGGGAGTTACGCGCCGTACGGCATCCGCTCGGTTTCCTGTGTCTGCCTCTCCTTCGTGACGGTGAACGCGGCGTGTGCGTACACCTCTTCGCCGACGGCGGGAGCGACGCCGCCGCAGGCGGCCCCGGGACGGCCGCGGGCGCCGTCATGCACGCCCACAGCTGGGAGTTGCGCAGCCACGTGCTCTACGGAACGGTGGCCAACGTTCCCGTTCGGGTGAGGGACTCGCCGAGTGCACCCACACACCGCGTCTTCGAGGTGCGCAGCGACCCCACCGGCGTCGACGAACTGCTCCCCACACAGCGTCTGGTGCGGTGCGAGCCGGGCGAGGGACACACCAGCTCACGGGGCCAGACGTACACCCTCCCGGCCGGCGAGTTCCACGCCACCCTCGTCACGCGGGACGCGCCCGCCGCGACGCTGGTCCTGGGCAGGTCCCTGCCGGGACGCAGCGACCTCGTACTCGGACCGCTGTGCGGGGACGGGCACAGCACTGTCCGGCGGCTGTGCGGGGCAGAACACACGCAACGGAGCGTGCGGACAGCTCTCAGGAGGGTCCATGCCCAGCAGCGCCGGTGACCCGGACGCAGGAACACACGGAACGTACGAGCTCGAGCAGGAGGTGGCCGTCGCGGCGGCCGAGGAGGCCGGCGCGATGCTGGCCTCCCGCTTCCGCCGGGCGCACACGGTCGGGCACAAGGGCGAGGACGGCGACGTCGTCACCGACCTCGACCTGGCGGCGGAGAAGCTGATACTGGCACGTCTGCAGACCCACTTCCCGCACGAGCGCATCATCTCCGAGGAGGCGGGGCTCTTCGACGCGCTCGGCCGGCGGACGTGGCTGGTCGATCCGCTGGACGGCAGCAACAACGTCGCCATCGGCCTGACGGCGTACGCGGTGGGGATCGGTCTGTGCGTCGAGGGCGCACCCGTGGTCGGCGTCGTCCACGAACCGGTGACCGGCAGCACATGGCGCGCGGCGCTCGGACAGGGCGCGTACGGCGGCTCCGGCAGGCTCACCGGCCCGGCCGGGCCCGTACCGGCGGCGGGGCCCGTCGTGGCGTGGACGCAGGGACACTCGGTGCGCCGCTCTGACACGGCGGCGAGGGCGCTGCGGGGAGCGCTGGAGCTGCGCTCCCGGCGGGTACTGCAGTTGTGGGCGCCGCTGCTGGGCTGGAGCATGCTGGCGCGGGGAGCCATCGACGGCTTCGTCGGATACTGCGCGGAGGGCATCGACTTCCCGCCGGGCGCGCTGCTGGCCTCGGAGGCGGGTGTGGAGTTCCGCTCACTGACGGGAGGCGGCTTCCGGGTGGGCTTCGCGGGTCCGGACTCGGAGCGAAGCTTCGTGGCGGCGCGCGGGGAGATGCTGCCGTATCTGCTGGAGACGGTGGCCGGTGCCGGGTACGCCCGTCCCGTGGAGGGCTGAGCGCCGGATCCTGCCGCCCCGCCGGTGCGCCCCGCGGTCGTACGCCCGTCTCAGAACGCGGCGAGTGCCGCGGTGGCCGCGAGCGTCGCCGTGACGGAGAGCACCAGCCCGGTGCCCATGAAGCGCCTCAGGGGGATGCTCGTGCCGTGCCACCGGCAGCGCTCGAACCACAGCAGCGTCGCCAGGGAGGCCCAGGGGGTGACGAGGGGACCGACGTTGGTGCCGATGAGCAGAGCCAGCAACTGGTCCTGGTGGCCCGGCGGTACGGCCGCTTCACCCGCCATGTAGACGGGCAGGTTGTTCAGCACGTTGGACAGCCCGGCGCCCACTCCGGCGGAGCGGAGCATGCCGAGCACTCCTCCGTCGGACCCCATCGCCGCGGCGAGCAGGTGGTCCAGGCCGTTGTGGTTGACGGCCTCCACCACCAGGAACATCCCCGGCACCAGCAGCAGGAGGCGCCACGGGACCAGCGAGAGCCGCAGGTCCTCCCGGCGTCTGAGCGCGAAGGCGGCGACGACGACGAGGGCCGCCGTCAGGGAGGCCGACCACAGGGGCACGTCCGCCACGAGGATCGCCAGCAGGAAGCCCGCGCAGGCCAGGGCGCAGACGCGGAAGAGCACGGGATCGGCGGGGCGCAGCGGCGACGGCGGGGTGTAGGCGCCGGCACCGCGGCGGCCCCGGCGCCAGTAGAAGCCCCACAGGCAGGCCATGGTCGCGGCGATGGCGGCCAGTTGGGGCGCCCACATGGTGGCCGCCATCTCCGCGGGGGAGAGCGCGACGCGGTCCGCCGCCAGCAGGTTCGTCAGGTTGGAGACGGGCAGCAGCAGGCTCGCGGTGTTGGACAGCCAGACGGTCGTCATCGCCAGCGGTACGGCCGCGATGCCGACGCGGGAGGCGAGAGCGAGCATCACCGGAGTCAGCAGGACCGCCGTGGTGTCCAGGTTCAGCGTGACGGTGGTGACCGAGGCGAAGAGCACACACAGCCCGAACAGCAGCAGGTAGCTGCCCCGGCCGGTGCGGGCGACCCAGGAGGCGACGGCGTCGAACACCTCGGCCCTGCCGGTCAGTTCGGCCATGACGATGACCGTGGCCAGGAAGACCAGCAGCGGCCCGATGCGCCTCATGGCGTCCTCCGCCGGGGCGGCCGGCAGGACTCCCGAGGCGACCAGAGCGAGTCCGCAGACGAGCAGCCCGGCGGCCAGCCAGTCCAGGGAATGCACGCGCTTGAGGATTCGCACGGCACTCAGGTTCCCACATGGCCCGCCCACGCAACTCGCCGCAGACCCCGGAAACATACCCGGCCGGGCCCCGCGCTCCTACGATGGAGCCATGGTGGCTGAGGGGGAACTGGTGGGGCGGGCGCGGGAATTGGACTTCTTCATCAGCTATTCCCCGGCGGACGAACCATGGGCGGCCTGGATCGCCTGGACCCTGGAGGAGGCCGGCTACCGCACGGCGATCCAGGCGTGGGACTTCGTGCCCGGCACCAACTTCATCGACTTCATGGACCGCGGTGTCAGCGAGTCCGCGGCCGTCATCGCCGTCCTCTCCCGCCACTACGAGCGTTCGACGTACGGACGCATGGAGTGGCAGGCCGCCCTGCGGGCCGAACCGGAGGCACCGGCGCGGAAACTGCTCACCGTGCGTGTCGAGGACATCCCCGTCGAGGGGCTGCTCGCCACCATCACCTACGTCGATCTGGTGGGCGTGAGCGACAGCGGCGCGGCACGCGGCATGCTCCTGACCCGCGTCGGCCAAGCCCTCGACGGCCACGCACGCCCCGGGGAGCGGCCCGGCTACCCGGGCGGCGCACCGCCCGCCGCGCTTCCCGGGCAGCGCGGCGGGCAAACGGCCGCGGACGGGAACCCGGAACCGCAACCGGACGCGAACCCGGACTGGGCCCGGCGTCCCCTCGGACGCGCCGGGTGGCCCGGCCGCCGCCGTCCGTCCCGGGCCCCGGTCTACCCGCGGTCGCCGGGCGCCGCGCCCGCGCAGGGCGCCGTGACCGTACTGCATGTGGCGGGGCCCGACTTCGGCCGCGGCCGTGAACCCGACACGCTGCGGCGGCAGATCTGGAGCGATCTGGTGGAGCTGAAGGACACCGGCGCCCCCTCCCCCGATCTCCTCGTCGTCAGCGGTGACCTGACAGCGTCCGGAAGCCCGCGCGAGTGCGACCAGGCCCTCGGCTTCCTCACCGGGCTCCGCTCCCAGCTCGACCTGCCGCCCGGGCGGGTGGTGGTGGTGCCGGGAACCCAGGACGTCAGCCAGGCCGCATGCCTTGCCTACTTCCACACCTGCGAGGCGGACGAGGTGGCCCCGCAGCCTCCGTACTGGCCCAAGTGGCGCCACTACACGAGGCTGTTCCGCGACCTCTACCAGGGCATGGACACGGTCTTCGACAGCGACCAGCCCTGGACGCTCTTCCCCGTGCCCGAACTGCACACCGTGATCGCCGGGTTCAACTCCTCCATCGCCTTCAGCCACCGCCCGGACGACCAGTACGGCTTCCTCGGCCGCGACCAGGCCACCTGGTTCGCCGAGGCGCTGCGCACGTACGAGGACGAGGGCTGGCTGCGTCTGGGCGTGCTCCGGCACCCGCTCACGGCCGCACGCCAGCGGCCCGGTGAGGTGCCGGGCGGGCCCGGTCCGCTGCGGGACACCGAGGACTTCGCCCGGCTGACCGCTCGCCGGCTGCACCTCCTGCTGCACGGTCCGAGCGGCGGCCCGCGCACCACCTCGGCGCAGCCGGCGCACTCCCAGCTGTCCCTCGCCGACGGCGAACTGCTCCTCTTCGGCTCGGCGGCCCCCGCACGCTGCGAACTGCTGCGCGTCACCGACGGCGGCGTCACACGCTGGAGCGACGAGGGCGGTGACCGGCCCTCGCACTTTCCCGTCCAGTGGCGCCGCGCCCACAGGATCTTCGCCGCACCCGACGAGCCGGCCGCCCCCCGCGGCGAGGCGGAGCCGGAGGACAACCGCCCCGTCGAGGAGCCCGCCGACTCGCTCGCCGAACAGGTGCGGGAGGTCTGCCGGGCCCGCAGGGAGGGCGTACGGCTGCGCGACGTCCCCCGCGGCGGCGGCGCGGACATGCCGCAGATCATGGTCACCTGGCGGGAGGAGGGGGTGGTGCGGCAGCAGCGGATCGCCGTGCACCCCGGCACCCCCACCGGGGAGGAACTCGAACGCTTCACCGCGCAGGCGCACGCCACCGACACCGGTTTCGAGGCCAAGGTCGTCCACGGGGGACCGCCTCCGGAGAGCTCCCTGCGGGAGCGCGCGGGGCGGCGCGGCATCCGGGTACGCAGCTTCCTGGAGTTCCAGGGGCTGCTCGACCTTCGTGCGTACGTCGCCGCGCAGACCGCCAGGCTCACCGCCGACGACCGCTACTCCCCCGGTCTCTACCTCGCCCAGCGCTACCGGGACGCCGAACGGCCGGACGGCGAGGAGCGGGACGGCCTCGTGGAGAACATGCTCCAGCTCCTGGAGGCCGACCACGGCCGGTTCGTGCTGTTACTGGGGGACTTCGGGCACGGGAAGACCTTCGCGCTGCGGGAGCTGGCCCGCCGCATCCCCGAACGGCTGCCCCATCTCACGCCGCTGCTCATCCCCCTCAACACCCTCGACCGGGCGCACAGCCTGGAGGGACTGGTCGCCGCCCATCTCGCGGGCCACGGCGTCGACACCATCGATCTCCGCGCCCTGCGCTACATGCTCGGCCAGGGCCGCGTCGTCCTCCTCTTCGACGGCTTCGACGAACTGGTCAACCGCGTCAGCTACGACCGTGCCGCCGATCATCTGCAGGTCCTCCTCGACGCCTCGGTGGACAACGCCAAGATCGTGGTGAGCAGCCGGACGCAGCACTTCAAGTCCCAGGCGCAGATCCTCACGGCCCTCGGCGAACGTGTCGGCATGCTGCCCCAGCGCCGCGTGCTGTCCCTCGAAGGCTTCCTCCCCGCCCAGATCCACGCCTACCTCGTCAACCGCTACGGCGGGACCGAGGTCGCCGACCAGCGCTTCCAGCTCCTGCAGAACATCCCCGACCTGCTCGCCCTGTGCAGCAACCCCCGGCTGCTCAGCTTCGTGGCCGACCTCGATCCGGACCAGCTGCGGGCCGTGGCCGGGGCGGGCCGCGCGCTGAGCCCCGCGGGGCTGTACGAGGACGTCTTCTCGGCGTGGCTCACCTTCGAGGAACACCGCGGTCAGGGCGGGCCGGGGGCCGCACCCGGGCTGACCCTGGACCACCTCTGGGCCGCGGTGACGGCCCTCGCGCGGCGCCTGTGGGAGAGCGGCAGGAGCGCGCTGCGGCTGGACGAGCTGACGGACACGGTGGCCGGGACGCTGAGCGGGCTGGCCGAGAGCAGTTCGCTCTCCACGCAGGAGAGCGCGCAGGCGGTGGGGGCGGGCAGCCTGCTGGTGCGTACGGAGGAGGGGCTCTTCCAGTTCATCCACGGCTCCGTCGTCGAATGGCTGGTCGCACGGGAGGCCGCCGCCCGGCTGGCAGCCGGGGACGACGAGTTGCTCTCCGTGCGGCCCCTGACGCAGCTCGCGGTGGAGTTCTTCTGCGACCTGGCCGACCACGAACTGTGCGCCGCCTGGGTGCGGGACGTCCTCAACTCCCCCGGTCCCCGTACGACCGAGGCCGCACGGGCCAACGCCGTACGCGTCATCGACCGGCTGCGGGTCCCCGCCGACGCGGACCTGCGCGGCGCGCGGCTCAGCGGCGAGGACCTCTCGGCCCGCGACTTCTCCGGCGTCGACCTCACAGGCGCCGACCTGACCGACGCCCGTCTGGTCGGCACCGACCTGTCCGGCGCGAAGCTCACCGACGCACGGCTCGCCGGGGCCCGTCTGGACCGCGCCGACCTCAGCGGCGCGGACCTGACGGGCGCGGACCTGCGCAGGGCCTCACTGATCAGGACGGACCTGCGCGGAGCACGCCTGAGCGGCAGCCGGTGGAACCGGGCCGCGCTCATCGCCCCCGTCACCGATCCGAGGGTCCGCTCGGCACCCGAACTGCGCACGGCGGCCCTCGCTCCCGGCATGCCGGTGAACGCGGGGCTCCGCCCGTCGGCCGTGGGCGTCCCCTACGGCTTCGACATGCGCACCAGCCGGCTGCCGGAGCCGATCTCCTACAGTCCCGAGGGTGAACTGCTCGCCGTGGGCAGCGAGGACGGCGGCGTCCTGGTGTGCGCCGCCGACAGCGGACTCTCCCAGCGCACCCTGCACGGGCACGAAGGCCGGGTCTACGCGGTCAAGTTCCGCAGGGAGGTGCTCGCCACCGGCAGCTCCGACGGGACCGTACGGCTGTGGGACCCCGTCTCCGGCAGCTGCCTGCACCGGCTCGACATCCACCCGGGCGGGGTCTGGCCCGTCTCCCTGGACAGCACCGGGCGGATGCTCGCCACGGGCGACGCCGAAGGGCTGGTGACGCTGTGGGACGTGGCGACGGGAGAGCCCCTGCACCGGCTCCCCGGCCACAGCCCGCCCGTCTTCACGGCGGTCTTCAGCCCCGACGGCGGCACGCTCGTCACGGGCGACGCGGGAGCCTCGCTGCGCATATGGGACACCCGCACCGGTCTGTGCACGGGCACGCTGACGGGCCATCAAGGCGCGCTCTACCGGGCCAGGTTCAGCCCGGACGGCACGCTGCTGGCCACCGGCGACCAGGGCGCGGACGGGCACGGCGCGGTGCGCCTGTGGAGCATGGCGGACGCCTCACTGCTGCACGAGTTCACCGGCCACACGGGACGCGTCTACACCCTCGACTTCCACCCCGACGGCGATCTGCTCGTCAGCGGGGACACCGACGGCCAGGTACGGCTGTGGGACCCCGTCGCGGGGGCGCCGGCCGGGTCCCTGGAGCGCTGCACCGGCGGCGTGTACCAGGTGCTCTTCTCCAGCCAGGGGCGGCTGCTTGCCGCCTGCGACAGCGACGGCACCGTCCGGCTCTGGCAGGTCTCCCCCGGCAGGGACCGTCACTCGGTGACGCTCCTGCCGCAGCAGCCGCTCGAACACCGCGGCTCCGCCTGGGCCTGCGCCTTCCGCCCGCAGGACAGCCAGCTCGTGACCGTGGGCAACGACGGCGGGGCGCAGATCTGGGACGCGCAGACGGGGCAGGGCAAGCGCATCCTGCGCGGACACGGCCGCCGCGTGAACACGCTCTCCTTCAGCGCCGACGGCACCCGGCTCGCCTCCAGCGGCAACGACGGCGTCGTGCGGATGTGGGACCCGCGTACGGGCCGCAGGACCGCCGAACTCTCCGGCCACGGCGGCCGGCTGGTCTCGGCCGTCTTCAGCCCCGCGGCCCCTGTTCTGGGCACGGCCAGCAACGACGGCGACGTCTACCTGTGGAACGCCGCCACCGGCGAGTACCTGCGGGAGCTGGACGTGGAGACCGACCACACCTGGGCCGAGGCGTTCAGCGCGGACGGCGATCTGCTCGCCACCGCCAACGACGACGACTCGGTCCGTCTGTGGTGGCGCGGCACGGGCGCGCACGTGACCACCCTGACGCAGCACCGCGGCCGGGTGCGCTCCATCGCCTTCCGCACCGACGGCGCGCTGCTCGCCACGGGCTGCGACGACAGCCGTGTGCGGCTGTGGGAACCGGTTGCCGGCCGCCTCGTCGCCGAACTCGCGGGCCACACCGACCGGGTGTACGCCGTCACCTTCGGCGCCGAGGAGGGTGTGGTCCTCAGCGCGTCGTGGGACGGCACGGCCGTGGTCTGGCGCGACGGCGAGGCGCAGCACGTGATGCGCGGGCACCGCGGCAGGCTGTGGGCCGCCGCGGCCCATCCGGGGCTGCCGCTGCTGGCCACGGCGGGAGACGACCGCACCGTGTGGCTGTGGAACACCACATCCGGGCTGCTGTCCGCGCGGCTGACCGGACACACCGGCCGCGTCCTCGCCCTCGGCTTCAGCCCCGACGGATCGCTGCTCGCGAGCGCGGGCGAGGACGGGACCGTACGTCTGTGGAACGTCCCCGCGCACGTGGGCACGGCAGCGGGCCGTCCGGAGGGCAGCGGCCCGGACGGCGGAGGCACCGCGGCGGGCGGGCGGCGGCCGGGGCTGCGCGCGATGCTGATCGGCGTGCCGGAGGGCTGGGCCGCGGTGACACCGGGCGGCGGCTACAAGTACGAGGGCGATGTGACGGGCGAGTTTTGGCACGCGGTGGGTATGACGCGGTTCGCGCCGGGGGAACTGGACGACCATCTCCCCGGCGTGCACCGCCTCGCCCTCGACGCCGAACTGTGAAGCGGGCCTGCCGGGGAGGCCGGGCCGGCCGTCGAGCCGGTCACCCCGGACCGCCCGGGCCGGCTCGTCCGCCCGGTCTCACCGCCTGCCCTTGTCCGCCGCGCTGCCCGCGCTGCCCGCCCCCCTGTCCGCACCGCTGTCCGCCGTCCCGCGCGGCGGGCTCACCCGCATCAGCAGTACGTACAGCAGCAGGGAGGCCGTCAGCCCCACCGCCCAGCCGTAGTCGGCGAAGGGCTTGAGGAAGGGGATCAGGCCGTCCGCCGGGAAGGGGCCCTTGCCGGCGGCGGAGTAGGACCCGCCGACGGCGAGCAGCCCGCCGAGGGCGAAGGCCGCCAGCGCCCGCCAGTTCCAGCCGCGGCCGTACCAGTACGCACCGCCCTCGCGGTAGAGGTCCGCGAGGTCGAGCCGGGTGCGCCGCACGATCCAGTAGTCGGCGATGAGGATGCCCGCGACGGTGCCGAGGAGGCCCCCGACGGTGCCGAGCCAGGTGTAGATGTACAGCTCGGGCGTCTCCGTCAGCTTCCACGGCATGATCACCACGCCGATCACACCGGTGATCATCGCGCCGGTGCGGAAACTGATGAACCGGGGGGCCAGGTTGGCCAGGTCGTAGGCAGGGGAGACGACGTTCGCCGCGATGTTCACCGAGATCGTCGCGACCAGTACGGTCACCAGCGCGAACAGCAGTCCGAAGACGTTGTCGGTCTTGGCGGCGAGTTCGATCGGGTCCCAGATCGTCGCCCCGTACACGGCCTGGGAGCCGGAGGTGACGAACACCGATAGCAGGGCGAAGAGAGTCATCGTCGTCGGCAGCCCCAGCGACTGCCCCCAGACCTGGGCGCGCTGCCCCGCGCCGAAGCGGGTGAAGTCGGGGATGTTGAGCGACAGCGTGGCCCAGAAAGCGATCATGCCCATCAGGGCGGGGAAGAAGACCGGCCAGAACTCCGCGCCCCAGCCGAGCTTCGAGGGCTCCTCGAGCAGCGGTCCGAAGCCTCCCGCCTTCACGGCCATCCACGCCAGCAGCACGAACGCGCCGACGAGTACGAACGGCGCGGCCCAGTTCTCAAAACGGCGCAGCGCCTCCATCCCCCGGTAGATGATGGCCAGTTCGAGCGCCCAGAACAGCAGGAAGCAGACCCAGAGAGTCCATGGCTGCCCGGCGACGCGGCCTGCCTCGGTCCAGCCACCGAACATCTTGCCGAGCAGAATGAAGATGCCCTGGCCGCCGATCCATGTCTGGATGCCGAACCACGCGCAGGCCACCGCCGCCCTGATCATCGCGGGGAGGTTGGCCCCGCGCAGTCCGAAGGAGGCGCGGGCGAACACCGGGAAGGGTATGCCGTACTTGGGCCCGGCATGCCCGGTCAGCAGCATCGGCAGGAGCACGATCACGTTGGCCAGGGCGATGGTGAAGACGGCCTGCCGCCAGTCCATGCCGAGGGCGACGAGTCCCGAAGCCAGGAGCCAGGACGGGATGTTGTGCGCCATGCCGATCCACACGGCGGCGAAGTTGTAGGTCGTCCAGCGCCGCTTGGCCAGCGGCACGGGGTGGAGGTCGGCGTTGGCGAACCTGCTGTTCTCGGGTATCGCGCCCTCGGCGAGCTCCACCCGGCCGTCGGGGTGGACGAGTTGGTGCCCGGCCCGGTCGGCGCCGCCCGTTCCGGGAACGCTCTCGGGGTCCGGTGCGGTGCTCGGAGCGGTCCCGGTCATGGGCATGCACCTCTTCGGGCTGGGAGTGGGGTGGAGGCGGGAGCGGGTCAGTCGGTCAGGGCGGGGATGATCTCGCTCCCGTAGGCGTCGACGGTGGCCTCGGTGGCGTCGTGCATGGCGTACACGGCGAACTGGTCGACACCCAGCTCACGCAGCGTCCGCAGCTTCTCGATGTGCGCCTCGGCGGGGCCCAGCAGGCAGAAGCGGTCCACGACCTCGTCGGGCACGAACTCGGTGTCGGGGTTGCCGGCCCGGCCGTGGTGCGCGTAGTCGTAGCCCTGACGGGCCTTGATGTAGCTGGTGAGCGCGGCCGGCACCAGATCGGAGTCCTCCCCGTAGCGGGAGACGAGGTCGGCGACGTGGTTGCCGACCATCCCGCCGAACCAGCGGCACTGCTCCCGGGCGTGCTGGAGGTCGTCCCCGACGTATGCCGGTGCGGCCACGCAGACGGTGACCTCGTCCGGGTCGCGTCCGGCCTGGGCGGCCGCGACCCGCACCGCCTTGACCATCGACTCGGTCAGATACGGATCGGCGAGCTGGAGGATGAACCCGTCGGCCTCGCGGCCCGCCATGGCCAGCGCCTTCGGCCCGTACGCCGCCATCCACACCGGCAGCTTGCCGTCCTTCACCCACGGCAGCTTCAGCGGCGTTCCGTCGATGACGGCCTCCCGGCCCTCCGCGAGATCGCGGATGACCGACATCGCCTCGCTCAGCCGGGCCAGCGTGTTCGGCTTGCGCCCTGCCACCCGCATCGCGGAGTCGCCCCGGCCGAGGCCGCACACGGTGCGGTTGCCGTACATCTCGTTGAGGGTGGCGAAGGTGGAGGCCGTGACCTCCCACGAGCGGGTGCCGGGGTTGGTCACCATGGGGCCGACGATCAGGCGCTCGGTGTGCTCCAGCACGCGGCTGTGGATGACGTACGGCTCCTGCCACAGCACCGCCGAGTCGAAGGTCCAGCCGTAGCGGAAGCCGTTTCGTTCGGCGCGGCGCATGAGGCCGACCGTTCTGGAGCCGGGCGGGTCAGTCTGCAGTACGAGTCCGAAGTCCATGCCGGTCCTTTCAGTGGCCGTTCGACACTTCGTTTCAGTCCAGGAGTTGGCACAGACCGCGGGGCGTGTACTGCCCGTGTCCCGCGTGTCCGGCATAGGTGCGCCGGTCGATGACGGTCTCCCCGCGGGAGAGCACCGTCTCGACGTGCCCGGTCAGCTGCTTGCCCTCGTACGCCGAGTAGTCGACGTTCATGTGGTGGGTCTCGGCGGAGAGGGTCTGCTCGGCCCGCGGATCGTAGATGACGACGTCGGCGTCCGAACCCGGCTGCAGCGTGCCCTTCTTGGGGTACAGGCCGAACATGCGGGCCGGTGTCGCGCAGGCCAGCTCGATCCAGCGGCGGCGCGAGATGTGGCCGTCCAGGACGGCCTGGTGCAGCAGGTCCATCCTGTGCTCGACGCCGGGCATGCCGTTGGGGATCTTGGAGAAGTCGCCCCGGCCCAGCTCCTTCTGGCCCGTGAAACAGAAGGGGCAGTGGTCGGTGGAGACCACCTGGAGGTCGTCGGTGCGCAGCGCCCGCCACAGCGCGGCCTGGTGCTCACGGGGCCTGAGCGGCGTGGAGCAGACGTACTTGGCGCCGCCGAAGTCGGGCTCGGCCAGGTTGTCCGTGGACAGGAAGAGGTACTGCGGGCAGGTCTCGCCGAAGACCGGCAGGTTCTTGTCACGCGCTGCGGCCAGTTCGGCCACGGCCTCCTCCGCCGAGACGTGCACCACGTACAGGGGCGAACCGGCCACCCTGGCGAGCTGGATGGCGCGGTGCGTGGCCTCCGCCTCCAGCAGCGCCTTGCGCACCTCGCCGTGGTGACGGGGGTCGGTGCGGCCCGCCGCCAGCGCCTGTTCGACGAGCACGTCGATGGCGATGCCGTTCTCCGCGTGCATCATCACCAGGCCGCCGTTGGCGGCGGTGCGCTGCATGGCGCGCAGGATCTGGCCGTCGTCGCTGTAGAAGACGCCCGGGTAGGCCATGAACATCTTGAAGGAGGTGATGCCCTCCTCCACGAGCAGGTCCATCTCCTTCAGCGTGCCCTGGTTCACATCGGAGAGGATCATGTGGAAGGCGTAGTCGACAGAGCACCGGCCGTCGGCCTTGGCGTGCCAGCGGTCCAGGCCCTCGCGCAGGGCCTGCCCCTTGGTCTGGACGGCGAAGTCGACGATCGTCGTCGTGCCGCCCCAGGCCGCGGCCCTGGTACCCGTCTCGAAGTCGTCGGCGGAGAAGGTCCCGCCGAAGGGGAAGTCCATATGGGTGTGGGCGTCGACGCCGCCCGGGACGACGTACTTGCCGGTGGCGTCGATCGTCCGCTCGGCGCTCCACCCCTGCGCCACGGTGCTGCCGGTGGCGGCGACCGCGACGACGCGGCCGTCCTCGATGAGTACGTCGGCATGTGTCTCGTCGGCCGCGGTGATCACCAGACCGCCGCGAACGACCGTACGGGTGTGTGTCATTGCGTGCTCTCCCCTCCCAGTTCGGTGTCCGCCCCGCGCAGGGCGTGCTCCAGGATCGCGGCGCCCTCCTCCGCCTCCGCCACGGTCAGGCTCAGCGGCGGCGCGACGCGCAGCACGCTGCTGGTGGAGTGGCCGCCGCCCTTGCCCACGAGCAGCCCTCTCTCCCGTGCCAGCTCAAGGACCAGCGACGCCGCCCGGGGCGAGGGCGAGCCGGTGTGCGGGTCCGCCAGCTCGACGCCGATCATCAGGCCCCGTCCGCGCACCTCCCGCACGATCTGCGTCCCGGCCGCCACGGCACGCAGCCGCTCCAGCAGCAGGCCGCCCACACGGCGCGCGTTGCCCTGCAGGTCGTGCTCCAGCAGGTGGTTGAGATTGGCGTTGCCGGCGGCCATCGTGACGGGCGAACCGCCGAAGGTGGAGATGGAGTTGGCCGCGAGGCAGTTCATCACCCCTGCCCGTGCGACGACGCCGCCGATCGACATGCCGTTGCCGATGCCCTTGGCGAAGGTGAGGATGTCGGGCGGTCCGGCCTGCGCGTGGGCCTGCCAGCCCCAGAAGTGGTCGCCGGTACGGCCCCAGCCGGTCTGCACCTCGTCGCTGATCCACAGGATGCCGTGCTCGCGCAGGACTTCGCGGTACGAGGCGAAGAGTCCGTCCGGCGGTGAGGTGAACCCGCCGACGCCCTGCACCGGTTCGGCGATCAGCGCTGCCACGTCCCCGCCGCTCTGGCCGAGCATGTCGGTCAGGTCCGCGGTGCACGCCTCGATGAAGGCGGCGTCGTCCAGTTCGGCGTACGGGCCGCGGGTGCGCACGCCTCCGTGCACGTAGAGCGTCTGCAGCGGCGAGAGACTCGTCGGCGACCAGGAGCGGTTGCCGGTGATGCCGACGGCCGAGAAGGAACGCCCGTGGTAGCTGTTGCGCAGCGCCAGGATCTGGTTGGAGCGGCGGTAGGAGGTGGCCAGCAGCAGCGCGGTGTCGTTGGCCTCGGTACCGGAGGTGGTGAAGAAGACGCGGGCGTCGGGGATTCCGGAGAGCGCCGCGATCCGCTCCGCCAGCTCCACCATGGGACGGTCGAGGTAGAGGCTGGAGGTGTGCAGGATTCGCTGTGCCTGCTCGCTGACGGCCTTGGTGACCTCGGGAAGCGCGTGCGCCGTCATGGTGGTGAGGATGCCGCCGAAGAAGTCGAGGTAGCGCCTTCCGTCGCCGTCCCACACGTGCCGGCCCTCGCCGTGGGTGATCTCGAGGGGGTCGTCGTAGTAGAGCGCGAGCCAGTCGGGGAGGACGCGCCGGTGGCGTTCCAGGAGGGAGCCGTGGGTGGTGGGCCCCTCCGCGGGGTCCGCTGCGCTCATCAGGGCCGCACCAGCCCCTCGTAGGCGTCCGGGCGGCGGTCCCGGTAGAAGGCCCACTGCTGGCGCACGGCTTCGATGACACCGAAGTCCAGGTCGCGCACGAGGAGTTCCTCCTCCTTGTCGCTCGCCGTCTCACCGACGAACTGGCCCCGCGGGTCGACGAAGTAGCTGGTGCCGTAGAAGTCGTTGTCGCCGTACTCCTCCCTGCCGACGCGGTTGATGGCGGCCACGAAGTACTCGTTGGCGACGGCGGCGGCGGGCTGCTCCAGCTGCCACAGATGGCTGGAGAGGCCGCGCGAGGTGGCGGAGGGGTTGAAGACGAGCTGGGCGCCGGCCAGACCGAGTTCGCGCCAGCCCTCGGGGAAGTGGCGGTCGTAGCAGATGTAGACGCCGATCCTGCCCACGGCGGTCTCGAAGACGGGCCAGCCGAGGTTGCCGGGCTTGAAGTAGAACTTCTCCCAGAACCCGGGAAGTTGCGGCAGGTGATGTTTGCGGTACGTCCCCAGCACGGAGCCGTCCGCGTCGATGACGGCTGCGGTGTTGTAGTAGAAACCGGGCTGCTCGACCTCGAACACGGGGACGATCACGACCATGCCCGTCTCCCGGGCCAGGTCCTGCATCCGCCGTACGGTCGGGCCGTCCGGCACGGGCTCGGCCCACTTGTAGTGCTCGGCGTCCTGGACCTGGCAGAAGTACGGCGCGTTGAAGACCTCCTGGAAGCCGATCACGCGGGCCCCCTGCCGGGCCGCCTCGCGCGCGTGCTGCTCATGCTTCTCGATCATCGAGTCGGTGTCGCCGGTCCATGTCGCCTGCACGAGCGCGGCGCGCACAACATCGGGCATGAGCAGCTCCTTTGCCGGGAGGTCAAGGCCAATCGACACGCGTAGATCCACGTGAGAATGTGACCGTAGATCCCGTCACCCACGGTGGCAAGGGCATCGACGTTACGTCGCCCGATCGATCTTGTTTCCACACGACGCACCGGGGCGGCGTCCCACGGCTGCCGCGGGCCCCTCACGGCCCCGCACGACTGCACACCGGCCCGCTCTCAGGCAGTCTCCGGCACGCCGGGCAGGCCCGCGCCCCGCAAGGCGTTGGCAACGGATCGGTGGTGCTCGGGCGAGACGGCTCCGGCCGCGTCCAGCAGCGCCCCGACGAGCACCGCGGGCTCCGCCCGGCCGATCTGGACGACCTCGGGCGGCGTGCGGGAGCGCATCACCGCGGCCAGCAACTCCCTCACCTGCACCCGGCGGTCCGCCCTGTGCAGCAGCAGAGCGATCTGAGCGATCTGCGGCAGCGGGCGGGCGACGCCCTGCCGCAGCAGCCGTACGCTGTCCTCGCCGTGTCCCACGGCGCACAGTGCGTCGGCCGCGTCGGCGAACTCGGCGGGCGGCAGGGTCGCGGCCTCCCACAGCAGGGTGCCCGCGTCCGCCGAGAGCCCCGACTGCTGCAACCGGCCCACCAGGACCGCGAGTTGCACGGCCGGCATCCCCGCCGCCCCGCAGAGCAGGTAGTGCGCCTCACCGCCGCGCCCGGCGCCGCGCAGGGCCCTCAGCCGCGTCACGGCCTCCTCCGCGGCGGCTCGTGCCCCGGCGAGTTCCCCGGGGCCGGGTTCGCTCCGGCGCAGCGGAGCGGCGGTCACCGCTCCGGCGAAGCGTGCGCCGCGCGGCGGGGCCGACGCACCGGGCGTGCCGTCCGTCGCGGCGGGCGGGCCGCCGGTACGCGGCGGGGGCTGCGCGGAGGGGGCCAGATCGGGTGAGGGCGCGCCCGGGGGCACGATGGGCGCCGGCTCGGCGCCGGACTCCGCGGCGTCCTCGAAGCTGCCGGCGAAGCGGGAACCGCCGCTCCGTGCACGCTTCTTGCGGGGCGCGGCGCCCGGGGCCGCATCCTCCGGCGCTTTCGGGGCGCCCGGTGACACCCGGTCACCCGCCGGTCCTGCCGTGGACGGCGCGGGAGCCGGAACCCGGGACGGAGCGGGAGCGGGAGCCGGTGCGGGCATGACCATCGGTGCGGGTGCGGGTGCGGGTGCGGGTGCGGGCAGCGGACGCGCGGCTTCCAAACCCTCCAGCCGGGCGCCGAGTTCGGCGCACCGCGCCTCGATGCGCCTGAAGTAGTCCCGGGCCCACACCAGCTCCGTACCCAGCACGGCGTCCGGGACGCGTCCGGCCACCGCCGCCTCCAGGCCGCGCACACGCTCCGCCGTCTCCTCGCGCTCACGCGAGGCGGCGGCGAGCCGCTCACGCAGCAGCCGCCCGTCGCCCTGCTGCGCGTCGTGGGCGGCGACCGCCGCCCCGTGCAGCGCACGCAGCCGGTTCTCCGCCTGCTCCGCCTCCCGGGGACCGGCCCGGTGCCCGAGATCCTGCAGCAGCGAGCCGACCACGTCCCAGGGCGGTATCTCCCGGCCTGTCAGACACTCACGCAGCCCGTCCGGATCGTGCGCGGCGAAGACCGCGTACCATCCCTCGCCCGGATCGAGCCGGCCGGTCAGTTCGAGGAGTCCGGCGGCGTACGCACGTACCTCACCGGGGAGTTGCCGGACGGTCGGCGGTACGGGCACATCTGCCATGCACCGCATTGGACACCCGCCGTGTTACGGGAGGTGTTACAGCGATGCTACGTACGGTTTTCCGTCCGGCACACCCCTTCCGGTGCGCGCTTCAGTGCTTCCGGTGCGCGCTTCAGCGTTCGGGACGCACCACCATCGCCGACCCGCCGCCGCGCCGCTCCTCCTCGGCCGCCGCGAGCCAGCGGCCGCCCGGCAGGGGCCGCACCGCCGTCGCCGCCCCCAGTTCGGGGATCTCGGTGAAGGAATGGCCGAGCGACTCCAGTTCGGGCCGCACTCCGCTCTCCCACAGCTCCGGTTCGATCTCGGTCTTCTCCGCGTTGCGCTGGCTGGCCCGCGGAGCGTTGAGGGCCTTGGGCAGGGACATGCCGCGGTCCACGTGGTTGATCATGGTCTGCAGCACGGTGGTGATGATGGTCGCGCCACCCGGTGAGCCGAGTGCGAAGGCGGGCTTGCCGTCCTCCAGCACGATCGTCGGCGACATGGACGAGCGCGGCCGCTTGCCCGGTCCGGGCAGGTTCGGGTCGTGCACGTCCGGGTCGGCCGCCTCGAAGGAGAAGTCGGTCAGCTCGTTGTTGAGCAGGAATCCGCGGCCCGGGACGGTGATGCCGCTGCCGCCGGTCTGCTCGATGGTGAGGGTGTAGGAGACGACGTTGCCCCACTTGTCGGCAGTCGTCAGGTGCGTGGTGCTCTCGCCCTCGTACGTCGTCGGCGCGGCCTTGTCGCCGGAGCGGCAGTCGGACGGGTCACGCGGATCGCCCGGCGCCACCGGGCTCTTGAGCACCTCGTCGTCCTTGATGAGGCAGGCGCGGGAGTCGGCGAACTCCTGCGAGAGGAGTTCCTTGGTCGGTACGTCCTCGGCGGCGGGGTCACCGATCCAGCGGCCGCGGTCGGCGAAGGCGACGCGGCTCGCCTCGATGTAGCGGTGCAGCAGCTCCTTCTTGCTGAGCTTGCTCAGATCGCCGGACTCCAGGATGTTCAGCGCCTCGCCCACGGTCGTACCACCGGAGGAGGAGGGCGCCATGCCGAACACGTCGAGACCGCGGTAGGCGGTGCGGGAGGGCGCCTGCTTCTTGACGTCGTACGCCGCGAGGTCCTTCGCCCGCAGGTCGCCGCCGCGGATCTTCTTCTCCTGGCCCGCCGCCACCGGCGGCTTCCGCACGGTCTTGACGATGTCGTCGGCGACGGGGCCCTCGTAGAGCGCGCCGGCACCCTGACGGGCCATGGTCCTGTACGTGCGCGCCAGGTCGGGGTTGCGCATGGTGGAGCCGACCTTCGGCAGCTTCCCGCCGGGCATGAACAGCTCGACCGTCGCGGGGAAGTTGCGGAAGCGTTCCTCGTTGTCGGCGGTCTGCTCACGGAAGGTCTCGTCGACCGTGAAGCCCTTGCGGGCGATGCGCTCGGCGGGCGCGAGCACCTTGCCCATCGACTTGGTGCCCCACTTGTCCAGGGCCTTCTCCCAGGTGGCGGACGTGCCGGGAGTGCCCACGCTCAGACCGCTGGTGACGACCTCGTCGAAGGGCAGCGGCTCGCCGTCCTCCTGGAAGAGCTTCTCGTCTGCGCTCATCGGTGCCGTCTCACGCCCGTCGAGAGTGCGGACCTTGCCGCTCTTCGCGTCGTAGGAGACGAAGTAGCCACCCCCGCCCACGCCCGCGGAGTACGGCTCGGTGACGCCGAGCGCCGCGGCGGTGGCCACGGCGGCGTCCACGGCGTTGCCGCCCTGCTTGAGCACCTTGATGCCTGCGGCGGACGCGTCGGAGTCCACGCTGGAGACGGCTCCGCCGTGGCCGACCGCGACCGGCTCCTTCGCCTCGGGCCGTGCGGCGTTCGCCGTGCCCGTCCCGGCGGGCGCCAGAGTGACACCGACAGTGGCCACGGCCGCCGTGGCGGTGATCAGGGCGAGCAATCTGGCGGAACGGCGGTTGGTCATGCGCCGCATGGGGACCTCCTTGCGTGTTCGGTCAGCGCAGACTAGCCCGCCGCCGCCCGCACGTCAGCAGCGGTGCGTGTGCTTCTCACCCGCAGATCGCCCGCCGCCGTCCCCTTCGGCCTTCGGCGCCGCCGCTGTACGCTGCCGCCCCATGACCGACAACCTGCGGGACATCGTTCTCGGTGTCGTGGCGGCGGGCATCACGACCGCCCTGGGCTGGTTCGCGCGTACATACCTGTGGCGGCGCAAACTGCGGCGCAGGCAGCGCTTCTTCGGGCTCCCGGACAACTCGGAGTGCCTGCTGGTGGTCAACCGCGACGCGGCCACGAGCGACTGGTCCGTGGCCCGCCACGACGTCTTCGCACTCCTGGAGCTGTCCGCACTGATCAAGGACTGCGGCGCCAACGCGGACGTCGTCCCGCACGACGTGGCGCAGCAGGGTTTCGGGGAGCGCACCGAGTTCTGCATCGGCGCTCCCGTCTCCAACCGGCGGACGGCGGCGCATCTGCGGTCCCTGCTGCCGGGCGTCACCGTCGGCTCGGAGTCCGGTCCCGGAACGGACCGCGGCACCTTCACCATCGGCGGCGAGCGGCACGTGATGGAGAAGGACGTCCGTGAGTACGTGCTGCTGGCGCGGCTGACGGCCGGACCGGAGGCGGGGTCACGGCCCGTCTTCCTCTTCTGCGGCCAGCGCTCGATAGCCAACCAGGCCGCGGCCCGCTATCTGGCCCGCCGTCACTCACGTCTGCAGCGCAAGTACGGGACGGGCGGCAGCTTCTGCATACTGCTGCGGGTGATCAACTCCCAGGCGTACGGGCCGGACGTCGTCGAGCTGGTCGGGGACGTCACCCGCGCGGCCACCACGCCGCCCCCTCCCCCTGCCCCCGCTCCCAGCACGTAGGTCCTCCCGCCCCGCTGCCGGGGCGTCTGCGCGCCTCTCAGCCGTCGGGGAACTCAGCGTTCGGAGAACTCCGCGTAGAGCTGCGAGAGCTCCGGCGTGCCCGTCTCCGCCCAGGACGCCCCTTCCTCCAGCACGTCCAGCTCCCGGCCGGAGAGCAGCCGCACCACCGGCTGGCCGTCGCCCCGCAGCCACCAGCGCGTGCCCGGAACCGTACGCACGAGGACCGTGCCCAGGTAGAGACCGGCGTCGCTGCCGAGCCAGGGAGAGACCTCCGGGTCGTCGCGCCACCGCGGCAGGAGCTGGTCCAGGGCGGCCAACGACTCGGGTGAGTCGTCGAGTTCGACGCCCGCACGCTCGGCCTGGTCCCGCAGGAGTTCACATTCCGACAGCAGTTGCGCGGCACTTTCGGGATCGCTGGACACCGCGTCCGCGAGCGACACGCTCCGGGTGCCCACGTGTCTCTTGCGCCAGTTGTCCAGGAAGGGGATGTTCATACGCTTCAGGGTGGCATCCCCGCCCGAGCGAGCACCACAGGCACGCTGTGCACATGTGAGGTGTGCGGGAAAAAGCCTCCCGTGTCGGGTTGGACACCTTGACGACGCTTTGCCGCCTCTCTACCTTCACCGGGCCTCGGTCGAATCGGGGCGCGACGAACGGGTGTTGGAGCCGGACCGGGAGAGAGGACAGTCGGCGTGCGCAGACGTCTGTGGAGCGTTCCCCTCGTCATCCTGCTGACCGCGACGGGCGCCCCCGCCGTCGCCGTGGCGGAGGACCGCACAACGACCACCGAGCCGCTCCCTTTGGAGCGGCTCTTCGACAACCGGGCGGTGAGTGACGACGCCCGCCCCGGGGAGGCCGACTTCGACGGCGCGGGCAACTCGCTGTCCGCACAGGACCTGCACGCCGCCGGCTGGGAGCCGGGCCGCCGCCTCGACCTCGACTCCGCGTCACTTCGCTGGCCGCGCACCCGGCCCGGCCGTCCCGACAACGTACGGGCCGACGGACAGCACGTACGGATCCGCGGCGAGGGCAACGCCGTCTCGCTGCTCGTGGCGGGCACTTCTCCCGGCGGTCCGGGCGGCGACGTCACGGGCAGCGGCACGATCCGCTACCGGGACGGCTCCACCAGCACCTACACGCTGAGCGCGCCCGACTGGCGCGGCGGCCCCCTGGCCACCAAGGCGGTGGCGCTGCCGCATGTGAACACCCGCTCGGGCGGGCAGCTCACGGAGAAGGCCAAGCTCTACGCCGTGACCGTGCCGGTCCGGCAGGACCGGCGGATCCGCTCGCTGACGCTGCCCCACGACACGCGCACAGGTTCGGACCTGCACGTGTTCGCGGCGTCGGTGCGACGGGACGCGGCGGGATGGACCGGCAGTTGGTCCACCAGCAGCTCCGGCTACACCGCTGTGGGGCCGTGGCGGGACCAGACGCTGCGGCTGGTGGTGCACGCCTCGGAGGGCGGGTCGCGCACGCGGGTCCGGCTGGCGAACACCTTCGCCTCCGCGCCCGTCGAGATCGGCCACGCCTCGGTCGTCGTACGTCGCGAGGGCGCGGCGGGACGGGGGCGGCCGGTACCGCTCCGCTTCGGCGGACGCGAGGGGACCGTCATGCCGGCCGGTGCGCAAGCGGTCAGCGACCCGGTCGGACTCCGGGTGCCGCCCGACTCCGATCTGCTGGTGAGCATTCATCTGCCGGGGCCGGTGGCGGCGGCACCCGTGCACAGTGCGGCCATCCAGCGCTCGTACATGAGTGAGAGCGGGAGCGGGGACCGTACACGGGACGAGGAGGGCGGCGCGTTCACCGGGTCGTTGGAGGTGTGGCCGTTCCTGACGGGTGTCGACGTGCGGGGCGGGCAGGGGTCGGTCGTCGCCTTCGGCGACTCGATCACCGACGGGGTGCGCTCCACGCAGGGTGCGAACCGGCGCTGGCCGGACGTGCTGGCGCGGCGTCTGCGCGCCCAGGACGGGGTGCCGCGCTACGGGGTGCTCAACCAGGGCATCTCGGCGAACCGCGTGATCTCCGACCGCTACCCCGGCGACGGCGTCAGCACCGACACGGGAGGGGTCAGCGCCCTGCACCGGCTGGAGCGGGACGTGCTCGCCCAGACCGACGCCCGTACCGTCGTCGTCTTCGAAGGCATCAACGACGTGCGGTGGGGCGCCTCCGCCGCGGACGTCGTCGCGGGGTTGCGGACGCTCGCCGAGCGGGCCCGTGAGCGCGGACTGCGCGTGGTGGGGGCGACGCTGACGCCCTGCGAGGGCTACCACGACTGCTCCGCGGAGGTCGAGGCGAAGCGCAGCGCCGTGAACGCCTTCATCCGCGACAGCGGCGGGGCCTTCGACGCGGTTCTCGACTTCGACGCGGTCGTACGCGATCCGGCCCGCCCGCAGCGGATGCTGCCCGCCTACGACAGCGGGGACCATCTGCACCCGGGCGACGCGGGGTTGAAGGCGATGGCCGACTCGGTGGAGCTGCGCAAGCTGGTGCCGTGACGGCCGTCCGGGACGGTGCCGGAGAGCTGGCGGCACCGTCCCGGACGCGCGGCGTCACAGATCCAGGTCCACCACGACCGGGGCGTGGTCGGAGGCGCCCTTGCCCTTGCGCTCCTCACGGTCGACGTAGGCGTCCTTGACGGCGGACGAGAAGGGCGCGTTGCCGTAGACGAGGTCGATGCGCATGCCCCGGTTCTTGGGGAAGCAGAGCTGGCGGTAGTCCCAGTACGTGTAGGGGTGGTCGTACTTCAGGGGACGCGGCACCACGTCTGTCAGGCCCGTCCCGCGCAGGGCGGTCAGGGCGGCCCGCTCGGGCTCGGTGACATGGGTGGAGCCCTCGAAGGCGGCCCGGTCGTAGACGTCCTCGTCGGCCGGGGCGATGTTGTAGTCGCCCAGTATCGCGAAGGGCCGCTCGCCGGGTGCCTCACTACGGGCGGTCAGGCGGAGCGCTTCGAGCCACTCCAGCTTGTAGGCGTAGTGCGGGTGGCCGACCTCACGGCCGTTGGGCACGTAGACCGACCAGACGCGCACGCCGCCGCAGGTCGCGGCGGCGGCCCGGGACTCCTGACCGCCGTCGAAGGCGGGGCCCTCGGGCAGACCGAGGACGGTGTCGGCCAGGCCCACCCGGGAGAGGACCGCGACGCCGTTCCACCTGCCGTCGCCGTTGACGACCGACTCGTAGCCCAGCGCGCGGACTTCGTCGTCGGGGAAGGCCTCGGCGGAGCACTTCAGCTCCTGGAGGCAGACCACATCGGGGCCGGAGGACTCCAGCCACGCCAGCAGCCGCGGGAGCCGGGCACCGATGGAATTGACGTTCCAGGTGGCGATACGCATACGTGTGAATCTACCCCGCGACACCGACACTCTCGCCCGGGGCCAGACGGCCGTGCTTCGCGCCGCCCAGATCGCCGATCATCCGGTCGTAGACCGGGCGCGCCTGGTCGGCGAGGAGCCCGTCGTGCACGTCGAGCGCCTGCCGGGGGGCGACCTCGCGCACGTAGTCGATGACTTCGGAGACCTTGCTCCAGGGCGCGTGCACCGGGAGCAGCAGCGTGTCCACGGGACGGCCGGGGACGGTCAGTGCGTCGCCGGGGTGGAAGAGGGACCCGCCGACGAGATAGCCGCAGTTGGCGATCCGCGGGATGTCGGGGTGGATGACGGCGTGCAGCTGTCCGTGCACCTCGACCTCGAAGCCCGCCGCATCGAAGGTGTCCCCCTCACCGACGGTGTGCACACGGCCGGGGAAGGTGGTGGAGATCTTCTCGGCCACGCCGCGCAGGGTCCAGATCCGCGCGGCGGGGTTGGCTTCCATGGCGGCACGCAGCCGTGCCTCGTCGAAGTGGTCGGGGTGTTCGTGCGTGACCAGCAGTGCGTCGGCTCCGACGGCGGCGTCCGCCTCGCTGAAGCCGCCCGGGTCGATGACGAGCGTGCGCCCGTCCCGCTCGATCCGTACGCAGGCGTGGCCCTTCTTGATCAGCTCCATGGGCCCATTGTGCCCGCAGGGGCGGACGGTACGGGTGCCGCGCCGCCCGCAGGGAGGTGAGCGGAAGTCAGTCCTCCGGCGTGGTCTCCTCGCGGATGACGCGCTGGGCCACCCCGAACGCGGAGTTCGCCGCCGGGACGCCCACGTAGACCGCCGTCTGCAACAGCACTTCCCTGATCTCCCCCGGGGTCAGCCCGTTGCGCAGAGCGGCCCTGATGTGGAAGGTCAGCTCGTCGAAGTGGCCGCGGGCGACGAGCGCGGTCAGCGTGACCACGGAACGGCTGCGCCGGTCGAGGCCCGGCCTGGTCCACACCTCGCCCCAGGCGTAGCGGGTGATGAAGTCCTGGAAGTCCTGCGTGAAGTCGTCGGCCTTCTCCAGCGAACGGTCGACGTGGCCGTCGCCCAGCACTTCCCTGCGCACCTTCATGCCGGCGTCGTAGGGGTCATTGCGAGCGGACACCACTTCCCCGGACTCCAGTTCGGCCACGGCGCCCGTCGGCCTGGTCGACTCGGGCGTGACGACCGGGACCGGCGCGGGCGGTCCCGCCGGGGACTCCTGCCAGCTCGTGGTGAAGTGCCTGATGAGCAACTCGGTGACGGCGCCGGGCTGTTCGACGGGGGTGAGATGCGAGGCGCCGGGGACTATGGCCAGCCGCGCGTCCGGTATGCCGGCGACCAGGGCACGGGCGTCGGCCGGCGGCGTCGCCTGGTCCTCGGCTCCCGCCATCACCAGCGTCGGTACACCGATGCTCCCGAGCCGGTCGCGCACGTCGAAGGCGGCGAGCACCTCGCACGCGGCTATGTAGCAGCCGGGGTCGGTCGTACGGACCATCTGCACCGCCCACTCCACTATGGCGGGCTGCGCCGCCACGAAGCCGTCGGTGAACCAGCGTTCCGGGGTGGCGCGTGCGATGGGGTCGAGCCCGTTCGTACGGACGACCACGCCACGCTGCCGCCAGGAGTCCGCCGTGCCGAAGCGCGGCGAGGTGGAGATCAGCGCGAGCGAGGAGAGCCGTTCGCGTGCCAGCAGGCCGAGCTGGATGCCGATGGCGCCGCCTATGGAGCAGCCGACGTAGCCGAAGCGGTTGATGCCGATGGAGTCCAGTGTGGCCAGGAGCCGCTGGGCCATGGCGGCCGCGGAGTCGGCGGCGTGTGCGGGGGCGCCCCCGTGGCCGGGCAGGTCGAACCGCAGGACGCGCCAGTTGCGGGTGAGTTCGGGGATCTGGCGGTCCCACATGTGCCAGGTCGTGCCGAGGGACGGGCCCAGCACGAGCACCGGCGCGTCGTCGGGTCCGTCAACGCGGTGTTGCAACATCAGGCCACTCTGCTTCTCGCTCACACGGCCACGCTACCCAGCGGATGACCCCGCACGGTCTCGGGGCCGCTGCTGTGCACATCAGAACTCCACGGTGGACACGACATACACACGTGGCCTGTTCTCATAGGTACGGTCCACGGTGATCGTCACGTTCGGGCGGCCCTTCTCCTGTCGGAGAGTTGTGCCCGCGTAGCTGTGCCCTTCCTGCTGAAGGTCCCAGCCGACGTGATCGGCGTGCCTTTCGTTGATCGTCACATCTCCCTCACGCAGCGAGCCGCGCCCGGAGCCCACGTCGTCGAGGAACTGGCCCAGCCGCTTGTCCGAGGTGCGGAACTGGACGTAGAGGGTGCTGCGCTGCCAGGAGTTGGTCTCGTAGAAGGCGGGGTGGCCGACGCGGGCCGGCAGCGGCACGTTGTAGACGTTGCGCTGCACCTTGCTCGGCCAGCCGTAGCTGAGGCTGGTGGCGGCGGCGTTGCGCTGCTTGTCCTCGCCGCTGTCGCGGCTCTGGAAGGCCGAGTGGACCACGTACCCCAGCGGGATCGCGATCAGCCCCACCACGATCAGCAGAGTGAGCACGCGGTGCCGCGGCCGGTGCGG
Source organism: Streptomyces sp. TAA204 (assembly GCF_000424965.1). NCBI lineage: Bacteria > Bacillati > Actinomycetota > Actinomycetes > Kitasatosporales > Streptomycetaceae > Streptomyces > Streptomyces sp. TAA204. The sequence continues at coordinate 541,936 of NZ_AUKW01000002.1, forward strand.
CGGCCTCTGCGGCGTGCGAAGGTCCGTGCCGGCGGCAGGCGGCTTCGGAGAGGTCGTGGTCACTGTCCCACCGCCCGGCGCAGGTTGTCGGCCGCGCGTTCGTAGCGTTCGTAGCGCTCCAGGCGCCGCCTGTTGGCGCGGCGGAAGCGGCGGGCCACGAGCCGGGCCAGGTCGGCGGCCCCGACCATGCCCGCCTCGGGGCCGAGCTGTGCCTTGGCGATGGTGGCCTCCGGCCGGTAGCCGCGCCCTGTCAGATGACGCCGGAAGGCGTCCCGCGCGGGGTCGATGAGCAGGTCGTCGGCGGCGCTGACCCCGCCGCCGATGACGAAGCCGCCCGGGTCCAGGGCCGCGGCGAGGTTGGCGATGCCCACACCCAGCCAGTGTCCGATGTCCTGGAGCAGTTCGGTGCACATGGCGTCGCCGTCGCGGGCCAGCTCCGTGATGAGCGGCCCGGTGATGTCGGCGATCTGGCCGTCGACGCGTTCGATGATGCCGTACGCGACGGGCGACTCCGACGCGGCCAGCTCGCGCGCCTCGCGCACCAGGGCGTTGCCCGAGCTGTACTGCTCCCAGCAGCCGCGGTTGCCGCAGGGGCAGCGGTGGCCGCCGGGCACGACCTGCATGTGACCGAACTCGCCCGCCACCCCGTACTTGCCGCGCTTGAGGCGTCCGCCCTCCAGGATGGCCCCGCCGATGCCCGTACCGAGCGTGATCATGACGAGGTGCTCCTCACCCCGTCCGGCGCCGAAGCGCCACTCGCCCCAGGCGGCGGTGTTCGCGTCGTTGTCGACCATGACGGGGACGGCGAGACGGGCGGTGAGGGCGTCCTTGAGCGGCTCGTCCCGCCACGCCAGGTGCGGCGCGAACAGTACGCGGGAGCGGTCGGCGTCCACCCAGCCGGCGGCGCCGATGCCGACGGCGTGCACGTCGTGCCGGTCCGAGAGGTCCAGCACCAGCTCGGCGATGGTGTCCTCGACGACCTTGGGGCTCTTGGACTTCTCGGGGGTCTCGGCGCGCACCTGCTCCAGAATCTGCCCGTCGGCGTCGACGACACCGGCCATCACCTTGGTACCGCCGATGTCGATGCCGACGGTCGGCACCCGGGGCGCGGAGAGGTGCGAGCGCCGCTCCCTGGTGCTGACCGTCCGCAGAACGCTGGCGTTGGGGGCGGTGCGCGTGTGGACACGGTCCCGGTCCGCGCGTTCTCGGTACATGCTCACTGCGCGGCCTTTCGTATGTGCACGGCTGCTGGCTTCTCGGTCACTGGTGTGTCCGGGCCGGGACGTCCGGCGCCGTGCGCCGCCCTCCCCCGGACTCCCGGGGCGGGGCCCCGGCGCGGACCGGGGGCCTGTACGAGGGATGGACATGCCGGACGAGCCCGGGCCCATGTGGCCGATTCTGCCTTACCGCGGCCCGTGGTCGCGCGACGGGCGTCTCACCTCAGGTGCTGCGGACGTCTCACTTCAGGTGCTGCGGCACCGGTGCGCGCTCCAGCTCGTGACTGAGCTGTTCCAGCTCGCTGCCGCCGGACATCTGCCGTGTGAGCTCCTCCAGCTCCAGCGACTCCTTGCGGTGGCTGCCCGCCATGGTGCCGCGCTTGAGCAGTACGAAGCGGTCGCCGACGAGGTACGCGTGGTGCGGGTTGTGCGTGATCAGCACGACCCCCAGTCCCGCGTCCCGCGCGGCGGCCACGTACTTCAGTACGACACCCGACTGCTTCACGCCCAGCGCGGCCGTCGGCTCGTCCAGCACCAGCACCTTCGCTCCGAAGTAGACGGCCCGCGCGATGGCCACGCACTGCCGTTCACCGCCGGAGAGGGTGCCGATGGGCTGGTCGACGTCGCGCAGGTCGATGCCCATGCGCAGCAGCTCGCTGTGCGTCGTGCGGCGCATCCTCTCCACGTCCAGCCGTGCGAAGGGGCCGCGCCCCTTGACGGGCTCCGAGCCGAGGAAGAAGTTGCGCCAGACCGGCATCAGCGGGACGACGGCGAGGTCCTGGTAGACGGTGGCGATCCCGCGGTCCAGGGCCTCGCGCGGCGAGCCGAGCGTGGTCTCCTGGCCGTTGATGCGGAAGCTGCCCGAGTCGTGCTGGTGCAGCCCGGCGACGATCTTGATGAGGGTCGACTTTCCCGCGCCGTTGTCGCCGAGCACGCAGGTGATCTCGCCGGAGTGGACCTGGAGCGAGACCCCTTCCAGTGCGCGGATGTTGCCGTAGAACTTGCTGACGTCGGCCAGCTCCACGAGCGGGGTGGCCGCCGTGTCCACAGCCGCCTCCCGGGCCTGACCGGCAGTCCCGTCGCCGGTTTCCTTCTGCGCGCTCATCGGTTCGCCTCCGCCCGCTTGCGTATCCACGCGTTCAGGAGGGTGGCGATCAAGAGCATCGCCCCCAGGAAGAACTTGAACCAGTCGGGCTCCCACTGGGCGTAGACGATGCCCTTGCTCGTCATGCCGAAGATGAAGGCGCCCACGGCCGCGCCGACCGCCGAGCCGTAGCCGCCGGTGAGGAGGCAGCCGCCGATGACGGCCGCGGCGATGTAGATCAGCTCGTTGCCGACGCCCTCGCCGGACTGGACGACGTTGTAGTTGAAGAGCAGGTGCTGCCCGGATATCCAGGCACCCAGCGCGACCCCGAGATAGAGACCGATCTTCGTACGGACGACCGGGACGCCGACCGCGCGGGCGGTCTCCTTGCCGCCGCCGACCGCGAAGATCCAGTTGCCCGCCCGGGTGCGCAGCAGCAGCCACGTCGCCACGGCCACCAGCGCCAGCCACCACACGACGGTGACCTGGAGCTGCACCGGGCCGAGCGTCAGCTCGGAGGCGAAGAGCGCCCGGGCGGAGGTGAAGCCCTCCATGTCGGCGATGCTCTTGGTCGAGACGGTGCCGCTGATCAGCTTGGTGAGGCCCAGGTTGAGGCCCGTCAGCATCAGGAAGGTGCCGAGCGTGATGATGAAGCTCGGCAGTTTCGTCCGTACGAGCATGTAGCCGTTGAAGAGGCCGATGCCGAGGGTGAGCAGCAGCGAGACGCCGACGCCGACCCAGACGTTGGCCGTCATCTGGTAGCTGAACATCGAGGAGATCAGCGAGGAGGTGGTGACCATGACGCCGGTCGACAGGTCGAACTCCCCGCCGATCATCAGCAGCGCCACCGGCACCGCCATGATCCCCAGGGTCGAGGCGGAGTAGAGCACCGTGGAGAGGCTGGATGCGCGCAGGAAGCTGTCGGCGACGACCGAGAAGAAGATGAATACGGCGACGGCTCCGACGACCGCGCCCAGTTCGGGGCGGCCGAGCAGACGGTGCAGCAGCGGCCGGTGCATCAGTCGTTCGTCACTGTTCGCGGCCTCGTCGGGCTCCGTCCCGGAGGCGCCGGCGGGTGTGGGTGTGGGCGTGGGTGTCGCCGTCATCGCGTCCCCCGCTTCGTGTACTTCTGCACGGTCGATGCGTCCTTCTCGGTGAGGATCTGCGGGCCGGTCAGCACGGGCTCGCCGCCGCCCAGCACGTTGGCGTTGTAGCGCTCGAGCCAGAGCAGGTCGACCGCCTCGTAGCCCTGCAGGTACGGCTGCTGGTCCACGGCGAAGCCGAGCGTCCCGTCCTTCAGCGCGGCGGCGGCCTGGTCGTTGAGGTCGAAGGTGTTGATCTCCGCGTCGCTGTCCGCGCCTTCGGCCGCCTTCACGGCGGTCAGTGCGAAGGGCGCGCCCAGCGTGACGACGCTGTCGACGTCGCGGTCCGACTGGAGTTCGGCCTCCACGGAGGACTCGACGGCCGGCATGTTCGTACCGTCGACGTGCAGGTTGCGCACCTTGCCGTCGAAGGTCTTCTCCATACCGCGGCACCGCTCCTCGTGGCCGACGTTGCCCTGCTCGTGCAGCAGGCAGACGGCCTTCTTGCGGCCGCGCTGGTTCAGCTCCCTGCCGACGGCCTCGCCCGCCAGCACCTCGTCCTGGCCGATGTGGGCGAGGGCGCCGAACGCCTCGGACTTGTCCTGCCCGGAGTTGATGGTCACGACGGGTATGCCGGCCTTGACGGCCTTCTTCACCGCGCCCTTCATCGCGTCCGGCTTCGCCAGGGAGACGATCAGCCCGTCGACCTTCTTGTCGACGGCGGCCTGGACGAGCTGTGCCTGCCGTCCCGCCTCGTCGTCGTTGGAGTAGAGGAACTCGATGTTGTCCTTCGCGGCGGCCTGTTCGGCTCCGCTCTGCACGATGTCCCAGAAGGTGTCGCCCTCTCCCGAGTGGCTCACCATGGCGACCTTCCAGCGGGGGGTGCTGACGCCGGACTCTCCGGAGACCGCCGCGTCGCGTTCCTCCTCGGCCCGTTTGCCGCCGGTGCTGCTGCATCCCGCGAGTACGACACTCGCCGCGAGGAGCGCCGCCGTGGCGGTTCGCGTCGCTCGTGCTCCCGTGCGGTTCGCGCGGAACCTCTCCAGCCTGGACACGTGCTGCTGACCTCTCGGTGCGTGTGGTGCTGTTCGTTCCGGCGGCGGTGCACGGCGGATGCCGGCCTCCCGCCGCCTGTGGTGCTGCCCGTCCGGCGCCCGGCACGGTGGCCCGTGCGGTACGCCGGACGAGTATGGATCACCGCTGCCGCGTGCGTGGTCACCGGGTTCCGCGCTGGGTGTACTTCTCCAGCCGCGGCACGTCCTTCTCCGTGACGATCTGCGGGCCGGTCAGTACGGGCTTGCCGCCGCCCAGCTCGTTGGCGTTGTACGCGTTCAGCCACAGCACGTCGACCGCCTCGTAGCCCTGCAGATACGGCTGCTGGTCGACCGCGAAGCCGAACGACTTGTCCTTGAGCCCCTTCACCACCTGGGCGTTGAGGTCGAAGGTGTTGATCTCCGCCTCGCTTCCGGCCTTGTCCTTGGCCTTCGCCGACGTCGCCGCGAAGGGGGCGCCGAGGGTGAGCACGGAGTCGATCGCGGAGTCGGACTGCAGCTTGGCCTCGACGGAGGACTGCACGTCCGGCATGTTCGTACCGTCGACGTTGAGCGTGGACATCTCGCCGTCGAAGGCCTCCTTCGCCCCGGCGCACCGCTCCTCCAGGGAGACGTTGCCCTGCTCGTGGATGACGCACAGGGCCTTCTCGCGGTCCCGCTCGTTGAGCTCCTCGCCGACGGCCTCGCCGGCGATCTTCTCGTCCTGACCGATGTGCGCCAGCGCGCCCAGTTCGGAGGAGAACTCGCCGCCGGAGTTGATCGTGACGACGGGTATGCCTGCCTTGACGGCCTTCTTCACGACGCCCCTCATCGCGTCCGGCTTGGCCAGCGTCACGATCAGCCCGTCGACCTTCTTGTCGATGGCCGACTGCACGAGCTGTGCCTGCCGTCCCGCCTCGTCGTCGTGCGAGTAGTCGAACTGGACGTTGTCCTTGCGGGCGGCGTCCTTCGCCCCGCTCTGCACGATGTCCCAGAAGGTGTCGCCGTCCCCGGAGTGGGAGACCATGGCGATCGTCATCCGCGGGGTGTTCACCCCCTTGCCGCCGCCCGCGCCGTCGCTCTTCTCCTCTTCACCCTTGCCACCGGAGCTGCTGCAGCCGGCGGCGAGGAGCGCCGCGCCCGTCAGTGCTGCCGCGACCGTTGTTGCTCTACGTGCTCTACGCCGAAGGACCATGAGCGGAGTTCTAGCCGCGGTCCGAAGGCAGCGTCAATACTTTGTCCGAACATTCTCCACGACAGTTTGTCCGAACATACTCCGCGGCACCGGGAAGGCCGTGCCCGCGCACACTCACGAACGCACGAGGAGCTGGAACTCGAAGGAGTAGCGCGACGCCCTGTACAGGTGCGAGGCGTACTCGACGGGCCGTCCCGTGTCGTCGAAAGTCGTCCGCTCCATGGTCAGCAGCGGCGCCCCCGCCTCCTCGCCGAGCAGCTTCGCCTCCTCGGCGGTCGCCGCCCGGGCACCGACCGACTGCCGCGCGCTGTGCAGCGTGACACCGGCGCCGCGCATCAGCCGGTACAGCCCCGTCGACTCCAGCTCCTCGCCGCTCTCCCCCGGGAGCAGGTCACCGGGAAGGTGGTTGCACAGGTACGCCATCGGCTCGCCGTGCGTCAGCCGGAGCCGCTCGACTCGCCGCACCTGCGCACCCTGACTGACACCGAGCGCGACGGCCACCTCACCCGAGGCCTCCTCCCGCTCGTAGCGCAGCACCTGGGTCGCGGGGCGCTGACCGGCCGCCTCCAGGTCGTCGTAGAGGCTGCTCAGCTCCAGCGGACGCCTGACCTGACTGTGCACGACCTGCGTGCCGATGCCTCGCCGGCGCACCAGCAGCCCCTTGTCCACGAGGGACTGGATGGCCTGCCGCACCGTGGGCCGGGAAAGTCCGAGCCGCCCGGCCAGCTCGATCTCGTTGCCGAGCAGACTTCCGGGGGAGAGTCTGCCGCGCTCGATCGCGGTTTCGAGCTGCTGCGCGAGCTGGAAGTACAACGGGACCGGGCTGCTGCGGTCCACGCTGAACTCGAGGTCGACGGGATCATTCTTCGCCACGGTGGGAGCGTAGTGGGCCGGGCGGTCCACCGGAAGGCGTAAGTTCGGTTGTCCGGACAAAACGATCCGTGACCCGGCCGCTTCCGCGCGTTGCCCGGTCAATTGTCCTGACAAAGTATTGACAGCACTTGGGACCGGCGGAGAATGTGTCCCCCATGCGCATCGGACTCATCGGCACCGGCCGGATCGGCACCTTCCACGCCCGTACCCTCACCGCCGCCCCCGAGGTGACGGAGCTCCTGCTCACCGACGCGGACGCCGCACGCGCCGCCGAAGTCGCCGCCTCCCTCGGCGCCACCGCCGTCCCCACACCCGCCGAACTGCTCGACGAGAGCCCCGACGCGGTCGTCATCGCCTCGGCCACCGCGTCGCACGCCGACCTCATCCAGGCCGCCGCCGAACGTGCGCTGCCCGTCTTCTGCGAGAAGCCGATCGCCCTCGACCTGCCGGGCACCCTGGAGGCACTGCGCACGGTGGACGCGGCGGGCATCCTGCTGCAGATCGGCTTCATGCGCCGCTTCGACGCCGGGTACGCGGCGGCCCGCGCCGCCGTCTCCTCCGGCCGCCTGGGACGGGTGCACACGGTGCGCGCCATGACCTCCGACCCGGCGCCGCCGCCTGCCGCCTACCTCCCGCTCTCCGGCGGCCTCTACCGCGACTGCCTGGTGCACGACTTCGACATCCTGCGCTGGGTCACGGGGCGCGAGGTCGTCTCCGTCTACGCGGCCGGCTCGGACGCCGGCCCCGGCATCTTCCGCGAGGCCGACGACGTCGACACGGCCGCCGCCCTGCTCACACTCGACGACGGCACCCTGTGCACGGCCACGGCGACCCGCGTCAACGGCGCGGGCTACGACGTACGCATGGAGATCGCCGGCGAGAAGGACCAGGTGACCGTCGGCCTCGACGCCCGTACACCCCTGACCTCGCTCGAACCTGCCGCGGAAGCCGCCGCCGGCACGCCCTGGCCGGGTTTCCTCGATCGGTTCGCCCCCGCGTACGAGGCCGAACTCGCCGCGTTCGTAGGGGCGGTGCGGGGCGAGGCCCCCAACCCCTGCGACGGGCACGAGGCGTTGGCGGCCCTCCGCGTCGCCGAGGCGTGCGAACTCTCACGCCGCGAGGGACGGCAGGTGGCGATGGAGGAGATCGCGCAGTAGCGGCGGGACACGGGCTGACACGGTGGCCGGGTGGCGGGCCGGCACTCGGGTCGGCACGCGGTCCGGAAATCTGTGGCCGCCCGGCCGCCCGCTTCGGTAGCTTCCGCGGATGACCGCCCCCGAGGACGAACCGGACGAACTGATCGCCGCCGCCGAGTCCGTCCTCCACCCCCGCACGGTGGGCGACCGGCTGTTCGGCAACGTGGCCTCCACCCTGGTGACGGAGGCGGGCAACCGCTACTCGGGGGTCTGCCTCGACACCGGATCGGGCACCGGGTTCTGCGCGGAGCACTCGGCCATCGCGGCCATGGTCACCGCCCGCGAGTACCGGATCGCGAAGATCGTCGCGGTGTGGCGCAGCGACGAGGGGCTGCTGCACGTGCTGCCGCCGTGCGGACGGTGCAGGGAGTTCATCCGCCAGATCGACCCGGCCAACATCGACACCGAAGTGGTGCTCGGCCGGGGAGAGACAGCGACGCTGCGGGAGCTGCTGCCGTACAACGAGTGGCCGCAGCCGCTGGACCCGCCGCGTTGAGCTGCCGTGCTTCCCGGACCTGCCGGGATCACGGATCAGCGGTGGCCGCGGATCAGCGGTGGCCGCAGGTCAGCGGTGGCCGACCACACGACCACCCGGCCGCCGGGTTCGGTGACGAAGAAGCGGTGCACGCCCCCACTTCTCGCCCCGCGAGGCGTGGATGAACTCCGCCCCCGGGCACCCACCGCCGGTGAGAAGTACGGCCGGACGCTCCGCCTGACGCGGTGTCAACCTCCTTGCGGAGAGCGCCGAATACCTGGATGCCGAGGCGTATCGTTCGGTCACGACCACGACGAACCGCGTCACCGGATCCGGGGGAGCATGCATGAGTGGCATCTGCGAGGACCGCGTCGTACTCGTGACCGGCGGCGGCAGGGGTCTCGGCCGCGCCCACGCGCTCGCGGCGGCTGCCGAGGGCGCCCTGGTCGTCGTCAACGACCGTGACGCCGCTCTCGACGGCTCCGGAGCGGAGGAGGCGGGCGGGGTCTCCGTCGCCGAGAGTGTGGCGCGGGAGATCCGCGAAGCCGGCGGCCGTGCCGTCTCCAACACCGACGACGTCACGTCCTGGTCCGGCGCGGGAAGGCTGGTCGGTTCGGCACTCGAGGCGTACGGCAGGCTCGACGCGCTGGTGTGCAGCGCGGGGAACCTGCTCGACCGGGATCTGGTGGAGATGTCCGAGCAGGACTGGCGGTCGGTGGTCGCCGTCCATATGGACGGGCACGCCGCTCCGTTGCACCACGCGGCCCGCCACTGGCGCGGGGTCGCCGAGCGAACCGGCCGTCCCTCCGGCGGACGCGCCGTGCTGACCACCTCGGCAGCGGGCATCTGGGGCGACGCGGGACGTACGAACTACAGCAGCGCCAAAGCCGGGGTCGTGCTGCTCGGACGTACCGCCGCGAAGGAACTCGAGGCCTACGGCGCGTCCGTCAACGTCATCGCGCCCTTCGCCCGCAGCCGCATGACGATCAGTCTCGACGCGGGTCTGGCCGAGGAGCCTCCGCCCGGCCGGTTCGACGCACTCGATCCCGCGAACGTCTCGCCGCTCGTGGTGTGGCTGTGCTCCGAGGGGTCGGCGCACGTCAACGGCGAGGTGTTCGAGATCCACGGCGGACATCTGGGCGTCGTCGAACGGCCCCGCCGGGGCCCAGCGGTGGAGTCCGGGGGCCGGTGGGCTCCCGCCGACGTCGGCCCCGCCGTCGACGGGCTGCTGGCCTCGTCCTCGGACGGGTCAGCCTGACGGACAGACGCTGTGCGGCTCAACCGCCGCCCGCGCCGCCGGCGTCGGCGAGGAGTTGGAAGATCTTCGCCGCGTGCGGGTACGGATGCCGGTCGGTCAGCGCCAACTCCAGCGCCTCCAGACCGGCGTAGAAGTCGGGGTCGTGCTTGCGGGCGTCGTCGGTGATGTGGTCGTTGACGGTTCGGATGCCGCAGTGCTCGATCTTCGTGCACCCCGACTCGGCGAGCACGGCGGTGATCTCCTCCGCCGTGTGGAGGGTCAGTTCGGAGTCGAAGGTCTCCCCCTGTGCGGTGCGGCGGTCGAGAGCGGCGAGCGCGGCGGCGGGGTCGAGGGACCGTACGGCCAGGTTCAGTGGAGCCGCGTGCCGGTTGACCGCCATGACGGACAGCAGGCCGCCGGCGCGAACGAGCCCTGCCGCGGACCGCAGCACCGGCCGCGGATCGTCCAGGTACTGCAGGAGGTTGTGGCAGAGCACGACGTCGTAGCGGGTGCGGGTCACCGGCCCGGGCAGGTCGAGGACGTCCGCCTCCACGGTGTGCAGCCGGTCCTCCACCCCCGCGTCGCGGGCGCGTTCGTGCGCGGCGGCGAGCATGCCGGGCGAGAAGTCGACGATCGTCACTTCGTGACCGTGACGTGCGAGCCGCAGCGCGTCGCCGCCGTCGGCGCCCGCGAGGTCGAGCACCCGCAGTGGTCCCTCACCGAGCGCGGGGAGCCGCCGCCGGAGGTTGAACTCGGCGACGGTGTAGCGCAGTCGGCCCCACGGACTCTCCTGCCACTGCCGCCAGCCGTCGAGGGCGGCGTCGAACAGTCCCGACACGGGCCTCACTGCCCCTGCCGCGTGGCGAAAGGCACGCAGGCCGCCCCGGATTCGGCGGCAAGCGTCAGCGCCGGGAGCACCGTGTCCTTCGGATCCGGGACGTGCACCGCACCGGGACGGGCGGCCACCTCCGTGCACTCGCCGCCCACTCCGCTGCTGTGGCTGCTCTTGGACCGTGCCGGCTCAGGCACACTCTGATCAGGCTGCGCGACGCTCATTGCTCTCCCAGCAACTCCTCGACGAAGACCGGCGATTCATGGTGAGAGTGCCGGCCCGGAGAATCCCCCGACACTCCCCGCGCCCACGGGGACAGTCTGCCGCTCGGTGTACAGCCGGCCCTCCCGCTCAGCACCTCCCCGTGCAAGCGATCCTCCGCCCGTACCTGGTCTCGATCAAGGTGAATGGAGCCAGGGCGGCGTGTTCCGTCGCGGAAGAAGACCGGATACTGCCCGTCACAGCAGCGGGACCAGGACCAGGGCTTAGGACAAGCGCCCGATGGCACATGGACGTTGGGTCTCTAGGCTCGCTGCGGTTCGTGTCCACGGAGACCGACCGCTGATCCACGCAGGAACCTTCCGATCAGGAGATGCAGAATGCCGGCTGACGCCACGGCTCACATCCGCATAGCCCGGCCCTCACGTGACCTCCGGGCCGCAGAGCGCTTCTGGGTCTCCGGACTCGGTCTCGACATCCTGTACCAGCATGCGGCGGACGGCACCCCGGGCCGGAGCTCACTTCTCATGGTGGGCCGGCCCGATGCGAACTGGCACCTGGAACTCGTCCGCGATCCCGCTGCCCCCCTGGAGCCGCGGCCGACCCCCGAGGACCTGCTGGTCATCTATCTCGGCGAACCAGTTCCCGGCCCTGTGGTGGAACAGCTCGAGCAGCACGGTGGCAAGCGGGTGCCGGCTCACAATCCGTACTGGGACACCTGGGGGGTGACTGTCCAGGACCCGGACGGCTACCTGCTGGTGCTCTCCACCCGCACCTGGTCCAACTCGTAGAAAGTCCGTGCCGTTCGGATCTCCGTAGGCCAGTGACGCCGGCCGGCTAGGACCCGCGGAAGAACTTGACCATGAACGTGCAGGCGTCGGCGACGCGGTGCGGGTGGCCCTCGCTGTCCTCGTAGGACCAGCAGTCGAGATACGGGGTCGTGGCGCTGTATCCGAGCCTCTTGTAGAGGTCCTCCGTGCGCGGGTTGTTCTTCTCCACGCCCAGGCCGACGCAGTCGAGGCCCTGTTGGCGTACGAGCTGCTCGGCCTTCTCTATCAGGGAGGTGCCCACGCACTGGCTGCGCAGCGTCTCCGGCCACAGGCCCAGGCCGTTGATCTCGGGACAGCCGGGGTGCACGGCACGCACCTCGGGTGCTTCGCAGCCGCTCCAGAGCACCTCGCAGCTTCCGACGGGCACACCGTCCCGCCAGGCGACGAGGAAGGTGCTGGCGCCCTCACTGTGGCGGGCGAAGCGGGGAACGTGGTGTGAGGCGGCGCCCAGGGACGGCATGTGTGCGTCGAGCAGCGCGACGTCTTCTTCCCTGCACTCGCTGATCCTCATCCGGCACACACTAGATTCCCGATGTGCGGGTGTGGTGGGGGTTACGAACGCATGTGAGGCGGAACATGCGCCTCCTGCTGCGGTCGCGCGCGACGAGCCGCCGCCCGTCGCACCGGTGGGTGCATGATCCGCCGCGTCCGGGCTCCTGCCGTCACCGGTGTGCGCGTCTCCTCCGTCGGGCGCCATGTCAGCGTCTGCTCTTCCGCGGCGGTGCGGGGACGGCGTCCTCCAGCCGCTGCAGCAGTTCGGTGACGCGCTTGGAGACGGTCTCCTTGTCGCCCTCCGCCAGGGCCGAACCCATCCCGCAGGCGACGGCTCCGGCCGCGATCCACTCGGGTGCGTTCTGGACGGTGACGCCTCCGGTGGGCAGCAGGGCGGCCTGGGGCAGGGCGGCCCTCACGTCCCGCACCCAGCCCGGTGCGTATCCGGAGGCCGGGAAGAGCTTGAGCGCGTCGGCCCCCAGTTCCATCGCCCGTACGATCTCCGTGGGGGTGGCGACACCGGGGAAGACCGGCACGCCGTAGCGGTGACCGGTGCGGATGACCTCCGGGTCCAGGGCGGGTGAGACGAGGAACCGGGCGCCCGCGTCGATCGCGGCCCGCGCGGCTGCGGCGTCCAGGACGGTACCCGCGCCGATCACGGAGTCGTCCCCCGTCTCCCGTCGCAGGGTGGCGACGGCCTCCAGGGCGTGCGGACTGGTCAGTGAGATCTCCATGCTGTTGATCCCGGCACCGAGCAGGGTGTCGGCCGTGGCTGTGACCCGGTCGTAGCTGTCGCTGCGGACGATGGCGAAGACGCGTTGCTCCAGGGCGGCACGGGTGATCTCCCAGCGGTACACGGCAGTCGTCGCCTCACTCTCTCGTCGGGGCCGTGGCCGGCTCGCGGGTGCGCGTCCGGCTGTCGGCCTGCGATCGCTTCACTCGTGCTGTTCTGCGCTGTTTTCCGGATTCCCCGTGAAACACGCCGTACTTGTGTGCGCTTGTGCACAGCCGTGGGGCGTGCGCGATGTGCTGCGGTCATGTGCACGTGCTCGGTGCTCGGTGCACGGGGGTGCCGGTCGGGTGCGGTCGAGGCCGTCTTTCGGTGACGCCGCGCGCGGAGCACGGCGGGATGGTCAGCGGTGTACGGAGTCGGTTCCCTGTACGAACGCGCCCAGGGCGCGGTCACGGGCGTGAGCGGTGGGCAGACCGTCGGTGTCGCCGGGCGCCTGGACGACCAGGGCCGCCACGCACGCCGCTTCGGCAAGCGCCTGTTCGGCGGTCACGCCCCGCAGCCAGGCGGAGATCCATCCCGCGGCGAACGCGTCGCCCGCGCCCACGGGATCGGCGACCGGGACCGGGAACGCCGCCTGCGTCCACTTGCCCTTCGCCGCGAGTGCCGTCGCGGAGTGGTCGCGGCGCTTGATGACGACGGTACGGGCGCGGCCGATCGTCAGCAGCGCCTTCGCGGCCTCCTCCGCGCTGCTGCCCAGCAGCAGTTCCAGTTCGTCCTCCCCTGCGATGACGAGGTCGGCCTCCCGCAGGAGAGGACCGACGGTACGGATCCACTGGTGGTCGGTGCCGAGCTTGCGCCGTACGTTCGGGTCGAAGGAGACCGCCGCACCGACCTTCCGGGCCCGCTCGATCAGGGCCCAGGTCGCCTTCGCGGCGGACTCCGAGAGCATCGGTGTGATGCCTGAGACATGCACCACCCGTGCGCCGCGCAGCATCTCGACGTGGATCTGGTCCGGGCTGAGCAGTGAGGCGGCGGAACCGGAGCGGTAGTACTGCACATCGATCGCGCGCTGCGCATGGCTGTCGCGCAGCAGCAGCCCCGTCGGCGCCTGCGGGTCCTTCTCGGCGCCCGAGACGTCCACACCGTCTGCACGCAGCTCGCGCAGCACGGCCTCCCCCGCGGGATCGTCGCCGACCCGGCCGATCCAGCGCGCCCAGTGCCCGAGACGGGCAAGGCCCTGTGCGACGTTGGACTCGGCGCCCGCGACGGAGCGCCGGAAGGAGACGGCGTGGTCCAGCGGCATCCCCGGCTCGGCGAGCATCAGCAGCATCGCCTCACCGCAGGTAACGGCCTCCGGCCCGTTTGTCACCGGTTTCTCCCCAGATCTGCCACCATGGGATCACTCTCTGTGGAGAACGTTACCCGTTCATACGGACATTGCCACCCCCCACAGGCGCACTTCCTGCCCCGGCGAGGAATCGTCACGGTGGCAGGGCCGCCGCGACGACGGTCACCGCGTCGGGTCCGAGTCTGCCGATTCCGAAGGCCGTACGGGCGGCGGGCCGGCGCAACCCGTACGCATCCGTGACCTCCGCGGGCCGGGCAGGAGCCGCGGTTCCGGCAGCAGACCCGACCGGCCTCCCAGGACGATTCGCTCCGGGTTGAGGAGATCGACCGGATCGGCGATGCCCGCTCCGTGGGCACTTCGGCGTTCCAGGCCGAGCGCGCCGTCGACGAGGACGGCTGCTCGCCGTCCGTCCGGGACACCATCTGCCGCGCCCCGGGCACGGTCCGCGGGCGGCACGAGCGGGGAGGCGGCCACGACGAGCCTTCGGCCTCGTCCACGCCGAGCACGCGAGGCGGCGCCCGCCGTGAAGACGAGCGGGCGTCGCTGCGCCGGGATCGTGCGTGCCCGGCGGGCGGCGGGCACGGCGCGCGGCGCGCGCCGCGGGAGGACGCGGCGCAGGAGGGGGTCGCGCGGACGGACGCGGCGCAGGAGGAGATCGCGCGGGAGGAGGCGGCGCGGGAGGAGATCGCGCGGGAGGAGGCGGCGCGGGAGGAGATCGCGCGGACGGAGGCGGACAGGCGGGAGCCCGGACGGACCGGGCAGCGGACGGACACGGGCGGGCGCCCTGGGCTTCAGCCGCCCGGGACGCCCGCACGCACGGCCAGCCCGGCGGGCCGGCCGTGCGGATGTGTCAGCAGCTGTAGTCGACCAGATCGAACGACTCGTAGTGGTCCTCGGTGTAGTAGTCCTCCTGGTCCTGGTCACCGGTGACGATGCGGCGCGCGCCGCGGTCGTCGGAGCCGGGGGTCTCCACGGTGTACTCGTGGTAGTAGCCGGTCTCATGGTCCGGCAGGAGGCCTTCGCGGTTCTCGAAGACCGTGCCGTCCTGCGGGTACGGGTAGGGGCCGCCCTGCTCGATGAGGTCGAGCGTGTCGTGGGCCTCGGACGGCAGTTCCGACTCGCAGATGTCACCGACCGCTGCCGGCGCGACGGCCGCGGGAGCCGAGACGGGAGCGGGTGCCGGGGCTGGTGCGGTGGCCTGGGCCATCGCGGCCGGTCCGCCGACGAGAAGGGAGAGGGACAGGGCGCTGAGGGCGCTGACGCGCGCGATTCGTGGGGGGAATCTCATGCGTTCCATGCTGACGCGCGTAGATGACATGTCAACGCCAACTCACTGATTTTTCCCCGCCGTTCACTCTCCGGCGCTCAGCCGGCGGTGCCGTTCGGCCAGTTCACGGCTGCCCTCGGCGGTGGGCGAACCGTGCAGCCGCAGCCGTGCGACACCCCCGTCGGGGAAGATGTCGAGACGTACGTGCGTGGCCGCTGCCGCCGTGTCGCCCAGCACGAAGCGGTGCACCGTGTCCGGCTGGAGCCGGGTGCGGGGCAACAGCTCCCGCCACTCGCCGTGTTCGCCGTCCCTGCCCCACAGCGCGGCCCAGCCGGCCGCGTTGCCCTTCAGGAAGCCGGTGTCGATCTCCACGGTGCGGATGTGCGCCTGTGCCGCGAGGGCGTAGGTGATCCAGTCGTTGCCGGTGTCGCGCCGGCGTCTGGTCTCCCAGCCCTCGTCCATCTGCCGCGAGCGCCCGGGCCGGATGGTGTTCGCGGGCGGGGAGTAGAAGCGGTCGGAGGCGTCCAGCACGGTGCCGCCGTTCTCCATGGCCACCAGGTCGAAGCTGCCCAGGGCACTCAACCACGCCGGGTCGGGGACGACTTGACCGTAGGCGCGCAGCCGCGCGATGCCGCCGTCCGGATGCTGGTTGACGCGCAGATGGGTGAAGCGCTTCCGCGCGGTGACGGCGAAGCCGTTGGCCGCGTGGCCCCCGATGTCCGTCCTCGCGACGAGTGTCGTCCACTCGACGCCGTCCGCGAGGAGTTCCTCCGGCGAGGGAGCACCCTCCACGGACGCCGCCTCGACGGAGACCGCGCGCGGGTGGTTGCCGCGGAAGTGGGCGGTGTCGACCACGACTCCGTGCAGCACTCCCGGAGCTCCGAGCCGCACCAGCGCCCAGTCGTGGTCACCGTCGCCGGGGTGGGGGTGCGCGGCTTCGGCGCCTCGGCGGCGCCTCGTCTCCCAGCCGTCCATGATCTTGCCCTTGTGGCCGAAGCGTTCGGGGTCGAAGACGGCGGGCCCGGGCTCGATCAGGTTCTCCCGCTCGGCGAAGAACTCGTCGTTCGCGGCGACGACCGAGGCGCCGAGACGGCGGTCGGCGAGATCGGTGAGGTGGGTGAAGGGGAAGTCGGCGGTGCGGTAGTCGGCGTAGGGGTCGCCGCCCGCGTACGGGCTCGCGGCCCCGGTGAAGGGCGCCGGGAGACCGGGGCCGATGCGGGGCTCGGAGCCGCGCTTGGAGCCGGGGGCGGCTCCCGGGAGGGAACCGGACGCTGCGGGCTGGGTGGCTGTCATGCGGTGGCCCTCTCGATCAGTTGTCCGGTGCGCCGGCCGGGGCGGCCGTCCTCGGCGACGAGTTCGCCGCGCAGCCACGTGGCGCGTACGACGCCGTGCAGGGTTCGTCCCGCGTAGGCGGTGACGGGGTTGCGGTGGTGCAGCCGTGCCGGGTCGACGGTGAAGGAGGCATCGGGGTCGAGGACGGCGAAGTCCGCGTCGTGTCCGGGAGCGACGGCGCCCTTGCGCCCGTCCAGTCCGGCCAGGGCGGCCGGACCGGAGGACATCCACCGGGCGACGTCGTCCAGGGTGTGCCCCCGCCTGCGTGCCTCGCTCCACACGACGGGCAGACCGAGCTGGAGCGAGGAGATGCCGCCCCAGGCGGTTCCGAAGTCACCGTCCTTCAACTCTGCGGTGCAGGGCGAGTGGTCGGAGACGACGCAGTCGATGACGCCGTCCGCCAGGCCCTGCCACAGCGCGTCCTGGTTGGCCCGCTCACGGATGGGCGGGCAGCACTTGAACTCGGTCGCGCCGTCGGGGACTTCCTCCGCGCAGAGAGTGAGGAAGTGCGGGCAGGTCTCGACGGTCAGCCGCACGCCGTCCCGCCTGGCCCGCGCGATGATCGGCAGCGCGTCGCCGGAGGAGAGATGCAGCACATGCACGCGCGCGTCCAACTCGGCCGCCAGTGCGATGAGATGGGAGACGGCGTCGTTCTCGGCGGCGCGCGGGCGGGACGCGAGGAAGTCGGCGTAGGCCCGTCCGCCCTTGCCCGGAGCCGCGTCGAGATGCGCGGGGTCCTCGGCGTGCACGATCAGCAGCCCGTCGAATCCCGCGATCTCCGTGAGCGCGGCGGCGAGCCGGGGCCGGTCGAGTTCGGGGAACTCCTCGACACCCGAGGGCGACAGGAAACACTTGAAGCCGAACACCCCCGCCTCGTGCAGTGGACGCAGGTCCGGGACGTTGCCGGGGACGGCCCCTCCCCAGAAGCCGGTGTCGATGTGCGCGCCGCCGCGTGCGACGTCCTGCTTGGTGCGCAGGTGGGCGACCGTGGTGGTGGGCGGCAGGGAGTTGAGCGGCATGTCCAGGAGCGTGGTGATGCCGCCGGCCGCCGCGGCGCGCGTCGCGGTGCGGAAGCCCTCCCACTCGGTGCGGCCCGGGTCGTTGACGTGCACGTGGGTGTCGACCAGGCCCGGGAGCACGACGTCGTCCCCCGCGTCCACGAGCCGCGCTCCGTGGGGGACGTGCGCGTCGTGCGGCTCCACGGCGGTGATGCGGCCGTCCGCGGCACTCACCGACGCGGCGCGCGTACCCTCGGGTGTGACGACACGCGTCGAGCGCAGTACGAGCTGTGCGTCCGGCACCGGGCACCCTTTCTCTTCAACATTCTGTTGATTAAGATCTTCTGGGCAGATCCGTGCGGCGTCAAGACTCACCGCATGGCGGATTCCACTCAATGGAAGTACGATTCCGCCATGCAGAATCGGGCGTCTTCTGCTGCCGGTCTCCGGCCGGACCGGTCCCGAAGATCCTTGCCGGTAGCATGCGCCTCATCCGCAGGAAAGGAACGCGACGTGCCGCCGTCCGCCGAGCGAGACTCCGCCGCCACCCCCGCATCACACGCACCACCCGCCGCCGCGTCCGCTTCCGCGCCCTCCGGCGGCGTCCAGTCCCTGGAGCGCGCCTTCGACCTGCTGGAGCGGATGGCTGACGCCGGCGGCGAGGTCGGGCTGAGCGAGCTGTCCGGCAGCAGCGGACTGCCGCTGCCCACCATCCACCGGCTGATGCGCACCCTCGTCTCCTGCGGTTACGTTCGCCAGCACCCCAACCGCCGCTACGCACTGGGCCCGCGGCTCATCCGGCTCGGCGAGAGCTCCTCCCGGCTGCTGGGCACCTGGGCCCGTCCCCATCTGACACGGCTGGTCGAGGAGACGGGCGAGACCGCCAACATGGCGCTGCTCGACGGGGACGAGGTGGTCTACGTCGCACAGGTGCCCTCACGGCACTCGATGCGGATGTTCACCGAGGTCGGCCGTCGCGTCCTGCCCCACTCGACGGGCGTCGGCAAGGTACTGCTCGCGCACACACCGCCGGACGAGGTGCGCGCCGTTCTCGCCCGGACGGGCATGCCCGCGGCCACGGAGCGGACGATCACCACGCCCGAGGGGTTCCTGGAGGCGTTGGAGCACGTCCGGGCTGCGGGCTACGCGATGGACGACAACGAGCAGGAGGTCGGCGTGCGCTGCATCGCCGTGGCGGTGCCGGACTCGCCGACGGCGGCGGCGATCTCCATCTCCGGGCCCGCCGGCCGGGTCACGGAGGCGGCCACGGACAAGTTCGTCCCGCTGTTGCAGGAGGTCGCGGAGCAGCTCTCCAGGGCACTGGCCAGCTCGACCGCCGGCACGGGCACAGGCACCGGCGGGGTGCCCGGACAGCACTGACGGCTCGGCGACGGAGGACTCAGCCGGCACGGGCCTGCCGGGACCGCCCGGGCTCCGCCTAGTTGATCTGCCGGAACTCCGCCGGTTCGCCGAAGAGTTCGATGGCCTTCCGCAGATCCGTGAGCGCTGCGGAGAGCGCGCTGACCGACCCGACCGCTGCCACGATCAGCAGCAGCGCCTGGCGTATCACCCCGACCGCGGGCGCACCCGCGGCGAGTTGGACGTCGAGCGCGTCGAGCCCCTCCACGGCGGCATCCCTGTCACACAACTGCACCGGATATCCGTCCAGTTCGGCACGGAGTCGCGCCACGGCCTTCCCCAGCCCGTCGACACGCGGGTCGTCCGCGCTGTCCGTGGCCGTGGCCGTGCCCTGCCCCAAAGCGTCGCTTCGCACCACAGTTCTCCCCCACAGAGATGATGGTGCCGTTCGCCTCTCTCCCCAAGACCATTGCGAGCGGCTTGGCACAGTAAACGCCACTCTCCGCTCATCGCGCCACACGGAGGGCGAAATTCGGGGCGTGAACCGACATTTTCGCGCCGCCTTGCGCGTCTCGTGCGCAATCGTGCGGTATGCAGGGCGCGACGGCAGCGGGCTTCGGACCGGAGCGCATCCGCGCCGTGAGGAGGCGCACACGAGGAGAGAAGAACCATGACGGGACCGGACAGCGGCACCCCGCAGGTCGCCGGGCTGCTGCTGGCGGCGGGCGGCGGGCGCCGCCTCGGCGGGCGGCCGAAGGCCCTGCTCCCGCTGCGCGGCGGGGTGTTGGTGGAGCACGCGGCGGCTGCGCTGCGCACGGCGGGCTGTGCGCCCGTGCACGTGGTGCTCGGCGCGGCGGCCGACGAAGTACGGGCGCGGGCCGCACTCCCCGGCTGCGTGCTGCTCGACAATCCGGACTGGGAGACCGGTATGGGCTCGTCCCTGCGGCTCGGCCTCGCCTCGCTGGCGGACACGGGCGTGGACGCCGCGCTGGTCTCGCTCGTCGACCAGCCCGGCATCGGCGCGGAGGCGATGGGACGCCTGCGCGCGGTCTGCCGCTCCCCCGCCTCCCTCGCGGCCGCGTCCTACGGGGGCCGGCGCGGGCACCCGGTGCTGTTCGGGGCGGAGCACTGGGCCGAGGTCGCCGCGAGCGCGAAGGGCGACCAAGGAGCGCGCGGCTATCTGCGGCGCACACCCGCGGGCGGCGTCGAACTGGTCGAGTGCGCCGACGTCGCGGACCCCTCGGACATCGACACCGCCGCGGACCTGGAACGCCTCGCGGAGCCCGGCTCCTGACCGGTTGTCGGCCCACGCCCGTCGCCGCACTGGCCCGCAGGGCGGTTGAGGGCCGTTCCGGGCCGTTCACGCCCGTTCAGGGCCTGCGGCCGCGGAAGGTGCGGCGCAGGTCGCTCACCCAGGCGTCGGGGTTCTCCCAGGGGATGAAGTGGCCGCCGCGCTCGTGGGCGTTGACGTTGACGTGGTTGAACCAGTCGGCCTGCGGCCCGGTCTTGAACGCCCGGACGCGCTCGGCGGCCGAGTGGATGCCGGGCGGGTTCTCGTACGTGACGAAGGTGAGGCCGACCGGGGCCTGCACCACCGGGGTGCGGTCGTGGACGGGGGTCCACGGGTGGCGGTTGGCGTTGGCGTAGTAACGCATCGACGTGGCGATGGAGTTGTTCACCCAGTAGATCGTGGCGTGGGTGAGCAGGTCGTCCTTGGTGAAGACGGACTCGACGTCGCCGCCGTTGTCGCTCCAGGCGTTCCAGCGCTCCAGCAGCCAGGCGAGCAGTCCGGCGGGTGAGTCGCTCAGACCGTGGGCCAGGGTGGCGCCGTCGAGCATGTGCACGGCGAGGTGGGAGGCCGAGCGGTGGTCCATCTCGATGATGCGGGCGCGGACGTCGGCGGGCTGGTCGTCGGTGAGGGGACGGTTCCGGGCGAAGTCCCAGGCGCGGGGACCGGTGAAGAAGTCGAGTGGGAGCCCGGAGCCGATGTGGATGCCGTACAGCTCGTCGGCGTACTTGTGGCCGAGCTGGCTGGAGACGATCCCGCCGATGTCGCAGCCCCCCGCGGCGTACTTCTCGTATCCGAGGGTCTCGGTCATCAGGGTGTGCCAGAGGTCGGAGACCTTCCAGAAGTTGACGTCCGGAAAGCCGGTGAGCGGCCCGGGGAAACCGAAGCCGGGCAGTGACGGCACGATGACGTCGAACGCGTCGGCGGGGTCACCGCCGAACGAGGCCGGGTCCGCGAGCGGGTCGATCACCTTCGACCAGTGCCAGAACGTCCACGGCCAGCCGTGGGTGAGGATCAACGGGATCGGGCGGGGGCCGCGGCCGGGCCTGCCCATGAAGTGCACCGGGACACCGGCGACGCTCACCTCGTAGTGCTCGTAGGCGTTGATGGCGGCCTCGGCCTTGCGCCAGTCGTAGCCGTCGCGCCAGTGGGCGACCAGCTCGCGCAGGCAGGTGTCCGGGACGCCGTAGGACCAGTCCCCATTCCCTTCGTCCAGCGGCGGACGGGTCAGTGCGAGACGGGTGCGCAGGTCATCGAGGACCTTGTCGGACACGTGGATCGGAGTGGGCTCCAGGGGGAAGGCGTGAGGTGTGGTCATGGCGTGGTTCCTTGGTGGTCGAGGAAGCGGTGTCGTCGGCCTGTCGGGTCGTCGGGCGGTGAGCCGGGCGTTTCGCGGAGTGCGGGCAGTGACGCGGCGAGTGCCTGCCGGTGGTGCGGGTCGAGCCGGCCGGTCAGGGGGCCGGGCGAGCGAGCGCTCGTCTCGCCGCCACTCGACCACCCTGGCACCGTCGCGGACACGGCGGTACGGCCAACGCGCCCGGCACGCGGCGCGTTTCACCTCCCGGCCACGCGGAACACGGAAGTGCGGAACACCTGAGTGCGAAGCGCAACGGCCCCGGCCGGGCCGGTCCCCTGGCGTCCCGCACTGGCACCCAGGGTCGTCACCGGGCCCCGTCGGACGAGTGAGAGATGTCTCGACATCAACAGACCCTTGATTGTTCCACCATGAGGAAACTAGTCTCCACTGTTCAGAAGGGTTTGCGTTTCACATCAGGTGTCCGCTAACGCTTCAACGAGCCGCACCCGGCGTGCGGCACCCCGTGCCGTACGCACGCGATCCGGGGCAGCACGGACCGCCGGCCGGCCCGTCTGCCGCCGCCACGAAGGAGAGTGACCCGTCATGCCCGCCTCACTGCCCTCCCCGGTCGAGATCGTCGGCGCACCAGCCGTGGAGCGTCAGGAGGAGGTGCTGACCCACGAGGCGCTGGACTTCCTGGCCGCGCTGCACCGCCGCTTCACGCCGAGCCGCAACGAACTCCTCGTCCAGCGCGCCGACCGCCGCGCCGAGACGGCCCGCACCGCGACGCTGGACTTCATCCCCAACACCGCGCACATCCGTGAGGGCGACTGGCAGGTGGCCCCCTGCCCGCCGGCCCTGGAGGACCGCCGGGTGGAGATCACCGGCCCCACCGACCGCAAGATGACGATCAACGCCTTCAACTCAGGCGCCAAGGTCTGGCTCGCGGACTTCGAGGACGCCTCCGCTCCCACGTGGGAGAACGTCATCGGCGGACAGCTCAACCTGATCGCCGCCTACGAGCGGCGCATCGACTTCACCGACGAGAACTCCGGCAAGTCCTACGCGCTGCGCCCCGCCGAGGAGTTGCCCGCCGTCGTCATGCGTCCGCGCGGCTGGCACCTGGACGAGCGCCACCTGCGGGTCGACGGCGAAGCGGTCCCCGGCGCACTCGTCGACTTCGGCCTCTACTTCTTCCACAACGCCCGGCGCCTGGCCGACCAGGACAAGGGCCCGTACTTCTACCTGCCCAAGACGGAGTCGCACCTCGAAGCCCGGCTGTGGAACGAGATCTTCGTTTTCGCGCAGGAGCAGCTCGGCATCCCGCAGGGCACGGTCCGTGCCACGGTCCTGATCGAGACGATCACCGCCGCCTACGAGATGGAGGAGATCCTCTACGAACTGCGCGACCACGCCTCCGGGCTGAACGCGGGACGCTGGGACTACCTCTTCTCCATCGTGAAGAACTTCCGGGACTGCGGCGCCAAGTTCGTCCTTCCGGACCGCAACGCCGTGACGATGACAGCCCCGTTCATGCGGGCGTACACCGAACTGCTCGTGCGCACGTGCCACAAGCGCGGCGCCCACGCCATCGGCGGCATGGCCGCCTTCATCCCCAACCGGCGCGACCCCGAGGCCAACGAGCAGGCCCTGGCCAAGGTTCGGGCCGACAAGGACCGTGAGGCGGCCGACGGCTTCGACGGCTCCTGGGTCGCCCACCCCGACCTCGTGCCCGTCGCGCAGGAGTCCTTCGACGCGGTCCTGGGCGACCGTCCGAACCAGAAGGAGCGGCTGCGCGAGGACGTGGACGTGGCCGGCGCCGACCTCCTCGCCGTGGAGAAGACCGATGCGAAGCCGACGTACGCGGGGCTGCGCAACGCCGTCCAGGTCGGCACCCGTTACATCGAGGCGTGGCTGCGCGGCATGGGCGCGGTGGCCATCTTCGGGCTGATGGAGGACGCGGCCACGGCCGAGATCTCCCGCTCGCAGATCTGGCAGTGGGTCAACGCGGGGGTCGTGCTCAGCGACACCCCGCAGGGCGAGCAGCGCGTCACACCGGAGTTGGTCCGCCGCGTGGCGGAGGAGGATCTGGCCGCGCTGCGCGAGGAGTTGGGCGCGGAGGACTTCGCCCGGGGCGAGTGGCAGCGGGCCCACGACCTGCTGCTGCGGGTGGCGCTGGACGAGAAGTACGAGGAGTTCCTGACGCTGCCGGCGTACGAACTGCTCTGAGCCAGGCCGGAGCGGCGGTCCGACCGACCCTGAGGGACTGCTGCACGCACAGGTGACGGTGTCACCGGTCCGTGCGGCAGTCCCTCAGTCCTGTGTGCCGCCAGTCCTGTGTGCCGCCCAGTCTTGTGTGCCACGGGGGCGGGCTGCCCGGTCTCCCGCCCGGCGGGATGGTCAACGATTACCCGGTCGGTCTATGATCTGACCATGCGGTCAGATCCCAAGCTTTCCGGTCAGGAGAGTCAGGCGACGCGGCACCGTACCTTCACCGAGAACGCGCGCCGGGCACAGCTCATCGAGTGCGCCGTCGCGGTCGTCTGCGAGCTGGGCTACGGCGGCGCCTCGCTGAGCCGGATCGCCGAACAGGCCGGCGTGAGCAAGGGTGTCGTCTCGTACCACTTTGCGGGCAAGGCGGAGCTGATCGAGGAGGTCGTGCGCGAAGTCTTCGCCCGCGGCGAGCTCTACGCATACCGCGAGTGGTTCGATCACCTGGACGACGACGCGGGCGCCTGGGTCCTGCTGCGGACCTACCTGCAGAGCAACCTGGCCTACATCGCCGGTCACCCTCACGAACTTCAGGCAGTGGTGGAGATCATCCGCAGCCACCGCGACAGCGACGGACGTCGCATCTTCGACGCGGCCTGGGCCGAACGGCTGCTGGCACCCCTTGAGTCGATCTGCCAACAGGGCCAGGACGCAGGCGAGTTCCGTTCCTTCGACACCCGCGTGGTGGCGATCTCGGTGCGCCGCGTCATCGACGGGTTCGTGTACGAACTGCTCGCACATCCGGAACTCGACACGGCCGCCTACATCACGGAAGTGATCGACTTCTTCTATTTCGCGACCCGGGCCGAGGGCACCCGATGAACGTCGTCACCCCGGTCGCCGCGCCCGCGTGTACACGAGTCCACTTCGTCGACAACCTCCGCGTGTACCTGACGTTCGTCGTCGTCATCCACCACGTGGCGTTCGCCTACGGCGGCATCGGAGGATGGCCGAACGGACCACAGCAGCCGCAGCCGGACGGATTCACGGGGATGCTGGACCTGCTGGCCATGCTGAACCAGACGTTCTTCATGGGCTTGTTCTTCCTGCTGTCGGGATACGTCAGCCCGCGGTCCCTGGACCGCAAGGGACCGACGCGTTTCGCCGTCGACCGCATGTGGCGGCTGGGTATCCCGTTCCTGATCTCCTTCGTGCTGCTGCGGCCGCTGTTCACGCTGCCGGTCTACCTGGACATCCCGGCCGCCGACCGGCCGCCGTACTGGCGTGCTTATCTCACCGAACTCGACCCCGGCATCGCCTGGTTCCTCGCGGTGCTGCTCGTCTTCGCGCTCGTGTACGCAGGCGTCGGCAGAGTCCGTCCCACGGACTCCCCCGACCGGCCGCACACCGCCGACGAGCGCCCCGCCTCCGCAGGGCCGGGAGCCGTGCACGTGGTGGCGTTCTCCATCGGCCTCGGGTGCGTCAGCTGGCTGTGGCGCATGGTCGTGCCGTACGGCGAGGAGGTTCTGGAGCTGCCGAGCCTTTTCTACCTGCCGCAGTACGTCGCCCTGTTCGTGCTGGGCATCTGCGCGTACCGCTACGGCTGGCTCGCCCGTCTGCGTCCGCGCACCGGACTGCTCGGCGGGGCGCTGCTGGCCGTGTCGCTGATACCCATGGCACTGGGCGGATACGAAGTGATCAGCGCATCCCCACCGCCGCCCACCGACGTCGCTCATCTCGTTTTCGCGCTGTGGGACGCGTTGTTCGCCACCGGGGCGAGCCTCATCCTGCTGCGGGCCTTCCAGCGGTTCGTCGACGTCACCGGCCCGGTGTCACGGTTTCTGTCCGCCAACGCCCTGTCCGTGTACATCCTGCACGGACCGGTCATCGTCGGTGTGGTGGCAGCTCTGGAAGGACTCGACGCGGCGCCGGGCGCGAAGTTCGCCATCGCACTCCCGCTCAGCATGGCGCTCAGCTGGACCGCCGCGGCCCTGGTCCGCCAACTGCCCGGCGCGCGTTCGGTGCTGTGAACGGACGGGGGTGCGCGCCGGTGCCGCGTCAGGCGGCCGCGCAGTCGATCTGTCGGACCTGAACTCTGCCGACCGTGCCGCCCAGTCTCCGTGAACGCGCCGGTCAGGAACGGGACTTGACCGGCGCGTCGCGGACCGCAAACGGCGCGGGATCAGCCGAGGTGCCGGGTGAAGAATCTGAGCGTGCTGTCCAGCTCGAATGCCGGGGTCTCCCCGTGCTTGCCGGGGTTGGCATGCAGCGTCTTCTCGGCCGAGGCCAAGGCATCGAACAGAGCCAGGCACTGGACTCGCGGCACCCGCTCGTCGTCCCACTGCACCAGGAACTCCACCGGGACGGTGATCCTCGCGGCGTCCTCGGCCGATGCCAGTGCCCCGCCCAGACCCAGTACCGCCGCGCGGACCCGGGGTTCGGCAGCGACGAACGGAACACCGAGTCCGCAACCCAGCGAGACCCCCCAGTAGCCCACCGGACCGGCACCGACACACTCAAGCTGCTGGACCGCGTCCAGGACCGCCTGCCATTCCGGGACGGTCTGGCGGGCCACGAGCGCCTGGAAACCGGCAATCAGCGGAGCCAGTTCCTCACCGGCCTCGATACGAGCCTGGTTCTCGGCCACGATCCGGTCGAACTCCTCAACCTTCGGCCGGTCGCCATGGGCAGGCACGTCGACCGCCACGGCTGCGAAACCGCACTCGGCCACAAAACGGCGTGCACGGGCCAGAATGCCAGGGGCCTTCTTGTGCTGACCGCCACCGTGCCCCATCAGGACAAGGGGACGGGTGTCGAGGGCACCTTCCGGCGTCCACAGAACGCCGGGAATCTCGCCGAGGGTGAAGAGCTGTTCGCGGACGCCGTCGGACGACGTCTCAGAGATGAAGCGCATAGCGATTCAGGCCTTTCGGGGATGCCTCTGCGGGCACTCCCTGGGCCATGCGGGAGAGGGAGGCCCGACCTGTCAAAGCGTTGATCGGTCTCACCTCCTCAAGTTCGCAGCAGCGCACGGCGGCAGGAACGTATCACGCAGATTTCGCCCTGGCCCGGGCGGGATGCCGACAGGGCGAACATTGCCTGATATCGCACTGGATCCAGCGATCAGTCGACGAGACTCGCCGGCACGCTTTCCGCCGGGTGGCCGGCCGCCGTTCGCCGTTCGCCGTTCGCCCGGGAAAGTGCGACCAGTTCGCCCACCCGTACAGGCAGCGGTGTACGGGTGCCTGCGATGGACCCGCGGGGTCACCCAACGTGAACATGGTGTCACTGAGTCGGAGCGGTCGGGGAGCACCGGAGGTGGCCGGAGATGGCGGGGAGCGGCAGTGAGGCGGGCACGGCGCCGAAGAGGAGGGACGAGTCGGACGGTTCGGACAGTCTCAAGGCGTTCGGGGCGGTGCTCAAGGCGTTCCGCAAACGGGCGCGTCTGACGCAGGAGGAGCTGGCCGAGCGGCTGCGCTACTCGCACCAGACCGTCGCCTCCGTCGAGCAGGGACGGCGGCTGCCGACCCGTGACTTCGTAGAGTGCGCCGAGGAAGTCCTCGACGGGTTCGGGGCGTTGAGGGGCGCGGCGAAGCACGCGGTGCGGCGGCCGGGGCTGGCCTCGTGGTTCCGGGAGTGGGCGAGCCTGGAGGAGGAGGCGCTGAGTCTGTGCACGTACGAATGCCGCGTCGTCCCGGGGCTGTTGCAGACGGAGGCGTACGCGCGGGCGGTGACGCTGAGCGTGCCGCCGCCTCCCGCGGCGGCGGAGGTCGACCAGCGGGTCGCCGCCCGCCTGGAGCGGCAGGAACTCCTGCGCCGGGACCCGCCGATCGCGTTCAGCTTCATCGTCGAGCAGGCTCTGCTGGAGCGGCACACAGGAGGCACCGGGGTCACCGGCCCGCTCATCGACCAGATGCTGGAGGCCGCCGCGCTGTGGAACGTGGAGGTGCAGTTGATGCCGCTGCGCCAGTCCGACCACGCCGGACTCGACGGGCCGATGCAGCTCCTGGAGACCGCCGACCATCAGTGGCTGGGATACACCGAAGGGCAGCAGACCGGCCATCTCCTGCCGGGAGCAGCTGACTTGAGTGTGCTGACGCAGCGGTATGCCAGGATGCGCTCACAGGCCCTCACCCCCGAGGACTCCGTGAGTCTGCTGAGGCGAATGCGAGGAACGCTATGAGCACCGGTAGCACCGGCAAGTTGAACTGGTTCAAGAGCAGCTACAGCGGCTCCCAGGGTGACAGCTGCGTCGAGGTGGCCGTCCGGCCCGGAACCGTCCACGTACGGGACTCCAAGCACCTCCAGGGGCCGCAGCTCGGCCTCTCCCCCGCCGCGTGGAGGGCGTTCGTCACCCGCGCCGCCCGCGACGACCGCTGAACCCCGCCTCGTCGGGCGGCTGTTCGCCGGCCGGTCGGGCGTGCATCAGGCGAACCCACCTCATGTGACGCGGGTGGCGATTCCCGGATAGTCGACGACGAGGCCGTACTCGTCGTATCCGAGGCGGCAGCCGAAGTCGAAGGCGGGGGCGGCGTAGTCGAAGCGCTGACGCCCCGCCTCGTCACCTGCGCGTTCGTAGGTCTGGTCGAGGCGTTCGACGGTTAGGTCGGCCGCGCGGACGTAGGCCGCCGGGACGTCGGCACGGACACCGGGCGGCAGCCGCAGCCGGTGCACGGGGAAGGTGTTGGTCACCGCGGACGACTCCAGGTCCACGTCGCGGCACCCGTTGAGATGCGGCGCGGGCCGGCCGTCGATCTGCCAGTGCCCGTCCCGGTCGGCGGTGAGCGAGATGGTGCGCTGACCGGCGGCTGTCCGGCCGGAGATGCGTGCGAGGCGAGTGGTCCAGGTGCGGTCGAGTTCGACCATGTACTCGACGATCCAGGTCCGGCCCTCCTCGTATGCCGTCGTGCAACCGTCGATCAGCCAGCCGTCGTTGAGGCTGCTGAAGTAGGCGACCTCGAAGCCGGAACGGGCATCGCAGTGCCGCCAGGCCGCGCCCGGCGGCGGATCACGGAAGTCCATGGGACCACCCTGCCCCGTGACACCCGGCATACGGACGCGGCTCGCCCGCGCTTCTTCCGGCCGCCCCCGCTTCCCCCCTCTGCCGCACGGACAGCGCGGGGCGTGCCGCGCGTGCGCGTCCGGTCACCCGAAGCCGACGCGTCCGAGCCAGAAGTCGAGCAGCTCCCCGTCACCGACGACCTCGACGCCCTCGTGGCGCGGCGGCTGCCGGCCGTAGACGATCAGCAGCAGGGCCGTGAGCGGGGCCCGTACGGCGACGGCCGCCTTCTCGTGCGCACGGCGCCAGGCGAGGGCGTCGCCGGTGAGGTCGACGACCCATTCCGCCGCCGCCTCGGGCGGAGCGTCTGTGGCGTGGAAGTGGAGCGTGCGCCCGGGGCCGAGGAGTTCGCGCCGCTGGGGATGGACGTCGAACATCATCGGCAGCGAGCCGAGTTCCATCCACTCGTCGAGCGCGTCGACGGCGACGTCCTGGTCGAGGGTGAACTCCGCACCGAGAGCCAGCGCCGCGTCGGCACGGTGGACGGCCGTCTCGTGCGCGAAACGCCGGGCGAAGAACGCCGCGCCGCCTCCCGGGACGGGGGCCCACATCCGCGCGTCCGGGCCTGCCTCCCGCAGCGTGCCCGCCAGCCGCGCCGCGCCTTCGGCCAGCCACGGGCCGAGCACGCCGGGGTCCTCGCGGGCGTAGGGCGACAGGTCACGGAAGTGCCCGTCCGGCGGGGGATGCGCCGCCCGCGTCCGTACGGTCTCCTCGGCCCAGCGGTGCCCGCCGCCGAGATGGCGCAGCAACTGGCCGGTGTTCCACCCGGGGCAGGAGGGCACGGGGAGAGTGAGATCCGCCCCTTCGATGTGCGAACACAGCAGGTCCGTCTGCGTGACGATCCCGTCGCAGTGGCCCTCGAAGCTCAGACTGGTCATGGACGGTCACGGTAGGCGGCGCCACTGACAACAGTCCGCACACCAGGCCCCGGCCCGTTCCTCCGCGCGTCCCGACCGTCGCGGCGACGCGGCGAACCCTCCGGCACGGCGCACGTCCGCGTGCGGACGGGACACCGCCGGGACGGGTGGCGCAAGGGCCTGCCACGATGCTTCCCGGTGACGACGGCCGGCGTCCTCCCCCGGCCATGACGAGCGAAGGCGTGCGACATGACGAAGACGGCTCCCGCAGAGGGCGGACCGGCCGCCCGGAAGCGGAGTCTGCGGCCCCTGGCCGGGGTGCTCGCGGCCATGGCGGTGTCGCTGACCGGCACCCGGATATCGGTCATCGCGCTCCCCTGGTTCGTGCTCGTCACCACCGGAAGTGCCGCCCAGACAGGGCTGGTCGCCTTCTGCGAGATGGCACCCTACGTCCTGGTCAAGGCGCTCACCGGACCGATGGTGGACCGGATCGGGTCACGCACCGTCTCCTGGATCACCGACGTCGTCAGCGCGGCGGCCGTCGCCGCGGTCCCGCTGCTCCAGTCGCTGGATCTGCTCTCCTTCCCGCTGCTGCTGGTGCTGGTCGCGGTGATCGGCGCGGCCCGCGGACCGGGGGACCTGGCGAAGGAGGTGATGGTCCCGGAGGCTGCCGAGCGGGGCCGGATACCGCTGGAGCGGGCCACCGGCCTGTCCGGAGTGACGGAACGGCTCGCCTCCACCGTCGGCCCGGCCCTCGGCGGTTCGGTCGTCGCGCTCCTCGGCCCGCTGACGGCGCTGCTGACCAACGCGGTCTGTTTCGCGCTGGGTTCGGTCATCGTCGTACTGGTGCTGCCGCGCGACATGAGGCACGCGCCCGAGCAGGGTCCGGCCGCCGGCGGCCGGGACGAGCCCGGCTACTGGCGGCGCTTCAGGGAGGGCTTCCAGTTCCTGCGTCGCGAGCCGCTGCTGCTGACCATCATCGTCATGCTGGGCGTCACCAACCTGCTGGACGCGGCGTTCGCCACGGTGCTTCTCCCGGTCTGGGCGAAGGAATCGGGCAACGGCCCGGCCGCGATCGGCCTGAGCAGCAGCGCCATGGGAGTGGCGGCGGTCGCCGGGAGTCTGATCGCGGCGGCGGTGGCCCACCGTATGCGGCGCCGGCTGGTGTTCTTCGCCGGCTTCCTGCTCGCCGGCGCACCGAGGTTCCTGGTTCTCGCCGCCGACGCGGAACTCTGGGCCGTACTGGCGGTCTTCGCCGTCGGCGGGTTCGGCGCGGGCTTCCTCAACCCCATCCTGGGAGCCATCGCGTTCGAACGCGTCCCGCGCCGGCTGCTGGGCCGCGTCAACGCCCTGGGCGACTCGCTGGCCTGGGCGGGCATCCCCCTCGGCGGGCTGCTCGCCGGTGTGGCGGTGGCCTCCTTCGGCCTCGTGCCCGTACTGCTGGCCGGCGGGGCGGCCTACTTCCTCACGACGAACCTGACCGGACTGCGGCCGGAATGGCGGGAGATGGACCGGCTGCGGGGCAAGGGGCGGCCGGGCGGGAAGCCTGGTGGGAAGCCGGGCGAGCCGCCCGGGCAGCAGCCTCACGGGCCGATGGCGGCAGCCGCACCGGAGATCCACGACGGACCCAACGGGGGCGACTCGCCCGCCCCTCGCTGACCGGGACACTCAACTGGCCGCACAGCGGCGGCCGGAGGGGCGAGCGCCTCCCACCCGCGGCCCGGCACCACTCGGGAAGAACAACTCCCTGCCGGCGACGGTGACATGCCGGCGCGGACGCTCGTCGTACCCCCCCCTCCGGTGAGCCTGGTACATGAAGAACCCCCCACCGCAGAGCGAGGCGGCGAGGGGCCCTGTGCGCCGGTCCAGGTCTGCATTCCATCGCCAGCACGAGTTCCTTCTTACCCTGTCGCGCTCTCTATAACATCCGAGTTGGACAAGGGGCTTCGAGCAGCGGGTTCTCACTCCTCACGAGCCGCCGCACCCCCGCTCTCGCGGGCCCGTGGGACGGCGGCCCCGCCGTCCGCCGCGTCCGCGGTCGTCTCCCTCGTCTCCGTCGTCTCCGTGCCGGTCCGCCGCCGCCCCAAGTGGTTGAAGGCCAGGTTGAGTACGACCGCGGTGACGCAGCCCGTCGAGATGCCGGAGTCGAGGATGATCCGCGCGCTGTCCGGGAAGACGTCGTAGAAGTCCGGCGCGGCCACCGGTACGACACCGACGGCCAGCGAGACCGCGACGATCATGACGTTGTTGTCGTCGCCCAGGTCCGCCTTCGCCAGCGTGCGGATGCCGCTGGCCGCCACCGAGCCGAAGAGCACCACACCCGCGCCGCCCAGCACGGGCTGTGGCACGGTCGCGACGAGCGCCGCCGCCAGCGGGCACAGCCCCATCAGGATGAGGATGCCGCCGCCCGCGGCGACGACGTAGCGGCTGCGGATCCTCGTCATGGCGACCAGGCCGATGTTCTGGGCGAACGCGGTGACCAGGAAGCCGTTGAAGAAGGGGGCGACGAAGGAGCCGAGAGTGTCCGCGCGCAGCCCGGCGGCGATGGTCCTCTCGTCCGCGGGCCGCTCCACGATCTCTCCCAGCGCGAGCATGTCGGCCGTGGACTCCGTCATCGAGACGAGCATGACGACGCACATGCTGACGATCGCGGCGAGGGCGAACTGCGGCGCCCCGAAGTGGAACGGCGTGGGGAATCCGATGACGTCCGCCTCCCCGAGCGCACCGAAGTCCGTCAGTCCGGCGGGGACCGCGAGCAGCGTGCCGATGACGAGGCCGAGCAGGACGGCGATCTGCTTGACGAAGCCGCGCGTGAAGCGGCGCAGCACCAGTACCACCAGGAGGGTCGCCCCGGCCATGGCGATGTTCTTCGCGCCGCCGTAGTGCGGCGCCTCCGGGTCGCCGCCCTGGGCCCAGTTGAAGGCAACCGGCATGAGCGAGACGCCGATGAGGGTGATGACCGTGCCGGTGACGACGGGCGGGAAGAAGCGCACGAGTTTGCTGAACCAGGGGGCGACGAGGAAGCCGAGCGCGGCCGCGACCATGCAGGCGCCGAAGATGACCGGCAGGGCGTCCTCGGGGCCCTCGGACGCGCTGATGGCGAGCATCGGCGCGACGGAGGCGAAGGTGACGCCGTTGACGAAGGGCAGGCGGGCGCCTATCCGCCAGAACCCGATGGTCTGGAGCAGTGTCGCGACACCGGCGAGGAAGAGGCTGGCGCCGGTGAGGAAGGTCAGTTCGGAGACGGACAGCCCCACCGCCGCGCCGATCACCAGCGGCGGCGCGACCACGCCCGCGTACATGGCCGCGACGTGCTGGAGTCCGGTGGTGACGAGCTTGAGGGGTGGCAGCGACCGGTCGACCGGATGCTTCTCCTCCCGCTCGCGGAGCGGAGTGCGGTCGCTGTCGGCGGGGTCCTTCTTCTGCTTGCTGAACCGGGGCGTCTCGGGCACGGCGGTCCTCCTGTCGATGTCAGGGGTCACAGTCACGGTGATGTGGGGTGTGTGTGCGCGCCGTTGCGCCCGGTGGTGCCGGACCGTCCCGGAACGTGAGGGGTTGGGCCACGTCCCGGGAACGGCGGTGGTGGTGCTTCGGCCCGGCCGGGAGCCGTCCCTCCCGGCCGGAGTTCATGGGGTTGTGGGTCGGTCTGCCGTCCGGCCGCGGGCCGTTCAGCCGGCGTCGGCGGCGATACGCGCGAGGCGTCGGGCCTGCTCGCGTGCCTCGCGTGCGATCGACTCCTCGTCCGCGGTTGCCAGTCGGCCGTCCTCGACCACGGCGCGGCCGTTCACCAGCGAGAGGGTGACCGGTGCCGCGGCGCCGAGTACGAGTGCGGCGACGGGATCGGCGATCGAGGAGTGGCCGATGCCGTCCAGGCGCCACAGCACCACGTCGGCGAGCTTGCCGGGCTCCAGCGAGCCGGTCTCCGCCTGCCTGCCGAGGACTTCGGCGCCTCCGTAGGTACCCAGCCGCAGTGCCTGTCGTGCGGTGAGTGCCTTCTCCTTGTGGGGTCCGAGGCGGTTGATCAGCAGGGCGTTGCGCAGCTCGGTGTGGAGTTCACCGGACTCGTTGGAGGCGGTGCCGTCAACGCCGAGACCGACGGGGACTCCGGCGGCCAGCATGTCGGGTACGCGGGCGATGCCCGCGCCCAGGCGGGCGTTGGAGGAGGGGCAGTGGGCGACGCCGGTGCGCGTACGGGCGAAAGCGGCGATGTCGGAGTCGCTCATGTGCACGCAGTGCGCCATCCACACGTCCTCGCCGAGCCAGCCGGCCGACTCGAGATAGTCGGTGGGGCCCATTCCGAAGCGTTCGCGGCAGAACTGCTCCTCCTCCACCGTCTCCGAACCGTGCGTGTGCAGACGCACGCCCTTGCGGCGGGCCAGCTCCCCTGCCTGCCGGAGCAGTTCGGTGGTGACCGAGAAGGGCGAACAGGGGGCCACGCCGACGCGCAGCATCGAGTCGAACGAGGGGTCGTGGTGGGTGTCGACGGCCTCCTCGGTGGCGGCGAGGGCGCCTTCGGTGGTCTCGACGGCGAAGTCCGGCGGCAGCCCGCCGTCGGACGTGCCCAGGTCCATCGAGCCGCGGGTGGGGTTGAAGCGCACGCCCAGTCCGCGGGCGGCGCGGATCTCGGCGCCGAGGAGGTCGCCGGCTCCGCGCGGGAAGACGTAGTGGTGGTCCATGGCGGTGGTGACACCGCCGCGGACCATCATTCCGAGCGAGCCGCGGGCCGCCGCGTGGACCATGTCCTCGTCGATACGCGCCCACACGGGGTAGAGGGCGACGAGCCAGTCGAAGAGGTTGGCGCTCTGCGCCAGGCCCCGGGTGAGCCACTGGTAGAAGTGGTGGTGGGTGTTGACGAGTCCGGGCGTGGCCAGGTGGCCGCTGCCGTCGACGCGGCGCACGACGTTCGCCAGGCCCTCGGGCGCCCTGCCCGCGCCGACGGACTCGATGCGGTTCCCGGCCACGACCACGTGTCCGTCGGCGTGTTCGGTGTCCTGCGCGTCGACCGTCGCGACGGCGCAGTGCTCGATGACGAC
Organism: Streptomyces sp. TAA204; assembly: GCF_000424965.1. Lineage (NCBI taxonomy): Bacteria > Bacillati > Actinomycetota > Actinomycetes > Kitasatosporales > Streptomycetaceae > Streptomyces > Streptomyces sp. TAA204. The sequence continues at coordinate 576,481 of NZ_AUKW01000002.1, forward strand.
GCGCTCTGTCGGGTCTGCCAAGTCGGCCATGTGTGTCCTCGGTACGGGTCGCGGACGTCGCGGGGCCGCGACGAACGTGAAGTCGTGAACGCTCGCGGAGGGTCGGGAAGCCGGACGGTTCGCGGAGGGTCGGGGAGCCGCCCGGAGCCGCTCAGAGGTTGGTCATGTCGGCGGGTATCAGGGGCTGCGCCCCGTCCCGCAGCACGGTGGCCTCGATGAGGCCGTAGGGGCGGTCGGCGGCGATGTAGACGGCGCCGTCGGCGGCGTCGTTCTTGATGCCGAAGGGCTCCAGGTCCGCCCTGAAGTGGTGCTTGTTGGGCATGGAGAAGCGGATCTCCTCCAACTCGGGCCTGCCCTCGATGACTTGGGAGCCCATCGCGTACAGCGTCTGCTGGAGGGAGAGGGAGTACGTCTCGGCGAAGGCACGCAGCATGAGGGCCTTGACCGCCTCGTACGAGCTCTGCCAGTCGCAGGTGCCGTCGTCGCCCGCGCTCGGGCCGTGCCGCCACACGGCGGTGACCTCGGTGGCGAGGATGCGGTCGTAATCCTCTTTGAGCGTCGTGTACTTGTCCTTGATGTAGCCCCAGAACTCCGAGTCCGTGGAGTTGAGCACCGTCAGCCCCTTGAGTCCGCTGAGGACCTGGAGACCGTCACCGTCGAAGGTGACCTGTGCAGTGCGGGTCTCCCGGCCGCTTCGCACGAAGGAGTGGGGAGCCTCGCCCTCCGGGACCGCGATGCGCTCCCAGTCGTACTCCTCGATGCGGATGCGGGCGGTGCGGATGGGCTCGGTGTTCTCCACGAAGTGCCGGGCGAGCGCGATGCCGAACTGCTCGGCGGACTCGATGCCGTGCTCCTTGGCGAAGGCGAACACGGTGTTCTTGGTGGTGTCGGTGGGCAGCACGTGCGCGTTGGAGCCGGAGTAGTGGACGTCGTCCAGGTCGCCGCTGAGGGCGACCGAGACGTTGAGGTCCTTGATGTGGTGGGTGGCGCCGTCCCTGGTGATCTTGACGACGCGGTTCTCCGCCTTGCCGTACTGGTTCTGGCCGAGAATCGTGGCCATGTCGCTGTCAGCTCCCTCGGTATACGGAGTAGCCGAACGGGTTGAGCAGCAGCGGCACGTGGTAGTGCTCGCCCGGGGTGACCGCGAAGACCGTGGACACCTCGGGGAAGAAGCTCTCCCGCTCCCCCGGCTCCTCCGTCCTGCTCTGCAGATACGGCTCGACCTCGAAGGTGAGCCGTGCGTGTGTGGTGCCCCCGGGCAGCGCCGGGAGGTCCTTGCAGCGGCCGTCCGCGTCGGTGGTGGAGGCCGCGTGTGCGGACCAGGCGGCGCGGCGGCCGTCCCGTACGGACAGTTCGACGGCGACGCCCGCGGCGGGCCTGCCGGCGCTGGTGTCGAGGATGTGCGTGGAGACCGACGCCGTGGTCGCGGCACGTTCGCTGTCCATGCTCGCTCGCCCTTCTTCTCCGCCGGTGCGGTTCTCCGCCAGTCCGGCCAGCCGGATGCGGTTGATCTTCATCAGTTCGGTGCGGACGATCTCACGTTCGTCTTCCGGAGGGTTGTCGATGCGGTTACGCGCGGCGTCGCGCATCTGCTCCGCCGTCAGGCCGGTCGCACAGATCAGGAAGACGTGTCCGAACTTCTCCTGGTAGGCCAGGTTGAGTTCGAGCATCTCGGCCTTGAGCTGCCCGGAGGCGCCGGCCATTCCGCGCTGCTCGCGAGCGGAGGAGGCGTCGCCGGGATCGGGACGTCCGATGGGCGGATGTCCCGCCATGGCCTCGGCCAGGCCGGCCGGGGTGAGCGCGGCCGTGGCGGCGTCGCCCGCGGCGAGCAGGGCTTCCGTGTCCGCGTAGGGGCGGTGGGCGAGTACGGCGTCGACCCAGGCGCGGGCGGCGCAGACCTCGTGGAGCGCGTCGCGGGCGTCGCTCTCCCGGGCCGAGTCGAGCCAGGTCAGACCTGTTCCTGCGGGGGACGCGGTCACGTGGGGCCTCCGAAGCGTGGTGCTGTCCGGGCTGGGAACAGCTAAGACCTCGCGGCCTGGAACGTCAACACTTTGTTGAAGTTTTCGTCGGCGCGGACCGCCGACCCAAGGGCCGCACTCACTTCCCCGCGTGCTTCCCCGTCTCCCTGTTCAGGTAGTTGTAGACGGTGAAGCGGCTGACGCCCAGCGCGCCGGCGACCGTCTCGACGCCGTGCCGCACCGAGAACGCGCCGCGCGTCTCCAGGACGCGCACCACGGACTGCTTGGTCTTGCGGTCCAGCTCGGCCAGCGGCATCCCGTGGCGGCGCTCCAGGTCGGCCAGGATGTGGTCGAGCGAGCCGGACAGATGGGGCAGGCGGACGGCCACGACGTCCTCGCCCTCCCAGGCGAGCACGACATCGTCACCCTGGGCGCGTTCGGGTGCGATCATCTCGCCGCCCATGGCGTCGACCAGCGGCTTGACCGCCGCGGCGAAGGGATGCCCGTCGGCGCCGCTCATGCGCCGTCCTCGGCGATGACGTTGAGCTGGAGCGAGACCCGGGTGGCGCCGGCGCCGATGGACTCGCGCAGCACGGAGTCCACGACGCTCAGCACCTGATCGGCCGGACCCTCGGCCGTGTTGCCGAAGGGACCGACGTCGACCGAGTCGAGCGCCGCCCCCCGCACGACCTCCCGGGCCACCAGCGCATGCTCCGGGGCCTCGTCCAGATCGAAGGGCTCGGTCGTGAACTCCACTCGCAATCGCACACGGCCAACCTACGCGAACCGGCGGTGCGGCAGCCATCGGCGATTCGGGCCGATCAGCGGCAGCCCCCTTGACACTTTCCGGGACACGAGAGCAGTCTTCCATAAAGCAGAAAGCTAATTTCACAATACGGAATCCCAAGCATCACCGAAGGAAGGCGGTCACCGTGGCCCCCCTCGCTCTCCCCGGCAGCTCCGATCACCGCTACACCGTCAACCTGTCGATCCTCTTCACCGAACTGCCGCTGCTGGAGCGCCCCGCCGCCGCTGCCGCCGCCGGGTTCACCGCCGTCGAGCTGTGGTGGCCATGGCCCGACGCTCCCGCACCGCCCGAGGCCGAACTGGACGCGCTGCGCGCGGCGCTGGACGACGCGGGCACCCGGCTGACCGGCCTGAACTTCTACGCGGGACAGCTGCCGGGGCCGGACCGGGGTGCCGCGTCGATCCCGGGCGAGGAGTCGGAGAAGTTCCGGCAGAACATCGACGTGGCCGCCGGCTTCGCCGCGTCGGCCGGCTGCACCGCGCTCAACGCCCTCTACGGCAACCGCGTGTCCGGGGCCACCCCGCTGGAGCAGGACCAACTGGCCCTGGAGAACCTCTCCTCGGCGGCCCGCGCGGCGGACCGGGCCGGGGCAGTGCTGCTGATCGAGGCGCTCAACGCCACCGAGTCTCCCCACTGCCCCGTCGTCAGCGCGCCCAAGGCGCTCGAGGTCGCCGAAGCCGTCAACGCGGCCACGGGGCTGGGCAACGCGAAGTTCCTGATGGACCTCTACCACCTGGCGATGAACGGCGAGGACCTGCACCGGGTCATCGACGAGTGCACCGGCAGGACCGCGCACGTGCAGATCGCGGACTGCCCGGGACGCGGCGCGCCCGGCACCGGCGAGCTGGACTTCACCGACCTCCTCGGCCGGCTGACGAAGGCCGGCTACGAGGGGCGGATCGGGCTGGAGTACAAGCCGGGCGCGGTGGCCGGCGCCGACTCCTTCGGCTGGCTGCCGCGCGCGGCGCGCTCCGCCTGACCGGCGCCGGCGCCGGATTCCCCCGGCGGCACGGCACTTCGCCGGACTAGGCGCCTCGGCACCGCCGCCCTTGCCGGCCCGGCCGGCCTTGCTGAACCGACTCCACGACTCCGGAAGGCAGACCCATGAGCCACACCGCAGACACCACGAAGGTCGGCTTCATCGGCCTCGGCATCATGGGTACGCCCATGGTGCGCAACCTCCTCGCCGCCGGTTACGGCGTGACGGCGTTCGACCTCGACACGGCGAGGGTCGAGGCGGTCGTGGGGGACGGCGCCAAGGGCGCCTCCTCCATCGCCGAGGCGGTCCGGGACGCCGATGTCGTCATCACCATGGTCCCCGCCTCCCCGCAGGTCGAGCAGGTCGTCCTCCACGAGGGCGGCGTGCTGGACGCGATACGCCCGGGCAGCCTGCTCATCGACATGTCCTCGATCACGCCGCAGACCTCCGTCGACGTGGCGAAGGCCGCCGACGCCAAGGGAGTTCAGGTGCTCGACGCGCCCGTCTCCGGCGGCGAGGCGGGAGCGGTCGAGGGCGTGCTGTCCATCATGGCCGGCGGCGAACAGGCGGCCTTCGACGCCGCACGGCCGCTCCTCGAAGTGCTCGGCCGGACCATCGTCCTGTGCGGCCCGCACGGCTCCGGGCAGACGGTCAAGGCGGCCAACCAGCTCATCGTCGCCGTCAACATCCAGGCGGTGGCCGAGGCCGTGGTCTTCCTGGAGAAGTCCGGCGTCGACCTGGCGGCCGCCATGGACGTCCTCAACGGCGGCCTGGCCGGCTCCACGGTGCTCACGCGCAAGAAGGACAGCATCCTCGCCGGCGACTTCCGCCCCGGTTTCAAGATCGACCTGCATCACAAGGACATGGGCATCGTCACCGACGCCGCCCGCAACGTCGGTGCCGCCGTCCCGGCCGGTGCCCTGCTGGCCCAACTCGTCGGCGCGCTGCGGCAGCAGGGCGACGGCGGGCTCGACCACTCCGCGCTCGTGCGCGGCGTCAGGCGCCTCTCGGGCGAGAAACTGGAGGACTGAGGCCATGGCCCCCATCAGGATGCCCGCGATGAACGCGGCCGTCTCCATCATGGTCGACGAGGGCGTGGACATCGCCTTCGGCTGCCCCGGGGCGGCGATCCTGCCGCTGTACAAGGCGATGGAGGAGGACGGCCGCATCGAGCACTTGACCGTGCGCCACGAGGAGGGCGCGACCCACATGGCGGACGGCTGGGCCCGTACGAACGGCAAGGTCGGCGTCGCCATCGCCACCTCCGGGCCGGGCGCAACCAACCTCGTCACCGGTCTCTACACGGCGCAGGCCGACTCCATCCCGATGGTCTGCCTGACCGGGCAGGCGGTCTCGCCCAAGCTGCACCAGGAGGCGTTCCAGGCCGTCGACATCGTCGAGATCGCCAAGCCCGTCACCAAGTGGGCCGTGCAGGTCAAGGAGGCCGCGCAGATCCCGTGGGCCTTCCGCGAGGCGTTCCGCATCGCCCGCACGGGACGTCCCGGGCCGGTGCTCATCGACCTGCCGCTGGACCTGGCGAAGCGGGAGATCAGCTACGACGCCCGGATCGACACGCGTCTGCCCGTCCCCGCCGTCGAGCCTCATCTGCCGCGCGTGGAGCGGGCGCTGGACATGCTGCTCGCCGCCGAGCGTCCGCTGGTGCTGGCGGGCGGCGGCGTGATCCTCGCCGAGGCCGGCGGTGAACTGCGCGAACTGGTCGAGGAGTTGCGGGTGCCCTTCCAGGTCACCCTGATGGGCAAGGGCGTCATCGAGGACGACCACGAGCTCAACATGGGCACGACCGGCATCCAGACCTCGCAGCGGTACGCCAACGCCTCCTTCCTGGAGGCGGACTTCGTGCTCGCCGTCGGTGCGCGCTTCGGCGACCGGCACACCGGCGCCAACATCGACGTCTACCGAGGCGCCCGCACCTTCGTGCACGTCGACATCGAACCCGGCCAGATCGGCAAGGTCTTCGAACCGGATCTGGGCATCGTCTCCGACGCGGGCCTGTTCCTCTCGGCGCTGCTGGCCGAGGCGCGCAAACGCAAGGCGCGGGCGGACGCCGAAGGGTGGGTCGAGCGCTGCCGGGAGCTGAAGCGCACGCTGGTGCGCCGGGAGGACTTCGGCTCCACGCCGGTCAAGGCGCCGCGCGCGTACAAGGAGATCAACGAGATCTTCGACGAGGACACCTACTTCGTCACCGCCATCGGGCTGTACCAGATCTGGGGCGGGCAGCACCAGAAGGCCCACCTGCCGCGGCGCTACCAGGTCTGCGGCCAGGCGGGGCCGCTGGGCTGGGAGGTGCCCGCCGCGATCGGGGTGAAGAAGGCGCTGGAGGGGATGGGCAGAGAGGACACCGAAGTGGTGGGCATCGTCGGCGACTACGGCTTCCAGTACCTCGTCGAGGAGCTGGCCGTGGCCGCCCAGTACCGGGTGCCGTATGTGCTGATCATGCTCAACAACGAGTATCTGGGCCTGATCCGGCAGGCCGAGATCGGTTACGGGATGAACTACCAGGTCGACATCCACTACGACGAGTTCGGCACGGACAACGTCAAGATCATGGAGGCGTACGGCTGTTCGGGACGGCGTGTAAGGGAGCCGGACGAGATCGCCACGGCCATCCAGTGGGCGCGCAAGGAGGCCGTCTCCACCTCACGTCCCGTCCTCGTCGAGATCATGATCGAACGGGAGGCCAACACCCCGCACGGCCCGGACATCGACGCCGTGCGGGAGTTCGAGGAAGCGTAGGCCGCCCCGGCCCGGCGCAGCCAACGGACCGGCACCCGCCGCCGGTGCCGGTCCCCCGGCGGCACACGCCGCCACACACTCCGGGCGGCGGCACCGGCACCCGACCCTCGCGCCCCTGGTGCCGCCGCCGTCCGGTTCCCCCGCACACACACCGCCCGCACCTCTCTCACCCTTTCCGCCGGTTCCACTTCGCAGAGCGCACCTTTCGGGGACGATATGAACAGGACCCCCCGCCCGTGCCGCCGAACCGCGCTGGAGCCGATCCGATGGCAGAAAGCGTGCCCGTGCGCTGCCCCGAGTGCCGCCGCGAGCACACCTGGACACCGCCGGTCTACGCCTGTCACTGCGGTGCCCCGGTCACGCTGCCGCTGACGCGCGGCGGCCTTCCCGCGCGCGTACGGCACCGCATCTGGGAGGAGTCCTGGGTGAAGGTGACCTGCCGGACCTGCGGCCGGGCCAGGGACTGGCCGCAGCCCGAACTGGGCTGCGCCTGCGGGGCGTTGCTCCGGCTCCCGGTCGCCTCACCCGCCGCGCGGGACGCTACGGGAGACGGCGGGGCCCCCGGCCGCGGGGAACCGGCCGAGGACCTCCGGGAGGCCGGGGCCACCGGCACCGCCGAGGACGCCTCGCATCCGCCCGCGGGCCGCCCGCACTCCCCCGGCGCCGCCGCACCCGCACCGCTCACGGCGCACGGCACGAAGGAGCCGTCCAGGACGCGCCCCGCCTTCCGGCCCGTGACCATCCGGACGGCGCAGGACGCCCGTACGGCCGCCGCGCAGTATCTGCGCTGGCTGGGCTTCACCGTGGTGCGGGTGACGGACAGACCCCCCGCCTCCGGCATCGACCTGCGCGGGCACGGCATCATCGCGCACGTCGACCCCTCGACCGACCCGACCGCCCTGCGCGAGGTCGAGACTCTGTGGCTGAACGGGCTCAACGAAGAGGCGCACACGGCCTGTTTCTCCCTCGCGGGCTACGCGCGTGAGGCCCGTACGCGCGCCGACGCCCTGTGCGTGCCGCTGTTCGTCCTCGACCTGACGGGAATGCCGCAGGCCGTCAACGGCCCGGCGGACGACCTGATCCGCTCGGTCCGCTGAGCCGGCCCCCGAACCCGTCCGCAACCCGCCCGCCGCAACCGCCCGCCGCAACCCGTCGGCCGCCGGCCGCAGTTCAGCGTTCCTCGCGGTACTCCCTGCCGGCCGCCCCGGCCGCGTGCTCCCGCAGTTCCACCCGGCGGATCTTGCCGGAGATCGTCTTGGGCAGTTCGGCGAACTCCAGTACGCGCACCCGCTTGTAGGGCGCCAGCGTCTCCCGCGAGTGCGCGAAGAGCGCCTTGGCCGTCTCCGCTCCCGGCTCCCAGCCCTCCGCGAGCACCACGTACGCCTTCGGCACGGCCAGCCGCACCGGGTCCGGCGAGGGCACCACCGCCGCCTCCGCGACCGCCTCGTGCTCCAGCAGGGCGCTCTCCAGCTCGAACGGCGAGATCTTGTAGTCGCTGGCCTTGAAGACGTCGTCGGAGCGGCCGACGTAGGTGATGTAACCCTCCTCGTCACGGCTGCCGATGTCGCCGGTGCGGTAGTGGCCGCCGGCCATCGCCTCGGCGGTGCGCTCCTCGTCACCCCGGTAGCCGGTCATCAGACCGACCGGCCGCGTGGACAGGTCGAGGCAGATCTCCCCCTCGGCCGCGCCCGGTTCACCCGTGACCGGGTCGAGCAGCGTCACCTCGAACCCGGGCATCGGCCGTCCCATGGACCCCGGCTTGAGCTGCTGACCCGGGGAGTTGGCGACCTGGACGGCCGTCTCCGTCTGCCCGAACCCGTCCCGGATGGTGGCGCCCCACGCAGTCCGCACGTGCTCGATGACCTCGGGGTTGAGCGGCTCACCCGCCGCGACGACCTCGCGCGGCACGGCCGTGAGGCGGCCGATGTCGGCCTGGATGAGCATGCGCCACACGGTCGGCGGCGCGCAGAAGCTGGTGACCCCGGCCTTGTCGATCTCGGCCAGCAGCCGGTCGGCGTCGAAGCGCGCGTAGTTGTGGATGAAGATCGTCGCCTCCGCGTTCCACGGCGCGAAGAAGTTGGACCAGGCGTGCTTCGCCCAGCCCGGCGAGGAGATGTTCAGATGCACGTCGCCGGGCTGGAGGCCGATCCAGTACATGGTCGCCAAGTGGCCGACGGGATAGGAAAGATGGGTGTGCTCGACGAGCTTGGGCCGTGCCGTGGTGCCGGAGGTGAAGTAGAGCAGCAGAGTGTCGTCGGCGCGTGTGACGCCGTCGGGCTCGTACGTGCCGGAGGCTCCGTAGGCGTCCTCGTAGGCGAGCCAGCCCTCTTCCGCGCCTCCGCCGTCACCGTCGCCACCGCCGCCGACGGCGATGCGGGTGTAATCGCCGGGCACGTCCCGGAACTTGGCGGTGTCCCCGGCCCGCACGACGACATGGCGGGCCTCGCCCCTCTCGATCCGGTCGGTGAGGTCGCCGGGGCCCAGCAGCGGCGTGGCAGGGATGACCACCGCGCGCAGCTTCATGCAGGCCAGCAGGGTCTCCCACAGCTCGACCTGGTTGCCGAGCATGAGGATGACGCGGTGGCCCGGCTCGACGCCCTGTGCGCGCAGCCAGTTGGCGACCCGCGCGGAGCGGGTGCGCATCTCGGCGAAGGAGAAGCGGGCTCCGCCGCCGTCCTCCTCGACGATGTGCAGCGCGGTGCGCTCATTGCCCTCGGCGATCACGTCGAACCAGTCGAGCGCCCAGTTGAAGTGCTCGGGGCGCGGCCAGGAGAACGCGGCGCGTGCCGCCTCGTAGTCGGTCCGGTGCCGCAACAGGGTGTCCCGGGCGGCGCGGAAGGCGTCGGTGGGGCTGGTGGGCTCGGTCGCCGTCATCGTCACTCCTCGGGTGCCGCTGTGTTCTTCGCTGGTCACGCTGCGGGTCATCCTGAGTCACCGGCGGCTCTCACACCACCCCCGGGCGCTGGCCGTCGCATCGGGAGTGGATGCTGGAGCGATGTCCCCCGTCCGGTACGACGAGACGAGCATGCCGCGGCGGCGCCGGCTGCTGGTCCTGGCGATCTGCTGCATGAGTCTGCTGATCGTCAGCCTCGACAACACGGCGCTGAACGTCGCGCTGCCCTCGCTCCAGCGGGATCTGGGCGCCTCCGTGTCCGGCCTGCAGTGGACCCTGGACGCCTACACCCTCGTGCTGGCCTCCTTGTTGATGCTGGCGGGTTCGACGGCCGACCGCGTGGGACGGCGGCGTGTCTTCCGTGCGGGCCTGGTGCTCTTCACGGCCGGGTCGCTGCTGTGCGCGCTCGCCCCGGGGCTGGGCTGGCTCATCGCCTTCCGCGCGGTGCAGGCCGTCGGCGGCTCGATGCTCAACCCCGTGGCGATGTCGATCATCACCAACACCTTCACCGAACCGCGGGAGCGTGCCCGCGCGATCGGCGTGTGGGGCGGCGTCGTCGGCATCTCCATGGCGGCGGGCCCGCTGCTGGGCGGCGTACTGGTCGCGTCCACCGGCTGGCGCTCCATCTTCTGGCTGAACATCCCCATCGGCCTCGCCGCGCTGCTGCTCACGACGCTGTACGTCCCCGAGTCGCGCGCTCCGCACCCGCGCAGGCTCGACCCGGTCGGTCAGCTCCTGGTCATGGCCGCGCTGGGTTCGCTCACCTTCGGCATCATCGAGGGCGGGGGCGGTTCCGGCGGAGCGGGTGGCGAGTGGACGTCGCCGCTGATCCTGGGCAGCTTCGCCGTCAGCGTGTGCGCGCTGGCCGCGCTGATCCCCTACGAGCGCCGCCGGACCGAACCGCTGGTGGAGCTGCGCTTCTTCCGCAGCATCCCCTTCAGCGGGGCGACCCTCACCGCCGTGACGTCCTTCGCGGCGCTGGCGGGATTCCTCTTCGTCAGCACCCTCCATCTGCAGAACGACCGCGGCCTGTCCGCGCTGGAGGCCGGGGTGCACCTGCTGCCGATGGCTGCGATGACGGCCGTGTGCGCGCCGCTGTCCGGACATCTGGTCGCGGTGCGCGGCGCGCGGCTGCCGCTGCTGCTCGCGGGCGTGGCGATGACGGCGAGCGGCGTGCTGTTCGCGCGCTTCGGGGCCGAGGAGACGGACACCCTGCTGTTCACGTCGTACGTGCTCTTCGGCATCGGGTTCGGACTGGTGAACGCGCCCATCACCAACGCGGCCGTCTCCGGAATGCCCCGCTCCCGCTCGGGTCTGGCCGCGAGCATCGCCTCCACCAGCCGCCAGGTCGGCTCGGCACTGGGTGTGGCGGTCATCGGCGCCGCGGTGGCGGCCGGTTCGCATGTCACCGCGTGGTGGATCATCACGGGCTGCGGGGCGGCCGTGGCGGTGCTGGGACTGGTCACCACCGGCCGTCGTGCGAAGGCCACGGCGGAGCGCGTCGCCTCCGGGCCGCCCTCCGCGCAGACCGGCACCCCGTGCGGGCGCGGCGGCTGACCGGACGGCGCGGACGCCACGCGGCCCGAGCGGCCGGCGGCTCCTCCGCGACCGTCCGGACGGTCACCGGGTGGTTCGTCGCACCCGCGGGCACGGGGCAAGGATGGACGCGGGCCGACGGTCTCGCCCGATCGAGGCTCTCGCACCGCTCCGCACCGTGTCGTGTCGTGTCGTGTCGCGTCTTGGTCGCCCTGTCCCCCGGATCATCAGCCCGCCGGGCCCCGCGTCGTCGGTGCGGGCGCCGTCACCTCTCGTCGGGAAGTGCGCGGACGTCGCGAAGATCGGGCGTACCCGCGAACACGGAACCCTGTGATGAGGCACCATCGGGGACGTGTTGACGGGGGACCGAAACCATCGCGAAAGGCGGGGCGGCCGTGGCACGGTGACGAGGCTTCCGCCCCGCACCGCCGCACGGCCCGCCCGGCCCCTCTACGAGCGCGGGTGGCGCAGCCGTGGGCCGCGGCCGCCGCGCAAGAACGGCCTGGCCACGTGCGTGGGGCTGGTACTGGCCGCGCTGAGCGTGCCGATCGCTGTACGCGGCGTGGACGCCGACGGGCCCAGTCCCATCGCCCAGGTCCTCGCGTTCCTGCCCTGGTTCCTGGTGCCGGGCTGGCTGGCGCTGCTGTACGCCGTGCTCACCCGCCGCGGCGTCCTCGCGGTGTGGTCGATCGCGGTGCTGATGGCCACCGTCGGCTTCACCCTCCCGCACGGCCCGGACGCCCCGGACCCCCCGGCAGAGGGCGCGGCCAGGGCACACTTCCGGGTGCTGACCGCCAACCTGCGCCTCGGTGGGGCGACCCCGGCGCTGGTGAAGACGCTGCGCAGGGAACGGCCGGAGATCGTCTCGGTGCAGGAGTGCGACAACACGTGCGCCGAGGCGCTTCGCACCCCGTCGATGCGGAAGGCGTACCCGTACCGGCACATCATGGAGGCCGGGAGCGCGGCGGGTTCGGCGCTGCTGAGCGTCTATCCGCTGGAGGACGAGTCCTCCCTGCAGGGGCAGATGGCCATGCCCCGGGCGGTGGCCGACATCGCCGGTACGCATGTGGCGGTCCAGGTCGCACACCCCGTGCCGCCGATGCCGGAGGCGCTGGGAGCCTGGCGCGAGGAGCTGGACAGGCTGCGCGCGTACGGCGCTTCACGCGGTGAGACACCCACCGTCATCGCCGGCGACTTCAACGCGTCCCAGGACCACGCCGCCTTCCGCGCCGTCCTGGAGACCGGCATGAACGACGCCTCCCGGCTCACCGGCCAGTCCCGCACGCCCACCTGGCCCGACACCGCGGCCCTGGCGATGGGAGCGCAGATCGACCACGTGCTGCTGAGTGAGCAGATGACGGCCGTCGGGGCGGAGTTCCTCGAACTGGCCGGCTCCGACCACCTCGCGGTGCTGGCCGATGTGAAGCTGCTGTGAGCCGTCCCCCCATGCGCCGCCCGGCGGTGCCGTCCCGGCGGTCCTGACGAGGCGTCCCGACCAGACGTCCTGACGAGATGTCCTGACGGGCGGTGCGGTGTCCGCGGCCCGGTCCCGGCTACGCCATCTCGCCGACGCGCCCCGCCGCGGCCGCCGCGTCGTGGTGGATCGGCGTGTGCGCCCCGGTGAGCGGGACGCCGCTCCCTCCGTGCCGCACGGCGACGATCTCCGCGGCGATCGACAGCGCCGTCTCCTCGGGCGTACGGGCGCCGAGGTCGAGCCCGATCGGAGAGTGCAGCCGGGAGAGCTCCGCCTCGCTCACGCCCGCCTCGCGGAGCTTGGCGAGCCTGGCGAGATGGGTGCGCCGGGAGCCCATGGCGCCGACGTAGGCGACGGGCAGCCGCAGCGCCCGCTCCAGCAGCGGCACATCGAACTTCGCGTCGTGGGTGAGGACGCACACGACCGTACGGGCGTCCAGTTCCTGGGCGTCGAGATACCGGTGGGGCCACTCGACGACGACCTCGTCGGCGTCCGGGAAGCGGGCGGCGGTCGCGAAGACGGGACGGGCGTCGCAGACGGTGACGCGGTAGCCGAGGAAGGAGCCGGTACGGGCGAGCGCCCCGGCGAAGTCGATCGCACCGAAGACCAGCATGCGCGGGGGCGGCGCGCTCGACTCGACGAGCAGGGTGACCGGGGGCCCGCAGGCTTCCGTGCCGAAGTCGCCTGCCCCTCGGTCCTCGCCCGTCCCGCTCGCCTCGGCCGTCCCTTCCCCGCGGGCGCCGCCGCCCGCCGCGTCCTCGCCCGCCGCGGCATGTCCGCCCGCGCCGCGAGGGCCGCCGCGCGCCCAGGTCGCGACCGTGCCCGTGCGGCCCGCGTCCAGCAGCGCGCGGGTCTCGGCGAGGGCCGTGGCGTCCAGGGCGTCCGCGCCGCCGAGACCGCCGAGGGCCTCCCCCTCGGCCGGTACGCACAGGGAGCCGCCCAGCAGTTCCTCCGGCCCCTCCACGACACGGGTCAGGGCGACGGCCCGTCCACGCGCGGCGGCGGAGACCGCGGCGGCGAACACCGCACGCGCCGCTGAGCCCACGGGCACGGGCGTGACCAGGATGTCGATGACGCCGCCGCAGGTGAGGCCGACGGCGAAGGCGTCCTCGTCGCTGTAGCCGAAGCGCTGGAGGACGGTGCGCCCGGTGGACATGGTCTCCTGGCACAGCTCGTACACCGCGCCCTCCACGCACCCACCGGAGACGCTGCCGACCGCCTCGCCGCCGGCGTCGACGGCGAGCGCGGCACCCGGCTGACGCGGCGCGCTGCCGCTCACGGCCACCACGGTGGCGACGGCGAAGTCGCGCCCCTCCTCGCACCATCGGTGCAGTTCAGCTGCGATGTCCAGCACGGGGACTCCTCACGGGCATGCGGGGTCTTGCGGTCTGCGAGCCTACGCGGGCGGCGGGCGGCGGCGCCGACACTGCCCGGGTGCCGGCCCGGCCCGCCCGCCTCACCCGGTTCACCCGGCCCGCCCCTTACGGGCGGACCTTCCGTCGGGGACCGCCGGCCGCGTCACGTCAGCCATCCCTCGACGGGCCCGAGCGCGAAGTAGACGAGGAAGACCGCCGCCAGCCCCCACATCAGCGCTCCCGTCTCCCGCCACCTTCCCTGGGCCGCCTTGATCAGCACGTAGGAGATGCTTCCGGCCGCGATGCCCGCGGTGATCGAGTACGTGAAGGGCATCAGGACCGTCGTGAGGAAGACCGGCACGGTCGTGGCCGTGTCGCTCCAGTCGATGTGCCGGGCGTTGGTCATCATCATCGCGCCGATGACGACGAGCGCGGCGGCCGCGACCTGGGTGGGGATGACCTGCGCCAGCGGCGTGAAGAACAGGCACAGCGTGAAGCCGAGTCCGGTCACGACGCTCGCCAGCCCCGTACGGGCGCCGTCGCCGACACCCGCGGTCGACTCCACGAACACGGTCTGCCCGGAGGCGCCCGCGAGGCCGCCGGCCACCCCGCCCGCGCCGTCGATGGCCAGAGCCTTGTTCAGCCCCGGCATCCGCCCGTCGCTGTCGGCGAGCCCGGCCTGCCGCCCGATGCCGATGATGGTGCCGATGGCGTCGAAGAAGCCCGCCAGCACGAGGGTGAAGACGATGACCCCGACGGTGACCGCGCCGACGTCGGCGATGCCGTCGAAGGAGACCTTGCCGAACAGTCCGAAGTCGGGGCTGCTCACGACACTGCCGGAGACCTCGGGTGCGTTCCGTCCGCCCCAGTCCTTCTTCTCCAGCCCCGCGAACCGGTGCACCAGCCCCGCGACGACGGTGCCGCCGACGATGCCGATGAGGATGGCGCCGGGCACCCGGCGCACCTGCAGCACGAAGACGAGCAGGACCGTGACGGCGAAGCACAGCACCGGCCAGCCGGTGAGCATGTCGTGGGTGCCCAGCTGCACGGGCTTGGCGCCCGCGACACCGCCGGGTCCGGGTGTACCGGTGACGAAGCCGGCCTGGACGAGCCCGATGAGGGTGACGAAGAGGCCGATGCCCATGGTGATGGCGTGCTTCATCGCCTGCGGGATGGCGTCCATGATCAGCCGCCGCAGCCCCGTGACGACGAGAAGGATGATGACGGCGCCGTAGATGACGCACATGCCGAACGCGTTCGGCCAGGTCATCTCGGGGGCGACCTGGAAGGCCAGCACCGCCGAGACGCTCAGCCCGGCGGCCAGCGCCAGCGGCACATTGCCCAGCAGGCCCATGACCAGGGTGGTCGCCGCCGCGGCGAAGGCCGTGGCGGTGGTGACCTGCCCCGCGTCGAGGGTGGCGCCCGCGGCGTCGGGCACCGAGAGGATCACCGGGTTGAGCAGGACGATGTAGGCCATCGCCATGAACGTGGTGACGCCGCCGCGCAGTTCGCGGGCGACGGTGGAGTGCCGCTCCGATATGCGGAAGTACCGGTCGAGCCGGGACCTTTCGCCGGGCGCCCGGGGTGCCGGGACGCCCGGCTGCTGCGGGGCGGCGGGTTCCGTACCGCCGCCGCCCCCGCCCCTGCTGCCAGTGCTGCTGCCGCCGCCGGAGGTTTCGGATGCTGATTCGGACTGGGTCATGCGTGCTCTCCCAAGTTTCGTCGGGCACCCCGAAGTGCGGACGCACAGCGGGGATCTGGGATACACGACCCGGGGGACGGCCCGAGACGAGGCGAACCGGGAGCGCCTGGGGACCGCCGGTCAGGCGGTGCCCGTCAGATGCTCGGGGCGTACCGGGACCCTGCTGAGGGCGAGGCCGGTCGCGTTGCGGATCGCGGCGACGACTGCCGGGGTGGAGGAGAGCGTCGGCGCCTCACCGACTCCGCGCAGCCCGTACGGGGCGTGCTCGTCGGCGAGTTCCAGGACATCCACCGGGATGGCCGGGGTGTCGAGGATGGTGGGGATCAGATAGTCGGTGAACGAGGGGTTCCGTACGTTGCCGCCGGGAGAGACGAGGATCTCCTCCATGACGGCCAGGCCCAGGCCCTGCGTCGTACCGCCCTGGATCTGGCCGACGGTCGCCAGCGGGTTGATGGCACGGCCGACGTCCTGGGCGCACGCCAGCTCGACGACCTTCACCAGGCCGAGTTCGGTGTCGACCTCGACGACGGCGCGGTGCGCGGCGAATGAGTACTGGACGTGCCCGAAGCCCTGCCCGGTGGTGAGGTCGAAGGGTTCGGTCGGCCGGTGCCGGAACTCCAGCTCCTCCTCGACGGCTTCGCCGCCGAGGACGTCGACGAGGGCGGCGAGCACCTCACCGCCGCCGGTGACGACCTTGCCGCCCTCCAGCCGCAGTTCGGCACCGTCGCTCCAGGCGGGGTGGTGCCCGGCGAACTTCCGTCTGCCCAGCTCCAGTACCCGCGCCCGTACGGCCTCGCACGCCTGCTTGACGGCGCCGCCTGTCATGTACGTCTGGCGCGAGGCGGAGGTCGAACCGGCGGAGCCGACCCCGGTGTCGGCGGGGTGGATGCTCACGCCCGAGACGCCCAGTTCGGTGCGGGCGATCTGCGCGTGCACGGTGACGCCGCCCTGACCCACCTCGGCCATCGCCGTGTGCACCATGGCGACGGCCTCGCCGCCGGCCGCCTCCAGACGGACGCGTGCCGTGGAGTAGTCGTCGAAGCCCTCGGAGAAGCCGACGTTCTTGATGCCGACGGCGTAGCCCACGCCGCGCACCACGCCTTCGCCATGCGTGGTGTTGGACAGGCCGCCCGGCAGCGCCCGTACGTCGACCCCGGCGCCGCCCGCGGACGCGGGCGCGGCACCGGAGGTGTGCCACTGCTGCTCCGGCGGCATCGGCATCGCCTTCACCCGGCGCAGGATCTCCTCGACGGGGGCGGGGGCGTCGACCTGCTGGCCGGTGGGCAGGAGCGAACCCTGCGACATGGCGTTGCGCTGCCGCAGTTCGACCGGGTCCATCTCCAGCGCCTCGGCGAGCCGGTCCATCTGCGACTCGTAGGCGAAGCACGCCTGCACGGCGCCGAATCCGCGCATGGCGCCGCACGGCGGGTTGTTCGTGTAGAGGGCCAGCGCCTCGATCTCGACGTTGTCGATGACGTACGGGCCGGCCCCGAGCGAGGCGGCGTTGCCCACGACGGCCGGTGAGGAGGAGGCGTACGCGCCGCCGTCCAGCACGATGCGGCACGTCATGTAGAGCAGCTTGCCCTCGCGGGTGGCGCCGTGCTCGTAGGTGAGCTTGGCGGGGTGGCGGTGCACGTGCCCGAAGAAGGACTCGTAGCGGTTGTAGACGATCTTGACGGGCTTGCCGGTGGCCATCGCCAGCAGGCACGCGTGGGCCTGCATCGACAGGTCCTCGCGGGCGCCGAACGCGCCGCCGACGCCCGAGAGCGTCAGCCGCACCTTCTCCGCGGGCAGGCCCAGGACGGGCGCGAGCTGGTCGCGGTCGACGTGCAGCCACTGTGTGGCGATGTACAGGTCGACGCCGCCGTCCTCGGCGGGCACCGCCAGACCGGACTCGGGGCCGAGGAACGCCTGGTCCTGCATGCCCACTTCGTAATCGTGCCGGACGACGACATCGGCCCGCGCCTTAGCCGCTGCCACGTCACCGCGCACGATCGGCTGACGGTGGACGATGTTGGGGTGGGCGACATGGGGCGCGTGATGGTCGTCCCGGCCCGGGTGCAGGACGGGGGCGTCCGGGGAGGTGGCGCTCTCCTCGTCGTGCACGGGCGGAAGTTCGGCGTACTCGACGCGGATCTTCGCCGCCGCGCGCCGCGCGGTCTCCGGATGGTCGGCGGCGACGATCGCGACGGCCTCACCGTGGTAGCGCACGCGGTCCTTCGCCAGGACGGGCTGGTCGTGGATCTCCAGCCCGTAGTGCGTCTTCGCGGGAAGGTCGTCGTGGGTCATGACGCTGTACACGCCGGGGAGCCGCAGCGCCTCGGAGACGTCCACGGAACGGATCTCGGCGTGCGCGTGCGGGCTGCGCAGCGTGCAGCCCCACAGCATGTCCTCGTGCCACAGGTCGGAGGCGTAGGCGAACTCGCCGGTGACCTTGAGGGTGCCGTCGGGGCGCAGCGTGGACTCGCCGATGCCGCCCTTGGTGGCGCTGCCCTGGGTGAGCGTGGTGGGGATGCGGGTCGCTCCGGCCATCTCAGACTGCCTCTCCCTGTACCGGTCCGTCTTCGGCGTGATCCGTACGGGCTGCCGCCAGCCGCACCGCGTCGAGGATCGTCTCGTAGCCCGTGCAGCGGCACAGGTTCCCGGAGAGCGCCTCGCGGATGTCGCCGTCCGAGGGGCGTGCGTTGCGCTCGATGAGTTCGTCGGCGGCCACCAGCAGGCCCGGTGTGCAGAAGCCGCACTGGACGGCGCCCGCGTCGATGAACGCCTGCTGCACCGGGGAGAGCGGGACGTCCGCGTCCGGGGCCGGCCGGGGCTGCCAGCGCTGCTCGTCCGCGGCGGAGGTGCCGCTCGGGGCGCGGGCACCGCACCCCTGCGCGCCGGCGCCGCCGCACACGGCACGCTGGCGCGCGTGACCGGCGAGCCCTTCGACCGTGACGACCTCGCGGCCCTCGACCTGGCCGGCCGCGACCAGGCACGCACACACCGGCTCACCGTCGAGCCGGACCGTGCAGGAGCCGCACTCGCCCTGCTCGCAGGCGTTCTTGGAGCCGGGCAGGCCCATGCGCTCACGCAGGACGTAGAGCAGAGACTCGCCCTCCCACACGTCGTCGGCCTCGTGCCGCCGTCCGTTGACGGTGAATGTCACGCGCATCGGGAGCCTCCTTGGTTGCCGTGGCCGTCGCGGCCCTGGCCCGTTCTGCCGTTCTGGCGGTGTCCCCGGGCGCGGTGGTCGTCCCAGACCCAGTTCAGGGTCCGGCGGGCCATGACGCCGACAGCGTGCCGGCGGTAGGCGGCGGAGCCGCGTACGTCGTCGATGGGGTTGCAGGACGCCGCGCACAGTTCGGCGAAGCGCTGGGCGACGGACGCGGGAAGAGCCCCGTGACTCTCCCAGAGCCCGTCCTCCTCCAGCGCGCCGGCGAGGAAGTCCTCGGCGGCGAGAGCGCGGAAGGGGGTGGGGGCGGCGGAGCCGACCGCGGCCTTCACGCTGCGGCTGTCGGGATGGAGCGCGACGGAGAAACCGCAGACCGCGATGACCATCGCGTTACGGGTGCCGATCTTGGAGAACTGCTGCGGCCCGCTCGCCTTCTTGATGTGCACGCGCTTGATCAGCTCGTCGGCGGCGAGGGCGTTGCGCTTGACGCCGGTGAAGAAGTCCTCCACGGGGATGCGGCGCGAGCCGCGTACGGACTCCGCCTCGACCTCGGCCCCGGCGGTGAGCAGCGGCGGGTGCGAATCGCCCGCCGGCGAGGCGGCGCCGAGGTTGCCGCCGACGCTCCCCCGGTTGCGGATCTGCGGCGAGCCGACGGTGTGGCCCGCCAGCGCGAGGCCGGGCAGTTCGGCGCGCAGGTTGTCGATGATCCGTGTGTACGGGACGGAGGCGCCGAGCAGCACGTGCTCCTCACCCACCTCCCACTCGTGCAGCTGCGTGACGCGGTTCAGGTCCAGCAGCGCGTCCGGGCGGCGCTGGTCGAAGTTGATCTCGACCATGACGTCGGTGCCGCCCGCGAGGGGCAGGGCGCCGGGATGCTCGGCCTTCGCGGCGAGCGCCTCCTCCCAGCTGGCGGGGCGCAGGAACTCCATGGGGTCTACTCGATTCGCTCAGGTCGCCGAAGTGCGCGGTGTGGACTCAGTACACCGATGCATGCCCTTCCCCGGGCAGTCACCGATCCCATGAAGCGTTCGTCTGCTCGTCACCCTTGTCTTGTAGATTCGTACGAATGCCCCTCGGCACACCGCTGACGGCATTCCACAGCACCAGCACGCGAACAACGGGGAAACGACGATGCGGTTGCGCGCACTACTGGAAACCCCCTCGCTCGGTCTGCGTCTTCTGACCGGCGGGGACGAACTCGACCGTACGGTCCGGGGCGTGATGACGACCGACCTGCGCGACCCCGGCCGCTACCTGTCGGGGGACGAGCTGGTCCTCACCGGCCTGGCCTGGCACCGCGCGGCGGAGGACTCCGAGCCCTTCGTCCGTATCCTCGCCGCCGCGGGCGTGGCGGGACTCGCGGCGGGCGAGGCGGAGCTGGGCATGGTTCCGGACGATCTCGTCGCCGCGTGCGGACGGCACCGGCTGCCGCTGTTCGCCGTGACGGAGGCCGTCGCCTTCGCGACCGTCACCGAGCACGTGCTGCGGCAGGTCTCCACGGAGCGGGCCGGCGACCTCGCGGCCGTCGTCGACCGGCACCGGCGCATGATCTCACCGGGCGCCTCGGGCGGCGGCCCCGATGCCGTACTCGATCTCCTCGGCTCCGATCTGGACCTGCGCGCCTGGGTGCTCTCGGCCACCGGAAGAGCGGTGGCCGGCGCGTCGGGTGCGCTGCCCCGGGGGGTTCGCTCGCGGCTGGCGGGCGAGCACCTGAGAGCCGCACGGACACAGCACCGGGGGCCGCACCGGGCCTCGGCCGACGGAGCGGCCTACTCCCTCTTCTCCGTCCGGGGGACCGGGGCGGGCGCGGACGGGGGTACGGGGCCCGGCGCGGGGGCACGACCGGGGCTGTCCGGGAACGAACCGGGCCGGAGCCCGGACGGGACCGGAACGGCTCGGGAGTCCGCCTTCTCCGACTGGTTCCTCGCCGTGGAGGGCGACGCGGGCGACTGGCCGGCCGAGCGGCTCGACCTCGTGCACGGAGTCACCCAGCTGATCGCGGTCGAACGGGAGCGGCGCGACGCCGCCCGTACGGTCCGCCGGCGCCTCGCCACGGAGGTGCTGGAACTGCTGCAGACGGGCGCCCCGCCCGCCGAGACGGCCGCCCGTCTGCGCGTCGCCTCCCCCGTGCTGCTGCCGGGCGCCGGAAGCGCTCCGCACTGGCAGGTCGTCGTCGCGCGGCTCGACGACGGCGGCGGCACTCCCCACGGTTCCGGCTGCCGGGCCCTGCTGGAGGAGATCCTGCACGACCCCCGCACCACCGGCACCGGCTCCGACACCGACAGCGCGGACCGCGTCGCCGTCGCACACGCGGGCGGCGAGGCGGTGGCGCTGGTGCCGCTGCCCGCACTCGCGGCGGTCACGCAGACCGGCGGCGAGGACACCGACCGGCTGCCCGGCGGGGAAGACGCGGCGGCCCTCCCCGCGGAGCGGACTGCGGACCTGGACGCGAGGGCTCTGCTGGCGGCCGTGCGCGCACCTCTCGAAGCGGGACTCTCCGGCGACGAACGGCTGACGATCGGGGTCAGCGCCACGGTGCACTCCGCCGAGGGACTCCACGGCGCCCTCGAGGAGGCCCGCCACGCCCGGCGGGTGGCCGCCGCGCGCGAGGGGCGGGTCTGCGCGGCCGGGCACGAGGAGCTGGCCTCGCACGTGCTGCTGCTCCCCTTCGTCCCCGACGACGTCCGCCGCGCCTTCACCGCCCGGCTGCTGGCACCGCTGCACGAGTACGACAGGCGCCACCGTGCCGAACTGCTGCCCACGCTCTCGGCGTTCCTGACCGCGGACGCCTCCTGGACGCGCTGCGCCGCCCGGCTCCATCTGCACGTCAACACGCTGCGCTACCGCATCGGACGGATAGAACAGCTCACGGGCCGCGACCTGTCGCGGCTGGAGGACAAGCTGGACTTCTTCCTCGCCCTGCGCCTGAGCTGACCGTCCCGGTGCCGCCCGTGCCGCGGCGACCGTGCGTATCGCTGTACTGCCCGGCTGCCCGGCTGCCCGGCTGTGCGATCGGACGTCCACGGCCGGCTTCCCCCGCGACTGCTCCCTCTTCGCCTACGACATCAGCTGGAGGACCACCGCCGCCGCCATCAGCACCGTGAGCGTGGTGAGCACCAGCATGAAGACCGCCTGCGCCTTCCCGCCGTTCAACGAGGGGGGACGGCGCTTGCGGTTCCGTGCCTGCTTCCGCCGGTCCAGGCCCATGGCGGACCTCTTCCGGGGGTTCACGTGCTTCCCGTCCACCGGACAAGGGTTACCGGAAAGAGCCGGTGCGTACAGCGCATCCGCAACATCCGCGCACGCGGGACGCCACGGAGCACGCGCGGCAGGCGTGCTGCTGGACCTGTCGGAGGAGAAGGTGTTGCCGTGCCGGGTCCGGGAGGAAACTGCTCCCAGGGGCGGAGTCCCCGGCGTCCCGGAGCGGCCCGTCGCCGTGTCACTCCATGCGGACGGGCCCGAGACATCACGCCGGCGTACGGAACTTCACGGCCCCTGGGGCAGCGGACTTGAGCGAAGCCGGAAAACAGGAGGTGGGAAGGATGGCCACGGTCGTTCTGATCGGCACGATGGACACCAAGAGCGAGGAGTACGCCTGGATCTCCGAACGCGTGCTCGCGCACGGTGTGAAGACGGTGACCGTCGACGTCGGCTCGTTCTCGGAAGCGCCCGCATCCGGCGTGGACGTGGAGGCGGCCGAGGTGGCGCGCGCCGGGGGCGGCGACCTCACGGCTCTGCGCGAAGCCGGGGACCGCGGCGCGGCCATGGAGGTGATGGCGTCCGGGGCGGCCGCCGTCGTCGTACGGCTCTACGCGAAGGGCCAGTTGGACGGGGTGCTCGGCGTCGGCGGCTCCGGCGGCTCGTCGGTCGTCTCCCGCGCGATGCGGGCACTTCCGGTCGGCGTCCCGAAGCTGCTGGTCTCGACGATGGCCTCGGGCGACGTCTCCCCGTACGTCGGTGAGGTGGACGTGACGCTGATGCACGCGGTGGTCGACGTGGCCGGAGTCAACTCGGTCTCCCGTCAGATCTTCAGCAACGCGGCGGCGGCGGTCTCCGCCATGGCCGTGGACCACGAGGCCCGCGGTGACGCGTCCGAGGAGGACCGGCGGCCGACCGTCGGACTGTCGATGTTCGGCCTGACCACGCCGGCCGTCGACGAGGCGCGGGAAGAGCTGGTGCGTCTCGGCTACGAGCCGCTGGTCTTCCATGCCACCGGCGCCGGCGGGCGCGCGATGGAGAAGCTCGTGCGCGACGGCCGGCTCGCCGGAGTGCTGGACCTGACAACGACGGAACTCGCCGACGATCTGGTCGGCGGCGTACTGAGCGCCGGCCCCGACCGGCTGGAGGCGGCGGCCCGGAAGGGCGTCCCGCAGGTCGTCTCGCTCGGCGCTCTCGACATGGCCAACTTCGGCCCACGCGAAACGGTGCCGGCCGAGTTCGCCGACCGCAGGTTCGTGATCCACAACTCTGCGGTGACGCTGATGCGGACCACGGCGGAGGAGAACGCCGAACTGGGCCGCCGCATCGGCGCGAAGCTCGCCGGTGGACATGGACCGGTCGCCCTCCACATTCCGCTGCGTGGGCTGAGCGGAATCGACGTGGACGGTGGCCCGTTCCGGGACGCCGAGGCGGACGAGGCTCTCTTCGAGGCGCTGCGTGGCACGCTCGAGGGGTCGCGGGTCGAGATCGTCGACGTGGACGCGCACATCAACTCCCCCGGATTCGGGCGGGATGCGGCCCGGCGACTCGACCGGCTGATCACCCGAGCGGTGTGAGGAGCGGCTGCACGCGAGTACGCGGCTCACGGGTACGCGGCTCACACGGGTACGCGGCACACGAGTACGGAAGCGGGACACGCAGACCGCATGGAGACGACGGCAGAGGAGAGCGCGACTTGGACCGCGAAACGGCGCTGCGGCGGCTGAAGGCCACCGCGGCAGAAGGACGCCCGGTCATCGGCGGCGGGGCCGGCACGGGCCTCTCCGCCAAGTCGGCGGAGGCAGGCGGCATCGACCTGCTCATCATCTACAACTCCGGCCGCTACCGCATGGCCGGACGGGGCTCCCTCGCGGGACTGCTCGCCTACGGCGACGCGAACGCGATCGTCATGGAGATGGCGGACGAGGTCCTCCCCGTGGTGAAGGACACCCCGGTCCTCGCCGGTGTGAACGGGACCGACCCGTTCCGGGTGATGGGCCGCTTCCTCGACCAGGTCAAGGACGCGGGCTTCGCGGGGGTGCAGAACTTCCCCACGGTGGGACTCATCGACGGTGTCTTCCGGCAGAACCTCGAAGAGACCGGGATGGGTTTCGGCGCGGAGGTCGAGATGATCGCCGCTGCGCACGAGCGCGGGCTGCTGACCGCCCCGTACGTCTTCGACGAGGCCGATGCGACCGCCATGGCGCATGCCGGAGCCGACGTCCTGGTCCCGCACATGGGTCTCACGACCAAGGGCACCATCGGCGCGAACACCGCGCTCACGCTCGACGAATGCGTGGAGCGCGTTCAGGCGATGCGGGACGCCGCGGTCGCGGTCGACCCCGGCATCCTGGTCCTGTGCCACGGCGGTCCCATCGCGGAACCGGAGGACGCGCAGTACGTCCTCTCCCGCACCTCGGGCGTCGTGGGCTTCTTCGGGGCCAGCTCGATCGAGCGGCTGCCCACCGAAGAGGGCATCCGCCGGCAGACCGAGTCCTTCAAGTCGATGACGTACGGGCGCTGAGCAGTGGCCGTCCTAACTGCCCGTCCGCCCGTGGGCTTTCGGAACCGGTGACGTCTCCGCGACCGCCTCCGGCGGGAGGCGAAGCCGGGGGAACGTGTTCAGAGCAGTTCGACCGGGGTGATCACCTGCTCGTCGTCGAAGAAGAACCACGCGCCGCCCGTGGCGAAGTTGCGCACATCGGCGACAGTGGCTTGCCCCTCCGGGCTGGCCAGGATCGCTTCGAGGGCTTCGCGGGACTCCGCGTACAGGCCGACGATCATGTAGTACGGCGGTTTCTCGTCCCCCGCCGCGGCCTCGCAGTGACCGATGGTCCAGCCGGTGAGGCCGGCCATCTTCTTGGCCAGTGGAATGTGCGTGCTGGTGTAGTGCTCGTCGAAGGCCTGGGGATTCTCGGGGTGCCCGTAGAGGACGGTCAGCCGGTACATGTGGCGCTCCTGCCCACCCTTGTCCGATCTTCTTTGTCCGATCTTCCTGAACTGCCGTACCGGTACTACACGTACGCGGCGTGGGCCGGCTCGGCAAGGGGGCACTGGAGCGTGTCACCCTCCGCACCGAACGCACCGGAGAGTGCGGTGACGCCCGCACCTCCGACGGGAAGAGCGCACGGGCCGCCGCCCCCGATGTCCCCGGACCGGCCGGGCCGCCCCGGCAGCCGCTGACCGCGAGGCGGGGCCTCCACCGTCCTGCGACGTCGCCCGGCATCACATGACACCAGATGGCACCGATTGGCACCATCCAGCGCCATCCAGCGCCATCCCGGCGTCATTCTCCGCCACCAAGAGCGGACGGACCACCTGGGGCCACAGCTGCCCCGGTCACCATCTTCCATGTTTTGCCAGTTCAAGCAGGGAGAAGGGGAGCCCGACCCCACTGGCGGCACCATTGAGGGTTGCACATGACGTCATAGTGGTGCCATGATGGCATCATGGATCTCACCCCGTATGTCGACTCCCTCCGCCGTGAACTCGCGGTGGCCGCCGAAGCCGGTGGCGACGAAGCCCGCGAGCTGACCGACAGGCTCACTGCTCCTCTGGAGTCGGCGGCCCGGCTGACCATGCTCAACGTGCTCTCGGCCGCGATGGACGAGATCACCCGCGAACTCGCCCCCGGCTCGGTCGACGTACGGCTCCGTGGGCTCGACCCCGACTTCGTCGTGACGCTGCCGCCCACCGACGACGGCACCTCCGCGGAGCCGGCCGCGCCCGTCGAATCGCACAGCACCGCGGCCCCGCCCGACGGCGACGAGGGGGGCACCGCCCGCGTCAACCTGCGCCTGCCCGCCCATCTCAAGGTGCGCGCCGAGGAGGCCGCGAGTCGCGAGGGCCTGTCGGTCAACGCGTGGCTGGTCCGGGCCGTGTCGGCAGCGGTCGACGGCGGCACGCGGCCGCGCACGCCGCAGAAGACCCAGACCATCGGACAGCACTTCACGGGCTGGGTGCGCTGACCGCGCCCCGCCCGCACCACTTCACTCACACCACGTCCCACCAGCGGGGACGCCCTGGAGACCCAAGAGGACGGGACAGCCATGCCTGCTTTCGACACCCCCGAAGCGATCTCAGCCACCGCGCATGTGGAGGCCGGTTCCATCCAGTTCACCGCGGGCGACCGCCTCGACACCGTCGTGGAGGTACGGCCTCGCGACCCGAAGAGGGACCTGGACGTACGAGCGGCCGACCAGACCGAGGTCACCTGCGTGAGCGGCGTACTGAACGTCAGGACGCCCAAAGCCAATCTGCTCGGCCTCGGGCGCACCGGTACCGTCGACGTGAGGGTCGAACTGCCCACGGACTCGCGCATCGACATGACCGGCGCCTGGGCCCAGGTGCTCGGCGAGGGCCGGCTCGGAGAGGTCCGTGTGAAGACCTCGTCCGGCGACGTCCGCCTTGAGACGACGGGTCCGTTGCAGCTGAAGGCGTCGCACGGCTCGATCACCGTGGACCGGGTCGAGGGCATGGCCGAGATCACCACCAGCTCCGGCAGCCTGCGCGTCGGCCACGTCGACGGGCCCGGCGTCTTGAAGAACTCGCACGGCACCACGACCGTCGGCGCCGCGACGGGCGAGCTGCGGGTGAGCGGCGCCAACGGCGACATCGCGATCGGGCGCGCCGAGGACTCGGTCACCGCCACCACCGCTCACGGCACCCTGCGTGTGGACGAAGTGGCCAGCGGCACCGTCCAGCTGGAGACCTCCTACGGCGCCATCGAGGTCGGCGTCCGCGAGGGCACGGCCGCATGGCTCGACGTCAGCTCGAGTTCCGGCCAGGTGCGCAACACCCTCACCGTGTCAGAGACCCCGCAGGAGACGGAGGACACCGTCAAGATCCGCGCCCGCACCCGGCACGGCAACATCGACGTCCGCCGCGCCAAGGTCTGACCCCGGAAGTCCGGCCTCAACTCACTCACACCCAGCCATTTCAGCCTTCTGTCGGGAGGACCTTCATGTCTTCTTCTGTCATGCCCACGTCCAGACGCAGTGGCGAGCACCCGCCGTCGGCCGCGGTCTCCACCGTCGGTCTGCACAAGTCGTACGGCGACAAGACCGTCCTCGACGGCATCGATCTGCACATCCCGGCCGGGTCCGTGTTCGCGCTGCTCGGCCCGAACGGCGCCGGCAAGACCACCGCCGTGAAAATCCTCTCCACTCTGGTCAGCGCCGACGCCGGCGTCATCCGTGTCGGCGGACACGACCTGGCCGGCGACCCGCAGGCGGTGCGCGCCTCGATCGGCGTCACCGGGCAGTTCTCCGCCGTCGACGGACTGATCACCGGTGAGGAGAACATGCTCCTCATGGCCGACCTTCACCACCTGTCCAAGCGCGAGGGACGGCGGGTCACCGCCGGGCTGCTGGAGCGGTTCGACCTCGTCGCGGCCGCCGGCAAGCCCGCCCAGAGCTACTCCGGCGGCATGAAACGGCGCCTCGACATCGCCATGACGCTGGTCGGCAACCCACGGATCATCTTCCTCGACGAGCCGACCACCGGCCTCGACCCGCGCTCCCGCCACAACATGTGGGGAATCATCCGTGAACTCGTCTCCGACGGCGTCACTGTCTTCCTCACGACCCAGTATCTGGATGAGGCCGACGAACTGGCCGACCGCATCGCCGTACTCAACGACGGCAAGATCGCCGCCGAAGGCACCGCCGAGGAGCTGAAGCGGCTGGTCCCCGGCGGGCACGTGCGGCTCCGCTTCTCCGACCCGTCCGCGTACCGGAGCGCGGCATTCGCGCTGCACGAGGTCACCCGGGACGACGAGGCGCTGGCGCTCCAGATTCCCAGCGGCGGCAGCCAGCGCGAGCTGCGCTCCATCCTCGACCGGCTGGACTCGGCCGCCATCGAGGCGGACGAGCTGACCGTGCACACCCCCGACCTCGATGACGTCTTCTTCGCCCTGACCGGCGCCGCCGAGAGCGTCGACGCCCGGCGGAACCAGCCCAAGGAGCCTGTCCGATGAGTACCTTGCCGGCTCCCGCTCGCCCGGCACGCGCCTTCCTCGCCGTACGCGACTCGTCCACCATGTTGCGCCGAAACCTGCTGCACGCGCGGCGCTACCCGTCCCTGACGCTCAATCTGCTGCTCACGCCGGTCATTCTGCTGCTGCTCTTCGTCTACATCTTCGGCGAAGTGATGAGCGCGGGCATCGGCGGCGGCGCGGACCGGTCCGACTACATCGCGTATCTCGTCCCCGGAATCCTGTTGCTGACCATCGGCGGCACCACGATCGGCAGCGCGGTGTCCGTCGCCACGGATATGACCGAGGGCATCATCGCCCGCTTCCGCACGATGGCGATCCACCGCGGGTCGGTGCTCGTCGGACACGTCGCCGGCAGCGTGCTGCAGTGCGTGATGAGCGTGGTCCTCGTAGGTGCCGTCGCTGTGGCCATCGGATTCCGTGCCACGGATGCCACCGCCCTGGAGTGGATCCTTGCCGTCGGGCTGCTCACGCTCGTCTCCCTGGCGCTCACATGGACCGCCGTCGGAATGGGCCTGTCCAGCCCCAACGCCGAGGCAGCCGGCAACAACGCACTGCCGCTGATGATCCTGCCCCTGCTCTCCAGTACCTTCGTACCGGTCGACGCGATGCCGGGCTGGTTCCAGCCGATCGCCGAGTACCAGCCGTTCACCCCGGCCATCGAGACGCTGCGCGGCCTGCTGCTCGGGAGCGAGATCGGCAACAGCGGGTGGCTGGCCGTGGCCTGGTGCCTGGGGCTGGCCACGCTCGGCTACTTCTGGTCCAAGTCGCTGTTCAACCGCGACCCGAAGTAGGGAGCAGATCAAGGGCCGCCGGCCCGAGGTTTGTTCGCCTCCAGGGCGGTGTACCCCCGACACCCCGTCGGTGTACACCGCCCGACCGGCGTTTCGGACGCTGTCGTGCCCGCGACAAGGACAGACACCGGAAACGGGCCCCCGGCAGACGTGCGGTGCGGCGCCGGGAAGGTGATCATTAGGGCATGGCCATCACCCTTCGCCTCGCGCAGCAGCCCGAAGCCGACGAACTGCTCAGCCGCAGCCCGCTCGCCGCCATGACCGGCATGCTGCTGGACCAGCAGGTGCGCGAGGTATCAGAAGACTCGCAGCTTCGCTGATTACACGGTGTCAACGGCTCCGAATCAGCGGGAGCCGCATCGATGTCCACGAAACCGTCTTCACGCCGAACTCGCCTGTTGCCCGATCATCCACCGACAACGCTCATCCTCCTGTCAGTCCGTACGTGGAGCTCTCCAGGAGCCCTTGAAGCTCGGTTGCTTCCGCAGCGCCCATCTCCTCAAAGATTTCCAGAGCTTCCTGCCAGCACACACGTGCACGGTCCAGCTGTCCAAGGTTCAACAGGCCCCGACCGAGCACAGTGAGCATCTTTCCGCGCATCCACTCGCCCCCGATTCCACCCAGGGCAAGTGCCTCATCCGCGTGGTGGACCGCGTATGCGGCCTGATCGGCATCGATGTAAAGCTCGGCGAGCCGAAATTGCGTCATCCCCTCCCATAGACGCCAGTGCCTGTGCCGCCGGAAGATCTCCAATGCTCCACGAAGCTCCCGCTCAGCCTCCTCCAGCCGGCGGGCAGTGGTGAGGACGGTTCCCAGGGCGTACCTGCCTTCGGCGACACGTACTCCATCACCCAGCTCTTCGAAGATCTCAAGTCCTTGCCGTGTCAGCTGAATTGCGCTGTCCGTGTGGTTGAGGGCGGTGTGGACTTGCGCCAGATTGCACAGAGCACTTGCTTCGCTCCGACGATTGCCGTCGGCCCGGAAGGCCTCAATGGCGCGGCGCAAGTAGGTCTCACCGTCCGCAAAGCGGCTCTGGCAATTGGCGATGGCCCCACGGCTGTTGAGCGCCCAGCATCCGGCCAGGCTGTCGCCGGCGACCTCGGCCCGTACTTCGGCGCGGACCGCCTTATCCTCGGCTTGGTGGAATTGGCCGGACACCATGTGCGTGTGCGCCAGCATCGTGAGAGCGCGCGCCTCAGCGAGAGTGTCACCCGCGGCGTGTGCGCCGTCCCGTACGGCTGTGGCTGTCCGTTCGTACCGAAGAGAGTGCACGCCGGAATCCGCGATGTCGTGGACGGCGATCAGCAGGTCCGCAGCATGGCGCAGCTTGCCGCGCTCAGCTGACTGTTCCACGCACGCCAGCACGCAGGCGGCCTCCGCCGACAGCCATTTCATCGCGGCCTCGCTGTCAGCGAAGTCCAGCCCACCCGAGTCGGGTTGAATCAGATGGTCCAAAGCGCGGTCTTCAGAGCGTCCGAGGGCAAAGACCGTCAACGCCGTAGCGAGATAGAAGTCGAGGAGCCTGGAGAGAGCGGCATCCCTTTGACTCGATGGCTGTTCGTCTCGCTCTCCACGGGCGCGGGCGAAAAGGCGCACTGAGTCGTGGAAGCGGTAACGGCCGGGCGCCGCCGATTCCAGCAGGGACGCGTCGACCAGCGACTCCAGCAGGAATTCCGTCGTCGTGGCCGGACGATCGAGGAGGGCGGCAGCGGCCTGAAGAGAGATGTCGGGGCCGTCTGCGAGGCTGAGCAGGCGGAATCCGCGGGCCTGTTCGACGTCGAGTTGGCCGTAGCCAAGTTCGAAGGTGGCCTTGACGGCCTGGTCGCCAACCTGGAGTTCGTCGAGTCTGCGGCGTTCGTCGGCGAGCTTCGAGGCGAGAACGGCGACCGTCCAGGTAGGGCGGGCGGCGAGCCTTGCTGCCGCGATACGGATGGCCAGCGGCAGGAACCCGCAGACGCCCACCACATCCATGGCGGCCTTGCGCTCGGCGCGCACGCGCTCCTCGCCGACGATGCGGGTGAAGAGCGTCATCGCCTCCTCTGGACTCATCACATCGAGGTCGATGAAATAGGCACCAGCCAGGTCGACCATGCGGGCCCGGCTGGTGACCAACGCCGCGCAACCCGCCGCCCCGGCGAGGAGAGGACGGACCTGCGCCGCATCCCGGGCGTTGTCGAGCAGGGTGAGCACGCGACGTCCTGACAGGAGCGACCGGAAGAGTGCGGATCTCTTCTCCATGCCTTCCGGGATGCCCATGTCGTCCACTCCGAGCGAGCGCAGGAACCCGCCCAACACGGCCTTCGGTTCAGCTGCCGAAGGGCCGGCGCCTTGGAGGTCGGTATACAGCTGACCATCCGGGAAGTGCTCGGCGGCGGCGTGCGCGACGTGTACGGCGAGGGTCGTCTTGCCGACACCGCCGATGCCCGCGACTGAGGAGACGGCCATCACCGTGCCCTCAGCCTGGGCGAGTTCCTCCTTCAGCTCCGCCACGAACGCGCCGCGCCCAGTGAAGTCGGCGACGGCGGCGGGCAGTTGAGCGGGCCGGGCCGACTGAGGCGTAGCGGGATCCCGCCGCTCCTCCGGAGCGAGGGCGAGTGTCTCGTCAGCCTCCAGGATGCGCTGGTGCAGTTCGACGAGCTCCGCGCAGGGGTCGACACCGAGTTCGTCCGCGAGCAGCCGCCGCGTGTCGGCGAAAACCGCGAGGGCCTCCGCATGCCGGCCGCTGCGGTAGAGCGCCAGCATCAGCAGCTCCCGCAGCCGCTCGCGCAGCGGGTGCGCGGCCGCGAGAGCCGTCAGCTCACTTACCACCTCGCTATGCGAGCCCAGTTGGAGGTCCAGGTCGATGTGCTGCTCCTGGAGGGAGAGCTGCCATTCGTTCAGCCTGCTGCGGTGCCGCTCGGCGAACGGGCCGGGCACATGTGCCAGCGGTTCGCCGCGCCACTGTGCGAGCGCAGCGGCGTAGTTCTCGCGTGCGCCCGAACGGTCGCCGCTCACAACGGACTTCTCCGCCTCCGAGACATGGGCGGTCGCGGTGTCGAGGTCCAGCACGACGTCGGAGTACGGGCGGCCCGTACGGATCGCGTAGCCGCCGCGCTCACTGACCACCACCTCAGCGTCGTCGCCGAGAGCCTTGCGGATGCGTGAGGCGTACGTGCGCAGCGCCGCCTTCGCCTGGTCCGGGGGCTCCTCGCCCCACAAGGCGTCGATCAGTTCTTCGGCCGTCGCGGTGTGACCGCCGCGCAGCAGCAACACCGTCAGCAGGGCACGCTGCTGCGGTGACCCCATGGGGAGTTCCTGGTCGCCGCGGCTGGCACGGACCGGTCCGAGCACGCTGAAGCACAACTTGTGTTCCTGCTCGCCGTGGCTCGTGGCTACCGAACGAGGTGTGGACACCAGATGCGCATCCCGTCTCCCTGCCACGGCGGCACGTTTCCCAGGAGCCTCCGCAGGCGTCGGCACCATAGCGGCACGTTCCACAGGCACGTCCGAACGTGCCCGTGCCGCGACCGCGTTGACGAACTCCGCCGCCTGCCGGGCCCGTTCGCCATCCCCGTCCACGTGCACCGCCGTTGCGTACGCCGCGTGGGCAAGACCGGCCAGGGCAGACTTGGCCTGCGGGTGCCTGGCACCGTAGGTCGCAGCAGTTTTCTGAGCCGCGATCGCGAGTACGTCCGTGGCGCGCTCCATACGCTCCGCCGAGCCGCCCAGCCTTGCCGCGTCGAGCTCTGCCGATGCCAGCGTGATCAACGCTGAGAGTGCCTGCGGGTGATTGTCCCCCAGCAGCGCTACGAGGGCTCGTGAGGTCTCTTCCAGTTCGCCGGCGAGTGCCTCGGCGGCGTCGGCATCCGGAGTGCGGTGACCTTCGCGTCCGCATTCCAGGAGGACGGAAAGTGTGAGCAGCCGAGTCTCCAGTGCCTCCCTGCCGGTGGCCGCTGCCTCGCCGAGGCGGGAGCGGGCGGCTGCGGCGAGATCGTAGGCGGCGACAGCATTGTCCGTGCGCAGCATGATCGCTGCCTGGTTGGCCAACGCCCGTGCCCCGGCCACATGGTCCGGTATCCCCAGGACGCCGGGAAGCGTGCTGAGCGGGAGCAGCTGCAGAGCCGTGTTCAACTCACCACGGTCAGCCAGAAGAATGAGCAACTTGCTGCTGAGGGCGGCGCGTTGCTCCGCCGGCATGACGGCGCTCGACAGCGTCCAGCGCGTCAGAGCCTTCGTGACGGAGCGGGAGAGATCATGAAGCTCCGCAGCCTCCAGCAGCGGAACGAAGTAAGCGACTCGCCCTGGCGTCGCGGGATCCGACGCTGTGGTTTCCCGGTCCACGAAGGGCGGAACACGACCTGCGAGCAGCGCCCTTGCAGCCTCGTCACCGCCGGCGGCCTTCTCAGCGCAGCGGATGACCTCCGACCACGACTCGAAACCGTCGGCAGCCTTCGGCGACCCGGACTCAGTCATCGCCGCCTCCTCCCAGTTGACCGTCGATCAGCCGCTGAAGTGCGCGAATCCGGAACTCGTCGGCCTGCCCCACGTCGATGAGCCCTCGCTCAGACCACTGCTGCAAGGCCTCGAGAAGCGCCTCGCCCCTGGCGATGTTTTCCGTTGTCCTCCCTTTCGCGTGTCCGGGCAATGCAGCCGCGGTCGCGTCGGAGGGAGGCCGGAGAACGTCGATCAGATGGCCCACGGCGAACTGGTCGAAGCGGCGCAGAGCTTCGCCCAGGGTGGCCGCAATCAGGACGTTGGCAGCCCGGCCGTCGCTGGAACACCTGTCGAGGACCTGTTCCAAAAGGATGCCGAACACCACCGGTTCGCGTCCGGCAGCAGCGCCCTCGACAGGTCCTCCGGAGTAGCCCGAGTAGTCGCCGAGATGCTGGTCGGCGGTCAGCTGCAACGCCTCGATGAGCCCGCCGGCCTCGCACTTGTGAGATGTCCGGCCGTGGTCGACGGTTCCGCTCAGCCGGGCCTCACCGGGCGCTGGGCGATACGGGCCCTGCCACCGGTCGCCTGTGCAGGCGATGCCGGCGCCGGGCAGGGGGTGGCCGACCCGATGCATCTCCGCGATCTCGATCAGCGCCAGGTCGGCGTCCTTGGCCTGCTGGCAGACGCGACCGCTCACTTGCCGCCCGTCCGCGAGCCTGATGCCCACCTGGTCCCCGAATGGATCCAGCCCCTGCAGGCAGTGCGACGCCGTGAGCACGTACTGCCGTGTGAGCAGGAAGCCCGCACCCAGGCGACGCTCCGCCTGGAAGAGGTCGACCCAATAGTCCTTGGCAGTCATGGCGTTGTGGGAGTTCGCTCCACAGTGAGGGTGACCTCGAACGAGGCCTCCGCAGACGCCTTGGAGAGAATGACGCCGGCCTCCGCCCCAAGCGTGAGCCCGAAGGTCACCTCCGCGCTGGCTATGCTCCAGCCGTCCCGCCGAGGCGCTTGCGCGAGCGACTCCTGGGCGAGCGCCGACGCCTGGGCGATAGCCTCCTGCACCTCGGCCGCGCGCTCTGTCAGCAAGTCAGAGGTACGAGTCCTGCTGCCGATCTGGCGTGAACCGGCGGCATCGATCGCGACCGTCTCAACTCTCACCTCTGGCGCTGTCACTGCGAACATCCCCCGATCGCCTCTTCAGAACTGAAGGCGCCCTGATCCAACTACCGTAAGCCTAGCGCCGGTTCACAAGGTCCCGGCTGCCTTCAAGGTCCTTCAGGGCCATAAACCTTCGGTACGGATGCGATCCTCTCAAGAGTGGGAGAACCCTGGCGGACCAGCGTGACACCTCATCGACGGCAGTGTGGATGACGTGTGGTCCATACGGGAGCGTCTTGCGTTGTGCTTGCTGGCCCAAGGTCTTTGTGGTCGCCGCCGTCGCCGATGTTGCCGAGATTCTTGATGTCCGCGAGGGCCAGCCACAGCAGCAGGCGATGCATGCCGGTCTCCAACGGCGGAGCAGGCGGACGTTGATGATGCACCGTCCAGTGCGGGGCGGGTCCGGCATGGGCTGGAACACAACAAGGTGCCGAAGCACAGAGTTCGAAGCGGGTTGCCGTCGCCTCGTGAGCGCACATCACCTGCGCCGAACAGTTCACTCCTCGCGGCCGTGGGTGACAACGAAACCTGTTCCGTCGAGCGCTTGGCCTACGGGGGTCTCGGCCCACTTCGTCAGCACGTCCTGGTCTGCGATCCGGTTCAGGAAAGCGGCGAGCTCGTCGACGCCAGGAGCTGTGGGAAGAACGCATCGGCGGATCGTGGCACCAGTTGCGCTGCTCGGTTCCTCCTCGTCCGGGTCGTCGGCTTCCCACAGCCCGACCTCGACGGTCCAGGAGGTGTTGCCTTCGCCTCCGGGTTTCGGCACATCAATCGACACGAACAGGCCGTCCGAATCGTAAGGTTCGGCGAAGATTCCCTCGCCGTAGTCGTGATGCATCCCAGCCTCCTCCCCATCGGAGCACTGGGCATAGGCCCTGCCAATCACCCTCAAGTCTGCAACCGCCCTCTCACGCTCCTGGGAAGTGAGCCCCCGTTCGATACGGTCCAACTGCTCTCGGGTATCGCTGCTGAGCACCTCCATCCTCCCGTCAGGTGTCACGAAGGGAGCCTCGAAGTCCCAGCGGCGCCGCTCTTCGTTCTCGGACAGAGGAGTTCCTTCGGAAAACTCCTCGAGTGCCTCTCGCAACTGGCGTGCCTCGGTCTCCAGTTCCGCTTCCACCGCGATCCGGACGGGTTCGGGCACGGCAGCCAGAGCGGCATCCAGGTTGGCAAGTGCTTGATGGAGTTCGAGGCACACGTACTCGTACCAAAAGCTGTACGCCCCGTTCAGGAGCTCAGCGCGTGCGATCCGATCGGTGAGTGCTGCGAGGTGTTTCGCCGGGTAGTAGTCCCCGGGCCGCTCTCGGCGATCGTGCACGCTCACCGGCACGGTGGCGAGCGCGGAGATCCCGTTGAGCGCGTCCACAATCGGGGCTGCGAGCGCGGGATCGCTGAGGCTGGTAACCGTGGCTGCCACCACCCCGACGGCTCCCTCATAGGTTGCGAGGATCTGGGTCTTTCCGCGGTTCGCGTGCTGAGCGTAAATCGTCATGGAATGCCTTTCGGCCCGCTGGCAGCCGACGGCTCAGCGGTCACGGGTGACTTTGGGAAAGGCGGTGGCGAGGGCGCTATCCGACGCTCCGTGCCTCGAAGAAGACCGGCGGTGGCTCAGGTACCGTCCCGAACTCCGTGCCGACCTCCACCGTACTGGAAGCAAGCCGTGACGTGTCACGGTCTGCTGAACCGAGTTGAACCTACGCAAACTTGCGTCTCAGCCAAGGCAGCAAGGTGGGCGGGCAAAGTCCAAGCGCGGGGCTCCGCAGCACCGACTTCGACTCCTGTCGGCGACAGCCAAGGATGCGCGAAACAGCCGGCGGGCTGGTCACCCCGTACGAAAGCCAGCGATCGCAGCGTGAAGAAGACGACTCAAGAGGGGGTGAATCGAGTGGGCGAAGCGCAGAACAGGCTGCGCCCCCGTGGTGACGGGGTGCGCCCCCTTTGCGGTCCTCCTCCAGTCAGCGCTGGAGTTGGATTGTCAGGTGTATGGCCAACGCGGTGTATCACACCGGATACGGAATCGTCGTCGAGTTGACGCAGCCCGACCTTGGGCACCCCGAGCTGCGACCGGGGCTGATGGAGGAAATCCTTCGGCCGGTCGCGGAACGGGAGCGCACTCTGCTGCGGTGTCTCACGGACTTCAACAACGGCGACTGCCGCTGCGCGGAAGCGGGGAAGACTCCCTGGATGTTCATCCGCCGCCAG
Source organism: Streptomyces sp. TAA204 (assembly GCF_000424965.1). NCBI lineage: Bacteria > Bacillati > Actinomycetota > Actinomycetes > Kitasatosporales > Streptomycetaceae > Streptomyces > Streptomyces sp. TAA204. Next base: position 612,854 of record NZ_AUKW01000002.1, read on the forward strand.
CGATTTCCCGACGGGACGATCCGTTTGGTGCCCGCGCATCTGCCGATCACTCACCTCGCCACGCCGGAAGAGAGTGACAAGCACAAGGCAATGAAGGAACGCATCGCCCGCGCTGCGTCCCAGGCCGGACTCGACGTACGGGTCGAAGCAGGCGCGTCACGGCGCAAAGTGGTCAATGATGTGCTCGTCACCGGACCGGACGGCACCCGGATCGGCTGGGAGGCGCAGTACTCGCCGATCAGCGCCAGCGCGGTCCGGCGCCGCACCACCCGCGCGGCCGAGAACACCATCACCTCGCTCTGGGTGACTCCGGACCCGAAATCGGAACTCATCGACCGGGCCCCGTGGATGCGGGTCGACAACGTGCCGTGGAAAGCTCTCCTCTCCCCACGACTTCAACTCCTCGAGAGGGGCGGCGTGCGGCGCCTGCAGGTGTGGAAGTGCACCCGGTCCAGCCCTCGCCCCTGCCCACGCAGCGACAACAAGGGCACCTGGTGCGGGCGCGGCCACGCAATGTGGTCCCTACCCGCACTGTGCCTGCCCCCACAGCCGCCGGCGCTGCTGGACGAACTCGTCGCCTCCACCGCCGAGCGCCAGCACCTCCCCCTGACAGCGCGGAGCACCGACGACCCCCGCCGCGTGAGCCGGCTGTGGGCGCCAGCAGGCGACATCGAACAGTGGCGACAGATCCGGGACGAAGACGACGAAGAGCCAGAAGGCGAAGAGGAGGTGCCGGACGACGAGATCGTCTTCACCGGCGATGAGGTGGACGGCTCCTGCCGCTACGGCGCACCGACGAAGCCGCAGAGCCCGATCAAACGCAAACGAGACCGGCACGCCGCAGTCGGTCTCCACACCTTCGATGCCATCCCCGCTGCCCTACTGTGCACCCAGTCCCAGCCCGCGCAACTGCAACTCAACGACAGCGAACGCGCTGCGTTTGCACGAGAGCTGGGCTGCCGAACCTGGGAGATCGGCCCCTGCATGTTGTGCTACAACCCAATCAACAGGTACGGGTACAACGCCCCCATGACCTGCGCCTCTTGCCGTCGAGCGCACGCACGACCGTAGAGCGACCTCCCCCAGAGTTCCTCTGACAAGGCATTCAGACCTTCCAGACCTGACTCACAGCAATCGACCAGTTATACACTGTGAGCACGCGATGCCAGGCGTGCGAGGCAGCAAAGAGCAGGCGATCATCGGGGCATGGCCATCACCCTTCGCCTCGCGCAGCAGCCCGAAGCCGACGAACTGCTCAGCCGCAGCCCGCTCGCCGCCATGACCGGCATGCTGCTGGACCAGCAGGTACCCATGGAATGGGCGTTCACCGGCCCCTACACCATCGCGCGGCGCATGGGCGCCGACGACCTGGACGCGCACGCCATCGCCGCGCAGGACCCGGAGGAGTTCGCCGCGCTGCTGTCGCAGAAGCCCGCCGTGCACCGATACCCGGGCTCCATGGCCAAGCGGGTGCAGCAGCTGTGCCAGTACCTCGTCGACCACTACGACGGCGACGCCGCCGCCGTGTGGAGGGACGTGGCCACCGGCGGCGAACTGCTCGGCCGGCTCAACTCCCTGCCCGGCTACGGCAAGCAGAAGTCGCAGATCTTCCTGGCGCTGCTCGGCAAGCGGATGGGGGTGACCCCAGAGGGCTGGCGCGAGGCGGCCGGCGCTTACGGCGAACCGGACGCCTACCGCTCGGCGGCCGACATCACGGGGCCCGAGTCGCTGGAGCGGGTGCGCGCCTTCAAGCAGGAGGCGAAGCGGGCGAACAGGAAGACGTAGCGCGCCGAGGAGCGCCCGGGGAGGGCCACAGGCGCTCTCACCTGGGCTGACGGGGCACTTGCGCCGTTGCGCCGCCGCCACCCCCACCCCCGCCCGTCCGGCACCGGGAGGCGTCGAGTAAAACTTTGTGAACTGATTCACAGTAACCTTGGCCGGTTCGGCACTCCGTGCTGGGATGCGCTCACACCGGCTCGAAGCTCAACGGTGCGCTTGGAGGACAACTGTGGCGGAAACCGCCATGTCAGGTTCGGCAAGGCCGGAGACCGGAGGCGGCGAACCGTCCCCGGCCTTCGGCGGTGGCGCCCCCTCGGAGGAGGTGGGCGCGGCCTCACCGGTGGACCGCGCGGTGTGGCGCCTGCGCTCCCGCGGCTGCTGGGAGGACGCCGCCGCCCTGCTGGACCCCTACGTGGCCACCGACACGGCGGCCTCGCTGCGGCGTGCCGCGCTACTGGTCGAGCAGTGCATGTTCACCGGTGAGGGGTGGGCAGCCGCCGAGGCGGCACTGCGGGCCGCGGAGGCCCTGGCGCGCAACGACGAGGAGCGCGGCGCCGCCGCCTGCGAACGCGGCCAACTCGCCTACGCGTCAACAGTGCTGGCCGTACGTGACCGCTCCGACGAGGCCCGCGCCGCCCTCGGCCGCGCCGCGGCCCTGCTGCCGCCCTCGGCACGCGGCAGGGCGATGCTGGACTACCGGCGGGGACTGCTCGCCGAACATCTCAGCGACACCCCGCAGTCGGCGCTGGCGGCCTACCGGCGTGCGCACGCCGCGGCCACGGCGCTCGGCGACGGGCTCCTGGTCTCCTTCACCTGGCGCCACCTGGCCGGGCTCGCGCTGCGCGAGGGCGATGTCGCGGAGGCACGGCACGGGTTCACCGAGTCGCTGCGCCTGCGTGAGGAGCTGGGCTATCTGGTGGGCATGGCTCCCGCGCTGACCGCGCTCGCGGACGTCGAGGACGAGCCGGAGGCCACCCGGCTGCGGGAGGAGGCCGGACGGCTCTTCCGGCTCCTGGGAGGGGTTCCCACCTGGCTCGCGGATCAGCTCTCCCCGACGTGAAATCGGGGTTCGGAGTTCCGAGTTCAGAGATCGGGGTCCGGAGTTCGGGGTTCGGAGTACGGCGAGGAGTCGCGGGCGGCCTGCGGTACGTGCGTGCGTGCGTGACCGCCCCGCCCCTCGGGGCTCACAGCGCGACGTGCTCGCGCATGAGCCTCTCCACGGCGGCCAGGTCCCGGTCGCGCAGCGCGTCCAGCAGGACGACGTGGTCGGAGGCGTCCTTGAGGAACTCCGCTGCGGACGTGGACGGCAGGGCCGGCGCGGGGCGCCGGCGGGTCCGGCGGTGTATGTCCTTGGCGACGGCCACGAGTTGGCGGTTGCCCGTCAGTTCGAGCAGCGCGCCGTGGAAGGCGCCGTCCGCGTCCGCGTAGGCGGACCGGTCCCCTGACGTGGCCGCGACGAGAGCGTCGTCGGCGTACGGACGCAGGCTCTCCCAGCACTCGGGCGGCATCGAGCGCGCCGCCTCCAGTACCGAGGGGATCTCCAGCAGAGCCCGTATCTCCGCCAGTTCGGCCAGGTCGCGGGCGCTGCACACGGCGACGCGGAAACCGCGGTTGGGCACCGTCTCCACCGCCGCCTCGCACACGAGCTGCTGCATGGCCTCGCGGACGGGCGTGGCCGAGACTCCGAGGCGGTCGGCGAGGGCGGGGGCGGAGTAGACCTCGCCCGGGGCGAGTTCACCGGACAGCAGCGCCTCCCGCAGGGCCCTGAGCACCTGCGCTCGTACGGAGTGCCTCTCGGGCTGCTGCCCGGGGTCCGCCGGCCGCTTCGCATGCCTCGGCGGCTTGGGTGCGCCCTGCTTCTTGGAGGCTCGCGCCGTCTTGCGCGCACCCGCCGTCGTCCGCGGGTGCGGTGCCTCGGGCGCCGTGCTCGGCACACCCGCAGTGCCCGCAGTGCCCGCAGTGCCCGCAGGGTTCGGTGCGGCCGGGTTCGGTGCGGCCGGAACCGCCGCTCCGCCCGGCGCGCGGACAGCGCGAACCGGCGGCGCCGGCTCACTGTGCACATGCTCCCCCCGCGCCCCCCGGTCTTCGTCCACCCTGGCCGGATGCTGCTGCCCGGCGGGTGACGACTGAGGCGGAAGGTGAGGGTGGAGTGCGGCGGCTCCCGCCCGTTCGGGTGCATCCGCTCCGGTCTGCTCCATCTGCCCCTCCAGGTCTCGCTCAGCACGATAAGGGGACCGGGCGCGAGATCAAACCTCCTGGCATCGGCTAAGGTAAGGCTTACCTGCAGTTGATCGTCGATCTGGTGGTCTCTCCATGGCCATGCCCGCTGTCGCGCCCTCCGCTCCCCGGCCCGCCGCCGCCTCACCGTTCACGGCGGCGTACACGCGTCTGACCGAGGTGTTCCCGGGACTGGGCGTGCACGAGGTGCCGCCCGGCGGAGCCCCTTCCGGCGGCCCCGGATGGGTGCGCGCGACCCGACTGGCCGAAGGCGGGGAATCCGTCGACGCCTTTCTCGCCCGGGAGGAGGAGCAGGCGCTGCGTACGTACGGGACACGGCCGCGCGGCGACGTCACCGCGAGCTTCGGCCTGCACCGCTACGCCTGGCCGGTCTGCCTGCTGATCACGATCCCCTGGTTCCTGCACCGCCGCGTGCCCCGCCTGCCCGTGGAGGCGGTCTCCATGCGGCACACCCCGGCTGAACTGTCCGTCCGCATCGAGGAGTTCGCGTGCCTGCCGGGTGACCCGGCCGAGCGCTCCCCGGGCGCCCGGGCCGTTCAGGACGAGGAGGCGCTGCGCGCCGAGGTGCGGGCGGCCGTCGCCGAACACCTCACACCCGTGCTGGAGGGTTTCCGCCGCCGCCTGCGGCGCGGCCGGCGCGCTCTGTGGGGCATCGCCACGGACGAGATCACCGAGGGGCTCTGGTACCTGGGCCACCTTCTCGGCGAGGAGCAGCGCGCCGTGCGCGAGGCAGGTGAACTGCTGCCCGGCGGCACGGCACCGTACGCACAAGGCGCCGCCTTCCGTGAACTCATCGGCGGGAGCGGTGAGTTGCTCTCCACCCGGGACCGGGCGAGCTGCTGCCTCTTCTACACGCTGCGCCCGGAGGACACCTGTGTGACGTGTCCCCGTACGTGTGACGCGGAGCGTGTCGAGCGACTGTCCGTCAGTCGCTGAGCCGTTCGACCCACAACGCCCGGCTCGATGCCTACTGACCCCCGTTGGCGGTCAGTTGGGCCGAATTCGCCGTGATGCGCCCTTCGCTGCGCCAGGATGCCCGGCGACAGCGAAGCAATCCGAGGCGAGCACGGCGCCGCCGGTTCCACCGGCCCTCCGCCGCGCGGCAAGGGGCACATCCGATGAGAGTGACGGAGCTACCGGTGAGCTGGGTGATCGCGAGCGCCGGGCTGCTCGCCGGCGCCCTGGCGGCGGTCGTGGTGTTGGCACGCGGGCGCGGACGCAAGCGGAAGGCCGGGGACGAGGGCGGGCAGCCGGCCGACTCCTGGGAGCAGTTGGAGCAGCGGCGCAGACGCAAGGAGACCATCTACGCGACAGCCGCCTATCTGCTGCTCTTCTGCTGTGCGGCGGTGGCCGCCGCACTGTCCTTCCACGGTCTGGTCGGCTTCGGACGGCAGAACCTGCGGCTGTCCGGCGGCTGGGAGTATCTGGTGCCGTTCGGACTGGACGGAGCCGCGATGTTCTCCGCGGTCATCGCCGTACGCGAGGCCAGCCACGGGGACGCCTCGCTCGGCTCCCGGCTGCTGGTGTGGGCCTTCGCGGGTGCGGCGGCGTGGTTCAACTGGGTGCACGCGCCGCGCGGTGCGGGCCATGCGGGCGCGCCGGAGTTCTTCGCCGGGATGTCCCTCTCGGCGGCCGTCCTCTTCGACCGTGCGCTCAAGCAGACGCGGCGGGCCGCCCTGCGCGAACAGGGCCTGGTGCCGCGCCCGCTGCCGCAGATCAGAGTCGTGCGATGGCTGCGCGCCCCCCGGGAGACCTTCAGGGCCTGGTCGCTGATGCTCCTGGAGGGAGTACGGACGCTCGACCAGGCGGTGGAGGAGGTGCGGGACGAACGGCGACAGCGTGAGCAGGAACGTCTCCGCCGCCGCGAGCAGGAGAAACTGGAGCGGGCCCGGGTCAAGGCGCTCAACAGACAGCACCGGCGGTGGGGCCGCGGACGCGGTACCCGGCAGCTGGAGGTGGAGATCGCGTCCGCGGCTCCGGCCGCGCAGACCGCGCCCGCCGATCCGGCCCCGCACGCGGTGACTTCGGCGCCGGTGCGGTCCGCCGGGGTGGACGACCGGGGCGGCGGGCACGGCATCCTGCCGCTGCGCTCCCGCCCCGACTTCCGCAAGGGCGGCAGGGGCGAGGACACGGGAACCGGCCCCGGCACGGCGGGAGCCGGCGGCGAGGACGAGAGCGCCGGGGGCGCGGCGAGCCCGCGGCTGGACTCGCTGGAGGAGAAACTCGCCGAGATCGAGCGGCAGTTCGGCTGAGGTCGGGCCCGGCTGTGGACCGGACTTCTGGAGGGCCTTCCGGTCGGGGTCGGCCTTCCGGTCGGACCTCTTGCCCGTACCTCTCGCCGGACTCCGGCCGAACCCCGCCCGGCAAGGCCGGAGAGCAGGGGCGGGCGGTGGCGGGTGGCCGGGGCCGTAGGGGCGGACGTCCGCGCGTCCGCTTCCCCTGCGGGGCCCCGTCCCAGGCCGCAGGCCGCCCGCCGCCTCTCCCCGCCGTGCGCGCGGCTCACTCCTCCCAGACGGCCACCGCCGTACGGTCGTCCGCGTAGCCCCGTACACGCAGTTGAACGTCCGCCAAGAAGGCAGCCAGCCCCGGTGGTTCGGGCCCCTCCGCCCACGAGCGGGCGAGCTGCCCGGCGAATGCGGGCTCGGCACGCAGGGGCGCGGCGAGTCCCGGACTGCACAGCAGAAGGGTGTCGCCCCGCCGGCCCGCCGTGGCGCGGAACCGGAACGGCTCCGGCTCCTGAGGACCGGGCGGCGGAAGTACGGGCGCACCCGAGGGCACGCTGAGGGCGGCGGCGTCACCGAGTTCCACCGGATCGGGGGAACCCGGGTCCGTACCGTGGCCGCTCTCCGCACCGGACGGGCCCGGCCCACGCCGGCCGGCCGTCGGATGTGGCTCGATGTCCCGCCAGGCACCGTCCCGGAGTTGGAAGAGGCCGCCGGCGCCGGCACCGAAGAAGATGCGGGTACGGCATCGCGGGTCGGCCGAGAGCAGAAGGCACCGCAGATCGGCGGTGTACTCCTCCGGCTGGACGCCGAGAGCGGCAGCCTGCGCGCGCAGCTTGCCGTAGCAGCGTTCGGTGAGCCGCTGCAGCCCCGACTTGAGGGCGCCCCGCCGGTCCGCGCGGATGTCCTCGGCGAGGCGGGCGTGGCTGCGGCCGACGGCACCGCCGACGGAGTGACAGATCTCCCGGGCCGCCCGGTGCCCGCCCGTGGCGGCACGCCCGCCCGCGGCGACGGCGACGAGCAGCAGCGCGGACTCGCCCGAGCCGAACCGGGCCGTCAGCAGCGCGTCACGGCGCAGGGCACCCCGGTGGCGTGCCGAGTCGCCGCGCAACGAGGCGGCGCGCAGGGTGACTCCGGCGTAGTGCGCACCGTCCAGCACGGTGTCCGGGACGAGTTCGGAGAGCGCCGCCGGATCGGCGGCGGGGAGTGTGGCGGGCTCGGCGTCGTATGTCGGGGGCCGTTCGCCGACGTGAGAGGGCGAGGGCCGCAGCGGCGCCTCGTCCGCGGGCGCAGCGCCCGGCACGGGCCCGGCGTCGGATACGGATGCGGGGTCGGGTTCGGGTTCGGGTTCGGGTTCGGGTTCGGGCTGTGCCTCGGGGACGGATGCGGGCTCCGGTTCCGGTTCCGGTACGGGTTCGGGTTCCGGTACGGGTTCGGGCTCCGGTACGGGTTCGGGCTCCGGATCGGCTTCCTTGCGCAGGAACGAGCTTGACGGCCCGGGGGCCGGTTCCGGCGTCGTACGAGGGTCCGGAGGGGGGACGGACTCCGTCCCCCCGGCACGCGTACCGGGCCCCGCCGTCGGCGCTGGAGGCTCGGCCGGGTCCAGGACAGGGGAGTCGAAGGACGGGGACTTGAAGGCGGGCGAGTCGAAGAGCGACGAGTCCACGAACGGGGGTTCGAAGGCGGGTGGCTCGAAGGAAGGCGGTTCGAACGCCGGGGGCTCGAATGCGGGGGGTTCGAAGGACGGCGGCTGGAAGGCGAGGGTTTCCAGGTCGGGGGCGTCTTCGGGAAGACGGGTTCCGGCTCCGGTTCCGGCTGCGGCCGGACGTCCCAGGCTCCCGGAAGCGGGCTTCGCCCCTGTTTCCGGCTCGGGGTCCGGCTCGGGCTCGGGGTCCGGCTCCGGCTCCGGCTCCGGCTCGGGGTCCGGCTCCGGCTCCGGCTCCGGCTCGCGGTCCGGCTCCGGCTCCGGCTCGGGTTCCCGCTCGGCCCGCTCGCCCTCACCGGACGGTTCGGACCTGCGCACCGCAGGACCCGCTGGGGCGGTCCCCTGGCCCATGGTGCGCCGGACCGAGGCGTAGCGGTCGTCGAGGGTGTCGCCCTCTCCGCCGCGGCCCGTGTCCGGTGATCCCGGATCGTACAACTGGCTCCACCAGTCGTCCTGTTGGCCGCGCTTGGGACCACGGGGCCTGCCCTGCTGACTCATGCACATATTGTTGCCCGCACATGAGGCGGGCAATGACTCCCGGCCCAACCCGGTGGCCGTCCGCGCGCTCCTGCCTCCCGTACGCCCCCTGCCCTCCGGCGCGGGTCCCACTCCCCCTCGGACCTCTGCCCGATGCGGTGGCCGGCCGTGCGTGTGAGCCTTCCGGCATGAGCACCGAGACCCGTCATCGAGCCCTCGACGAGACCGAACGCGCCTACCTCACGTCCCAGCGGCTGTGCCGCATGGCGACCGTGGACCCCTCAGGACAGCCCCAGGTCAACCCTGTCGGCTTCTACCTCCAGGAGGACGGAACGATCCTCTCCGGAGGCCTCGCACTCGCGGAGACGAAGCGTTGGCGCAACCTGCTGGCGAACCCGCGGCTCTCGCTCGTCGTCGACGACATCGTCAGCGTGCACCCGTGGAAGGTGCGCGGTGTGGAAGTACGCGGGGAGGCGGAGCTGCTGACGGGGCCGCCGGAACTCGCGCCCGGGATGAGCGAGGAGATGATCCGCGTGCACCCGCGCTGGGTGCACAGCTGGGGTCTCACCGAGGAGAGCTGAGGCTGGGCGCTCCCAGCCCGTTCCCGGCCCCCGCTGTCAGCCGCCCCGGCTCAGCTGCCCAGCCTCTCGGCCGCCCGGCCTCTCAGCCGCCCCGCCACTCAGCCGCCCCGTCTCTCAGCCCGCCCGCCGGGCGGCGGGCCCTTCGGCGGCGAGGCACCACAGGTGGTGCAGCGCGTAGGAGCGCCACGGCCGCCATGCGCCGGATGCGGTGGCGTCACCTCCGCCCAGGGCGAGGCCGTGCCTGACGCCCGCGTCCCCGGCGAGGAAGACGTCCGGATCCCCGAGTGCCCGCATACGGATGTAGCCCGCGCTCCACGGCCCGATGCCGGGCAGGGCGAGCAGGGCACGCTCGGTCTCGTCCCGGTCGGCGCCCGGGTGCAGGGTGACGCTGCCGTCCGCGACTGCGGCGGAGACGGCGCGGAGGGTCGCTCGGCGCCGCTCCGGCATGCCGAGTTCGCCGAGCGGGGCCGAGGCGAGCGCGTCGGCCCCGGGGAAGAGGTGGGTGAGAGCGCCGTCCGGGGCGGGGAGGGGTTTGCCGTACGCGGCGACGAGTCTCCCGGCGAGCGTGCGTGCCGCGGCGACGGTGATCTGCTGTCCGAGCACGGCACGTACGGCGAGTTCGTGCGGGTCGGTGCTCCCCGGCGAGCGCAGGCCGGGGCGGGCGGCGACGAGCGGACCGAGCATGGCGTCGGCGCCGAGCCGTTCTGCGACCGCGTACGGGTCGGCGTCGAGGTCGAAGAGCCTCCGTACGCGCTGCACGGCGGTCGTCAGGTCGCGCAGGTCCGTCAGATGCAGCCGGCATTCCAGCCAGCCGCCGCCGGAACCGCCGGGACGCGAACGTCCGGCGGGCTCGTCGACCTCGGCGATGCCAGTGCCGTGGGGCAGCCGCAGCGTGCGCCGGTATCTGCGGGCTCCGGGGGCACCGAGCGTCTCCTCTACCCCCCGCACCGCGCGCCGCTGCAGGAAGTCGAAGACCTCCCGCGCCGCGTACGGACCCCGGTGTGCCAGCCGCAGCGGAACACCGGTGGAGGCCGGAGCTGGCCGCTCGCCGTCCGCTCCGGCTTGCGCTGCACGCGGTCCGCCCTCCCCGCGCCCGCCGTTGCCGCGCCCGTCTCGTCCGCCCCGGTCGGACGCCTCGCGCAGGGCGCTCGGAGTGCGTGCGTAGATCTCCCGGATCGTGTCGTTGAACTGCCGCACGCTCGCGAACCCGGACGCGAACGCGATCTCCGTGACGGTCAGTGACGTCGTCCGGAGCAGCACACGCGCCGTGTGCGCACGCTGCGCACGGGCCAGTGCCACTGGCCCCGCTCCCAGTTCGGCCGTGAGCTGGCGCTGCACCTGCCGTGCGCTGTAGCCGAGAGAGCCGGCGAGACCCGCGACGCCCTCCCGGTCGACCAGACCGTCCCCGATCAGCCGCATCGCGCGGCCCACGAGGTCCGCCCGCAGATTCCACTCGGCCGACCCCGGTACCGCGTCGGGACGGCAGCGGCGGCAGGCGCGGAAGCCCGCGCGCTGCGCCGCCGCTGCCGAGGGGTGGTAACGGACGTTCTCCCGCTTCGGGGTGACCGCCGGGCAGCTCGGACGGCAGTAGATGCCGGTGGTGCGTACGGAGAGGAAGAACACCCCGTCGAAACGGGCGTCCCGGCTCCGCACCGCCTCGTACCTGCTGTCGTCTGTCATCACGCCCTCAGTGTGCGCCCGTCGCGGCGGGATCACTCGCGGGAATCGGACATGGCCGTCGGGCGCTTCCCGCGCCTTCCGGAGCGCCGGCCTGTCCCGGCCGTCCCGGCCGTCGCGGCCGTGCGTGCCGTCCGTGCCGTGCCGTCCGTGCCGTGCCGGGCGGCGCGCCGCGGCTCCGGCGCAGCCGCCAGCCGTCAGCTTTCGTCATCTCCGGCATCCCTCCCGCTCTCGCGTGCGGGTTTCCGCCGCACGTACCGCAGCAGTACGAGCGCGATCAGCGAGTAGGGGAGAGCGGCGAGCACGAAAAGCGTGCCGTGCGTCCACCAGGCCGACCCCAGCGCGTAGCCGGCGGCGAGCAGCACCGAGAACACCTCCGCGCCGAAGCCCGCCATGGAGCTGACGGTGGCACGCGCACGGTCGGTGACGCGGTCCTGCAACAGCGCGTCACATGTGACCGTCGCCCACTGGAAGATGCCGAAGGCGAGCGCGAGCAGCGGTGTGCCCGCGGGTCCGGTCACGGCGCCCACCGCCAGTGCCGCCGCGGCAACGGCGAGCGCCGGACCGAGCAGACGCGGCGATCCACGCCCGGCGCACCAGCCGCCGACAGCCACACCCACGGTGACGATCAGGATCAGCAGCGGCACCGTCGCCTCGCTGACGCTCATGGACTGCACGAGCAACGGCACATACTCGTCGATCATCATCACGCCGGTCACGGCCGACGACAGCAGTACGGCACGGAGGGCGGCCCGCGAGGCCCGCAGTTCACCGAAGCCGGCACGCAGGACTGTCAGGAAACCCCCGTCCTCCCCGCCGTCGCCGTCCTCCCCGCCTTCCCCGCCGGCCCCGGGGTCGTCCTCCGGGTGCGAACTGTCCGCGCCGGCCATACCGTTCGTACCCGTCGCACCGTCCGCGCCACCCGCTGCGCCCGTCCCGCGCGACTCCGGAAAGGACCAGCCGACCAGGGCGCCCAGCAGGCAGACCACGACGCTGGCCGCTCCCACCGCCTCGTAGCCGCCCGCACCCAGTACGGGGCCCGCCAGCGCGGTCGCGATCATCATCGCTGTCGTGCCCAGCGCCTGGGAGCGGCCCATTCTCCGGGCGTAGGTGTGCGCCGCGTCCGACCGGGCCAGCTCCTCGTAGACCAGTGCCTGGAGCGTGCCCGAGACGAGTGAACTTCCTGCCCCCCACAGCACGAAGCCCGCGGCGAACGCCGGATAGGACGGCAGCCAGGTCCACACCGCGAAGCCCGCGGCGGTCAGCAGCGGAGCGAGCGCCAGCAGCTTGCGGCGTGAGAACAGGTCGGCCCACAGCCCGGAGGGCACTTCGAGCACGAAGGTGACGCACGACCAGATGATGAAGAGCGAGGAGATCTCGGCCGCGGACAGGCCGTTCCCGGCGAAGAGCAGCGCGTAGACCGGATACAGCAGGATCAGGTCTTCGAAGAACGTGTACGCGTAGAGCCTGCGGACGAGCCGGGCCACCGCGGCCGGTCCTGCTGTCGCCGCGGGTGTCGGTGATGCTTCGGCCGAGAATCAATGTCGCCAGGTCATGCGTTCAGCGTACGGCAGCGGGAGCCCTCGCCGGGAGGGGTTTCTCCGCGCCGGTCCCGGCCCTGCGCGGCGGGTGCTTCGCGGACGACCGTGGCGGAAGACGTTCACGGAGGACGAAGAGGGCCGCCGACGGCGGGCGCCCGTCACGGAAGCGGCCGTACTTCGGGAAGCCTCTGCAGCAGGCCCCAGCTGAACTCCGCGATCACCCGGTGCCGTCTCCCGCCCTCGTCCGGCGCTGTGAAGCCCAGACGCCAGCGGCTCGGCGCCGAGCCCTCCATGGGCCGTGCCGGGGCGAAGGCGCGCGCCACCTCGTCGACGGTGCAGGACCAGGGCGTGAGGTCCTCGACCGTACGCAGCGAGGCCGGCGGGGCGCCGGGCGCCCGTACCAGCCACTCGGTCACCACCCCGCCGCCCGGTACGCTCACCACCTCGAAGCGCAGGTCCGGCCAGAGCGGCACCGGCCAGGTCAGCGCCTCGCAGTCGAGGTCGCCTGCCGGCCGCCGTACGGTCTGCTCGGGCGGCCCGAGGACGGAGCGGTAGCGGCCGATCGCGCCGCGGGAGCGGGACGAGCGCAGCATGGCCTGCCACCGCCGGTTCGCCTCTCTCATCTCCGCGCGCCCGGCGTGCAGTTCGGTGAGCGCCTCCTCCACGAGGCCCTGCTGGAAGTCGGCCATCCTGCGCAGCAGGACGAACTGGAACTGGCGGGGCCCGAACGCGGTCACCGGCACCGGCCCGTCAGCGGAGGCGCATGTGGTCGAGCGTGACGCGGGCGCGGCGCAGCCGGCGCCGCAACGGCCCGTACGTGTCGGGCCGGAGTTCGAGCCCCGCCGACCGGGCGACGGTCTCCGTCACCTGCGGCACGGTCAGCTCGTCGGTGTGCACGTGCTCGGCGAACTCCGGCTGCCGCAGGGCCTGGAGGCACCGGTCGACCCGCTCGGCCGCCCACTTCTCCCAGCGCAGTCCGGGCAGCGCACGGCCGTGCAGCCGCCGCAGCACGGTCTCCCGTGAGGCGAGCAGCGAGACATGGTGCACCTGATGGCCCTCGGCGCGCAGGGCGCCGACCGTCTCGTCGAAGTAAGCGGGCTCGACGAGCGTCATCGGCACGATGACGGGGCCGTCGTGGTGCCGGTGCAGCAGGCTGTCCAGCACCTCGACGATGCCGTTCCGCCACGCCCGGTAGTCCTGGTAGTCGGACTTGGCGTGCGGGGGCAGCATCCGGTGCATTCCCGCGCCCAGATGCTCCGGGTCGGAGACGACGCTGCCGGGCAGGCGGCGGTGCAGTTCGTGGCTGACGTGCGTCTTGCCGCCGCCGAAGGGCCCGTTGATCCACAGGAGCATGGAGAGGACGGTAGCAACCGCCTTCCCTCCGTACCCTCTCTCTCGTCACGTCCGCTTCAGGCCACCCCGGCGCACACCCCGGCCCGCACGGCGCACGGCCGCACGGCCGCCGGTCCGCCGGCCGGTCTGTCGGCCGTCCCTGTCCGTCGGCGAGCGCCGTGCCGCCGTGCGCCATGCGCCGTGCGTCAGGGTTGGTTCCTCCCGCCGCGCTTGCGCTCCGCCATGTGACGGCCCAGCGCTGACATCTGCTTGAAGTGCTGCTTCCTCTCTGCCCGCAGCCGTGCGTCCGAACGGGCGGCGAGGCGGGCGTTCTCGCGCAGCAGCTTGCGGCAGCTCTCCAGGCGGCGGTGCGGCAGCGTCCCGTCCTCGACGGCGGAGAGCACCGCGCAGTCCGGTTCGGCCTCGTGCCGGCAGTCGTGGAAGCGGCACCGCCCTGCCAGGGCTTCGATCTCGGCGAAGGTGCGGCTGACACCGTCCTGTGCGTCCCAGAGGCCGACGCCGCGCAGTCCGGGGGTGTCGATGAGGACACCGCCGGACGCCCCGGGCAGCGGCAGCAGGTCGCGGGTGGTCGTGGTGTGCCGGCCCTTGCCGTCGCTGTCGCGGGTGGTGCGCACGTCCTGCACCGTCTCCCCCAGCAGCGCGTTGGCGAGCGTGGACTTGCCGGCGCCCGAGGAGCCCAGCAGCACGCAGGTGCCGCCGCCGATGACGGCGGAGAGCACCTCGAGCCCGTCGCCGGTCGCGGCGCTGACCGTCAGCACGGTCACGCCCGGGGCGGACGCCTCGATGTCTGCGGCGAGTTGGGCGAGGGTGTCCTGGCCGTCGACCAGGTCCGCCTTGGTGAGGACGAGCAGGGGCTGTGCGCCGCTCGTCCAGGCCAGCGCGACGAAGCGTTCGACGCGTGCGAGGTCCAGCTCGACGGCGAGGGGCACCGCGATCAGCGCGTGATCGACGTTGGCGGCCAGCACCTGTCCCTCGGAGCGTGTGGTGGCGGTGGAACGCAGGAAGGCGGTGCGGCGCGGCAGGAGAGCCCCTACCTCCGGCGGGCCGCCCGTGCCTCTCAGCGCCGCCCAGTCACCCGTGCAGACGGTGCGCGTGGGGTCGGGGTCGGCGACCGGTGCGATGCCGGCCCGTACCGTGCCCTCGGCCGTGACCGCCTCGCACCGGCCACGGTCGACACGTGCGATACGGGCGGGGACCAGGCCCTCGGCCTCGTAGGGCTCGAAGGCCGCGGCGATGTCCGCGTTCCAGCCGTAGCGGGCGAGCGGATGCGAGGAGGGGGCGCCGGAAGAAACGGAAGAAGCGGGAGAACGCGTGGAACGCGGCTGTGAGGCCGAGGAGTTCAAGGGTGTGACCCTTCGCTGAAGGGTGGCCCCGGCAACGCCCGCCCGGACGTGTCGTCGGTGTCGCGGTGCGGGTCAGCGGGGGACCACGGTGGTGAAGAGATCGGGCTTCGGGGTACGGGCAGCGCCCGCCACGGCGACGGCCATCGGTCTTCACCTCCCGCGTCTGCTCGGCTTCCGGGACGGCCCTCGACGGGCCCTCCTCACTGCCGGGGACACTAGCCCGCGGCGACGGTTGACGCCACGGGTTTTCCCCGGGCCTCTTGGGCCCCTCCCGTGCCGCGCGTTCTCCCCGCACCTCCCGCGCTCCCGGTCCGCGGCCGTCGGGGTGCAGCCGGCGGGGTGCAGCCGGCGGTCCGAGGTAGCGGCTTCAGCGGTCGCGCCGCGCGCGCAGCCGCGCCCGTACGTCCGCGTGCGGCAGGAACTTCGTCCAGCGCTCGGGGAATTCCGCCGGCGGGTTCTCCCCGTCCTCCGCACCCGTGCTCTCGGCGCTCCGCATCGCCCGGCGGGCGGCTGCCGCCGCGACGACCTCCGCGGCGGCCTCCTCGCGCGCCCGCTCGTTCATACGGCGGGCCGCGGCGGTCGCGACGGACGGCCACACATGGTCGATGGCCGCGTTCACGGCCGCGCCGATCAGCACGGCGAAGGCCGAGACGCCGATCCACAGCAGCACGGCGACGGGGGCCGCGAGCGAGCCGTAGAGGGTGGGCCCCTCGACGGTGCTGGTGATGTAGAGACGCAGCAGCGCGCTGCCCAGCACCCACATCACCAGGGCGACGAGCGCGCCCGGGATGTCCTCGCGCCACGGCGAACGCACGGGAACGGACACGTGGTAGAGCGTGGTGAGGAAGGCGACGGACAGCAGCAGCACCACCGGCCAGTAGAAGACCGTCACCAGCCACTCCGCCTGCGGCACGAGCCGCAGCACAGCCTCGGGCCCGGCGACCATCAGCGGGAGCACGACCGCGCCGATGACCAGTGCGACGAGGTAGAGCAGGAAGGCCAGCAGCCGCGTCTTGACGATGCCGCGCTGCCCGTCCAGCCCGTACATCACGGTGATGGTGTCGATGAAGACGTTGACGGCACGCGACCCCGACCACAGGGCGATGGCGAAGCCGAGCGAGATCACGTCGGGACGGCCTCCCCGGATGACGTCGTCGATGAGGGGGCGGGCGAGCTGGTCGACGCCCCGGTCGGAGAGCACGGCGGAGGAGGCGGTCAGGAAGTTGGTGCGGATCGAGTCGATGGTGTCGGTGCCGATCCAGGCGTCCAGATAGCCGAGCAGACCGATGAGGCCCAGCAGCAGCGGCGGGATCGAGATCAGGGTGAAGAACGCCGCCTCCGCCGCGAGGCCGAGCACCCGGTACTCGATGCAGGAGTTGACGGTGTCCTTCAGCAGCAGCCACGCCATCTTGCGTTTGGGGACGTTGCGGTAGACGACGCGTGCCCGGCGGAACCGTCCGCTGCGGCGAGGTGGGGTTTCATCGGCTGGCTGCACCTCCTTAACGTATCTGCCATGCCAGCCTCCACTCACACCGTGACCAATCAGCCGCCGCCTCTCGCCGGCTACGACGTCTTCTCGGCCGACCCGGCCCTGACCGAGTCGGTCGCCCGGTACGCCGATCCGGACCGGGCCGGAGAGGTACGCGCCGAGCTGAGCGAGCTGGGCCGCGCCGCCGGTTCGGCCGAGGCGCAGGAGTGGGGACGGCAGGCCAACGAGGTACCGCCCGTGCTGCGTTCGCACGACCGGTACGGCAACCGCATCGACGAGGTCGACTTCCACCCCGCCTGGCACCGGCTGCTGGAGCGTGCCGTCGGCGCGGGCCTGACCGACGCCTGGTCACGGCCGGACGGCCAGCTGCGGCGCACGGCGGGCTTCTACGTCTGGTCGCAGGTCGAGGCGGGGCACGGCTGTCCGGTGTCGATGACGCACGCCGCGGTGCCCGCGCTGCGCAAGGAGCCCGCCCTCGCAGCCGAGTGGGAGCCGCTGCTGTCCTCGCACACGTACGAGCCGGGGCTGGACCGTCCCGCGTCCGCGAAGGCCGGGGCCGTGGCCGGGATGGGCATGACGGAGAAGCAGGGCGGCAGCGACGTGAGGTCCAACACGACCGTCGCGACGCCGTTGAGCGGGGACGGTGCGGCGGGCGGTGAGTACGCGCTGACCGGGCACAAGTGGTTCTGCTCGGCGCCCATGTCGGACGTCTTCCTGGTGCTGGCGCAGGTCGCCGGGGACGAGGGCGGGGGCGAGGGGCCGACCTGCTTCCTCGTGCCGCGCGTACTGCCGGACGGCACCCGCAACGCCTTCCGCGTGCAGCGGCTCAAGGACAAGCTGGGCAACCGCTCCAACGCCTCCGCAGAGGTCGAGTTCGACGGGACGACATGGGCGCGGCGCGTGGGTGCCGCGGGACGCGGTGTGGCCACCATCATCGAGATGGTCGCGGCGACCCGGCTGGACTGTGTGACGGGTTCGGCGGCGCTGATGCGGCAGGCCGTCGCGCAGGCCACCCACCACACCGCCCACCGCAGCGCCTTCGGCGGCCTGCTGGCCGACAAGCCGCTGATGCAGAACGTACTGGCGGACCTGGCGCTGGAGTCGGAGGCGGCGACAGCTCTCGCGCTGCGCCTGGCGGCCGCGTTCGACGCCGCGCAGGGCGGCGGTGAGACCGGCGAGCAGGAACGTCAGCTGCTGCGGCTGGCGCTGCCGGCCGCCAAGTACTGGGTGACCAAGCGGTGCACGCCGCTGGTGGGCGAGGCGCTGGAGTGCCTGGGCGGCAACGGGTACGTCGAGGAGTCGGGCATGCCCCGGCTGCTGCGGGAGTCGCCGCTGAACTCGATCTGGGAGGGCTCCGGCAACGTACAGGCGCTGGACCTGCTGCGGGCGCTGCAGCGCTCGCCGGAGGCCCTGAACGCCTTCCTCACCGAGATCGGGCACGCCCGCGGCGCCGACCACCGGCTCGATGCCGCGATCAAGGACCTGCTGACCGAACTGGCCGACCTGGACGGCATCGAGGCTCGCGCGCGGCGCCTGGTGGAGCGGATGGCCCAGGTGCTGCAGGGGTCGCTGCTGGTGCGGTACGCGCCGTCGTCCGTCGCCGACGCGTACTGCGCCTCGCGGCTGGGCGGGGACCGGGGCGCGGCGTTCGGGACGCTCCCGCACACGCTGGACCTCGCCTCGATCGCGGAGCGGGCACGCCCGGACGTCTCCTGAACGGACGGCCTCGGAAGGGGCAGGTCCGTCTCCCGGCCGTCACAGCCCCGGAGACGGACCTGCCGCTTCGCCTGCTCCCGGCAGCGGACGCGCCGTGTGCACCGCAGGTCAGTGACGGCCGTGCGCACTGTCCGAGACGCCGCCGAAGAGCCGGGCGACGAGACGGAAGGGCAGGGTCACGACTGTGGCGACCGCGCCACCGATCGTGCGCAGCACATCCGCGATTGCTTTGAACATGAGTGAGCCTCCAATGATCGGCACCCGGGGCCTGAGAGCGGACCCGGGCCAGCCGCCGGCGCGACTGCACCGTGGCTGGTGTCCCTCAGGCGGCAGGCAAAACACCGAAGACCGGAACCGGAGGTAACAGTTGCCCGGACCGGCGCGCGGACTGCCGGCGGGAGGGCCGTCCGGGGGTTCGCGTCCACCGGGTCACCGGGGTCACCGAGTTCACCGGGGTCACCGGATGAGGCCCGGTCAGGACAGGTCCGCGCCTCGGCGTCAGGCTGCGTTACACCTCGCCCGCCCACGGCGGATTCGCACCGCGTACCGCGCAGACCGCGGCGGCGACCCGTGCCCCGAAGTCGAGGGCGCCGGTGAGCTGTCCGGTGCTCAGCGCGTCGAGCCTGCCGCCCAGCGCGCCCGCGTGGTGCAGGGAGTGCAGCAGACCCGCCATGAAGGAGTCGCCCGCGCCGACCGAGTCGACGACCGTCACCTCCGGCGCGGGCCTGTGCAGCCGCTGCCCGTCGAGGGAGGCGAGGACGCCGTCGGCGCCGAGGGTGATGACGACGAGGCGCGCGCCGTCCGCGTGGAAGGTGTCGGCCGCCTGCTCCGGCGAGGTGCCGGGCGCGGTGAGGTGGGCGAGGTCGTCGTCGGACAGCCGCAGGATGTCGGCTGCGGCGCACCATCCGGGCAGCGCCTCGCGGTAGACGGCGGGGTCGACGAGCAGCGGGCGCACATTGGGGTCGACGGAGACGGTCGCCCGCTGCCCCGCGTCCCGCAGCAGCTCCTCGACCGCCGCGCCGCCCGGCTGCCGTACGAGCGCGAGGGAGCCGGTGTGCAGACAGGAGATCTCGCCGGCCGCCGCTTCGGCCAGCTCGCCGGGCGTCCACTGCCAGTCGGCGGTGTTCTCGGCGTGGAAGGAGTAGTCGGCGCGGCCCTCGTCGTCGACGTCGGCCACGGCGAGGGTGCTGGGTTCAGCCGCGGCGACCGAACGGCTCAGGTCCGCGCCGGACTTGGAAAGGTGCTCGCGGAAGAGGCGTCCGAAGACGTCGGAGGACAGCCGTCCGAGGAAGCGCGTCGGTGTCCCCAGCCGTGCCAGCGCGACCGCCGTGTTCGCGGGGCCGCCACCGGGCAGCACGTCCAGCCCGACGGCGGGCGTCCCGGCGTCCCGCGACGGCGGCCGGACGAAGGCGTCGGCGACGCACTCTCCGAGCACGGCGACGGGTGCGGCCTGTGCGGACGGGGGTGGCGCGGGCATGCGTGACCTCACGGGTTCTGTGGCTCAGCGGTGGTTCGGCTCGCGCTGGAGTCCAACAGCCCCCCGTGCCGCTGTCAACGGAGGCGGACGGCGTGCGGGCGGCAAGCGGGCACAGCCGCGCGGGCGCCGGGCCTGCCGGTGGCCGCTCCCCCCGGACCGGGCCGGTTCACCCGTTATGTATCGTCCCGTCGCAGACAGGCACCCCCGGCGGAAAGGGACCAACGCAGTGCGACGGGAGCAGAGCCGTGACCGGGGCGGGGACCGGGCGCACCGGGGGCACCGCCGGGAGCACGGCCCCGGCAGCGGGACGGACGGCGGCGGGAGCGGGCAGCACGGGCGGCGTTCACCGCGCGGCGGCCTGGACGAGCAGCTCTCACGGCTCGAAGGAGCACAGTACGGGCGCTACAAGGGCCTCACCGGCGCCTGGAAGCTGCCCGGCGCCGAGTCCACGGGGGAGATCTTCGAGCTGGTACGGGCACAGTCCGACCCCTTCGCGCCGCCCGCCCGTGCTGCCCTGCACGTGCCCGCCGCGCGCGCCGGATTCCCGGCGGAGCTGTGGCGCACTCCGGTGCGGAGGCGGGCGCTGGCGAGCTTCCTGGCACGACGGGCGGCCGAAGTCGCCGCGGGCGAGCGGTCGCTGCGCATCGACGCGGGCGGCCAGGAGGTGCTGGACCGCGCCTCGTGCCAGATCGACGAGGGCGACGGCGGTGTGACGCTGCGTTTCGGTCTCGCCCTTCCCGGCAAGGGGCGCCGTATCGACGCCCGGTACGCGCGGCGCCTGATGTGCGAGACGGCGCCGAGGATCGCGCGGGAGGCACTGCGGCACGCGTCCCTGGACGCCGCCGCGGTGCGGGAGTTCGTGGAGACCGTAGAGGACTCGGACGCGCTGCGCGCCGCGCTTCCCGGCCTGGGACTGGTCGCCTTCGTCGCGGACGGCGCGGTGCTGCCGCGCGGCAGCGGCGTCGACGACCGGCCTGCGCGGGGCGGGGGCGTCGTACCGTTCGCGTCGCCCGAAGGGCTGCGGGTGACGGTGGAACTGCCCCACGCCGGGCCGGTGACGGGCATGGGACTGCGCGAGGGCGTGAGCCTGGTCGTCGGCGGCGGTTTCCACGGCAAGTCGACGCTGCTGCGCGCCCTGGAGACCGGCATCTGGGACCACGTCCCGGGGGACGGGCGTGAGCGCGTGACCTCGCTGCCCGGCACGGTCAAGCTGCGCGCCGAGGACGGGCGCCGCGTGGAGCGGGTCGACGTGCACGCCTTCGTCGGCCATCTGCCGGACGGCTCCGACACCACCGACTTCTCCACCGACAACGCCTCCGGCTCGACCTCACAGGCGGCGTCCCTGTGCGAGGCCGTCGAGGCGGGCGCGCGGGTGCTGCTCATCGACGAGGACACCGCCGCCACGAACCTCATGATCCGTGACGCGCGCATGCAGGCCCTGGTGGCCAAGGAGCGCGAGCCGCTCACACCGCTGGTGGACTCCGTGCGCTCCCTGCACCGCGATCACGGGGTCTCGACGGTGCTGGTCATGGGCGGCTCCGGCGACTATCTGGAGGTCGCCGACCGGGTGCTGATGATGGACGCCTACCGCCCCTCGGACGTCACGGAGCGGGCCCGCGAGGTCGCGTCCGTACCGACGGGGCGGCACGCGGAGGCGGAGTCCTTCCCGCCCGTCGTGCACCGCGTCCCGCAGCCGGAGTCCCTGGAGGCGTCCTCGGGCGGACGGCGGCGCGTGAAGTCGCGCGGCGAGGACGCGCTGACGTTCGGCGAGCACGAGGTGGACCTGCGGTCGGTCGAGCAGATCGCCGACTCGCGGCAGGTGACGGGCATCGGACTCGCTCTCGAACTGATGGTGCGGCGCGGGCATCTGGACGGGACACGCACACTCGCCGAGGCGCTGGAGCTGCTCGACGGCGATCTGGCCGCCGGAGCCGGGGCGCTGCTGGCCGTGCGTGACGAGGACTTCGCGGTGCCGCGCCGGTTCGAGACCGCCGCGGCGCTCAACCGGGTGCGCGGTCTGCGGGTGCGCCGGCGTACGGGCGGCGGCGCGGGGCCGGCATGAGCGATGGCCCCCGGAGGGTGACCACCTGGTATCTGGAGCAGACCTCGCCCGGGGACGTACGGGAGGCGCGGGCACCGGACGCCTCGCGCGAGGTGCGGATCGTGCGGGCGGAAGTGCCCAGCCCCGTCTTCAGCCGGTTCCTCTACACCGCCGTCGGCGCGGACGTGGCCTGGACGGACCGTCTGCCCTGGACGCGGGAGCGATGGCGGGAGTGGCTGGAGCGGCCCGGCGTGGAGACGTGGGTGGCATACGAGCGCGGGACCCCCGCCGGCTACATCGAACTGGACGGAGCCACCCCGGACACCTCGGAACGGCAGCCCGGCGCCGGAGGCACCGTCGAGATCAGCTATTTCGGGCTGCTGCCCGCCTTCCGGGGACGGCGGATCGGGGGGCATATGCTCGCGTACGGGGCCGGGCGGGCGTGGGACATGCACGAGCGGTGGCCGGGAGTGCCGCCGACGGGCAGGGTGTGGGTGCACACCTGCAGCAAGGACGGGCCGCACGCGCTGGACAACTACCGGCGGCGCGGCTTCCGTCTCTTCTCCACGGAGGTCTCGGAGGAACCGGCCGGGTGACCGGCCCCCGGGGGGCATGACCCGGGCGCTGCGGCCGGGTTCCACGGCGGGCACTGTGACCGGACCCACATCGGTCCACCATGAGAGACGTTTCTGTCCACACTGTGGATATTGGTGGACTGCCCGATCGGCGCCGTGGGACGCTTCCGTCATGTCTCGCACTGGAATCGCCTTGGTGAGTCGACGCCACGTCGACCTCGGCCGTATGTCCAGTGCCATCTGTCCGGCGGGCTGACAGTCCCAGCACCGCCGATTTCCGAGCCGCCCTCACCGCCGCGGGCGTGCGCTCCCTCCCGCTGAACCGCCCGCAGCCCCTCCCTGCCCGTTTTGTGCGCTCCGCCCGTACGCGCAGGTCAGGGCCGCAGCCGTGAGCGCCGCCCGCTGCCCGCCCCACCGCCCAGGACACCTCCCGACGACTGTCCGCCGTCCGCCCGAGGACGCGCCGAGGACACGAAGGCCCCGAAGGACGACCACCATGGCTGACACCTCCAAGCAGCCCGCGCCCGCGCCCGCCCGCCGCAAGGCGGGACGCCACCGCGGCGAAGGCCAGTGGGCCGCTGGGCACTTCACCCCGCTCAACGGCAACGAGCAGACCAAGAAGGACGACGACGGTCTCAACGTGCGGACACGCATTGAGACGATCTACGCCCACCGCGGCTTCGACTCGATCGACCCCGCCGACCTGCGCGGACGCATGCGCTGGTGGGGCCTCTACACCCAGCGCAAGCCCGGGATCAGCGGCGGCAAGACCGCGATCCTGGAGCCGGAGGAGCTGGACGACGAGTACTTCATGCTCCGCGTCCGCATCGACGGCGGCCAGCTGACCACGCAGCAGCTGCGCACCATCGGCGAGATCTCGCAGGAGTTCGCCCGCGGCACCGCCGACATCACCGACCGCCAGAACGTCCAGTTCCACTGGATCCGCATCGAGGACATGCCGGAGATCTGGCGGCGTCTGGAAGGCGTCGGGCTCTCCACCACCGAGGCCTGCGGCGACACCCCCCGCGTCATCCTCGGCTCCCCCGTCGCCGGCATCGCCGCCGACGAGATCATCGACGGCACCCCCGCCATCGAGGAGATCAACCGCCGCGTCGTCGGCAACCCCGCCTATTCGAACCTGCCGCGCAAGTTCAAAACCGCGGTCTCCGGCTCGCCCCTGCTCGACGTCGCGCACGAGATCAACGACGTCGCGTTCGTCGGCGTCGAACACCCCGAGCTGGGCCCGGGATTCGACGTGTGGGTCGGCGGCGGGCTCTCCACCAACCCCAAGCTCGGAGTGCGGCTCGGAGCGTGGGTGCCGCGCGACGAGGTCGCCGACGTGCACGAGGGCATCGTCTCGATCTTCCGCGACTACGGATACCGGCGGCTGCGCACCCGCGCCCGCATCAAGTTCCTGGTCGCCGACTGGGGCGCGGAGAAGTTCCGTCAGGTGCTGGAGCAGGAGTACCTGCTGCGCAGCATGGCCGACGGGCCCGCGCCCGAGACCCCGGCCGAGCAGTGGCGCGACCACATCGGCGTGCACGCCCAGCGCGACGGTGCCTTCTACGTGGGCTTCGCGCCGCGCGTCGGCCGCGTGGACGGCGGGACGCTCGCCAAGATCGCCGACCTTGCCGAGGCCCACGGCTCGGGCCGGGTGCGTACCACCGCCGAACAGAAGATGATCGTCCTCGACGTCGCGGGGGACCGGGTGGAGTCCCTGACCGAGTCCCTGGAGGCGCTCGACCTGACCGCGCGGCCGTCGGTCTTCCGCCGCGGCACCATGGCCTGCACGGGCATCGAGTTCTGCAAGCTGGCCATCGTCGAGACCAAGGCGCGCGGCGCGTCGCTGATCGACGAACTCGAGCACAGGCTCCCGGACTTCGACGAGCCGCTCACCATCAACGTCAACGGCTGCCCCAACTCCTGCGCCCGTATCCAGGTCGCGGACATCGGCCTCAAGGGCCAGCTGGTCACCGACTCCGGGGGCGAGCAGGTCGAGGGCTATCAGGTGCACCTGGGCGGCTCGCTCGGTATGGAGCCCGGCTTCGGCCGCAAGGTGCGCGGCCTGAAGGTCACCGCAGGTGAACTGCCCGACTACATCGAGCGGGTGCTGCGCAACTTCCAGCAACAGCGCGAGGACGGCGAGCGCTTCGCCCAGTGGGCCGCGCGTGCGGAAGAGGGTGCGCTGAAGTGAGCGAGCGAGCCGCCCCGTTCTACTGCCCCTACTGCGGCGACGAGGATCTGCGCCCCTCCGAGGAGGGGCACGGCTCCTGGGAGTGCGCCGCCTGCAACAGGGCGTTCAAGCTCTCCTTCCTCGGCCTGCTGGCCAGGGGCCTGCCCGGTGCGGACGGCCCCGGAACCGGCGGCGAGGAGCATCCGGAAGGGAAGCACACGCCATGACCACCGCTCAGCAGCACTCCCCGGCACAGCTGCGGCAGCTCGCGCAGGACGCGGGCCGCGAACTGGAGGACGCGCCGGCGCTGGACGTACTGCGCTGGGCCGCCGGGAACTTCGGGCCGCGATTCTGCGTCACCTCCTCCATGGAGGACGCAGTGGTCGCCCACCTCGCCTCCCGCGTACTGCCCGGAGTGCCCGTCGTCTTCCTCGACACCGGATACCACTTCCCGGAGACGATCGGGACGGCGGACGCCGTCGAGGCCGTCATGGACGTCGAGGTGATCCGGCTCACCCCGCGGCAGACGGTCGCCGAGCAGGACGCCCGGTACGGGCCGAGACTGCACGACCGCGATCCCGACCTGTGCTGCGCGCTGCGCAAGGTCCGGCCACTGGAGGAGGGCCTGCGCCACTACGATGCTTGGGCGACGGGACTGCGCCGCGACGAGTCGCCGGCGCGGGCGGATACACCCGTCGTCGGATGGGACGATCGCCGGCAGAAGGTCAAGGTCTCGCCGATAGCACGGTGGACGCAGGACGACGTGGACGCCTACGCGGCGGAGCACGGCGTGCTCACCAACCCGCTGCTTGCGGACGGCTACGCCTCCGTCGGATGCGCCCCGTGCACCCGGCGCGTCCTTCAGGGCGAGGACGCCCGAGCGGGACGCTGGTCGGGCAGGGGGAAGAGCGAGTGCGGAATCCATCTGTGAATTCCGGGCGTTGAAGGGCGCACGTCGAGCGTGGGAACCCGTACGGGACAGGCAGCGGACAGGGAGCGGGAGATGACCGGAACAACGACCCGGGCGGTGGCGGCCGGCGCCACGGTCTGGCTGACGGGTCTGCCCAGCGCGGGCAAGACCACGATCGCCCGCACGCTGGCGGACCAACTGTCCGCGCAGGACCACCGGGTCGAGGTCCTGGACGGTGACGAGATCCGCACGTTCCTCTCCGCCGGGCTCGGTTTCTCCCGCGCCGACCGGGACCAGAACGTGCAGCGGATCGGCTTCGTCGCCGAACTGCTCGCCTCGCACGGCGTCACGGTACTCGTGCCGGTCATCGCCCCCTACGCCGACAGCCGGGAAGCCGTACGCAAGCGTCATCAGGCGGAGGGCACCGGATACTTGGAGGTGCACGTCGCCACGCCCGTGGAGGTGTGCTCGGAACGTGACGTGAAGGGCCTGTACGCCCGTCAGGCCTCCGGCGAGATCTCCGGCCTGACCGGCGTGGACGACCCGTACGAGGCCCCGGAGGAGCCCGATCTGCGGATCGAGGCGCACCGGCAGGGCGTGGAGGAATCCGCTGCGGCGCTGCGCGCGCTGCTGAGTGAGAGGGGACTGGTGTGACGACGGCGATCACGGCGCTGCAGGAGGAGAGCGAGAATCCCTACGCGCTCTCCCACCTGGACGCGCTGGAGTCCGAGGGCGTGCACATCATGCGGGAGGTGGCCGGGGAGTTCGAGCGCCCCGTGCTGCTCTTCTCCGGCGGCAAGGACTCCATCGTCATGCTGCACCTGGCGCTGAAGGCGTTCGCGCCGGCGCCCGTGCCGTTCGCGCTGCTGCACGTGGACACCGGCCACAACTTCCCCGAGGTGCTCGACTTCCGCGACCGCGTGGTGCAGGAGCACGGGCTGCGCCTGCACGTCGCCTCCGTACAGCGGTTCATCGACTCCGGCGAGTTGCGCGAGCGTCCCGACGGAACCCGCAACCCCCTGCAGACCCTGCCGCTGCTGGACGCCATCGGGACGAACCGCTTCGACGCCGTCTTCGGCGGCGGACGGCGGGACGAGGAGAAGGCGCGCGCAAAGGAGCGGGTCTTCTCCGTGCGCGACGAGTTCGGCGGCTGGGACCCGCGCCGGCAGCGCCCCGAGCTGTGGCAGCTCTACAACGGCCGCCACGCGCCGGGCGAACACGTGCGCGTCTTCCCGCTGTCGAACTGGACCGAGCTGGACGTGTGGCAGTACATCGCCCGCGAGAAGATCGAACTGCCCGCGATCTACTACGCCCACGAGCGCACCGTCTTCTCCCGCTCGGGCATGTGGCTGGCCCCGGGCGAGTGGGGCGGGCCCGGCGACGGCGAGCGGGTGGAGCGTCGCAAGGTGCGCTACCGCACGGTCGGCGACATGTCCTGCACGGGCGCCGTCGACTCCGGCGCGGACACCATCGAGAAGGTCATCGCCGAGATCGCCGCGTCCAGGCTGACCGAACGCGGCGCCACCCGCGCCGACGACAAACTCTCCGAGGCCGCCATGGAAGACCGCAAGCGCGAGGGGTACTTCTGATCATGAATACGCCCACCACGCCCACCACGCCCGCCGGCTTCGGCGCCCACGACCCGGAGCTCGCCGACACCTCCCTGCTGCGCTTCGCCACCGCCGGCTCCGTGGACGACGGCAAGTCCACACTCGTGGGCAGGCTGCTGCACGACTCCAAGTCGGTGCTGGCCGACCAGCTCGAGGCCGTCGAGCACGCCTCGCGCAGCCGCGGCCAGGAGGCCCCGGACCTTGCCCTGCTGACGGACGGGCTGCGCGCCGAGCGGGAGCAGGGCATCACCATCGATGTCGCCTACCGCTACTTCGCCACGCCCCGGCGGCGGTTCATCCTCGCCGACACCCCGGGCCACGTGCAGTACACGCGCAACATGGTCACCGGCGCCTCCACCGCCGAGCTGGCCGTCGTCCTCGTCGACGCGCGCAACGGGGTGGTGGAGCAGACCCGCAGGCACGCCGCGGTGGCCGCGCTGCTGCGCGTCCCGCACGTCGTGCTGGCCGTCAACAAGATGGACCTCGTCGGCTACGAGGAGAGCGTCTTCGCCGCGAT
This sequence comes from Streptomyces sp. TAA204, assembly GCF_000424965.1. Taxonomy (NCBI): domain Bacteria; kingdom Bacillati; phylum Actinomycetota; class Actinomycetes; order Kitasatosporales; family Streptomycetaceae; genus Streptomyces; species Streptomyces sp. TAA204. The sequence goes on from NZ_AUKW01000002.1 coordinate 640,278, forward strand.
CGCCGAGGAGTTCACCCGATACGCCGCCTCGCTCGGCGTCCCGGAGATCACCACCATCCCCATCTCCGCGCTGGCCGGCGACAACGTCGTGACACCCTCGGCGAACATGGACTGGTACGGCGGCCCGACCGTGCTGGAACACCTGGAGACCGTCCCGGTCACCGACGATCCGGCTGAGGACCCCGCCCGCTTCCCCGTCCAGTACGTCATCCGTCCGCAGACCGCGCAGCACCCCGACTACCGCGGCTACGCGGGGCAGATCGCCTCCGGGCTGCTGCGCGTCGGGCAGCGCGTGAGGGTGCTGCCCTCAGGCCGCACGTCCACGGTCGAGGGCCTGGACGTGCTCGGCCAGTCCGTCGACGTCGCCTGGGCCCCGCAGTCCGTGACCGTGCTGCTCACGGACGATCTGGACATCTCCCGCGGCGACATGATCGTCCCCGACGACGCGGACGTGACCGCGGAACAGGACCTGACAGCGACCGTCTGCCACCTCCACGACACCCCGCTCACCCCCGGAGCCCGGGTGCTGCTCAAGCACACCACCCGCACCGTCAAGGCCATCGTGAAGGAGATCCCCTCCCGGCTGACGCTGGACGACCTCTCACAGCATCCCGAGCCGGGCAGCCTCGTCGCCAACGACATCGGCCGCGTGGTGCTGCGCACCTCCGAGCCGCTGCCCGTCGACGCCTACGCCTCCTCCCGGCGCACCGGCTCCTTCCTGCTCATCGACCCGGCCGACGGCTCGACCCTGACGGCCGGCATGGCGGGCGAGGCCTTCGCCGACGCCGTACGGCACACCGGCCGGGACGAGGCGGGAAGCGCCGGACCGGACGACGACGGCTGGGACTTCTAGGCCCATGTCCCTTGCCACAGAGGTCTTCTCGACCTTCGACCAGACAGGCGGCCGGATCGGCAGCGGCGCCCGCGGCAGCGGCCAGGGCGGAGTCGGAGCCTGCCGGCGCTGAGGTACGGCCGCCGGGGCACCAACGCCCCGGCGGCCCGCCCCGCCGGTACTGCCCGCCCGCAGTGAGGGAACCCGGGGGTACTGAGGGCACCACGCACCGCACACCGACGATCCGGCCCTTCGAGAGGACCGCCCCATGCCCGCCCCCGTCCCCGTCCACCGGCTCACCCGACGGCGAAGTCACCGCGCGCTCACGGCACTCGCCGCTCTCACCGCGCTCCCGCTGCTGCTGACGGCGTGCGGCTACGGCTCCAAAGCCCCCAAGGCCACGGGCGGCCCGGCCGTAGCGGGGGGCGAGAAGGTCGACGGTCTCGACGAGGTCAGGCTCGGCTACTTCGGCAACGTCACTCACGCCACACCGCTCGCCGGGCTGCGCAGGGGCGGTGAGATACCTCAGGAGCTGGGCGGCACGAAGGCCGCCACCCAGGTCTTCAACGCGGGCCCCGCCGCGATCGAGGCACTCAACGCCAAAGCCGTCGACATGACGTGGGTGGGCCCCTCCCCCACGGTCAACGGATACACCAAGTCCGGCGGCAGGAACCTCAGGATCGTCGCCGGGGCCACCTCGGGCGGCGCGTCCCTCGTCGTGGACCCGGACAGGATCGGCTCGGTGGAGGACCTCGAGGGCAAGCGGATCGCCACGCCGCAGCTCGGCAACACCCAGGACGTCGCCCTCCTCGACCACCTGGCGGGCAAGGGTCTCGAGGTCGACCCGGAGACCGGCAAGGGCGACGTCTCCGTGCTGCGCCAGGACAACAAGGAGATCCCCACCACCTTCCAGCAGGGCGGCCTCGACGGGGCGTGGGTGCCCGAGCCCACCGCCTCCGACCTCGTGGCAAAGGGCGGCAAGGTGCTGCTGAACGAGAAGGAGCTGTGGAAGGACGGCCGGTTCGTCACCACCAACCTCGTCGTGCGGCAGGACTTCCTCAACAAGCACCCGGACGTCGTCGAGGCCGTCGTACGCGGATCGGTACGCGCCAACGCCTGGATCGGCGAGCATCCGGAAGAGGCGAAGAAGCACATCAACAGCGCCCTGGAGCGCGACTCGGGCAAGAGGCTGCCGCAGCCCGTCCTCGACTCCGCCTTCAAGGACATCGAGATCACCGACGACCCCCTGGCCGCCACGCTCGAACTGCAGGCCGCGCACGCCGTCGAGGCGGGGCTTCTGGAGAAGGCCGACCTCAAAGGGCTCTACGACCTCTCGATCCTCAACAGGGTGCTGAAGGACGAAGGAAAGCCCGCCGTCGACGAAGCCGGGCTCGGCCGCTGATGCCCTCCCGCCCCCGAATCCTCCCGAGAACGCACCACCCCGAACCGGAGGTGACCGCGATGACCACCGCACTGACCACCGCACCGGCCGACGGACCGGCCGACGGACCGACCGCCCCACCGGCGGGGAAGCCCGCTTCCGCAGCACCCGCGCGCAGCACGGGCGTACAGGACGCGCGCCCCGCCATGGACGAGGCCGGGTACGCCGCCCGCATCGACCACGTCTCCAAGTCCTTCGGACGCGCGGGCGCGGAACAGCTCGTACTGGACGACATCACCCTCGATGTCGCGCCCGGCGAGTTCGTGACGCTGCTCGGCGCGTCCGGCTGCGGCAAGTCCACGCTCCTCAACCTCGTCGCCGGCCTCGACCGGACCTCCGCGGGCTCCATCGACGTACCCGGCGGGCGGCCCGCCCTGATGTTCCAGGAGCACGCGCTCTTCCCGTGGCTGACCGCGGGGAAGAACATCGAACTGGCGCTGAAGCTGCGGGGCGTGCCCAGGTCTGAGCGGCGCACGGAGGCCGAGCGGCTGCTGGAGCTGGTGCGGCTGAAGGGTGCGCACCGCAAGCGTGTGCACGAGCTCTCGGGCGGCATGCGGCAGCGTGTGGCCCTTGCCCGCGCGCTGGCCCAGGACAGCCAACTGCTCCTGATGGACGAGCCGTTCGCGGCGCTGGACGCCATCACCCGGGACGTGCTGCACGAGGAGCTGACCCGGATCTGGTCCGAGACGAACGTCTCCGTCCTCTTCGTCACCCACAACGTGCGGGAGGCGGTGCGCCTGGCGCAGCGCGTCGTGCTGCTCTCCTCGCGTCCCGGACGCGTCGCCCGCGAGTGGGCCGTGGACATCTCCCACCCGCGCCGCATCGAGGACGCGGACGTGGCGGGCCTGTCCGTGGAGATCACCGAGGAACTGAGGGGGGAGATCCGCCGGCATGGCCAGCACTGACACGGGCCGGTCCGCCTCCCGGGCGGCGGCGGCCGGCCGGGAGGGCGATGCGGAGCCCGCGAACGCCACGGAGGCCACGGAGTCCGCGGACGCCGGGAGGACCGGGAACGCCACGGAGTCCGCCGCGGGCAAGGATTCCGCCGCCGACCTCGCGGGCCTGGAGGCCGGCCTGGACGCCCTCGACACGCGCACCACCACGCGTGCGCCGCTGGGCCAGGTACTGCGGAGCAAGGTCGTCCCCCCGGTGGTGGCGGTCGCGCTCGTACTGGGTCTGTGGCAGCTCGCGTTCACCCTGCGCCTCAAGGAGCCGTACCAGCTTCCGGGCCCGCTGATGGTGTGGGACGCCCTGGCCGAGGAGTGGTACAAGGGCACGATCCTGTCCATCATCTGGCAGAGCGTCTCGCGCGGCGCGCTCGGCTTCGCCGTGGCGCTGGTGCTGGGCACGCTGCTGGGCCTGCTGGTGGCACAGGTCAAGCCGGTACGCGCGGCGATCGGGCCGATCCTGTCCGGGCTGCAGTCGCTGCCGTCCGTGGCCTGGGTTCCCGCGGCGATCATCTGGTTCGGGCTGACCGACGCCACGATCTACGCCGTGGTGCTGCTCGGCGCGGTGCCGTCCATCGCCAACGGTCTCGTCGCGGGAGTCGACCGCATCCAGCCCCTGCACCTGCGGGCGGGACGCGTCATCGGAGCCACGGGGCTGCAGGGGGTGCGGCACGTGCTGCTGCCGGGGGCGCTGCCCGGCTACATCGCGGGCCTCAAGCAGGGCTGGGCGTTCTCCTGGCGCTCGCTCATGGCCGCCGAACTGATCGCGACCTCACCCGAACTCGGGGCGGGGCTCGGCCAGTTGCTGGAGACCGGACGCGCGTACCAGGACATGCCGCTGGTGCTCGGCGCCATCCTGCTCATCCTGCTCGTCGGCATCGGCATCGAACTGCTGATCTTCGCTCCGCTGGAACGGCGGGTGCTGCGACAACGCGGCCTGCTCGCGGCGGCCCGCTGAAGCGCCGCCGCGCGACCCCGGCTTCGACCGGCCGAACCGGGAGAGACGGAACCCACCGGAAGAGACGGAACCCAGCAGGAGACGGACGGACCACCATGCACGACACGACACGGACCGCCCTCGTGGTCGTCGCACACGGCAGCCGCGACCCCCGGCACGCCGCGACCGTCGCCGCGCTCTGTGCGCGCGTACGGGAGCTGCGGCCCGGGCTGCGCGTGGAAGCGGGCCACCTGGACTTCAACGCCCCTTCCGTGCCGCGTCTGCTGGAGCGGCTGCACGCCGAGGGCGCGGACGACGTCGTCGCACTCCCCCTCCTGCTCAGCCGCGCCTTCCACGCGAAGTCCGACATACCGGCGGTGCTGCGCGAGGTCACGGCGCGGCTGCCCCGCCTGCACGTGCGGCAGGCCGCGGTGCTGGGACCCCATCCGCTGCTCGTCCGCGCTCTGGAGCGCCGCCTGCGCGAGGCGGGACTGGGTCCGGACGAACACCGCACCACGGGAGTCGTCCTGGCCTCGGCGGGCTCCTCCGACCCGGAGGCGAACGCGGTGATCGCACATACCGCGCGGGAGTGGCGGCGCACAGCGGAATGGTGCGCCGTGCGGCCCGCGTTCGCCTCCGCCTCCTCGCCGCGCACCGCCGACGCCGTACGCGGGCTGCGTGCGGCCGGCGTCGAGCGGGTGGCCGTGGCCCCCTACGTCATCGCGCCGGGCCGGCTGCCCGACCGCATCAGAGCGGGCGCCCTGGAGGCGGGAGCCGACGTACTCGCGCCCGTCCTGGGCGCGTCGGACGACCTGGCGACGCTGATCGCCCTCCGCTACGACGAGGCGGTCGCCGCACACGGCCGGGTGGCGCTCAGCGCCTGAGCCCGCCGCTGCCGCGTCCTGCCGGAGCCGCTCGGCCACCCGGCCGGGCACGTACCCGTGGCCGCGCGACGTGCGCGGGAAGTACGGACTCCGGGCAGGTCCCCGTGTACGCACGGAAACCGCCCGCCGCGCTCGTGGAGCGCGGCGGGCGGCCGTCGATCTCGTGGTGCTCGCTGTCGAGCGTGCCGTTCACGTGCCGCTCAGCGGCGGCCCGTGCGCGGCGGGGTGTTGCTCAGCGGAGGTCTCCGCTGTTCACTCGCCGACCTTGAGGAGCTTGTTCGGCGTGCCCTCGCTCGGGTTGGTGATCGCGTCCGGCGTGGCGGCGTCGGTCAGGCCCGTGGCGACGTCGGCCGGTGTGGCGTCCGTGTTGTCGGCCAGGAACAGAGCGGCGGCGCCCGCGACGTGCGGAGCGGCCATCGAGGTGCCGGAGAGGGTCTCGGTGGCGTCGTCACCCGTGTTGGTGGCGGAGACGATGTCCACGCCCGGGGCGTAGATGTCCACGATCTCACCGAAGTTGGAGAACTCGGCCTGGGCGTCCTGGTCGTCGCTGGCCGCGACGGTCAGAGCGTCCGCCACACGGGCCGGGCTGCTGCCGTCGGCGTCCGCGCCCTCGTTGCCGGCGGCCACCGAGTAGGTGACGCCCGCGTCGATCGACTTCTGCACGGCCGCGTCCAGCGCCTCGTCCTGCGGGCCGCCCAGCGACATGTTGGCGACGGAGGGACCCTCGGCGTTCTCGGTCACCCAGTCGATGCCCGCGACGACCTGCTCGGTGGTGCCGGAGCCCTGGTCGTCCAGCACGCGCACGGCGACGATGTCGGCCTTCTTGGCGACTCCGTGGTCGGCACCGGCGATGGTGCCCGCGACGTGGGTGCCGTGACCCTGGCCGTCGTCCGCGTCCTCGTCACCGTCGACCGCGTCGAAGCCGTGGGTGGCGCGGTCCTCGAAGTCCTGGTGCGTGATGCGGACTCCGGTGTCGATGACGTAGGCGGTGACGCCCTCACCCGCGGTGTCGGGGAAGGTGTAGCTGTTGTCGCCCGCGGTCTCGGTCTGGTCGATGCGGTCCAGGCCCCACGACGGCGGGTTCTCCTGGGTGCCGCTGATCGTGAAGCGCTTGTTCTGCACGACCTTCTCGACCTTGGCGTCGCCGGCCAGCTCGCGGGCCTCCTGGGCGCTGAGACCCTTCGCGGAGAAACCGTTGACGGCGGAGTCATAGGTGCGGTTGACCTTGCCGCCGTACTCCTCGGCCAGGTTCTTGCCCTGGGCCTTCACGGAGTTGGTGCCCTTGGTGTCCTTGAGCATGACGACGTAGCTGCCGTCGATCGCGCTCTTCGCCTTGGTGCCGTAGACCGTGCCCTCGGTGGGGGAGGCGCCGGCAGGCATGGTCAGCAGGGTGGCCGCCCCGATCACCGCAGCAGCGACACCGGTCGCCAGGGTGATGCGACGACGCTTCGCTGACTTCTCCGTGTTTCTGGGAGTGTTGGTAGCCATGACGAGGGTCCTCCTCGTGAGGTGTGGGGGGTTGCATGTCACTTCTCACCCGGCCGCGGTGGCGATCCGCAACCGGGTGACTCGAAACACTGTCTGATCAACCCGCGTAGCTCAAGCAGTCTGAGCGGGTGTGACATACACAACTTCTGTCCGCCACCTCAAAGAGCCCCGAATCCCCCCAAGTTGACCTGACTCCCCGTCAGTCCGGTCAGGTATCTGACCGGACTGGCAACACTCCTGTCACTTGTGTGCACGACAGGCGAACGTTCCGTGCCTCCCCTCAGCTCGCCAGTTCGATCAGCCGCTGGACCGTACGCCAGTTGCGGCTCGTCGCCGTCAACGCCGGGCGCACCGCGCCCAGAGCGGCGGGGAGCCTGCTGCGGCCCATTCCCCCGGGGAAGTAGCAGTAGACGGCCGGGCCGATGTGCCGGAACGTGTCCGGCGCGAAGTCCGCCGGGTCCACGGCTGCGAAGTGCCCCTCCTCGGGCGTCTCTTCCAGGAAGATCACCAGTAGTTTCGCCGGGTCCAGCTCGGATGCCGGGTAGGGACAGGCGGCGGCCACGGCGCGCAACTCCTCGGCCGTACGCACCAGGCAGCGGACCTCGAAACCGAAGTGACCGGCCAGCGCGCTCTCCAGCTTCGGCCCGGGGTCCGGGTCGCCGGTGGTGAAGACCGCGTTGCCGCTCTGCAGATAGGTACGTACATCGGCCCACCCCAGGCCGGACATCAACTCCCGCAGCCGGTCCATCGGGACCTTCCTGTGGCCGCCTACATTGATCCCCCGCAGAAGCGCCGCATAGGTCGTCATGTGCGGCAGCTTAGAAGAGTGGGGACACCTCGCGCGGGATGTGCGGGGAAGGTGAGCACGCCCACCGTGCCAACTGCCCGCCCCGGCCGCGCTCTGACCCTACGAGCTGCCGGGTCGCGGCCGCGGCCGGGCCGGACCGCTTCCGCCGAGCGCCGCCTCGATCAGGTCGGCCGCCTGCCGCGTGCCGCCCTCCGCGGCCACCGCCTCCCGCGCTCTCGCGCAACTGCGGGCGACGCGCGGGTCGCCCGTCAGTGCCTCCAGCGCCTCACGCAGCGCCTGCGGCGTGGCCTGCTCCTTGGGCACATGGCGGGCGACCCCGAGCGAGACCAGCATCTCCGCGTTCCCGAACTGGTCGACGGCCTGCGGCACGGCGATCATCGGCGTGGCTGTGGCCAGCCCTTCCTGGCTGCCGCCCGCGCCCGCGTGGGTGACGAAGGCGTCCGCGTGCTGGAGCACGGCGAGTTGGGGAACCCAGGGGTGAACCTCGACACCCGCGGGCAGCGGCCCGAGCTCCGCCGGGTCGACGTGCCTGCCGATCTGCATGACCACGTACCAGCCGTGCAGACCGCCGAACGCTTCCACACACGCCCGGTAGAACTCCGGCTCCTTGGTGAAGGCGGAACCGAGCGAGACCAGCAGCACCTTCTCCTCCTCCCGGCCGCGAGGGGGCCGCCACTCCCCCTCGTGCGTCCGGTCGCCCTGGCAGGCGCCGACGAAGGTGTACACGTCCTCGTTCACGCGCTCGGCGTTCGGCTGGAGGACCTTGGGGATCAGCACCAGCGAGCGTTCCGGCCGGCCGGCGAAGTCGTCCGGGTCCAGGGCGATCCCGTTCTCGGCGAGCCATGAGGCGAAGCGCTCGTAGTAGGCGGTGCCACGCGGTGTCGACCTCAGCTCGGCGGCCATGGCAGCGCCGACCTCCTCCTCGTACCCCTCCCAGGCCACGAGGTTGGGCGAGAGCTGGATGTGCGGTACGCCCCACCGGTGGGCGAGCACACGGGCGGGGTAGGAGGTGATGTCCGAGAGCACGAGATCGGGGATGTCGCGCCCTGCCGCGCCCTCACCCGGGCCGGCGCCCCCGCCTCCACTCCCGCCCTCGCTCTCGTCCCCGCCGCCGTCTCCGCCCTCGTACGCATCGATGAGCTGGGGCAGCGCCTGCCGGGCGTCCTCCAGGAACGGCTCGACGTTGTCGATCAGTTCCGTGCCCCATGCCTCCGGGTCGTCGTCCGCGCCGGGGAGCGTCGTGCCGTAGACCCGCGGCTGCGCCCCGGTTCCCGCGACGAGTTCGGCGAAGGCGTGGGGGATGGCGTAGGTGACGCGGTGGCCGCGCGCGACGAGTTCACGGATGACTTCGAGGCTGGGATTCACATGACCGTGGGCGGCGATGCTGAACATGGCGATATGGGCGGGACGCCCGGGGGTCGAAGACACACCGAGAGGCTAGACGAGACGTCACCTCTCGCACAGCGGTTTGTTCGGCGGCCGCGGGCGGCCGTCGGACGGACGACCGGAGCCACGCCAAGGGATGTTCGAGAAGCTTCCGGTCAGGAGACCGGACGCGAGTCCGCCCACGCGGACTCGAACTCCTCGCGGTAGGCCTGGAAGAGGCTGTGCACCCCCGCGTCCTGCGGCTTGTCCTGCTCGGCACGCTGCTGGACGAGATCGCGCCTGCCTCCCCGCAGCACCAGCACGGGCGACTCCATGCCGCGGACCCGGCGCAGATAGGCCTGCACGACGGCGAGACCGTCCGCTCCGTCGCCGTCGACCATGTACGCGGAGAAGCGGGGGATCTCGTCGAAGACGTGGATCTCGAAGGCGCCGGTGTCCCGGAGCCGCGCGCGAACGCGGCGCATGTGCAGGATGTTCGTCTCGACCGTCCGGCTCAACTCGCCCTTTTTCAAACCGAGTTCGCGCTCCCGGCGGCGTACGGCGCTGCTGGCGGGGTTGAGGAAGAGCAGCCGCAGACGGCAGCCGGAGGAGGCGAGACGCACCAGGCGGCGCCCCGAGTAGTTCTGCACGAGGAGGTTGAGACCTATCCCCATCGCGTCCAGGCGGCGAGCACCGCCGAAGAGGTCCTCGGCGGGGAGCTGCCGCTGCAGACGCACCCGGTCGGAGTGCACGCCGACGACGTCCGCGAAGCGGTCACCGACGAGGTCCTCCACCGCGTCGACCCGCAGCCGGTGGGCGGAGGGCGCGTGATCGCCGGAAGCCCCCATCAGCTCCAGCAGGCGCGCGCACGTACGCTCCGCCTGCGCCAGCACGGTCTCCGACAGCGCGCGGTTGCGGGCGACTGCGCTGCGCGCCACCTCCAGCTCGTCCAGGGCGAGTTCGACCTCGCGGCGCTCCTCGAAATACGGCTCGAAGCAGGGCCAGTGCTGCACCATCAGCTCGCGCAGCTGCGGCAGCGTGAGGAAGGAGAGAACGTTGTCGTCGGCGGGATCGAGCAGATAGCCCTTGCGCCGGCTCACCTCACGTACCGCCACGGCCCGCTGGACCCATTCCTGGCCCGCCGGGCCCGCCGCGGCGATGACCCACTCGTCGCCGTGCACGGGTTCGTAGATGGGACGCAACACGGCCGCGACGACCGCCCGCAGGCGCTGTTCGACCAGATTCAGCCAGACGTAGGCACGTCCGGCGCGACGTGCCCGGGTGTGCACCTCGGCCCACGCGTCCGCGTCCCAGTCGAGGTCGGCACCGATCTCCATGGGCCGTGCCAGGGACACCGCGCCCACCGGGACGTCGGCACCCTCCCCGTCACCGTCGCCACCGCTTTCGCCTGGGGGGAGCTCAAGCCCTCCCGCACCCACCCGCGCACCGCCTTCCTGACCCTGTCGAGCGATCAAGGAAGACTACTGCGGCCCCGGAGACACCGCACCCGGAACCCCCCTCAATCTGCCCTGCTCGCACGCCCGTACGCACCGCAGCGGGGCGCGGTTCCGTCCGGTACGCGGCACCTGAGCGGGGATGCCCGGGTGAGGCCGGCGCAGCGGCCACGTCTCCCACGGCTCCCGCGCCGGGCACCGCCCGGGCACACGGCGGAGCGAACTCACGCGAGGGGAACGGCGGTCGGAAACGGCGGACGGCAATCACTGGATCAGCGCTCTCCTGGGGTCGGCATCTCGGTACTACCGGCTCCCCGGCGATGCGCGCTACCGCCGCGCGGCGACGGGCACGGGTAATTCACTGTTGATACGCAGCCCTCCTGCAACTGACAGACTGCGGCGCCCTGTTGACTACGAGGACCGCGCCTCCCGCACCCTCCCGTGAACCTGTCCCGCACCTGCCGACCGTGTCCCGGCGGAGCCGGGCGTGCTCATCACGGTCCCGGCGGCGGTTCCAGCCCGTGAGGCTGCGAGACGGCCAGCCTGAAGCCGATCTGCCCGAACCGCACCACGTCCCCGGGACGCACGGTGACCGAGCCCGTCACACGACTGCCGTTGACCCAGGTGCCGTTGCTGGAGCCCAGGTCACGCAGCTTCCAGGCGCCGTTCGCACTGCGCAGCTGCGCGTGCGCGCGCGAGACGGTGAAGTGGTTGAGCCGCAGCATCGATCCGGGCGCGCGGCCGATGGAGTAGGCGTGCGAGGCGGGCGGGGGCAGCAGCAGCTCCGGCAGACGCTCGGACTGCCAGGCCCTGCGCAGAGTGCCGGGAAGCCTCATCAGCCGGGTCAGACCGGAGACGTACCAGCGTCTGCGCGGTGACCGCGTCGGCAAGTCATGCAGCACGGCGTGGAGTTCGCTGTGCCACTGGGCGTGCAGGATCACCTCCGTGCGGCGCATGAACGTGTCCTGGGAGACGCGCCCCTGGGCGGCCCCTTCACGCAGCACCTCAAGAGCACGCTCCCGGTCCGCGTCCGACAGCCGCGGCGGGTACGCGCCGAACTCGAGAGATGTCATGACCAGCATTCTCAAGCCGGCCAAACGCCCTGTCCAGGCCGGACCTTGTCCAGTAGCGGAATGAATACATCTGCCGCCGGACCGGTACCCGCAGCCGCCCCGGCGGACGGAGATCCCGTGGACGCCTGCGCTCGGAAATCCCGTGGACGCCCCGGCGCACGGCGCGCTACGTTGCCATCAGGTCCACGGCCACGGCCACAACCACGGAGGGAGGCGAGAGCGATGCGCACCACCGTCACGCGCTCCCGTCCCGTCCGCCGGGTCTCCACCCGGTCCTGACCGGGAGCGCAACACCGCTTCCGGAAGGACCACTTCACATGAGCACGGACCATCTGGTCATCCGCGCCCTCGGCGAGTCCGAGGCGCACGCCGTCTTCACCTCACTGCACGACCCCGGCCTCGTCGGACGACCGCTGCTGGGACGCCCGTACACGACTGTCGGCACGGGCGGCGAATACCGCCCCGAGTGGACCTGGGTCGCGCTTCGCGGGGGCCGCGTCGTGGCCCGGGCGGCCTGCTGGGCCGGCCCCGGCGACGAAGTGCCGCTGGTGCTGGACTGGTTCGACTTCGAGCCGGGGCAAGCGGCAGCAGCCGTCCTGCTGCTGCGCGAGATGCCGCACCGGGTCGAGTTCGAACTCGTACTGCCGCCGGGCTGGCGGGACGACGCGGAGGTGCGGGCGGCGGCCGAGGCACGCATCGACGCGGCCGCCGCAGCCGGCTACCGCCCCCTCGTCGAACGCTTCCGCTACGAGTGGACGCCCCGGTGCGGCCTGCCCGTTCACGCGGGCCGGCTCCGGTTCCGGCCGGAGCCGGACGACGAGGCCGTGCTGGACGTGCTGCGGCGCGTCCAGCACGGCACGCTCGACGCACACGCGCTCAGAGCCCTCGCCGGGACAGGCGACGGGCCGGGGAAGGAGGACGGCATCGAACGCGCCGCGCGGGAGGATCTGGAACATCTGCGCTGGATGCCCTCGCCACGCGAGTGGTGGCGTCTGGCCCGCACACCGGACGGTTCACTCGTGGGCCTGCAGGTGCCCGGCAGGATTCCGAGCGGTCCGGCGGTCGGCTTCATCGGCGTGGTGCCCGAGCAGCGCGGCAACGGCTACGCCTACGACCTGCTGGCCGAGTGCACCCGCCAACTCCACGACGAGGGCGCACAGTCCGTGGCCGCGACGACGGACCTGGGCAACGCCCCCATGGCCGCCGCGTTCGCCAGGGCGGGCTATCCGATCGTGCAGCACCGCTACTGCATGACGCCCTGACACCGCGGAAGCCGGCACGGCACGGCGCCGGGACACAGGCGGACCACAGTCCCGGCGTCGCCGCGTCCGCGGGCACCGTGCGCGCGAACTCACGCGCCGTGGACGTGCCTTCGCGGGCCGGGGCCCGACGGGCGGGCCAGGCCGGCCCGTGCGGCCCTGTCCCGGCTGCCGCGGCTCAGCCCTCCAGCGCCAGCCGCAGGCCCAGTGCCATCAGCACCCCGCCCGAGATCTGCTCCAGCCTGCGGCGCACCCCCGGGCGCGCGAGCACGTGCCGCAGCCGCCCGACGAACCACACGTAGAGCGAGTAGTAGCCCACCTCGAACACGGCCCACACGGCCGCAAGCGCCACCATCAACGGCAGTCGCGGGGCGTCTTCCGGCACGAACTGCGGGAGGAAGAACATGGCGAAGACGGCGCATTTCGGGTTGGAGAGGTTCAGCAGCAGCGCCGCTCGGAAGGAGCGCCATCCGCGCTCGTCGGGTGCCCCGGCCCGGCCCTCAGGCGCCACGTCGAAGGTGCCGCCGCGCCGGGCCGCACGAATGGCCTGGACACCGAAGACGATCAGCACCGCGGCACCCGAGAAGCGCATCACGTCGTACGCGAGCCGGGACGCCGTGAGCAGCGCGGTCAGGCCCAGAGCGGCAACGACGCCCCAGATGAACACTCCCGTCTCGTTCCCGAGCACGGCCATCATTCCGTGGCGGCGACCGCGCAGGGAGCGGCGAATTATCAGCACGGTGCTGGGACCGGGCGACAACGCGATGAGCAGACACGCGCCGAGGAAGGGCGGCAGGACGGAGAGCATCCCGACATCCTCGGCACCTGCCCGCACCGGTCCAACCGGTTTTCCCCGGCCGCCCACCTCACCGCCCTCACCGGCTGCCCTCACCGGCTGCCCTCTCCGGCTGCTCCGCGGGCCCTCCCGCCCCGGCGTCAGCCCCCGGCCGGCTCCGGGGCGGGACGTCCGGCAGCCTCCCGGCCCTCGTGTGTCCGCTCCCGTCCCCGTCCCCGCCCCGGCAGGAACGAGGCGATCACCAGACCGGTGAGGGCCGCGCCGGCGGCGATGAGGAACGAGGTACGGAATCCGTCCAGGGTCGGCACGGCGGTGCCGCCCAGCGGGGTGCTCATGTGTGCCAGTACGACGCCGACGACGGCACTGGAGGTCGATGTGCCGATCGAACGCATCAGCGTGTTCAGGCCGTTGGCGGCACCGGACTCGGACCGGTCGACGGCACCGAGGATCAGCGCGGGCATCGCCGAGTAGGCGATGCCGATGCCCACGCCGATGAGCACGGAGATCAGTACGACCTGCCACACCGCACCCATCAGGGCCGTACCGGCCAGGTAGGCGACGGCCAGGACAACCAGCCCCGTCATCAGTGAGACCTTCGGGCCGCGAGCGGCCGACAGGCGTGCCGAGAACGACGAGACGAGCATCATCGCGATGCCCATGGGCGCCACGCACATCCCCGCGACGACCATCGAGCGGCCCAGTCCGTAGCCGGTCGAGCGGGGCAGCTGGAGCAGTTGCGGCAGCACCAGGGTGGCCGCGTAGAAGGCGAGCCCCACCGTGATCGACGCGAGGTTCGTCAGCAGCACCTGCCGCCGGGCGGTGCTGCGCAGGTCGACGAGCGGATGTGCGACGCGCAGCTCCATGACCCCCCACAGCAGGAGGACCAGCACCGAGGCCGCGAAGAGTCCCAGGACGACCGCGCTGCCCCAGCCCCAGTCCCCGCCTTTGGAGATGCCCAGCAGAAGCGCGACGAGACCGGCGGAGAGCCCGAGAGCGCCGGGCAGGTCGAAGCGGCCTCCGCTGCGCACCGCGGACTCCGGCACCACGAGCACCACCAGCAGCATCGCGAGCAGCCCGAGACCCGCCGAGCCGAAGAACAGCACGTGCCAGTCGGCGTGCTGGGCCACGTATGCGGCGAGCGGCATGCCGAGCGCGCCACCCACGCCGAGGGAGGAGCTCATGAACGCCATCGCCGGGCCCATCCGCTCCGGCGGCAGTTCGTCCCGCATGATGCTGATGCCCAGCGGGATCGCGCCCATGGCGAAGCCCTGGAGGGCGCGTCCGGCGACCATGGGGACGAGTGACGAGGTCGTCCCGCACACCAGGGAGCCCAGCACCATCGCACCGAGGCTGACGAGGATGAGGCGGCGCTTGCCGTAGAGGTCGCCGAGCCGCCCCATGATCGGTGTGGCGACGGCCCCGGAGAGCAGCGTGGCGGTGACGACCCAGGCGGCGTCGGAGGTGGTGGTGTTCAGCAGTACGGGCAGCCGCGCCACGACGGGGACGAGCAGCGTCTGCATGACGGCGACCGAGATCCCCGCGAAGGCCAGCACGGGCACCAGGCCACTGCGCCCGCCGGCCTCCGCCGCTCCCCCCGGAGCCGCCCCCGGGTGCGGAAGCTCCCGCCCGCTCCCGCTTCCGGGTATGGAGGGCGGGGCGGCGGAGTCGGCCTGGGGCATGCAGTCTCCCGGGAAAGACGGTGGTGGGTCGATTACGTGCAGCCTACAAGTGAACCGCTGGGGCCACCTCCGTGTTCCCCCGGACCTCTCCGCCGTCCGCACCCCGGGCCGCCGCCGGTGTTTCCGCACGGCCCGTACGGGAAATCCGAGCTGACAGGGGTGGTCGTCCACCGTTCACAGCGGTGGGCCGTTCCCCGTCCGCGCGCATCGCCCCGAGGAGGGGCGCGGCGGACGGCGGCTTCCCTCCTCCTACGCGCGTCCGCCGCTGGACACGCGCTCCCCCACCGGAAAGGTCTCTTGGTGAGCAACTCCACTGACCTGCTCGACTCCCCCTCGTCCGGAGAGGACGGCTCGTCCCGGCGCCCGTCCGGACGGCGTGACGGACGGCGTGACGGACGGCGTGGCCGCGGGGGCCGCCCTCGTGACCGCCGCGGGGCGCGGGGCGGACGTGACGGGCGCCAAGGGGCTGCTGCGCGTGGTGGGCGTGATGAGGCTGAGCCGCAGGTGGCGGAGGATGATGTTCTGATTCCGGTGGCGGGGATCCTGGACATCCTGGACAACTACGCGTTCGTGCGGACGTCGGGGTATCTGCCGGGTCCGAACGATGTGTATGTGTCGTTGGCGCAGGTGCGGAAGAACGGGCTGCGCAAGGGTGATCATGTCACCGGTGCGGTGCGGCAGCCGCGTGAGGGGGAGCGGCGGGAGAAGTTCAACGCTCTGGTGCGGCTGGACTCGGTCAACGGTGCTTCGCCGGAGGGGCGGCGGTCGCGGGCGGAGTTCAACAAGCTGACGCCGCTGTATCCGCAGGAGCGGCTGCGTCTGGAGACGGAGCCGAATCAGCTCACCTCGCGGATCATCGATCTGGTCTCGCCGATCGGGAAGGGGCAGCGGGGTCTGATCGTCGCGCCGCCGAAGGCGGGCAAGACGATGGTGCTGCAGTCGATCGCGAACTCGATCACGGTGAACAATCCCGAGTGCCATCTGATGGTGGTGCTGGTGGACGAGCGGCCGGAAGAGGTCACCGACATGCAGCGGTCGGTGAAGGGTGAGGTGATCTCCTCCACCTTCGACCGTCCGGCCGAGGATCACACCACGATCGCGGAGCTGGCGATCGAGCGTGCGAAGCGGCTGGTGGAGCTGGGGCACGACGTGGTGGTGCTGCTGGACAACATCACGCGGCTGGGTCGTGCCTACAACCTGGCGGCTCCGGCCTCGGGGCGGATCCTGTCCGGTGGTGTGGATTCCACGGCGCTGTATCCGCCGAAGAAGTTCTTCGGTGCGGCGCGCAACATCGAGGACGGGGGATCGCTGACGATTCTGGCCGCGGCGCTGGTGGAGACCGGTTCGCGGATGGATGAGGTGATCTTCGAGGAGTTCAAGGGCACCGGCAACATGGAGCTGAAGCTGGACCGGAAGCTGTCGGAGAAGAGGATCTTCCCCGCGGTGGACGTGGACGCTTCGGGCACCCGCAAGGAGGAGATCCTCATGGCGGG